>NZ_JBVJSQ010000006.1:0-391648 GCF_055606485.1 Streptomyces sp. NPDC037083 | reverse complement strand
GGGATAGCTGAAATGGGATGCTCCGACCCCCCCGTGGGGGTGTGGAAACTTCCGAGGACCCACACCTGTTTTTTTGGGACCCCCCTGCCTTCCCCCCGCCCCCAGGGGCGCGGGGGAACTGCGCGGCGCGCCGTGGACGGCCCGCAGACCGCTTCACGGCCCGGCAGTTCCCCGGCCACCCGCGGGGCTACTCGCGCCGCAGGGACGGCTTGAGCTCCTTGAGGCGGCCGAGCAGGCCGTTGACGAACGAGGGCGACTCGTCGGTCGAGAATTCCTTCGCCAACTGCACCATCTCGTCGAGAACGACCGCGTCCGGGGTCTCGTCGGCCCAGATCAGCTCGTAGGCGCCGAGCCGCAGGATGTTGCGGTCGACGACCGGCATCCGGTCCAGCGTCCAGCCGACCGAGTACTGGCTGATCAGGTCGTCGATGCGCCGCGCGTGCTCCGCGTAGCCCTCGACCAACTGCATCGTGTACTCGCTCACCGGCGGCTGCCGAGTGTCGGCCCGGGAGAGCCGGACCCAGTCCGCGAGGACCGTCAGGACATCGGCTCCGCGCTGGTCGCCCTCGAAGAGGATCTGGAAGGCGCGCTTGCGGGCCGTGTTGCGAGCAGCCACGGTTAGCTGTTCACCCGGCCGAGGTAGTCGCTGGTGCGGGTGTCGACCTTGATCTTCTCACCGGTGGTGATGAAGAGCGGGACCTGGATCTGGTGACCGGTCTCCAGGGTGGCGGGCTTGGTGCCGCCGGTGGAGCGGTCGCCCTGCAGGCCCGGCTCGGTCTCCTGGACGACGAGCTCGACGGCGGCCGGCAGCTCGACGAAGAGCACCTCGCCCTCGTGCTGCGCCACGGTGGCCGTGAACCCCTCGATCAGGAAGTTGGCGGCGTCGCCGACGGCCTTGCGGTCGACCATCAGCTGGTCGTAGGTCTCCATGTCCATGAAGACGAAGTACTCGCCGTCCATGTACGAGAACTGCATGTCGCGCTTGTCGACAGTGGCCGTCTCGACCTTGACGCCGGCGTTGAAGGTCTTGTCGACCACCTTGCCGGACAGCACGTTCTTGAGCTTGGTGCGCACGAAGGCCGGGCCCTTGCCGGGCTTGACGTGCTGGAACTCGACGACGGACCAGAGCTGGCCGCCTTCGAGCTTGAGCACCAGGCCGTTCTTGAGGTCGTTCGTGGAAGCCACGGTTGCGGAATCTCCTGGACTGACGTGGACGACCCCGGGGCACGCACTCCTACAGCGCGAGCAGCTCCTTGGTCGTGATGGTGAGTAGCTCGGGTCCGCCGTCCGCCTCGGGGCGCACGACGAGCGTGTCATCGATCCGGACGCCGCCCCTGCCCGGTAGGTGGACCCCGGGTTCGACGGTGACCGGCACGCAAGCGTCCAGTTTACCCATGGCCGCGGGAGTCAACTGCGGGTCCTCTTCGATTTCGAGTCCGACACCGTGCCCGGTGAGGGCCGGGAGCCCCTCGGAGTACCCCGCGGAGCCGAGCACCTGGCGGGCCGCGCGGTCCACGTCACGGCAGGCCGCGCCGGGTGCCAGGGCCTCGCGTCCGGCGCGCTGAGCGGCGAAGACGAGGTCGTAGAGCTCGATCTGCCAGTCGGCCGGGGAGGTCCCGATCACGAAGGTGCGGCCGATCTCGCAGCGGTAGCCCCGGTAGGCCGCCCCCAGGCAGACGGAGAGGAAGTCGCCCTCCTCGACGCGCCGGTCGGTGGGCCGGTGCCCGCGGTGGCCGGAGTGGGGGCCGGTGCCGACGGACGTGGCGAAGGCGGGGCCGTCGGCGCCGTGGTCGACGAGGCGTCGCTCCAGTTCGAGGGCGAGATGCCGTTCCGTGCGTCCGACCAGGATCGATTCCAGCAGCTCCCCCAGGGCCTGGTCGGCGATCTCGGCGCCGATCCGCAGACAGGAGATCTCCTCCTCGTCCTTCACCACCCTCAACTGCTCCACCGCGCCACCCAGGTCGGCCAGGCGCAGCCGGGGCGCGACCGAGCGGAGTTCACGGTGCCGGGCGACCGTGAGGTGATGTTCCTCGACGGCGAGGGAGTCGCCGCCCTCGGCCATGAGGAGGCCGGCGGCCGCGACCGCCGGATCACCGCCGGAGCGCGGCAGGGCGTGGACGCGCAGGGCGTCGTCCGGCCGGCCCTCGCCCGGACGGTCGTCGGGCGGGCCGCAGCAGACCAGGAGGTCCTCCCGGCCGCCGAGCAGCAGGACGGCGCCGTTCGGGGCGGCGCCCGCGAGATACCTCACATTGGCGGGGCGGGAGATCAGCGCTGCCGCGCTGCCGGCCGCACTGCAACGTTCCCGTAGTCGGGTTCGGCGGGACGCGTAGACCTCTGACATGACACGAGCGTAGGAGCGGCGGCCCGATCGCGCCGGTTGGGACGGCGTTCGGGGGAACGGGACGGACCGGACGGCAGCCCGGCGGCCATGGCCCCCCTGCGGACCTCGCGCGGTCCCCGTGCGACGTGAGCGCCGGAGGCGCTCAGCCCTGCGTGCCCGGCAGGGCGTCCACGAGAGTGCTCACCACTTCGGCGGGCTCGCGATCGCCCGGGCCAGCACCTCGTCCAGGACCCGTGCCGTGGTCGGGACGTCCAGCTGCGAGTTGTCGATGATGGGCAGGCCGGAGCCGTACCAGCCGGCCATGCGGCCGTGGATGCGGGCGACCTCCTCGTCGGTGAGACGGCGGTTGCCGGAACGCTCGGCGTTGCGCTCCAGGACCACTTCGAGGCCGGGCAGAAGGACGACGGGCAGGAGGCCGGGGCCCACATGGCGTTTCCAGCCGCCCAGGCCCACCGCCGGGCGGTCGGGGAAGATCGCGTCGTCCAGGATGCACGAGATGCCGTTGGCCAGGAAGTTGCGCGCGGCGAAGCCGCAGGTGCGGCGGGCCAGGCGGTACTGGGCCTCGGAGTGGTCGTTCCATCCCGACTGCGGGTCGGCGAAGCCCGAGCGGACCCATTCGCGCACGTCGTCGAGGCTGACGTGGGCGGTGGGCACCCGGCGGTGGTCGGCCCAGTACTTGGCGACGCTGGTCTTCCCGGCGCCCGCGGGGCCGATCAGCAGCACCGCGAGCGTCGTGGCCGCCGGGTCGGGGACCGTCGGGGCGGGCGGCGCGCTGGGCATCGGGACGGGCCCGCCGGGCGGCAGCGGGACGTGCCCGGTGGTATCGGCGCCCTGCGGGACGGGGGCGTGCTGCGGGGCGGGCGGGGGCGGCACGGCCGGTACCGGCGGCTGGGGCGCGGACGGGACCGGACCCGAGGGGGCGCCGAGGTAGCCCGGCTGGTGCTGGGGGGTGCTGCCCGGCTGGTGCGGGCCGGGGTGTTGGGCGGCCGGCGACCAGCCGGCGGCCGGACCGTGCCCCGGCTGATGGGGCGGCGGCAGCGGAGAACCCACTGCGTGCTGCATCCGGTGCCACTCCGTCTCGTACAGGCAATGGGCGCTGGCTGTGGGGGCGCGGCCCCCTCTTCGCTACTGAACGGTACCGCCCCCGACCGTCGATTGGTGAACGGCCAAGGGCGGCCCGAAGTGCCCGGTGGGGAAAGCGAATCGGGCGGAAGCCGACCGGGCGGACGTACGCGACCGCCCGCGGTCCTACTCGCCCACCTCGCCGTACGCGGCGAGCAGGACGGCCGGGTCGGGGCCCTCGAGAACGGTCGGCTTGGCCAGGCCGTCCAGGACGATGAAGCGCAACAGGTCGCCGCGGGACTTCTTGTCGACCTTCATGTTCTCCAGCAGCTTGGGCCACTGGTCGTGGCGGTAGTGCAGCGGGAGACCCACCGACTCCAGGACCGTGCGGTGGCGGTCGGCCGTGGCGTCGTCCAACCGGCCCGCCAGGCGGCCCAGTTCGGCCGCGAAGTGCATACCCACCGAGACGGCCGCGCCGTGCCGCCACTGGTAGCGCTCGTTCTTCTCGATGGCGTGCGCGAGGGTGTGGCCGTAGTTGAGGATCTCCCGCAGGCCGGACTCCTTGAGGTCGGAGGACACGACGTCCGCCTTCACCCTGATGGAACGCTCGATGAGCTCGGCGGTGTGGGGGCCCTGCGGGGTGCGGGCGGCCTGCGGATCGGACTCGATGAGGTCCAGGATCACCGGGTCGGCGATGAAGCCGGCCTTGATGATCTCGGCCAGTCCCGAGACGTAGTCGTTGACCGGGAGGGAGTCCAGCGCGGCCAGGTCGCACAGCACGCCGGCCGGCGGGTGGAAGGAGCCGACGAGGTTCTTGCCCTCGGCGGTGTTGATGCCGGTCTTGCCGCCGACGGCCGCGTCGACCATCGCGAGCACGGTCGTGGGGACGGCGATCCAGCGCACCCCGCGCAGCCAGGTCGCGGCGACGAACCCGGCGAGGTCGGTGGTAGCGCCCCCGCCGACGCCCACCACGACGTCGGTGCGGGTGAACCCGGACTGGCCGAGCGCCTTCCAGCAGTAGGCGGCGACCTCGGCGGTCTTGGCCTCCTCGGCGTTCGGCACCTGGATGGCGACGGCCTCGAAGCCCTGCTCGGCCAGGTCGGCGCGGAGCGCGTCCCCGGTCTCGGCGAGCGCCTCGGGGTGGATGACGGCGACCCGCTTGACCCGGTCGCCGATCAGCCCGCCGAGCTCCCCCAGCAGCTGACGGCCCACCAGCACCTCGTAGGGCTCCGACCCCGCGCTGCCGCCGATCCGGATCCGCGTCACGGACTCGCTGCTCATGCTTCCTTCAACTCCAGTGCGTCCAGGGCTGCTTGGGTGACCTCTTCGGGCGTACGGCCGTCCGTCGTCACCACGGCCGTGGCCACGGACTCGTACAGGTGACGGCGGGCCTCCATCAGCTCGCGCCACTGCTTGCGCGGGTTCACGGCGAGCAGCGGGCGGGCCGCGTTGAGGCCGGTGCGCTTGACGGCCTCCTCGACGTCCATGGCCAGGTAGACCACGCGCTGCCCGGCCAGCAGGCCGCGTGTGTCCGCGTCCAGGATCGAACCGCCGCCGAGCGCCAGAACTCCGTCGTGCTCGGCGAGCGCGCGGTGCACGGCCCTCTTCTCGATCGCGCGGAAGGCGTCCTCGCCCTCGTCGACGAAGATCTCGGCGATGCTGCGGCCCTGCTCGTCGACGATGTCGTCGTCGGTGTCGCGGTAGCCGACGCCGAGCCGCTCGGCCAGCAGCCGCCCGACGGTGGACTTGCCCACGCCCATCGGGCCGACCAGGACGACCAGCGGCCCGCTCATCGGATGTGCAGGTTGTCGAGGTACGACCGAACGTTGCGGCGGGTCTCGGTGACGCTGTCGCCGCCGAACTTCTCCGCCACCGCGTCCGCGAGGACGAGGGCCACCATGGCCTCGGCGACGATGCCGGCCGCCGGGACCGCGCACACGTCGGAGCGCTGGTGGTGCGCCTGGGTCGCCTCGCCGGTGACGACGTCCACCGTCTGCAGGGCCCGCGGCACGGTCGCGATCGGCTTCATCGCCGCGCGCACGCGCAACAGCTCGCCCGTGGTCAGACCGCCCTCGGTGCCGCCGGAGCGGCCGCTGGCGCGTCGGATGCCCTCGGGCCGGGTGACGATCTCGTCGTGCGCCTTCGAGCCGGGCACGCGCGCGAGGTCGAAGCCGTCGCCGACCTCGACGCCCTTGATCGCCTGGATGCCCATCAGGGCGGCGGCCAGACGGGCGTCCAGTCGGCGGTCCCAGTGCACGTGCGAGCCGAGGCCGACGGGAACGTCGTAGGCCAGCACCTCGACGACGCCGCCGAGGGTGTCGCCGTCCTTGTGGGCCTGGTCGATCTCCGCGACCATCGCCTTCGAGGCGTCCGCGTCCAGGCAGCGCACCGGGTCCGCGTCCAGCTTCTCGACGTCGGCGGGGGTCGGGTAGACGCCGTAGGGCGCCTTGGCGGCGGCCAGCTCGACGACGTGCGAGACGATCTCGATGCCGGCCGTCTCCTTGAGGTACGACCGGGCGACGGCGCCGAGCGCGACGCGGGCGGCGGTCTCACGCGCGGAGGCGCGCTCCAGGATCGGCCGGGCCTCGTCGAAGCCGTACTTCTGCATCCCGGCGAGGTCGGCGTGGCCCGGGCGCGGGCGGGTGAGCGGGGCGTTGCGGGCGAGGCCGGCCAGGATCTCCGGGTCGACCGGGTCGGCCGCCATGACCTGCTCCCACTTGGGCCACTCCGTGTTGCCCACCATGACCGCCACCGGCGAACCCAGGGTGAGGCCGTGCCGGACACCGCCGAGGAAGGTCACCTCGTCGCGCTCGAACTTCATCCGCGCACCGCGGCCGTAGCCGAGCCGCCGCCGCGCCAGGTGGTCGGCCACCATCTCCGTGGTGATCGGCACGCCGGCGGGAAGGCCCTCCAGCGTCGCGACAAGTGCGGGACCGTGGGATTCCCCCGCGGTCAGCCAACGCAGCCTGCTCAACGATGCTCCTCAGTGCTCGCGCCTGTTGTGCCCTGCCGCACGCGCGTCCACGCGTACGTCGTCGGCGTGACCAGGTGCGCGGCCCGGGCCCGCCACCTCCGATCCTCCCACGTCCGCGGGCCGCGCCGGCCGCCGGTCCACGAAGCGGACGTGTCACGGTCCGGGCGGCACGGCCGCGGGGCGGTGGAGCGGATCAGGCGGAACCGTCCCGCCGGGGCTGCTGCTGCGGCGCGTAGGCGCCGAGGAAATCGGCGCCGCTCGGCTCCCGCGTCTGCTGTGCCTGCTGCGTCTGCTGCGTCTGCTGCGGCGCGTACGCGCCCAGGTAGTCCGCGCCCCGCCCCTGCCCGTGCCCGGCCGCCGCCTGGACGGGCGCGCCGGCGCTCACCCCGCGCCTGCGTGCGATCCAGTGCTTCAGCTTGAGGCCCCACGAGATCAGAACCGCCGCGACGACCAGGGCGAGCACGGTCAGCTGCACCCAGTCCGGCAGGAACTTCAGGACGATCTCGAAGATCTCGCTCTTTCCGGACGCTATGGGCACGCCTGTGGTCATGAGTGGATACCCCCTGGTACTCCGGTCTTTGCTCCGCCCCCTGCGGAACCGAGCGGATCCTATCGGGCGTCGAGCACGTGTTCGCCCGCTTTTCGCATGGCGTCCAGGGGAACCGGGCTGCGCCCCGTCATCTGCTCCACCTGCAGCACCGCCTGGTGCACCAGCAGGTCGAGGCCGCTGACGACGGCGCCGCCGAACATGGACCAGCGGGCGGCCAGCTCGGTCGGCCAGGGGTCGTAGAGCACGTCGAAGAGGGTGGCGGGGCGTTCCGGCACCGAGGCCGCGAGTGCGTCCGTGGCCCCGGCCGGCGTCGTCGCGACGACCAGCGGGAAGTGCAGGGCGTCGGCGGCGGCCGTCCAGTCGGCGATCCGGACCTCGACGTCGAGGCGCTCGCCCCACTGCCGCATCTCGGCGGCGCGGGCGTCGCTGCGCACGTAGGCGACGATCTCACCGGCGCAGACCCGGGCCAGGGCCGCCAGCGCGGAGGAGGCGGTGGCGCCGGCGCCGAGGATCGCCGCCGACTCGACCTGTTCGACTCCACGCTCGCGCAACGCGGCGACCATGCCGGGGATGTCGGTGTTGTCTCCGAGCCGGCGGCCGTCCTCGGCGAACACGAGGGTGTTGACCGCCTCTACGGCGGCCGCCGTGTCGCTGATCTCGTCGAGCAGCGGGATGACCGCGCGCTTGAGCGGCATGGTCAGCGACAGTCCGGCCCACTCGGCGCCCAGGCCCTCGACGAAGGCGGGCAGGGCCTCCTCGTCGACGTCGAAACGGTCGTACGTCCAGCCGGTGAGCTCCAGCGCCTCGTACGCGGCGCGGTGCAGCACCGGGGAGAGCGAGTGGGCGATGGGGCTGCCGAGCACCGCGGCCCGGCGTACGTCAGTTGCCCGAGCTGGCATCGAACTTGTCCTTGAGTCGCTTGAATTCCGCGTAGGTCTTGGCGAATTCGGTGTTGCTCTTGCCGTCGGTCGCCACGAAGTAGATCCAGCCGTCGGAGGTCGGATTCAGCGTGGCCTTCAGCGCGTCCTCACCGGGATTGCCGATCGGGCCGGGCGGCAGGCCCTTGTTGGTGTAGGTGTTGTACGGGTCCTTGTTGCTGTTGATCTCGGACTCGCTGATGTGGATGTTGCTCTCGCCCTTCAGGTAGTTGAAGGTCGAGTCGAACTGGAGCAGCTGGTTGGTCTGGTCGTTGGTGGGCTTGAGCCGGTTGTAGACGACCTCCGCCATCTTGCGGTAGTCCTCGTGCGTCTTGCCCTCGGCCTGGACCAGGCTGGCGACCGTGATGACCTGCAGCGGACTGTCCAGCTTGAGCGACTTGGCCTTGGCCTCGAAGTCGTACTCGCCGTACACGTCGTTGGCGTGGGCGACCATCGCCTTCAGGACCGTCTCCGGCTTCATGCCCTTGGCCGCGCCGTACGTGCCCGGGAAGAGGAAGCCTTCCAACGGGTCCTTGATGTCCTTGTTGTCGTTCGCCCAGGCGGGCAACCCGAGGGTTTTGTACTGCTTTTCCGCGACGTTCCTGGTGGTACCCGCGGAAAGACCCAGTTTCGTGTCGATCTTCTTGTACACCGCGACGTTCCGCTGCCCCGGCGTCACCACCACGTTGGCCTGGCTCTTCGGGTCGAGCATCATCTCCACGGCGCTCTTCGCGGACATCTGCTTCTTCAGGATGTACGCGCCCGCCTGGATGCTGCCGGCGTCCGGATTGTTCGTGAACGCCGACACGAACGCGTCGACGCTCTTGACCACGCCGGCGTTCTTCAGCAGTCGGCCGATCTCGGCGCCGCCGGAGCCCTTGGGCACCTCGACGCTCACGCTCGCGCCCGTGCCCGCGCCCGCGTAGTCCGGAGCGGAGCCGTAACGATTCTTGTAGTAGTCGTAGCCGAAGTAGCCGATGCCTGCGACGCCGCCGCCGAACACCAGCACGACCACGAGACAGGCGCAGCCGCTGCGGCCCTTCTTGCTCTTCCCGCCCTTCGCGCCCTTGCCTCCGCGGCTGCGGCGGCTCCCGCGGTCCGGCTCGTCGTCGTCCTCGTCGTCGTCGGCGCCGCCGCCCGCGAAGAAGGCGTGCTCACCCTGGTCGGGCCCCGGATCCCAGTCGGTCCTCTGCTCGGCTTCCGCTTCCGGCGCGGCCTCGGGCGCCGGTTCGGGCTCGGGCTCGGCGTACCGCCGGGCGGGCGGCTCCGGCGGCGGATACGCGTCGGGGGTGCCGTAGAGGTCGGGCTGCTCGGCGCCGTAGGCGGCGGCCTGCTGGCCGTAGGGGTCTCCGGGATCGGCCGCGTAGGGGACGTGGGCATGGGTGCCCGTGCCGTCCCAGCCGCCCTCCTGGTATCCCTCGTGGTACCCGTGCTGGTTCTGGTGGGCGTACTGCTGCTGACCCTGGTCGACGTACTGCTGCTGGCCGTAGCCCTGGTACTGCGGGTCGTCCTGGTACTGCGGGTCGTACTGCTGCTGGTCGTACTGCTGCGCCTGGCCCTGGTTCCAGTCGCCGTACTCCGACTGCTGCGCCTGCTGCTGCGGGTAGTGATGCTGCTGCTGGCCGCCGTAGGCAGGCTGATGACCCGTGTGGGCCTGCTGCCCTTCCCATCCGCCGTCCCCGTACAACGGGTCCTCCGGATGCCACGGTTCGGAGCCTGGGCCCCGGCCATACTCAGTCATCGATCCCCTAGAGCCGCGAGGCGGCGATCACTCGGCCTTCGCCGGGCCCGTCACCGTTCCGCCTCTCTCTGTGCGGCGACTGTTCGAACACCACCGCATCGCGCGGAACGTTACCGTATCGCGATCAGATGACCACTTCGACGCCCTCGCCCGGTTGTTTACCTGACACTCGTTCGGATTCCAGCGCCTGTTGAAGGATGATCACAGCGGCTGCCTGGTCGATCACCGAGCGGCCCTTCTTCGCCTTCACCCCTGAGGCGCGCAGTCCCTGACTGGCCGTCACGGTCGTCATCCGCTCGTCGACCAGACGGACGGGGACGGGCGCGATGCCCTTGGCCAGCTCCTGGGCGAAACCACGCACCTTCACCGCGGCGGGGCCCTCGCCCCCCTTGAGGGAGCGAGGGAGGCCGACGACGACCTCGATCGGCTCGTACTCGTCGACGAGCTGCCTCAGCCGGCGGTGAGCCGCCGGGAGGTCCCGGCCGGGGACCGTCTCCACCGGAGTGGCGAGGATCCCGTCGGGGTCGCACGAGGCGACCCCGATCCGGGCGTCCCCGACATCGATCGCGAGTCGACGGCCCTTGCGCATCGGATCGCTCACTTGGCCGTTTCCGCCACGAGCCGCTCGACGGCGTCGACGGCGTCACCGACGGCGGCCGGGTTCTGGCCACCGCCCTGGGCGACGTCCGGCTTGCCGCCACCGCCGCCGCCGAGGGTCTTGGCGGCGGCGCGGACCAGGTCACCGGCCTTGAGACCACGCTCGCGGGCGGCCTCGTTGGTGGCGATGACCGTCAGCGGCTTGCCGTTGTTGACCGTGAACAGGGCGACCACGGCGGCCCGGCCGCCCTGGATGCGGCCGCGCACGTCGAGGACCAGCCTGCGCAGGTCGTCCGGCGTGGTGCCGTCCGGGACCTGGCCGGTGACGAGAGCGACGCCGTGCACGTCCTTGGCCGACTCGACGAGACCGGCGGCGGCCTGCAGGACCTTCTCCGCGCGGAACTTCTCGATCTCCTTCTCGGCGTCCTTCAGCTTGCCGAGCATGGCGGAGACCTTCTCCGGAAGCTCCTCCGGACGGCCCTTGATCAGCTCCTGGAGCTGGGCGACGACCGTGTGCTCACGGGCCAGGAAGTTGTAGGCGTCGACGCCGACGAGGGCCTCGATACGGCGCACGCCGGAACCGATGGAGGACTCGCCGAGCAGCTTCACCAGGCCGAGCTGGGCGGTGTTGTGCACATGCGTGCCGCCGCACAGCTCCTTGGAGAAGTCGCCGATGGTGACGACGCGGACGCGCTCGCCGTACTTCTCGCCGAACTCGGCGATGGCGCCCTGCTTCTTGGCCTCGTCGATGCCCATGACCTCGGCCTGGACGTCCAGTTCGCGGGCGAGCACCTCGTTGATCTTCTGCTCGACGTCGGTCATCACGGCCGTCGGAACGGCGGACGGGGAGCCGAAGTCGAAGCGGAAACGGCCGGGCTGGTTCTCGGAACCGGCCTGGGCGGCCGTCGGGCCGAGGGCGTCGCGCAGGGCCTGGTGGGTGAGGTGGGTGGCCGAGTGGGCGCGGGCGATGGCCGTGCGCCGACGGGAGTCGATCGAGGCCTGGGCCGTGGCGCCGACGGTGACCTCGCCGACCTGGACGACGCCCTTGTGGACGTAGACCCCCGGAACCGGCTTCTGGCAGTCGCGGATCTCGATGACGGCGCCGGTGTCGACCTTGATCCGGCCGGTGTCGCCGATCTGGCCGCCGCCCTCGGCGTAGAACGGGGTGCGGTCGAGGACGATCTCGACCTCGTCGCCCTCGATGGCGGCGGGCGAGGACACACCGTCGACAAGGATGCCGACGATGGTGGACTCGCCCTCGGTGTCCGAGTAGCCGATGAAGTCGGTCTCGCCGGCCTGGTCGGCGATCTCGCGGTAGGCGCCGACCCCGGCGTGACCGGTCTTCTTGGCCTGGGCGTCGGCCTTGGCGCGCTCCCGCTGTTCCTTCATCAGGCGGCGGAAGCCGTCCTCGTCCACGGACAGCCCCTGCTCGGCGGCCATCTCCAGGGTGAGGTCGATCGGGAAGCCCCAGGTGTCGTGGAGCAGGAAGGCCTTGTCGCCGGCGAGGACCGTGCCGCCGGAGGCCTTGGTGTCGGAGACGGCGGTGTCGAGGATGTTGGTGCCGGCCTTGAGCGTCTTGAGGAAGGCGTTCTCCTCGGCGAGGGCGACCTTCTCGATGCGCTCGCGGTCGGTGACCAGCTCCGGGTACTGCTGGCCCATCATCTCGATGACCGTGTCGATGAGGTCCTTGACGACCGGGCCGGTGGCGCCGAGGAGGCGCATGTTGCGGATGGCGCGGCGCATGATGCGGCGCAGGACGTACCCGCGGCCCTCGTTGCCGGGGGTGACGCCGTCGCCGATGAGCATCACGGACGTGCGCATGTGGTCGGTGACCACGCGCAGGGAGACGTCGGATTCATGGGCCCGGCCGTACTCGACGCCGGTCAGCTCGGTGGCCTTCTTGATGACGGCCATGGAGGTGTCGATCTCGTACATGTTCTGCACGCCCTGCAGAATCATGGCGAGCCGCTCCATGCCGAGGCCCGTGTCGATGTTCCTGCTCGGCAGGTCGCCCAGGATCTCGAAGTTGTCCTTGCCGATGCCCTCGCCGCGCTCGTACTGCATGAAGACGAGGTTCCAGATCTCCACGTACCGCTCGTCGTTGACGGCGGGGCCGCCCTCGACGCCGAACTCGGGGCCGCGGTCGTAGTTGATCTCGGAACACGGTCCGCAGGGGCCGGGGACGCCCATGGACCAGTAGTTGTCCTTCATGCCGAGGCGCTGGATGCGCTCCTTGGGCACGCCGACGACGTCGTGCCAGATGCGCTCGGCCTCGTCGTCGTCCTTGTAGACGGTGATCCACAGACGCTCGGGGTCGAGGCCGTAACCGCCCTTGTCCTGGGGCGTGGTGAGCAGCTCCCAGGCGTACTTGACGGCGCCTTCCTTGAAGTAGTCGCCGAAGGAGAAGTTGCCGCACATCTGGAAGAACGTGCCGTGGCGGGTGGTCTTGCCGACCTCTTCGATGTCGGGCGTGCGCACGCACTTCTGCACGCTGGTGGCGCGCCGGAAGGGCGGCTTGACCTCACCCAGGAAGTAGGGCTTGAACGGCACCATGCCGGCGGGGACGAGGAGCAGAGTCGGGTCGTCCGCGATGAGCGACGCCGAAGGGACGACGGTGTGCCCGCGCTCCTCGAAGAAGCTCAGCCAGCGGCGGCGAATCTCGGCCGACTCCATCAGTGGTCCTCATTCCGGTTGTACGGGTTCTTCTTCTGCGAGTACGTCGTGTCGTCGAGGTGCTCGACGTGTCGGGGGGTGCTGCGGTTGTTCTCGATGGCGGGGTACCGCCGGGGTGCGGGGAGTTCGGGGTTCTCGCGGATCCCCAGCGCCTCCCCCAACTCGGCCTCCCGTTGCGCCATGTTGTCGCGGACGTCGAGCGCGAAGCCCACCGCGCGGTCCTTGAGGCGTGCTCCCGTCTCGAGCGCCTTGTTGGCCGCGGTCGCGGCAAGGCTCTCGGGGGTCAGCTGCTTCAGCTTGCGGTTGACCTTGGTGGTGGCCCAGACACCGGCGGCGACGCCCGTACTGAACCAGAAGGTGCGGCGGAACATCGCTGGCTCTCAGTCCCTCTTTCCACGGGGCTTGCGCTTCTCCCGCCGGGAGATCGTCCGGCCCACGATCACGGTACGTCGGGGGTCCCCGGCGGGTACGTCGTCCTGGCGGCCGCCGAGGGCCCGCCGGACGCCGTAGCCGAAGGCGGCGACCTTCACCAGGGGGCCGCCGAAGGTGGAGGCGACCGTGGTGGACAGCGCCGAGGCGTTCGACGTGACTTCCTGGACGTCGGTGGCGATCGCGTCGACCCTGTCGATCTGGGTCTGCGCCGAGCGCACCGCCGTGGAGGCGTCGGCCAGCAGCGGGACGGCCTGCTCGGTCACGTCCGCGACGAGCTTGGTGGTCGCCCTGAGCGTCTGGGCCAGCCTCGCCAGCGCGACGGCGAGGAAGGACACCAGGATCGCCCAGAACACGGCCACCAGGATGCCGGCCACCTCTCCACCGGACACTGCGCACCCGCTCCCTGTGCTGACGGACAGCTGTCTCTGCAGCTTCTCTGGAGGCGAGCCTATCGCGCCGACGCCGCCGGTCCGTACCGGATTAGGGGTACGCGAAGGCCCGCCGCCCCGCCCGCCCCGAGGGGCAGGGAGACGACGGGCCGGGGCGCAGAAGTCCTACGACCGCCGCAGACCGATCCGGGAGAGGATCAGCGGGCGTAGTACTCGACGACGAGCTGCTCGTCGCAGATCACCGGGATCTCCTTGCGGTTCGGCTCACGGTCCAGGCGGAACGCCAGGGCCTTGAGGTTCACCTGGAGGTAGCGCGGGGTCTCACCCTCGGGGGCGAAGCCACCCTCACGGGCGATGGAGAAGAGGGTCTTCTCGCGGCTGCGCTCGCGGACCATCACGACGTCGTCGGGACGGACGCGGAAGGACGGCTTGTCGACCTTCTGACCGTTGACCTCGATGTGGCCGTGGACGACCATCTGGCGGGCCTGGTAGATCGTGCGGGCGATGCCCGAACGCAGGACCAGCGCGTCGAGACGACGCTCGAGCTCGATGATCAGGGCCTCACCGGTCTTGCCCTGGACCTTCGAGGCACGCTCGTAGGCGCGGACGAGCTGGCGCTCGGACACGTCGTACTGCGCGCGCAGACGCTGCTTCTCGAGCAGACGGACCTTGTAGTCCGAGTTCTGCTTGCGGCCACGGCCGTGCTCGCCCGGCGGGTAGGGGCGGGCCTCGAAGTACTTGACGGCCTTCGGGGTCAGCGCGATGCCGAGGGCACGCGACTTCTTGACCTTGGGGCGGGACTGATTCGCCACTGTCTTTGTCTCTTTCCTGAATACGGCTCACCAGGGTTAAGGGAGGTCGCATCCGCAGCCGGGGAAACCCGTTCTCCGTCCTTGCGGACGGGCCGGGCAGCCGCTCCCTGGTCTGGGCACAACGTGCAGCACGCGAGTGGCCCACCGACCTGTCCCGGAGTTCCGGATGGTGGTGGGCTGCCCGCGACACCGTTCGACGGTGCGCGACGCTCCTGGAGACCCCTGCCCGAAGGCCGGGTCTCCGGCTGGATGTCCCGTTCTGGTGAACCGGCCTGGGGCCGGACACGGGACGCAGCACTTCGGGCGAGTCTACAGGGTGCTCACGACCCCTTGCGACCGAGGTGCTGTCTGGTCCACTCGACCGCGTCCGCGTAGCGGGCCTCGGCGCCGTGCCGGGTGGGCGCGTAGTACTCACGGCCGTGGATGGCGTCCGGGGCGTACTGCTGGGCTGCGATGCCCTCGGGCAGGTCGTGCGGATACACGTAGCCCTGGGCGTGGCCCAGCTTGGCGGCGCCCTTGTAGTGCCCGTCCCGCAGGTGCGGCGGGACCGGCCCGGCCAGTCCCTTGCGGACGTCGTCCAGCGCGGCCCCGATCGCGGTCGTCGCGGCGTTGGACTTGGGGGCCAGGGCGAGGGCGATGGTGGCGTGGCTGAGGGTGAGGGCAGCCTCGGGGAAGCCGATCATGGCGACGGCCTGGGCGGCGGCGACCGCGATCGGCAGGGCGTTGGGGTCGGCGAGGCCGATGTCCTCGCTGGCGGAGATCATCAGGCGGCGCGCGATGAAGCGGGGATCCTCGCCGGCCTCGATCATGCGGGCCAGGTAGTGCAGGGCGGCGTCGACGTCCGAGCCCCTGATGGACTTGATCAGGGCACTGGCGACGTCGTAGTGCTGGTCGCCGTCGCGGTCGTACTTCACCGCCGCACGGTCGACCGTCTGCTCCAGCGTCCGGAGGCTGATCTCGGTCTCGTCCTGGTCGAGGGCGGCGCCGGCGGCGGCCTCCAGCGCGGTCAGGGCGCGCCGGGCGTCGCCGCCGGCGATGCGCAGCAGGTGGTCCTCGGTGTCCTCGGGGAGGGTGACGGCGTCCTTGAGGCCGCGCTCGTCGGTCAGGGCGCGCCGGACGAGGCCGCGGAGGTCGTCGTCCGTGAGGGGTTCGAGGGTCAGCAGCAGGGAGCGGGAGAGGAGCGGCGAGATGACCGAGAAGTACGGGTTCTCGGTGGTCGCCGCGATCAGCGTCACCCAGCGGTTCTCGACGGCCGGGAGGAGGGAGTCCTGCTGGGCCTTGCTGAAGCGGTGGATCTCGTCGAGGAAGAGGACGGTCTCCTTGCCGAAGCCGCCGATGGCGCGACGGGCGCCGTCGATGACCGCCCGGACCTCCTTGACGCCCGCGGTGATGGCGGACAGCTCGACGAACCGCTTGTCGGTGGCCTTGGAGACGACGTACGCCAGGGTCGTCTTCCCGGTGCCGGGCGGCCCCCAGAGGATCACCGAGGAGGGGCCGGCCGGGCCCTTGGCGCCCTCGCCGACCAGGCGGCGCAGGGGCGAGCCGGGCTTGAGCAGGTGATGCTGGCCCACCACCTCGTCGAGGGTGCGCGGGCGCATTCGGACCGCCAGGGGGCTCCCTGCGGGGTCCTTCTCCTGGCGGTCTTCCGCTGCGGCGGTGAACAGGTCGGGCTCCACACGTCGGAGCCTACGTCAGGGGTCTGACAGTCCTGTCCGGAGTCCTGTGCGGCGTCCCGTCAGCCGTCCTGGCCGGTGCCCGGCCCTCGCGCCGCCGTCCGGTCCGGAACCGGGCTCAGGCCCAGAGGTCGGCGCCCCAGCGGGTCAGGATCAGCATGGCGATGATGCCGACGTGGGTGAGCGGCAGGACCCAGGTGAACTCGCCGAAGAACCGCTTCAGCCAGCCCGGCGCGGGCAGGAAGCCGTTGCGCACGTTGAACGAGGTGACGTACCAGAACATGACGATCGTCGCGACCCAGGCCAGCGAGCACCACAGGCACAGGGCGTTGATCTTGTACAGGGACTGGTACTGCAGCCAACTGCAGAACGCCACGCCGAAGAGCGTGCCGAAGTTGAAGGTCAGCCAGTACCAGCGGGGGAAGCGGGCGCGGGTCAGCAGGCTCATCCCGACGCAGATCACGATGCCGTACGCGACCAGGCCGAGCATCGGGTTCGGGAAGCCGAAGGCCGAGGCCTGCTTGCTCTCCATCACGCTGCCGCAGCTGATGATCGGGCTGATGCTGCAGCTGGGCGTGAAGGTCGTGCCCGCCACCTTGGCTTCGAGGATCTTGAACTTGTCGATCGTGATGACCCAGGCGGCGAGCAGGCCGGCCGCACCGGTGATCAACAGCAGGATCGCGAACGCACGGCTGCCGCCCTCCGTCCGCTGCTCGCTCGCGGCGACGCGCTCGGGCTCGGACTCCGTGGAGACGTCTTTGACTGTCGTCTTGCTCATCACGCCGATTCCGTCACTTGAGAGTTGGACCTTCTCCGGGCAGGGGCCATTGTGCCGCACGGGACCATGTCTCCACCGTTCGGTGGACATAAGGAAGTACGTTCACCCGCGCCCGAGCGTTCGGTTTCGGCCGATGGGCGAAGCGGGACAGCACACGCGAACGAAGGGTGCCGGATCGGACGACCCGGCACCCGGCGGCGCTAGCCCAGCCTCGACTCCAGCTCGGCCACGATCTCGTTCACGCCGATCGACGTCTGCTCGCCGGACTCCATGTCCTTGAGCTGGACGACGCCCTCGGCGAGATCGCGTTCGCCCGCGACGATCGCGTAGCGGGCGCCGCTGCGGTTGGCGTTCTTCATCGCGCCCTTCAGCCCCTTCGCGCCGTAGGTGAAGTCGGCCGCGACCCCGAGCTTGCGCAACTCGGTGATCTTGGCGAACAGCACCCGGCGGGCCTCCTCGCCGAGCGGTACGGCGTAGACGGAGGTCGCCGACGGGAGGTCGAGCTCGACGCCCTCCGCCTCCAGGGCGAGGACCGTGCGGTCGACGCCGAGAGCCCAGCCCACGGACGGCAGCGCCGGGCCGCCGATCATCTCCGACAGACCGTCGTAGCGGCCGCCGCCGCCCACCGCGGACTGGGAGCCCAGGCCGTCGTGGACGAACTCGAAGGTCGTACGGGTGTAGTAGTCCAGGCCGCGGACCAGCTTCGGGTCGTCCTCGAAGGAGACGCCCGCCGCCGTGATCAGCTCGCGGACCTCCTCGTGGTACGCCTTGCAGGCGTCGCAGAGGTAGTCGCGCAGCAGCGGGGCGTCCCCGAGCTGCTTCTGGACCGAGTCCCGCTTGTCGTCCAACACGCGCAGCGGGTTGATCTCCGACCGGCGCAGGGTGTCCTCGTCCAGGTCGAGGCCGCGCAGGAAGCTCTGGAGCGCCTCCCGGTACACCGGCCGGCACTCCTTGTCGCCCAGGCTGTTGAGCAGGATGCGGAAGTTCCGCAGGCCCAGCGAGCGGTACGCCTGGTCGGCCAGGATGATCAGCTCGGCGTCCAGCGCCGGGTCCTCGGCGCCGATCGCCTCGGCGCCGACCTGGGAGAAGTGGCGGTAGCGGCCCTTCTGCGGGCGCTCGTAGCGGTAGTACGAGCCGGAGTACCAGAGCTTGACCGGCAGGTTGCCCGCCTTGTGCAGGTTGGCCTCGAGCGCGGCGCGCAGCACGGACGCCGTGCCTTCGGGCCGCAGCGCGAGCCGGTCGCCGCCCTTGGTCTCGAAGGCGTACATCTCCTTCGTCACGATGTCGGTCGACTCACCGACGCCGCGCGCGAAGAGTTCCACGCTCTCGAAGCCGGGCGTCTCGATGTAGCCGTACCCGGAGTTGCGCAGCGGGGCGGCGATGGCCTCGCGGACGGCGAGGAACTTGGCGCTGTCCGGCGGGATCAGGTCGTACGTGCCCTTGGGGGCCTGGAAGGTACTCACGGAAGGTCTCTCGTCACATTCCTCGTCGGGGAGGGGTGTTCGAACCCGCACCCTGGCCGTCGGCCGCCACCTGCCGCAGATACGGGTTGGCGGCGCGCTCCTGGCCGATGGTCGTCTGGGGGCCGTGGCCGGACAGCACCACGGTCGAGTCCTCGAGCGGCAGGCACACGCGGGCCAGCGATTCGAGCATCTCGGCCATGTCACCGCCGGGCAGGTCGGTGCGTCCGATGGAGCCGGCGAACAGCAGATCCCCGGAGAAGAAGACCGACGGGACGTCGCTCGTCTCGGGCATCCGGAAGGTCACCGACCCCTTGGTATGGCCCGGGGCGTGCGCGACGGAGAACCGCAGACCCGCCAGATCCAGCTTCGCGCCGTCGGTCAGCTCACGGACGTCGTCCGGCTCGCCCACGGTCAGCTCGCCCATCAGCGGCATCCCGATGGAGCGGCCGAGCGCCTTCTCGGGGTCGCTCATCATGTACCGGTCCTCGGGGTGGATCCAGGCCGGTACGTCGTGCGCGCCGCACACCGGGACGACCGAGGCCACATGGTCGATGTGGCCGTGGGTGAGGACGACGGCGACGGGCTTGAGCCGATGCTTTCGGATCGCTTCCTCGACGCCTGGGGCCGCCTGGTGGCCCGGGTCGATGATCACGCACTCCTCACCGGCGGCGGGGGCGACGAGATAACAGTTCGTCCCCCATGCCCCGGCGGGGAACCCGGCAATGAGCACGATCGTCCTTCGTTTGTGTCGATACGCGTGGGCTTCTGGGCGGCTGCGCCAGTGGTCAGAGCCTACCGGCGCTGCCGTTTCCTCAGCGAACCCATATACGGTACGGGGCACACGCAGGCGGTCGGCTCACAAGACGCACGCGTCCCAGTCGACGTACGAGACGCATGAGGAGAACATCCGGTGGTCACCCAGGAACAGCGGAAGCGTCAGCTCGCCCGGGAGAAGTTCTTGCGGCAGCAGCAGCGGCGCACGAGCGCGCGACGCAAGGCGCGCATGCGCAACTCGGTGATCGCGTCGGTGCTCGGCGTGGTCGTCATCGGCAGCCTGGCGCTGTACACGACCGGTGTGCTCAAGGACGACGACAAGACGAACGCCGGCTCGGAGACGACGCCGGCCGCGTCGCCCAGCGCGGCGAAGGACCCGTGCGAGAAGGCGGCCGCCGGGGCGGTCGCGAAGCAGACCTGGAAGAAGGAGCCGGCGGTCACCATCGACAAGTCGGCCAAGTACACCATGACGCTGGCGACGACCTGCGGGGACATCGACATAGCGCTCAAGGCGAAGGCCGCGCCGCACACGGTGAACTCGTTCAGCTTCCTCGCCGGCAAGGGCTACTTCGACCACACCAAGTGCCACCGCCTCACCACCAACGGCATCTACGTGCTGCAGTGCGGCGACCCGACGGGCAGCGGCAGCGGCGGTCCCGGCTACACGATCCCGGACGAGAACCTGAAGGACTCCAGCCTCAAGGCCAACGTCTACCCGGCGGGCACGGTCGCGATGGCCAACACCGGCCAGGCGCACACCGGCGGCAGCCAGTTCTTCCTCGTCTACCAGGACAGTCAGCTGCCGCCGAGCTACACGCCGTTCGGCACGGTGTCGGCCGACGGCATGAAGGTTCTGCAGAAGATCGCCGCCGCGGGCGAGAACACCGGTGCCGGTGACGGCGCCCCGAACGCGACGGTCGTGATCGACAAGGCGACGGTCACGAAGTCCTGACGACAGCCCGACGACGAGTCGGCGACAAGGGGCGGTCAACTGCGCAATTTCGCTCGCGCTGGATGCGGACAGGCGGCCCGCCGGTCGCCTATGTTGGCCGTGACGAAACTGTGGACGATGCCCAGGGGCGCCGAAGCCCCTCGGAGGCATCATGTGGAGGAGGCGCTGTGAGCAGCGACCCGTGGGGCCGCGTCGACGAGACGGGGACCGTGTACGTGCGTACGGCCGACGGCGAGCAGGTGGTCGGTTCCTGGCAGGCAGGCTCCCCCGAGGAGGCGCTGGCCTACTTCGAGCGCAAGTACGAGGGCCTGGTTGTCGAGATCGGCCTCCTCGAGAAGCGAGTGCAGACCACCGACCTGTCGGCCAAGGACGCCCAGGTCGCGATCGACCACATCCGCGAGCAGGTCGACGCGCACCACGCGGTCGGTGATCTCCAGGCGCTGCGGGACCGGCTGGACAAGCTGGTGGCGACCGTCGAGTCGCGGCGCGAGGAGCGCAAGCAGCAGCGCGCGAAGCAGTCCGACGAGGCCCGCAAGGCCAAGGAGGACCTGGTCACCGAGGCGGAGCAGCTGGCGCAGTCGGACCAGTGGCGGGCCGCCGGTGAACGCCTGCGGGCGCTGGTGGACACCTGGAAGGGTCTGCCGCGGCTGGACCGCAAGTCGGACGACGAGCTGTGGCACCGGTTCTCGCACGCGCGCTCGGCGTTCTCCAAGCGCCGCAAGGCGCACTTCGCGCAGCTGGACGCCCAGCGCGAGGAGGCCCGCCGCACCAAGGAGCGGCTGGTCTCCGAGGCCGAGGCGCTGTCCGGTTCGACGGACTGGGGTCCGACGGCGGCGCGCTACCGCGAGCTGATGGCGGACTGGAAGGCCGCGGGCCGCGCCCAGCGCGAGCACGAGGACGACCTGTGGAACCGCTTCCGCGGCGCCCAGGACGTCTTCTTCGCCGCCCGCAGCTCGGTGTTCGCCGAGCGGGACGCGGAGCAGACGGAGAACCTGAAGCTCAAGGAGGAGCTGGCCGAGGAGGCCGAGAAGCTGCTGCCGATCGGCGACCTGAAGGCGGCGCGCGCCTCGTTCCGTTCGATCAACGAGCGCTGGGAGGCCATCGGTCACGTGCCGCGGGACGCCCGGCCGAAGATCGAGGGCCGGATGCACGCGGTGGAGCGGGCCATCCAGGAGTCCGAGGAGGCCGAGTGGCGCCGGACGAACCCGGAGGCGCGTGCGCGTGCCGAGGGTCTGACCGGTCAGCTCCAGGGCGCCGTGGACAAGCTGAAGGCGCAGATCGAGCAGGCGCGTGCCCAGGGCAACACCGCGAAGGCCGACAAGCTGGAGCGGGAGCTGGAGGGCCGCCAGGCGCTGCTGGACCAGGCTCTGAAGGGCCTGCACGAGTTCGGCGGCTGATCCCCGCCCGAACCGGACGACGAAGAGGCCCCCGTGCATCGCGTACGGGGGCCTCTCGCGCGCTCCGGCTACGGCCGGCGGGCCGATGTCACCCGGTAGACGTCGTAGACGCCCTCGACCCCGCGTACGGCCTTCAGGACGTGACCCAGGTGCTTGGGGTCGCCCATCTCGAAGGTGAAGCGGGAGGTGGCCACCCGGTCCCGGGACGTCTGCACGGCCGCGGAGAGGATGTTCACGTGCTGGTCGGACAGGACGCGCGTGACGTCCGAGAGGAGGCGGGAGCGGTCCAGGGCCTCGACCTGGATGGCGACCAGGAAGACCGAGGACTGCGTCGGCGCCCACTCGACGTCGAGAATGCGCTCCGGCTCCCGGGACAGGGACTCGACGTTGACGCAGTCGCTGCGGTGAACCGATACGCCGCTGCCGCGCGTGACGAAACCGATGATCGGGTCGCCGGGGACGGGGGTGCAGCAGCGGGCCAGCTTGACCCACACGTCGTCGACGCCCTTGACGACCACGCCCGGGTCCTGGTTGCTGCGCCGCTTGCGGCTGCGGCTGCGCGACGGCGGGACCGTCTCGTCGATCTCCTCGCTGGCCGCCTCCTCGCCGCCGAGCGCCTGGACCAGCTTCTGCACGATGTTCTGCGCGGAGACGTGGCCCTCGCCGATCGCCGCGTACAGCGCGGAGATGTCCGAGTAGCGCATCTCGTGGGCGAGCGTCACCAGCGAGTCGCCGGTGAGGATGCGCTGGATCGGCAGGTTCTGCTTGCGCATCGCGCGGACGATGGCGTCCTTGCCCTGCTCGATCGCCTCGTCGCGGCGCTCCTTGGAGAACCACGCCCGGATCTTGTTGCGGGCCCGCGGCGACTTGACGAAGTTCAGCCAGTCCCGGGACGGCCCGGCCCCGGCCGCCTTGGAGGTGAAGACCTCCACCAGGTCGCCGTTGTCCAGGGTCGACTCCAGCGGCACCAGGCGCCCGTTGACCCGGGCTCCTATGGTGCGGTGGCCCACCTCGGTGTGCACCGCGTAGGAGAAGTCCACCGGCGTGGCACCTGCCGGCAGCGCTATGACGTCGCCCTTGGGGGTGAACACGAAGACCTCGTTGCGCGACAGGTCGAAGCGCAGGGACTCCAGGAACTCGCCGGGGTCCTCGGTCTCCTTCTGCCAGTCGAGGAGCTGGCGCAGCCAGGCCATGTCGTTGAGGTGGTCGTCCTTGCCGGTGGTCCTCGGCTGGTCCGAGCGCACCTTGGAGGCGCCGGCGACGGCCTCCTGCTTGTACTTCCAGTGCGCGGCGATGCCGTACTCGGCGCGGCGGTGCATGTCGAACGTGCGGATCTGCAGTTCGACCGGCTTGCCGTTGGGGCCGATGACCGTGGTGTGCAGCGACTGGTACATGTTGAACTTGGGCATCGCGATGTAGTCCTTGAACCGGCCGGGGACCGGGTTCCATCGCGCGTGCACGGTGCCGAGGGCGGCGTAGCAGTCGCGGACGGTGTCCACGAGGACGCGGATGCCCACCAGGTCGTAGATCTCCGCGAAGTCGCGGCCGCGGACGATCATCTTCTGGTAGACGCTGTAGTAGTGCTTCGGGCGGCCGGTGACGGTCGCCTTGATGCGGGCGGCGCGCAGGTCGGCCTGGACCTCGTCGGTCACTATGGCCAGGTACTCGTCCCGCTTCGGTGCCCGCTCGGCCACCAGCCGGACGATCTCGTCGTACATCTTGGGGTAGAGGATCGCGAAGGCGAGGTCCTCCAGTTCCCACTTGATGGTGTTCATGCCCAGGCGGTGGGCGAGCGGCGCGTAGATCTCGAGGGTCTCGCGCGCCTTCTTCTCCTGCTTCTCGCGCTTGAGGTAGCGCATGGTGCGCATGTTGTGCAGGCGGTCGGCGAGCTTGATGACCAGGACGCGCGGGTCCTTGGCCATGGCGACGACCATCTTGCGCACGGTCTCGGCCTGCGCCGCCTCGCCGAACTTGACCTTGTCCAGCTTGGTGACGCCGTCGACCAGCAGGGCGACCTGGTCGCCGAAGTCGCGGCGCAGGTCCTCCAGGCCGTACTCGGTGTCCTCGACGGTGTCGTGCAGCAGGCCCGCCATCAGGGTCGCCGGATCCATGCCCAGCTCGGCGAGGATCGTCGTCACGGCGAGGGGGTGGGTGATGTACGGGTCGCCGCTCTTGCGCTTCTGACCGCGGTGCCAGCGCTCCGCGACCTGGTAGGACTTCTCGATCTGGCGCAGCGTCGACGTCTCGATCTTGGGGTCGTTGCTGCGCACTATCCGCAGCAGCGGTTCCAGGACCGGGTTGTAGGGGTTCGTGCGCTGGACGCCGAGACGGGCGAGGCGGGCGCGGACGCGGTTGGAGGAGCCGGAGCGGGCGGGCGGCTGCGCGGCGGCCGGGCGGCCGGCGGGCGCGGCCGCGGCGGGCTCGGGCGGGGCCGGCTTGGGGCGGGGCGGCTCGGCCGGCCTGTCGACAGGCGCGGAACGGTCGTGCTCGACCGGCCCGCGGCCGTCGTCCTTCGCGTGCGACGCGGGCGTGGCCGCGGGGCCCGAGGCGGACTCGGGCTTGGCGGCGGTCAGGTGCTGGGCCTCGTCTGGCAAGAGGACTCCTCGTGCGCGATCCGGGTCCCCGGTCAGGCTCCGGAGAACCCATCGTAGCCATCCCGGGCCCCAGGATCGCCTTCAGGCCGGTGAGAGGGCTGTCCGCCGGCGGAACGCAAGGGGCGGGCACCGGATTCCTCCGGGCCCGCCCACGCGTGGAACGGCGCTTCTCAGATCGTCAGCAGGGACTCCAGGGGAGCTCCGCGGAGCGCCGCCTCGAGCCGGGGCCGGCCGTTGAGGAAGCCCAGCTCCATCAGCACGGCCACGCCCGCGACGTCGGCGCCCGCACGGTGGATGAGCTGGATCGAGGCCTCGGCGGTGCCGCCGGTGGCGAGCACGTCGTCGACGATCAGCACGCGGTCTGCGGCGGTCAGGTCCTCCGCGTGCACCTCGATCTCGGCCGAGCCGTACTCCAGGTCGTAGGCCTGGCCGAGGGTCGCTCCGGGGAGCTTGCCCGCCTTGCGCACCGGGATGAAGCCGAGCCCGGCGCGGACGGCGACCGGGGCGCCCAGGATGAAGCCCCGGGCCTCCAGACCGACGATCTTGGTGGCTCCGGTGCGTTCGGCGATCTCGGCGAAGGCGTCGGTGAGCGCGGTGAACGCCGCCGGGTCCGCCAGGAGCGGGGTGATGTCCTTGAACATCACGCCCGGCTCCGGGTAGTCGGCCACGTCACGGATGCGACTGAGCAGCAGGTCCTTGATCTCGGTCACCGGCGCTTCCCCGAGGGACGGCCGCGGCCCCGGCCACGGGACGCGGGCTGGTTGCGCGGGCCGACGACCGCCGGCGCGGCGTCCTCCGGCTCGTCGTCGTAGACGTCGGCGCCGCGGGTCTGCGCCGGCGCCTCCTCGGTGGCGCCCTGGGCACGCTTGGCCAGGACGCGCTTGCGCAGCGCCTTGATCTGCGGCTCGCGCTCCTTGAGGTCGGCGACGAGCGGCGTGGCGATGAAGATCGAGGAGTAGGCGCCGGCCGCGAGACCGACGAACAGCGACAGCGAGATGTCGTTGAGGGTGCCCGCGCCGAGGACGCCGCCGCCGATGAACAGCAGACCGGCCACCGGCAGCAGCGCGACGACCGTGGTGTTGATGGAGCGGACCAGGGTGCCGTTGATCGAGCGGTTGGCGATCTCGCTGTAGGTGAAGCGGGTCTGCTTGGTGAGGTCCTTCGTCTGCTCCTTGAGGGAGTCGAAGACGACGACCGTGTCGTACAGCGAGTAGCCGAGGATCGTCAGCAGACCGATCACCGTGCCTGGCGTGACCTCGAAACCGACGAGGGCGTAGATGCCGACCGTGATGGTGATGTCGTGGATCAGGGCGACGAGGGCCGCGATGGCCATGCGCCACTCGAAGGCGATCGCCAGGTAGATCACGACCAGCACCATGAAGATCGCCAGGCCCTGCCAGGCCTTGTTGGCGATCTGGTCGCCCCAGCTGGGACCGACCAGTTCGGCGGTGATCGTCTCCGGGTCGGCCTCGAGGTCCGTGGCGAGATCGTTCTTGATCTTGTTGGACTCCTGGATGTCCATGCCGGCGATCTGGATGCGCAGCGTGCCGTTGCCCAGCTTCTGCACGACCGCGTCGTGGCCGGAGGCGTCCTTGGCGAACTCCTCGGCCTGGGAGACGGAGACGCTGGTCTTCTCGGTGGTGAAGACGGCGCCGCCCTGGAAGTCGATGCCCATGTTCAGGCCGCGCACCGCCAGGCCGAGGATGGCCGTGATGGTGATCAGGATCGAGATGCCGTACCAGAGCTTGCGGTGGCCGATGAAGTCATAGCTGACCTCGCCACGGTGCAGTCGGGCGCCGAGATTGCCGAGTTTCGACATCGCTCACGCCTCCTTCGTCTCGACGGGGCCGGCGCCAGGACCGGAGGGACGGCGGGTGCGGCGGATCGGCGGTTTGGCTCCCAGGCTCTTCGGGTCGAGGCCGGACCACTTGTGGCCGCTCGCGAAGAACTTCCGCCGGGCGATGAGCGTCATCAGCGGCTTGGTGAAGAAGAAGACCACGACCACGTCGAGGACGGTGGTCAGACCGAGCGTGAACGCGAAACCCTGGACCTTGCCGACCGTGACGATGAAGAGCACCGCGGCGGCCAGGAACGACACGAAGTCGGAGACCAGGATGGTGCGCCGGGCGCGCGGCCAGGCACGCTCGACCGCGGGGCGCAGGGTGCGGCCCTCGCGGATCTCGTCCCGGACCCGTTCGAAGTACACGATGAACGAGTCCGCAGTGATGCCGATGGCGACGATGGCGCCGCAGACGGCCGGCAGATTCAGCGCGAAGTTGATGGCCGGACCGAGCAGCGCCATGATCACGTAGGTGAGCGCCGCGGAGACCAGCAGCGAGGCCATCGCGATGAGCGACAGACCGCGGTAGTAGGCCACCAGGTACAGGACGACCAGGGCGAGACCGATGGCGCCCGCGAGCAGACCGGCGTGCAGCTGGTCACCGCCGAGGGCCGCGGTCACCGTGGTGACGCTCTGCGTCTTGAAGGACAGCGGGAGCGCGCCGTACGACAGCATGTTGGCGAGGCTCTGGGCCTCCTCCTGCCGGAAGCTGCCGGAGATCTGGGCCTGGCCGCCGGTGATCGCGCTCTGCACGAACGGGCTGGAGACGACGTCGCCGTCGAGCACGATGGCGAACTCGTTCTGCGGCTGCTGGTTCTGCGCGAGCTGACCCGTGATCGTGGCGAACTTCTTGGAGCCCTTGCCGGTGAAGTTCATGTTGACCTGCCAGCCGGCCGCACCCTGCGTGTCGAAGACGGCCTGCGCCTTCTTGACGTCGGTGCCGTCGACGGCCGCCGGGCCGAGGAGGTACTTGTACCAGACCTTGTCGACCTCGCCGCAGGCCACGGTCGCGACGCCGGGCTTGGCGCCCTCGCCGGCCTTGGTGCGGACGGTCTGGTCGGAGCAGTCCAGGCTCGCGAACTTGGCCTGCAGCGCGGCGTCCGCGCCGGTGGAGGCGCCGCCGCTCGCCGGGGCCGAGGGGCTCGGGGAGGAGCCCGCCTTGGCGCCGGCGGAGGCCGACGGGGTGGCGTCGGCCTTCAGGCCGTCGGTGACGGCACGGCCCTGCGAGGTGGCCGAGGCCGACGGGGACGTCGAGGAGGTCGCCTTCTCACCGGTGCCGGAGGCGCTCGCCGAAGGGCTCGCGGACGAGCTGGGCGAGGCGCTCGAGCCGCCGCTCGCGGACGTGCTCGGCGAGGGGGTGGCAGCGGCGGGACCCGTGGCCTCCTGGGCCAGGACCGGACGGAAGTACAGCTTGGCGGTGGTGCCCACCTGCTGTTGGGCTTCCTCGGAGTTGGTGCCCTTGGGGATGTTGACGATGATGTTGCGGTCGCCCTGGGTCTGCACCTCCGCCTCGGAGACGCCCAGCCCGTTGACACGGCGGTTCATGATGTCGACCGCGGTGTCCATGTTGGCCTTGTTGATCGCGGATCCCTGGTCGCCCTTTGCCTCCAGCGTGATGCTGGTACCGCCGGCAAGGTCGATGCCGAGACGCGGAGTGGTGTGACCGGAGGCGAACATGCCTCCGGTGAGCCCCACGATGGCGATCAGGATCAGGGCCAGCGAGCGCCATGGTTTGCTCTGGGCACTCGCGCTCCGGCCCTTCTTAGGTGCTGCCACCTTCTCGTACTCCCTCTCGGGCCGCCTCGCGCCGGGTCAGCGCGGCCGCGGCCATGACATGGTGTCGGGATCCCCTGGCGAGATACGCACGCCCCGGCGCGTACGGGTGCGACCCGTGTGCGCCGGGGACGTGGCTACTTCTTCGCGTCGGAGTCGCCGTCGGTCTTCTTCGGCTCTGCGTCGGCCTCGGCCTGCTCGGTCTCGGCGGCCTTCTCCCGGACCTCGTCGGGTCCGTCCTTCTTGCCGAGGTCGACGGCCTTCTCGTCGGAGGCGGCGGCAGCTTCGTCGGCGGAGCCGTCGGTCTCGGCGGACTCGGTGAGGGAGGAGGCGTCGTCCGGGACGATGTCGGAGTCCGACTTCAGGTCGTGCTCGACGCCGTGGACGATGCGGTTGTACTCGTCGTCGGTCAGGACGGCGCCGATCGCGTTCTTCGCGAAGAGCAGTTCCACGCCCGGCCCCGCATCGAGGAGGATCGTGTCGTCATTGACCTCCTTGACCGTCGCGTACATGCCCCCGATGGTGCGGACACCGCTGCCGGGCTGCAGTTGGTTACGCATGTCGGCCGCTTGCTGCTGCTTCTTCTTGGCCGACCGGGTCATCAGGAACATGGCCCCGATGAGCACGATGAACGGGAGGAGGGTCACAGGACTCACGGGTCGGAACTTCCTTCAAACGACCGCGATGGTTGAGCGGCCTGATGGATGGGGGTTGTGTGCTGCCGACAACGGCGGCATCGGCGGAGTCTAAGCGAGTCCGCGTGCATGGAACAACGCTCAGCATGGCACCTGGGTTCCTCACCCGGCCAATGTCCCCGCCGTGACCCCACGCATCATGTACCGAACAGGTCCGGCTGCCCGCCGCCCAGGGCCTGGGGGCGGGTCGGCGTGAGACCGAGGTGCGTCCACGCGGCCGGGGTGGCCACCCTCCCCCGCGGTGTGCGGGCGAGCAGGCCCTCCCTGACGAGGAACGGCTCGGCGACCTCCTCCACGGTCTCGCGCTCCTCCCCCACCGCGACGGCGAGGGTGGACAGACCGACCGGACCGCCGCCGAACAGTTTCAGCAGTGCCTCCAGGACCGCGCGGTCGAGGCGGTCGAGGCCTCGGCCGTCCACCTCGTAGACCTTCAGTGCCGCCGCAGCGATGTCGCGGGTGACGATCCCGTCGGCCTTGACCTGCGCGTAGTCGCGCACCCGGCGCAGCAGACGGTTGGCGATGCGGGGGGTGCCGCGGGAGCGGCCGGCGATCTCGGCGGCGCCCTCGGCGTCGATCTCCACGTCGAGCAGGTCGGCGGAGCGGTGGATCACGCGCTGCAGCTCGCCGGGCTCGTAGAACTCCATGTGAGCGGTGAAGCCGAAGCGGTCGCGCAGCGGGGGCGGCAGCAGCCCTGCGCGCGTGGTGGCGCCGACCAGGGTGAAGGGGGGCAGTTCGAGGGGGATGGCGGTGGCGCCGGGGCCCTTGCCGACGATGACGTCGACGCGGAAGTCCTCCATCGCCATGTAGAGCATCTCCTCGGCGGGCCGGGACATGCGGTGGATCTCGTCGAGGAAGAGGACCTCGCCCTCCTGGAGGGAGGAGAGGATCGCGGCGAGGTCGCCCGCGTGCTGGATGGCGGGGCCGCTGGTGATGCGGATCGGGGCGCCCATCTCGGCGGCGATGATCATCGAGAGGGTGGTCTTGCCGAGACCGGGGGCGCCGGAGAGCAGCACGTGGTCGGCGGTGGCGCCCCGCGCGCGTGCGGCGCGCAGGACGAGGTCGAGCTGTTCGCGGACCTTCTCCTGGCCGATGAACTCCTGCAGGTCCTTGGGGCGCAGGGCGGCCTCGACGGCCTGGTCCTCACCGTCGGCGACAGAGCCCACCAGTCGCTCCGCGGCGGGGCCGGCGAGCCGCTCGGGGGCGGTCTCGTCGCTCGTGTCGTCCCAGTTCACTGACGTTCTCCTAGCGGGCGCGGTTCAAGGTCTGCAGGGCGGCCTTCAGCAGGTGGCCCACCTGGGGGGCGCCGTCGGCGGCCTCGGCCTGGGGGGTGACGGCGACGACCGCCTCGTCGGCCTCGCGGGTCGCGTAGCCGAGGCCGATCAGGGCGGCGTGCAGCTGGTCGCGCCAGCCGCTGGTGACCGGTGCGCCGACCGCGGGGGCGCCGAGCGGCTCGCCCAGCCTGTCCTTGAGCTCCAGCAGCA
This sequence comes from Streptomyces sp. NPDC037083, assembly GCF_055606485.1. Classification (NCBI taxonomy): domain Bacteria; kingdom Bacillati; phylum Actinomycetota; class Actinomycetes; order Kitasatosporales; family Streptomycetaceae; genus Streptomyces; species Streptomyces sp. NPDC037083. Next base: position 361,740 of record NZ_JBVJSQ010000006.1, on the reverse strand, counting down.
GCTTCTGGGCGCCCTTCTTGCCGATGCCCGGCACCGCGACGAGCGCCTTCTCGTCGCCCGTGGCCACGGCTCGGCGCAGCGCGTCCGGGGTGTGGACCGCGAGCATGGCCTGGGCCAGCCGGGGGCCGACTCCGCTCGCGGTCTGCAGCAGTTGGAAGACCTGGCGTTCGTCGTCGTCCACGAAGCCGTACAGGGTCAGCGAGTCCTCCCGCACGACGAGGGAGGTGGCGAGCCTGGCCGGCTGGCCGAGTCGGAGCGTGGACAGCGTGTTCGGCGTGCACTGCACGGCCATGCCGACGCCGCCCACCTCGACCACCGCGGCGTCGGGGGCGAGTGCGGCGACCGTGCCGCTGACGAAGGCGATCATGCCGTACGGCCTTTCGACGGGATCGGGGAGCGGGCCGCGTGCAGGGCGGCGGCCTGTTGGAGCCGGTTCTGCGCGGGGGCGCGCCAGATGTGGCAGATGGCGAGCGCGAGGGCGTCGGCGGCGTCGGCCGGCTTGGGCGGCGCGTCGAGTCGGAGCAGGCGGGTGACCATCGCGCCGACCTGCGCCTTGTCCGCGCGCCCGCTGCCGGTGACGGCGGCCTTGACCTCGCTGGGCGTGTGCAGGGCGACGGGGATGCCGCGCCGGGCCGCGCACAGCATGGCGACGGCGCTTGCCTGGGCGGTGCCCATGACCGTGCGCACGTTGTGCTGGCTGAACACCCGCTCCACGGCGACGAATTCGGGCCGGTACTCGTCCAGCCACTGTTCGATGCCCTGCTCCACCGCGACGAGGCGCTGCCCCAACTCGGCGTCGGCGGGCGTGCGGACGACACCCACGCCGCGCATGGTGAGGGGCCGGCCCGCGACCCCCTCGACGACACCGACGCCGCACCGCGTCAGTCCGGGGTCCACACCCAGTACCCGCACGCACCCCTCCCCTTCGCCGCTGAACCGCCGCCGCCAGGTGATCTCTGACGTCGCCAGGCTAACCGCTGCCACCGACAACGACGTCGGGCCGGTAGGACGTGTCCCACCGGCCCGACGACTGCGCTCAGTTCGCGGCAGCGTTACGCGTCGACCTTCTCCATGACCTCGTCGCTGACGTCGAAGTTGGCGAAGACGTTCTGCACGTCGTCGCTGTCCTCGAGCGCGTCGATCAGCTTGAAGATCTTCTTGGCGCCCTCCTCGTCCAGCTCGACCTGCATGGTCGGGACGAAGTTGGCGTCGGCGGAGTCGTAGTCGATGCCGGCCTCCTGCAGGGCCGTGCGGACCGCGACCAGGTCGGTGGCCTCGCTGAGCACCTCGAAGGACTCACCGAGGTCGTTGACCTCCTCGGCGCCCGCGTCGAGCACCGCGCCCAGCACGTCGTCCTCGCTCAGCTCGCCCTTGGGGACGATCACGACGCCCTTGCGGTTGAAGAGGTACGACACCGAGCCGGGGTCGGCCATGGAGCCGCCGTTGCGGGTCATGGCGACGCGCACGTCGGAGGCGGCGCGGTTGCGGTTGTCCGTGAGGCACTCGATGAGCACGGCGACGCCGTTCGGGCCGTAGCCCTCGTACATGATCGTCTCGTAGTCGGCGCCACCGGCCTCGAGGCCGCCGCCACGCTTGATCGCGGAGTCGATGTTCTTGTTGGGAACCGACGACTTCTTCGCCTTCTGCACGGCGTCGTACAGCGTCGGGTTGCCGTCCAGGTCCACGCCGCCCATGCGCGCCGCGACCTCGATGTTCTTGATCAGCTTCGCGAAGAGCTTGCCGCGCTTGGCGTCGATCACGGCCTTCTTGTGCTTCGTCGTAGCCCATTTAGAGTGGCCGGACATCTGCCTGTCTCCTTCGCGTAACCCATCTCGTCCGAACTCCCCCGGGCCTTGAGGGCTCGGGGGACCCCCAGATCCTACAAGGACTCCGCCGTCCGGTTCGCGCGCACCATGTCGACGAACAGGGAGTGCACGCGGTGGTCGCCGGTCAGTTCCGGGTGGAACGACGTGGCGAGCGCGTTGCCCTGACGGACCGCGACGATGTGACCGCCGTGCTCGGCGAGCACCTCGGCGGCGGCGCCGACGGACTCGACCCAGGGGGCGCGGATGAACACGCCCTCCACAGGATCGCCCGCGACGCCCTTGACGTCCACCGCCGCTTCGAACGACTCGTTCTGCCGGCCGAAGGCGTTGCGGCGGACGATCATGTCGATACCGCCGATCGTCTCCTGACCGGAGCGCGGGTCGAGGATCTTGTCCGCGAGCATGATCAGGCCCGCGCACGTGCCGTAGACGGGCAGGCCGGAGCGCACGCGCGCGCGGAGGGGCTCCATGACGCCGAAGAGGACGGCGAGCTTGGAGATGGTGGTGGACTCGCCGCCCGGGATGACGAGGCCGTCGACCTCGGCGAGTTCCTCGGGGCGCCGCACCGGCCTGGCCACGGCGTCGGCCGCGGCCAGGGCGACGAGGTGCTCCCGTACGTCGCCCTGGAGGGCCAGGACGCCTATGACAGGGGCTTCGTTGCTCATGAGGGCGATTACCAGCCGCGGTTGGCGTAGCGCTCGGCCTCGGGAAGCGTGTCGCAGTTGATGCCGACCATGGCCTCGCCCAGGTTGCGGGACGCGTCCGCGATGATCTTCGGGTCGTCGTAGAAGGTGGTGGCCTTCACGATGGCGGCGGCGCGCTTGGCCGGGTCGCCGGACTTGAAGATGCCGGAGCCGACGAAGACGCCCTCGGCGCCGAGCTGGCGCATCAGCGCGGCGTCGGCCGGAGTGGCCACGCCACCGGCGGAGAACAGCACGACCGGCAGCTTGCCGAGCTCGGCGACCTCCTTGACCAACTCGTACGGGGCGCGCAGGTCCTTGGCGGCGGCGTACAGCTCGTTGTTGTCGAAGCCGCGCAGACGGGCGATCTCGTTCTTGATCTGGCGCAGGTGGCGGACGGCCTCGACGACGTTGCCGGTGCCGGCCTCGCCCTTGGAGCGGATCATCGCGGCGCCCTCGGCGATGCGGCGCAGGGCCTCGCCCAGGTTGGTGGCGCCACAGACGAAGGGGGTGGTGAAGGCCCACTTGTCGGAGTGGTTGACCTCGTCGGCCGGGGTGAGGACCTCGGACTCGTCGATGTAGTCGACGCCGAGCGACTGCAGGACCTGGGCCTCGACGAAGTGGCCGATGCGGGACTTGGCCATGACCGGGATCGACACGGCCTCGATGATGCCCTCGATCATGTCCGGGTCGGACATCCGGGCCACGCCGCCGTCCTTGCGGATGTCGGCCGGGACCCGCTCCAGCGCCATGACGGCGACGGCGCCCGCGTCCTCGGCGATCTTCGCCTGCTCCGGCGTGACGACGTCCATGATCACGCCGCCCTTGAGCTGCTCGGCCATTCCGCGCTTCACGCGCGCGGTGCCGGTCTCGGGGGTCTGGTTTTCGGAGATCGTGCTGGACACGGGGGGACCTCGCTCGTTGGAAAAGGGGGATTTTGCAGCACTGAGGAAACGCGAGTGGACCAGTCCACAGCAAGGGCCAATGAACAGCCGGTGGATCCTTTTCGCCGATTCCCGCGCCCCGCCCCCGCCGCACCCCACCCCGCCCCGCCGGGCCGCTGCCGTTCCGCGCGGCTCCCCCACCGGGTCAGGTCGCCCGGTCCACCAGGGCCGCCGGCGGTTCGTCGTCCATCTCGAACGCCATCGGGAAGGGGGCGTGCCCGGCGAGCCGGAACCAGCGGACCTTGCGGTGCTCGCGCAGCCTGCGGGCCGCGCCCACGGCGTCGTTGTGGAAGCGGCGCGCCATGGGGACCCGGCGGACGGCCTCCGTGAGTTCGCGGGCCGCCGTCTCGCCCCCGGGCGCCACGCGCACCCCCTCCAGCTGCTGCGGGTCCGCGAAGACGGCCCGCAGGGCCTGGCTGAGGTCGCTCTCGGCGACCTCCCGCTGTTCCTCCTCCGCCTGCCGGGCGGCGTGCGCGGCCTCGTACAGGACGATCGAGGCCGCCGGATCGAGAACCTTGGAGGTGGCCACCTCCTGCGCCACGGAGGCGCGGCGCAGCAGTTGCGCGTCCAGCGCGGCGCGCGCGGCGTCGATGCGGGCGTGCAGCCGGTCCAGCCGGCCCGCCGTCCAGCTCAGGTAGAGGCCGATCGCGACGAGCGCGACCAGGGTCCAGATCAGGGTTGCGGTCACGGGCGGCAAGGCTACCCGTGCGCTCCACGGGCGGGCGGCTCAAGGGCGGCAGGCGTCCGCCCGGTGTGGCCCCGGGCGACCCCGGCGGCCCAGGGCGGTCAGTCCCGCGCCAGGCCGAGTCTGGACCGCAGGCCTGCCGGTCCCCGGTCGTCCTCGGCCGCCACCGCGGCGGCGCCGCCCGTCACCGTCTCGTACACCGACAGGATGTCCGCGCCGACGGTCGACCAGTCGAACCGCCGCACGTGCGCGCTGCCCCGCTCCCGGAGTTCGGCCCGGCGCCCGGGGTCGCCCAGGAGCCGCACCGCCGCCTCGGCCAGCGCGTCCGCGTCCTCGTTGGCGAAGAGCTCGCCCGCCGCGCCCTGGTCGAGGACCTGGGCGAAGGCGTCGAGATCGGAGGCGAGCACCGGGGCGCCCGCAGACATGGCCTCGACGAGGATGATGCCGAAGCTCTCGCCGCCGGTGTTGGGCGCGACGTACAGGTCGACGCTGCGCAGGAAGCGTGCCTTGTCCTGGTCGCTGACCATGCCGAGGAACTCCACGCGCGCCTGCAGCTCCTCGGGCAGGCCGGCCACCGCCTCCTTCTCGTCGCCGCGGCCGGCGACCAGCAGCCGGGCGTCCGGCCGCTCGGCGAAGATCCGCGGCAGGGCCTTCATCAGCACCGGCAGACCCTTGCGGGGCTCGTCGATGCGGCCGACGAAGCCGATCGTGCCGCCCTGCCACGCGGGGTTGGGCTCGGCCCTGGCGAAGAAGTCGACGTCGACGCCGTTGGGGATGACGACCGCGTCCCCGCCGAGGTGCTCCACCAGCGTCCGCCGGGCGTACTCGCTCACGGCGATCCGCGCGCTGATCTTCTCCAGGGCGGCCTGGAGGATCGAGTACGCGGCGATCATCGCGCGCGAGCGCGGGTTGGACGTGTGGAAGGTGGCCACTATCGGTCCCGAGGCCGCCCAGCAGGTCAGCAGGCCGAGGGACGGCGAGGTCGGCTCGTGGATGTGGACGACGTCGAACGCGCCGTCGTGCAGCCAGCGCCGCACCCGCGCGGCGGACAGGAAGCCGAAGTTGAGGCGCGCGACGGAGCCGTTGTACGGCACCGGGACGGCGCGGCCGGCCGAGACGACGTACGGCGGCAGCGGGGTGTCGTCGTCGGCCGGGGCCAGGACGGACACCTCGTGACCGAGCCGGATGAAGTACTCGGCGAGGTCGCGGATGTGGAACTGGACGCCGCCCGGGACGTCCCAGGAGTACGGGCAGACGATGCCGATTCTCACGCGAGGTCCCCGTCCGACGGGCGGGGTTCCAGGTCCGCGAGCCACAAACGCTGGAGCATGTGCCAGTCCTCCGGGTGGTCGGCGATGCCGGTGGCGAAGGCGTCTGCCAGCGCCTGTGTCATGACAGACGTCTTCTCGGCCCGGGTACCTGTCCCGGGTACCTCGATCGGGGGGTGCACGCGGCCCTTCATGACGGGCGAGTCGTCGTACCAGAGGGTGACGGGGAGCAGCAGGGCGCCGGTCTGCTGGGCGAGCAGGGCCGGGCCGGCGGGCATCCGGGTCCGGTCGCCGAAGAAGTCCACCTCGACGCCGGAGGCGGACAGGTCCCGCTCGGCGACCAGGCAGACCAGGCCTCCGTCGCGCAGCCGCCGGGCCAGGATGCCGAACGCGGTGCCGCCGTTGTGCGGCAGCACCTCCATGCCCAGACCCTCCCGGTAGGCCACGAACCGGTCGTACAGGGTCTCCGGCCTGAGGCGCTCGGCGACGGTGGTGAACGGCGTCTTCAGCGCGGTGGTGACCCAGGCCCCGGCCAGGTCCCAGTTGGCCATGTGCGGCAGGGCGAGGACGACGCCCCGGTGGGAGGCGATGCCGTCCGTCAGATGGTGCAGGCCCTCGGGGGCGAAGGCGCCCCGGACGCGCTCCGCGCTCCAGGCCGGCAGCCGGAAGGACTCCATCCAGTAGCGCAGGTAGGAGCGCATGCCCGCGCGGGAGAGCTGCGCGAGGCGCTCGGGGCCCGCGTGCGGCACCACGCGCGCGTAGTTGCTCTCCAGCCGCCGCACGCCCTTGCCGCGCTGCTTCCACGCGAGGTCGGCGACGGTGCGGCCGAGCCGTACGGCGACCGGTTCGGGAAGCTTCTTGACGGTGCTCCAGCCGAGGCCGTACAGCGCGTCGGCCAGCCGCTCCTGGGCGCTCACTTCGCGGCCTCGCTCCCCCGCGCCTCGTGTCCGTGTCCCTGGGGCTCGTGGCCCTGGGGCTCGTCCCCCCGGGCCTCCTGCGCCGCGGCCTCCTCCGCCTCGGCCGACTCCCGCCGGACCGTGACGACGCGCTGGATCAGCGTGACCACGCTGCCGACGGCGACGATCCACAGGGCGATCGGCAGCAGCACCTGGATGCCCGGCACACCGAAGCCGTGCAGGCCCGACAGGCCCGCGGCGACCAGGGAGATCACGAGGCGCTCCGCGCGCTCCACGAGCCCGTTCACCGCGACCGGCAGTCCGATCGACTCGCCGCGGGCCTTCGTGTACGACACCACCTGGCCGCTGGCCAGGCAGAAGATCGAGACGGCGCACAGGACGTTGTCGTCGCCGTTGCCCGCGTACCAGAGCGCGAAGCCGCCGAAGATCGCGCCGTCGGCGACCCGGTCGAGCGTGGAGTCCAGGAAGGCCCCCCAGCGGCTGGTGCGGCCGAGCTGGCGGGCCATGTTGCCGTCGACGAGGTCGGAGAACACGAAGAGCGTGATCACGATCGTGCCCCAGAAGAACTCCCCCCTCGGGTAGAAGACCAGCGCGCCCGCGATCACGCCGGCGGTGCCGAGGAGCGTGACCGTGTCGGGGCTCACGCCCCTGCGGATGAGAAACGCGGCGAACGGTGTGAGGACACGCGTGAAGAATGCACGCGCGTACTTGTTCAGCATGGCCTTCCCGAGGGCTCGGTGTGGCCGCGCGGCCCCTGCTGGCCACCGGCTGGCCCATCGTAGCCACGCGGCCGTGTGTGCGACGGTCGGGCACCCGGACCCCGTGTCACGGCCGGACGGCGTCCGCGTCACCGGCGGGCCGCGTCCGTCGTATGGACGCGCGGTGACGGGAGTGGAAAGCTCGAAGGACCGCGGGCGTCGCCGGAGCCGCCATCGCACGCGGGGCCGCCGTGCCCGCGCCCCCAGTGACCTCACCGTGTACGGGAGGCAAGGAAATGGGCGACAAGGCGAACACACATCCCGGAGCCGCCGGCAGGGCTACAGCGGCCGACCACCCCGCGTCCGTACGGAATGTGGTGCTGGTCGGCCACAGCGGATCGGGCAAGACCACGTTGGTGGAGGCTCTCGCGCTCACGGCGGGAGCGTTGAACCGGGCGGGCCGCGTGGAGGACGGCGGCACCGTCTCCGACTACGACGACATCGAGCACCGGCAGCAGCGCTCGGTGCAGCTCTCCCTGGTGCCCGTCGAATGGGACGGCATCAAGATCAACATCCTCGACACCCCCGGATACGCCGACTTCGTCGGGGAGCTCAGGGCCGGTCTGCGCGCCGCGGACGCGGCCCTCTTCGTCGTCTCGGCGGCGGACGGCGTGGACGGCTCGACCCGCATGGTGTGGGAGGAGTGCGCGGCCGTCGGCATGCCCCGCGCGATCGTGGTCACGCACCTGGAGGCCGCCCGTGCGGACTTCGAGGAGATGACCCGGATCTGCGCGGAGACCTTCGGCGGCGACGACCCCGACGCGGTCCTGCCGCTGTACCTGCCGCTGCGCGGGCCCGAGGGGCACGACGGGCACGCGCCCGTGACGGGACTGACCGGACTGCTGTCGCGGAAGCTGTTCGACTACTCCACCGGCGAACGCAAGGAGTCGGAGCCGGGCGAGGACCAGCTGCCCGACCTCGAGGAGGCCCGCAACCGGCTGATCGAGGGGATCATCGCCGAGAGCGAGGACGAGACCCTCATGGACCGCTATCTCGGCGGCGAGCAGATCGACGTCAAGACGCTGATCGAGGACCTGGAGCGGGCCGTCGCGCGCGGCACGTTCTTCCCCGTCCTCGCGGCCGCCCCGGCCGCCGAGGGCGCCCGGCAGGGCCTCGGCACGGTCGAACTGCTGGAACTGGTCACCAGGGGCTTCCCGACGCCCCTGGAGCGCGAGGCGCCCCGGGTGACGACCGTCGACGGCGAGCCGCGCGAGCTGGAGCGCTGCGATCCGGACGGCCCGCTGGTCGCGGAGGTGGTGAAGACCTCCTCCGACCCCTATGTCGGCCGGGTCTCGCTGGTCCGCGTCTTCTCCGGCACCCTGCGTCCCGACGAGACCGTCCACGTCTCGGGGCACGGTCTGGCCGACCGCGGTCACGAGGACCACGACGTCGACGAACGGATCGGCGCCCTGTCCGCGCCGTTCGGCAAGCAGCAGCGGATCCTGTCGCGGTGCATCGCGGGCGATCTCGCCTGCGTGGCGAAACTCGGCCGCGCGGAGACCGGCGACACCCTCTCCGCCAAGGACGACCCGCTGCTCATGGAGCCCTGGCAGATGCCCGACCCGCTGCTCCCGCTGGCCATCCAGGCGCACAGCAAGGCCGACGAGGACAAGCTCTCGCAGGGGCTGGGCCGGCTGGTCGCCGAGGACCCGACGATGCGCCTGGAACAGAACCAGGACACCCACCAGGTGGTCCTGTGGTGCCTGGGCGAGGCCCACTCGGACGTCGCCCTGGAGCGGCTGCGCTCCCGCTACGGCGTCCAGGTCGACGTCGTCCCGCACAAGGTCTCGCTGCGGGAGACGTTCGCGGCGAAGTCCGCCGGGCGCGGGCGGCACGTGAAGCAGTCCGGCGGGCACGGCCAGTACGCCATCTGCGAGATCGAGGTGGAGCCGCTGCCGGGCGGATCGGGCATCGAGTTCGTGGACAAGGTCGTCGGCGGCGCGGTGCCGCGTCAGTTCATCCCGTCCGTGGAGAAGGGCGTGCGGGCGCAGGCGGCGAAGGGCGTGGCGGCCGGGCATCCCCTGATCGACGTCCGGATCACGCTGCTGGACGGCAAGGCGCACTCGGTGGACTCCTCCGACGCCGCGTTCCAGACGGCCGGCGCGCTCGCGCTGCGGGAGGCCGCGGCCGACGCGAAGATCCATCTGCTGGAGCCGGTGGCCGAGGTGTCCGTCCTGGTCGGCGACGACTACGTGGGTTCCGTGATGAGCGATCTGTCGGGGCGGCGCGGCCGGGTGCTGGGCACCGAGCAGATCAGCGGCAGCCGCACCCTCGTGCGGGCGGAGGTGCCGGAGATCGAGATCGGCCGGTACGCGGTCGACCTGCGTTCGCTCTCGCACGGCACGGCCCGCTTCCAGCGCGCGTACGCCCGGCACGAGCCGATGCCGGCGCAGGTCGCCGAGAAGGTCCGCCAACAGGCGCAGGCCGGCTGACGGTTGGTGCCGCGCCGGTCTCAAGTGGCGGGTGCGGCACCACGGTGGAACGTTTCCCTCCGGTTCGGCGGGCGGCTTCCGGCCGTCCGCCGACGGATGCCCGCGCCTGCGGATACGCTGATGACCTGATCAACAGGTGTGCGGAGTACGGAAGTCGGGAAGGCCGCAGAAGCGAGAGCAGCGGCGATCGGGGGCGGGTATGACCGTTGGCAGCGGTTACGCGGACATCTTCGGACCACAGGTGCCGCAGATGGGCGACGGCGGGCAGACGCCCACGTTCGGCCTGGCCTCGGCGGCCTACCGGGACAACCCGGTCGAGGACATCACGAAGGCCGACAACGAGTGGCACCAGACGGCGGTGAGCACCGGCCGCAAGTGGGCCCGGATCTTCCGGCCCAACCTCGGCGAGGCGTTCTCGCAGGCGGTGATCGACCGCATGCTGGGCGTCGGCCGCAAACCGCTCATCCAGTCGTTCGGCAGCGAGCCCCAGGTGGTCGTCGAGCACTGTCTCGCGGCCAACCGGATCCGCCGCGAACGCGACAAGAAGCTGACCGGCGTCATGCTGCTGTGCGGTCTGCTCTTCCTGCCCGGCCTGCTGGTGTGGCTGCTGGTCTTCCAGCTGCGGGCCACCATGGGCAGGCAGGGCGACAGGCGGGTGTCCGGGCTCGCCACCGGCCTGCTCGTGGCCGTCGGCGCCCTCGCCGTGATCTTCCTGGTCCGCATGCCCTTCACCGGCTTCTGGGGCTGGTACGCGCGCGGGTGCGTCGTGGCGCCCGTGGCCGGCTGGTTCCTGGCCAAGCGGATCTGCGAGCACACCGCGACGGATCTGCGCGAGCGCTGGGACAGCCTGCTGTCCGGCGGCAGCGTCGGCGCCAAGGTGCCCGAGGCGGTGCCCACCAGCCCGAACCAGACGGCGGCCGAGCAGCTGCGCCAGTCGCTGGCCCGGCTCAGCGCGGAACAGCAGTCCAACTCCGTCTTCTACGCGGGCCCCAAGGGGATACTCGGCATGGGCACGCGCTGGGGCGCCTGGCACCTCGCCGAGGAACTGGTGCCGACCGACCCGAACAAGGGCGTCCACGAGTTCCGCAGCTGGACCGTCATACGGGCCATCCACGACCAGCTCACGCTGCTCAACCGGCAGAGCCTGAAGACCGGCGGCTTCCCGCCGCCCTCGGTCCGGCACTGGATCGTCACCCCGGTCGGCGAGAACGCCAAGGCGGTCGCCCGGCCGGAGGGAACCAACGTCGAGGCCTACCAGGTCAAGCCGAAGGCGATAGAGGACATCTGCAACAACCAGCAGTTCGGCGGCGGCGACCGGCACTACCTGGGCGTCCAGTGGCCGCTGTGGGACGGCCAGTTGATCATCACCATGCTGATCACGGTGACGGTGCTGCACGAGACCCTGCGCATCGAGGTCACCGGGCACGCCCTGGGCCCGGTGAACGGTCTTTTCACCACCAAGCCCGAGGCGCCCACCAAGGAGGTCGCCAAGAGCGTCCGGTTCTGGGAGACGCGGACGGTCAAGCTTCCGCTGGTCACCGCCGACGAGGTGGTCCGGCTGGCGGCGCGCGCCACGATCAGCTGGTATCCGCCGCTGCTGAAGTGGCTCGGCGGCGGCATCGGCCTGCCCGAGCCGTTCGGTCTGCGGCACGCCTGGGCCGACCAGCCCTGGCGTCACCGCTTCATGGCCGACGACGCGCTGCGGGCCGCCACCCCGGTGCTGCGCGTGGTGCACTCGGCCGCGCTCAAGGTGCTCAGGGAACACGACGTGGACATCGAGAAGTTCAGCTCGCGCTCGTCGGTCCTCAGCGGCGCGGTGCAGGACGTGTCCCCGCGCAAGGCGGACACCTACGACGCGTGAGCCTCCGGCGGTTCGGCGGGGCGTTCGCGGGCGGCCTGCCGTGCTGCCCGGGGGCTCCGCCCCCGGCCCCCGCTTCGGCCTGAACGGCCTCGTCCTCAGGCGACGGACGGGCCGGTGGATCCGGCCCCGGGTCGTCAGGCCGCGCTCGGCCAGGCCTCCGCGAGCATCTTCCTGGTGTCCGCCAGCAGCTGCGGCAGCACGCGCGTGTGCCCCACGACCGGCATGAAGTTCGTGTCGCCGCCCCAGCGGGGCACGATGTGCTGGTGCAGGTGGGCGGCGATGCCGGCGCCCGCGACCGCCCCCTGGTTCATGCCGATGTTGAAGCCCTGCGCGCCGGACGCGGTCCGCAGGGCCGTCATCGCCTGCTTGGTCAGTTCGGCGAGCTCGGCGGTCTCCGCCGCGGTCAGGTCCGTGTAGTCCGCCACGTGCCGGTAGGGCACGGTCATCAGGTGGCCGCCGTTGTACGGGTACAGGTTCAGCACCGCGTACACGTGCTCACCGCGTCGGACGACCAGCCCGTCCTCGTCGGACTTCGCCGGGATCGAGCAGAACGGGCAGCCGTCGTCGGCCCCCGGGCCGGTCGGCTTGTTCTCACCCTGGATGTAGGCCATCCGGTGGGGCGTCCACAGGCGCTGGAACGCGTCCTGCGTCCCCACTCCGATCTGCTGTTCCGGCTCACTCGTCATGCCAGGCAGCATATTGCTTCGCTCGTTCGCGGCGTGTCGGCGGGGTTCGCGACGAAGCCGCGCGGGCCAAGCTGGGCCGATGGACGAAGAGAGCCGTCAGGCCCGCTGGGAGCAGCGCACCGAGCTCCCCCTCGCGCTCGCCTCCCTGGTGTTCCTCGCCATGTACGCCGTGCTGGTCCTGGCCCAGGACCTGCCGACCGTCTGGCGGGACCTGTGCACGGCGGTGCTGGCCGCCATGTGGGCCCTGTTCGCCGTCGACTACGGAGTGCGCTGGCGACTGAGCGGGGAGGGACCGGGCTTCGTCCGCAGGCACAAGCTGGATACCGCGGTGGCGGTGCTGCCCCTGCTGCGCCCGCTGCGGGTCGTCAAGGTGTACGAGGCAGTACAGCGCCGGCGCGGTCAGCCCCGGCTGTCGCTGCACGCGCGCGTGATCACGTACGCGGGGGTGACGACGGTGCTCCTCGGATTCGCGTGCGCGCTGGCCGTCTACGACCGGGAACGGGATGCGCCGGGCGCCGACATGCACACGTTCGGCGATGCCCTGTGGTGGGCGGCCGCGACCCTCACCACGGTCGGCTACGGCGACGTCGTCCCGGTCACGACCGGGGGCCGGGTGATCGCGGTCGGCCTGATGGCCTGCGGGCTGGCGCTGCTGGGCGCCGTCACCGGCTCGTTCTCCTCGTGGCTGATCCAGGTGTTCTCCCGGGAGAGCGATGTCCGCGACCGCCGCGGGGACGGCGACGGGCCCCCGGGGAGGTGAGTCCCCGAAGGCCCGTCGCACCGCGGTGTCAGACCTGCGCCCGCTCCTCGACGACCTTCGCGATCTTCGCGATGGCCTCGTCGAACGGGATGCCGTTCTCCTGCGAGCCGTCGCGGTAGCGGAAGGACACCGAACCGGCCGCCATGTCCTCGTCGCCCGCGATGACCATGAAGGGCACCTTCTGCTTCTGGGCGTTGCGGATCTTCTTCTGCATACGGTCCGAGGAGGAGTCCACCTCGACCCGCAGGCCCTTCTTCTTCGCGGCCGCGGCGAACTTCTCCAGGTACTCCACGTGCCCGTCGCCGATCGGGATGCCCAGCGCCTGGACCGGGGCCAGCCACGCCGGGAAGGCGCCCGCGTAGTGCTCCAGGAGCACGGCGAAGAACCGCTCGATCGAGCCGAAGAGGGCGCGGTGGATCATCACCGGGCGCTGCTTGGCGCCGTCCGTGCCGGTGTACTCCAGGTCGAAGCGCTCCGGCAGGTTGAAGTCGAGCTGGATGGTCGACATCTGCCAGGTCCGGCCGATGGCGTCCTTCGTCTGCACGGAGATCTTCGGCCCGTAGAAGGCGGCGCCGCCCGGGTCGGGCACGAGCGGGAGGCCCTGCTTCTCGGCGACCTGGCGCAGCGTCTCGGTCGCCTCCTCCCAGACCTCGTCCGAGCCGACGAACTTTTCCGGGTCCTTGGTGGACAGCTCCAGGTAGAAGTCGGTCAGACCGTAGTCGCGCAGCAGGCCGAGGACGAAGGTGAGCGTCTTGTCGAGCTCCTCCGACATCTGCTCGCGGGTGCAGTAGATGTGCGCGTCGTCCTGGGTGAAGCCGCGCGCGCGGGTCAGGCCGTGCACCACGCCCGACTTCTCGTACCGGTACACGGTCCCGAACTCGAAGAGGCGCAGCGGCAGTTCACGGTAGGAGCGGCCGCGCGCGTCGAAGATCAGGTTGTGCATCGGGCAGTTCATGGGCTTGAGGTAGTAGTCCACGCCCTCGTCGAGCTGCATGGGCGGGTACATGCCGTCGGCGTACCAGTCCAGGTGGCCCGAGGTCTCGAAGAGCTTCCCCTTCGTCGCGTGCGGGGTGTAGACGAACTCGTAGCCCTCCTCCTCGTGGCGGCGGCGCGAGTAGTCCTCCATGACCCGGCGGATGACGCCGCCCTTGGGGTGGAAGACCGCGAGGCCGGAGCCGATCTGCTCGGGGATGGAGAACAGGTCGAGCTCGGAGCCCAGCTTGCGGTGGTCGCGCTTCTCGGCCTCGGCGAGGAAGTCGAGGTGGGCCTTCAGCTCCTCCTTGGACGGCCAGGCGGTGCCGTAGATGCGCTGCAGCATGGGGTTCTTCTCGCTGCCGCGCCAGTAGGCGGCCGCGTTGCGCATCAGCTTGAACGCCGGGATGTTGCGGGTGGTGGGCAGGTGGGGACCGCGGCACAGGTCCTTCCAGCACAGGTCACCGGTCCTGGCGTCCAGGTTGTCGTAGATCGTCAGCTCGCCGGAGCCGACCTCGACGTCCGCGCCGTCGTCGCTGGACGCCGAGCCCTTGAGGCCGATCAGCTCCAGCTTGTAGGGCTCGTCGGCGAGCTCCTCACGGGCGGCCTCGTCGGTGACCACGCGCCGGGCGAACCGCTGCCCCCGCTTCTGGATCTCCTGCATCTTCTTCTCGACGGCCTTGAGGTCCTCGGGCGTGAAGGGCCTGTCGACGTCGAAGTCGTAGTAGAAGCCGTCCTTGACCGGGGGGCCGATGCCCAGCTTGGCCTCGGGGAAGAGCTCCTGCACGGCCTGGGCCATCACGTGCGCGGTGGAGTGGCGCAGGATGTTCAGGCCGTCCTCGGAGGAGATCTCGACGCCCTCGACCTCGTCGCCCTCGCGGACCGCGTACGACAGGTCCTTCAGCTCACCGGCCACGCGCGCGGCGATGATCGAGCGCTCACCGGCGAAGAGGTCGGCGGCCGTGGTGCCCGTCGTCACCGTGCGCTCTTCCCGCTCGGAATCGCGTTGGATGATCACACGGACGTCTGACACCGGTCTCTCCTGACTGAAGGGGATGCGGCGCCATACCGTGAGCGCGCGCAATAGTGGATCGTACCGACCCGCACCCGCCGACCGCGAAATCAGTCCTCCGGCTGTTCCCCTCCGCAGGCCTCCTCGAAGAAGTCGAGGTTCTCCTGCAGGGACTTCAGCAGCCGGTCCCGCTCCGCCTCGTCCACCTGCACCGGTACGACACCGCAGGCGCCGGTGAGCCTGCGGAACCCGCCCCGGCTCTCCAGCCGGCCCTGCACCCGCACCGGCAGTCCGACCAGGTGGGCCTGGCCGGCGATGCGGTAGTCCTCCTCGTCGAGCGTGATCCGCAGGTGCGGGACGTCCGCGCCGGCCAGTACCCGCAGCCGTACGCTGCCGTCGCCGCGCGGCCCCGACCTGCGCATACGGACCACCGTGCCGGTGATCCGCACCCTCACGGAGGGTTCCTCGCGCAGATAGCGGGCGCCCGCCTCGCGCAGCACCGAGAGGTCGCCGGGCGAGAACTCCACCGGTTCGCCGCCGGAGGAGCAGTCCTCGGGCACTCCGGCCGCGGGCGCCCACTCGACGGCGATCCGGGCGCCCTCGGTGCCCCGCACGAGGAGGATCAGGGCCTCGGTCAGCTCACGGCTGGCGCCGGCCTCCACGGCGCTGTCGAAGGCGTCCATGCCGCCGGTGGCGCGCTGGTAGTCGATGGCCTCGCGGACGGCGTAGAGGGCCTGGTGGAGGCGGACGGCGAGGGGTCGGGCGCCATCGACCGGCGCGAAGGCCGTCAGACGGCGTCCGCCGGTCGCGGAGCCGACCAGGACGCTCTCCAAGGTCGCCTGGGCCGCGTGCCGGTGCCGGGCGCCGTAGTAGCCCGCCCGCGCGCGGGTGGCGAGGGCGCCGGCCAGCAGCATCTGGCGGGCGGCGGCGCGCAGCTGTTCCTCCACGGCCCAGGAGGCGGCTCCGGCGGGCCCGGTCGGCGAGTCCCGCCACCAGCGGATCTCGTCGCTCGGCACGGCGAGCCCGACGAGCACCTCGCGCGCGGAGGGCGTGCCGCTGCGGGCGAGCGCGAGCAGCGCCTCACCGAGCAGGTCCTCGCTGTCGGGAAAGGCGCGGCTCTCCGGCACGAGCAGGCTGGTCCCGGCGCCGCCCGGCCCGGGCGGGGTCCAGCGGCCGTAGCGTCCGGCGGCGCCGCCGCGCCGCTGCCAGCCGTGCCGGCGCAGCAGGGCGCCGAGGACGGCCGGGTCGACCCGGGCGGGCTCGGGGGGCTGGTTCCAGTGCGGCTCGGGGTGCGGCCGCACCGGTCGCAGTGGCTCGTCGAGGGGGCGGTGGGTCATGGTCTGCCTCCCGTCCCGGCCCGCGTCATGATCTCGCACAGCGCCCGGTCGTCGAAGATGCGTGCGGTGGGTATCCGCACGGTGGTCCGGGTCCGGCCGGTGACGGGGTGGCCGGCGAGATTGACCCAGTAGCAGCAGTGCCGCAGGTCGAGACGGTCGTGGCCGGCCCGCAGCCACTGGTCCTGCGAACGGGGGACGATCATCACGACGAGGATCTTGTGCACCGACACCGGGGTGCGGGCGAGCTTGCGCAGGTGGTCGTTGTCGAGGGTGAAGGAGAAGAAGCGGCCCGGCGGGTCGGGCCGGACCTGGTAGGTGGCCTTGAGCTGCACCTTGATGGTGACCTCGTCGTCGACGGTGTGTCCGGGCGCGCTGTGGCTGACGTGCCAGTCGATCCCGTTGTCGGGGAACGGCTGGGACAGCGAGCACCCCGCGGCCGCCGCGACGGCGTGCAGATAGCCCACCTGCAGCGTCTCCATGCAGGCGGTGGTGGCGAGTGTGCCGCGGTGAACGCCCGCGCGTTCAGGCAGCAGCCCGCCCCGCTCGGGCTGCGCAATCGCCATGGCCAACAGCCTTCCCGACAGAGCCAGTCCCCGTGACGGGCCGCTGAACTGCAAAGACCCGTACTCGTGTTGTGTCCTTCCGGCGTACGGCGCAAACAGCCCGGGTATCACCAAACAGGCAGAAGACGGGGCGTCAGCTGCCGTGGGTGAACGAGGGGTTGTGTAGGTATGACGTACTGGTACGAGGGCCCTCTGGCCGCATTTGACACGGAGACGACGGGCGTCGACGTGGAGACCGACCGGATCGTGTCGGCCGCCCTCGTCGTCCAGGACGCGCCGGGCGTACGGCCACGGGTGAGCCGGTGGCTGGTGAACCCGGGCGTGCCGGTGCCGGCCGGGGCGACGGAGGTGCACGGACTGACGGACGACCACCTGCAGCGCAACGGCCGCTGGCCGTCGCCGGTGATGTTCGAGATAGCCGAGCTGCTCGCCGAACAGGCCGCCGCGGGACGCCCGTTGGTGGTGATGAACGCGCCGTTCGACCTGACGCTGCTCGACCGTGAGCTGCGCAGGCACCGCGCCTCGTCGCTGGGCGCCTGGCTGGACGCGACGCCGCTTCGGGTGCTGGACCCGCGGGTCCTGGACAAGCACCTGGACCGCTACCGCAAGGGCCGGCGCACGCTCACCGACCTGTGCGCGCACTACGGCGTGACGCTGGCCGAGGCGCACGACGCGGCGGCGGACGCGCTGGCCGCGCTGGAGGTCGTACGGGCGCTGGGCCGCAGGTTCGCGGCCCGCCTGGAACGGCTGTCCCCCGCCGAACTGCACGCCCTGCAGACGGCCTGGCACGCGGCCCAGGCCCGGGGACTGCAGGCGTGGTTCGCGCGCAGCGGCACTCCGGAGACGGTGGACACCTCGTGGCCCCTGCGGCCCGAGCTGCCGGCGGCGGCCTGAGGCACGTGCGGGGCGCGGGCGGCGAAGCCAGGGGCGGCCGGACGCAAAAAAGCCGGTCCGCGCAATGCGGACCGGCCTTTCCCGGTGGGCGATACTGGGTTCGAACCAGTGACCTCTTCGGTGTGAACGAAGCGCTCTCCCACTGAGCTAATCGCCCGGGAACGCACTGAACCATACAGGTCCCCGCACGCTTCCTTCAAACCCGTTCCAGGTACGCCGCGAGACCTCGCCGTCCGGCACGCATCATCAGCCGGTGGTTGAGGCGGAACAACGGCCGCCCCGGCACGGCGAACCACCGCAGCAGGGGCTTGTTCACCCGGACCGCCTGGTCGTAGCGGGCCAGGGCGCCCGAGCCGGTGGCGGTGACCGTCCAGCGCGCCCAGCCCTCGATGTCGCCCGACACGGCGATCTCCAGGACCCCGGCCGCCGGGTCGCGGCGCACCTCGCGCGCGGTGAAGGTCAGGTCGTAGGGCAGGACGGAGCGGACGCGAACGACGCCGCTGGTGTCGTCGCCCCGGGTCACCTCGCGCACCTGAGGCCACCAGCGCGGATAGTCCTCGGCCCGCTCCAGCGCCTCGTACACGCGGGCGGGCGGCGCGGGCAGGGCCCACAGGCTGCGGAAGCGGTATCGGGTCCAGTCCATGGGCGGAGTGTGCCCGCACCGGGGGCGGATCAACGGCACATGAGTACGTTCTGAGTACGTGCACTCATGCCGTCGGACGTGGCGCGCACCACACTTTTGGGCATGACGCATTTTCCGCCACCGGCCGAGGAGCTGCGGCTCCTCGACATCGAGCTGCGACAACTGGACGCCCGCCGGACCCAGTTGCTGGCCCGCCGCGCCTGGTTGGTCGCCGCGCTTCAGCAGGCGGCGCGACCGGCCGCGCCCTCCCGGCCGAGCGGGCCGGCGGCCGCGGGGCCGTCCCCCCGCCCGGAGGCCACCGCCCCGGGCGTGCAGAACGTCCTCCTGCTGCTCGGCGGAATCCTGCTCACCATCGCGGCGATGGTGTTCACGCTGGTCAGCTGGGGCCACCTGGGGATCGCCGGCCGGTGCGCGGTGCTCGGCGCGGTGACTCTCGCGGTGCTCGGCGCGCCCGTGGCGCTGCTGCGGCGCGGGCTGCGTTCGACGGCCGAGTCGGTCGCGGGCCTCGGTCTCGCGCTGACGGTCCTGGACGCGTACGCCCTGTACGAGGTCGCGTTCACGGCGGCGGACGGCACGACGTACGCGGCGGCCGCCTCGACGGTGCTGGCGGCGGTCTGGGCGGCCTACGGCACGGCGCTGGCCGCGCTGCCGGGCGCGGCCGCGGTTCGGCTGCCCCGCCCGGCCGCCCTGACGGTGGCCCAGCTCGTGCTGCCGCTCTGGGCGGTCGCGGCCGGGGGCGGCGAGCACACGGTGACGGCCGCGGTGCTGCTGACGGCGGCGTTCGACGCGGTGGTCGCGCTGCGGGTCCCGGAGCGGTCGGTGCGTCCGGTCGCCGTGGTGTGCGCGTACGCCGCCGGCGGCTGGGGCGTCCTCGCGGCGGGCCGGCTCTCGCTGGACGCGGCCGGTGTGGTGGAGGCGGCCCGTGCGGCGGCGCTCCTCGGCCTCGCGGCGGCGATCGCCCTGGGCGTGGCCAGGTTCGCCCCTCGCCCGGACATCGTGACGGGCGCGGCCCTGGCCGCCGGCCTGTGCGTGGTCGCCGGCCTGGGCGGCGTCCTGCGGGCGTCGGTGCCCGGCGACTGGGTGGTGCCGGCGTATCTGGCCTGCGGGATCGCGTTGTGGGCGGCCGCTCGGGGACCGGAGGCGGTGCGCCGGGGTCTCGTGTGGGCTTCCGCCGTCGTGCAGGCGGGCGCGGTGCTCTGGGCGGTCCCGGCCGTCGGCGTCACGCTGCTGGGCCCGGCCGCGTGGCTGCGACACGTCTGGTCCGGAGCCCCGGCCGACGCCCGGGCCGCGGCGACGGTCGATGCCTTCTGGCCGCCGTACGCCGTCACGGTTCCCCTGATCCTCGCGGCGGTCGCCGTGGTCCTGGCGACGGCGGTCCGCGCCGACGAGTGGCGCGCCCAGGCGCGGACCGCCGCGCTCGCGCTGGTCTGCGCCGCGGTGCTGGTCGCCCCGGCGGCGCTGGAACTCCCCTATGCCGTCAGCCTGTTCGTGCTGGGCGGCATGGCGGCCGCGCTTCTGGCGCCGGGGACGTGGGCGGCCACCGGGCTCGCCCTGCTCGTCTCCCTCAGCCTCGCTCTCCTGTCCCTGGCGGCCCAGTCCGCGACGCTCACCGTTCTCGCGGTGCTGACCGCGCTGTTCGCGGTGGCCGCATGGCGTGGCCGTCCGGCGCCGGTGTGCGCCGCCGCCTCCCTCGGCTACGCCACGGCCCTGGCCACGGCCGTGGGCGCCGCGGCCGGCTGGCGGCCGGAGCACATCGCGCTGCTGGTGCTCGTGGTCCCCGTGGTCGCGGCTCTGGTGGCGCCCCGGCTCGGCGACCCCGTGACGACGGTCGCGGTGGAGGCCACCGGCGCCGTCGCGGGCCTGCTGGCCGTCGGCCTGGCGGTCCTCGACCTGCCGCTGCTCGCCCTGGTGCTGTCCCTGTGCGCCGTGATCGTCGCGGGCACGGCCGTACGCCCGGACCGCCGATCCCTCGCTCACGTGGCCGTCGTCCTGTTCGTGCTGGCCGCGTGGGTGCGGCTGGCGGCCTGGCACGTGGGGACCCCGGAGGCGTACAGCCTGCCGGTCACGGTGCCGGCGCTGCTCGTCGGGGCCCTGCGCCGACGCCGTGATCCGGCCGTCCCGTCCTGGGCGGCATACGGTCCCGGGCTCGCCGCCACGCTGCTGCCGAGTCTCGTCGCGGCCTGGGGCGACCCCGGGTGGACCCGCCCCCTGCTGCTGGGCGCGTCGGCGCTGCTGCTCACCCTGCTGGGCGCCCGGCACCGGCTGCGGGCGCCGCTCGTGCTGGGCGGTTCGGTGCTCACGCTGGTCGCGCTGCACGAGCTCGCCCCGTATCTGGTCCAGGTGACCGACGCGCTCCCCCGCTGGGTGCCGCCCGCGCTCGCCGGACTGCTGCTGCTCGCACTCGGTGCGACGTACGAGCAGCGGCTGCGGGACGTCCGGCGGGTGCGGGAGGTCCTCGGGCGGATGGACTGAGGAGCCGTCCTGCCGACCGCTACGGCATCCTGTCTCCGAGCAGCGCCAGGTTCTCGATGGCGGCGAGGCCGTAGAGCGCGGTGTCGTTGGTGGACACCCAGGCGGCCTCGCTGCCCGCGACCAGGGCGGCGGGGCCGCTCAGCGGCTCGGTCCTCCACGGCGAGGACTCGGTGTAGCCGTCGGAGCCGTAGAACTTCGCCCAGGCGCGCTTGGCGAGCGCCGCGTCGCCGGTCTGTACGGCGGCGTAGGCGTCGAGGCGCGAGTGGCCCTGGAACAGCAGCAGGGTGCCGAAGTTGGCGCCGTAGCGGGCCGCCTGTTCGGCCTTGGTGGCGTTGAAGTAGCGGCAGTAGTCGAAGTAGGCCTCGTTGAAGGCCGGCATGTCGACCAGGTGGATGAGTTCGGCGCACAGTTCGTTGAGGCCGAAGACGGCGGACAGGTGGGAGACGCCGACGACGGGCGTCGGTGCGACGGCGAACCTGCCGGTGTCGAGGTCGTACAGGCCGCTGCCCTGGACGAAGCCGTTGGGCTGGGCGGCGATGGTCTCCATCGTGGACAGGACGCGCGCCCTGGCCTTCTCCCACTTGGGGCCCTTGCGCTCCCACTCCGTCAGCCAGGCCGACACCAGACCGCTCCAGTCGGTGCCGAAGCCGATGGACAGGGCGTGCCGGTCGGGCGTGTAGGGCTCGGTGCGGATCTTGCGCAGGGGGTCCAGGGCCAGGAACGTCTCGTCGGAGTCGACGTTGGCGTGCATGAGGTCGCCGACGCGTTCGTCGGCGGTGAGGAAGTAGTAGTAGCGGCGGTAGGTGGTGTTGGCGATGCGCTGCTGCTTGGCGCTGTCTGCGTAGTGCTGGACGCCGTGCCGGGTGCCCAGGCCGGCCCACCGGCCGAGGTGGTAGACGTCGACCTCGCCGGTGTGCCGGGTCATCGCCTCGGCGAAGCGGAAGACGTCCGCGCGGCCGGAGCGCAGGTAGGCGAACCAGAGCCAGAGGTCGGGGGACAGTTCGGAGTTGTCCCAGGCGTAGCCGCCGATGTCGTACCGCCACTGGTGCCGGACGGTGTCGTAGGTGTGCATGATGTCGCCGTAGTCCCAGAAGCCGTACCAGCGGCGCTGCTCCACCTGGTCCTTGTAGTAGGTGAAGAGGAAGTCGAGGTGGTCCTCGATCCTGGCCTTGGCGGGGGTCGAGCGGTCGGGCTCGGAGTACAGGCCGGGGCCGAACACCTTGGCCTTGATGAGCTGCTTGGGCGGGGCCGCGAGCTGCGGCAGCACGCGTACGGCCTCGGCCTGTCGGGCGAGCTCCTCGGGGGCGGGCGTGGACTCGTTGGCCCAGAAGAGGAGTTCGGAGGTACGGGCGATGCCGTAGGGGGTGCCGAACCCGGGCTCATGGTCCTCGTAGGTGATGTTCAGGCCCTCGAGCTGCTCGGGGTAGGTGTCCTGGCCCATGCCGTCGTGGTAGAAGCGCAGGTCCATGGGTTGTGCCTCGGGCGACCAGAGCCAGAGGGTGACCTCGGCCTCGTCGGTGTGCGCGTCACGGATGTCGAGCTGGGCGGGGTGCTTCTCCCAGAAGTCCCTGAGTCCGAACGAGAACCCGCCGCTCACTCCGCCGACGTACCCGAACCCGGAGGCGCGCCTGCCGCCGCCGGCTCCGACCCAGCCGTAGCCCTTCTTGGTGCGCTTGCGCAGGGTGAAGCCGTCTGCGGAGAGCTGGGAGAGGGTGTAGTCGCCCCACTCGGGGATGTACTGCAGGCGGGTGGTGACGCGCTGGTCCCAGGTGGCGGGGTCGGGCAGCTTCCGGCCGGCGTACTGGGCCGCCTGGACGACCGCGCCCGGGTCGCGGCGCAGTCCGGTGATGCCCTTGACCGCCTCCCGCAGCAGACCGGTGCCCTCGCCGCCGATGCGGATGTGACGGTCGTAGGACTCGTCGCGCAGGGGGACGGTGAAGCGGACGCCGAGGCCGCGGATGAAGTCGCCGCTCGCCTTGCCCGGTTCCTGCTTCCCGTCGTAGGTGATCGTGTGCACCATGCGGAAGGAGTCGGCGCCCGCGTAGAAGTAGAGGCGGATGGAGAACGGGAGCCAACTGCGGCTGCCCCTGCGGTGTTTGCCGTCGATGCGGACGACCGCGCGGACCGGGCCCGACTGCTCGACGGCGACGGCGTCGACCGCGCCCTCGAAGCGCTCGGTCCTGACGGCGCCCTGGTCCTCGTCCTCGATCTCGGGCTGCCGGATCAGGACCAGGCGGCCGTTCTTGGCGATCTCGGTGGAGCCTCGGGTGACCGACTTGACGATCGTGGCACCCGACTTGGCGATCCTCGCGGTGATGACACCCGTCGACACGTCGATCGTGCCGCCGCTCTTGTCGACGATGACCTTCTTCGCGGGTGCGGCCGGGGCGCCGGGCGCGAGGGTGAGCTTGCCGGAGCCCGAACCCACGGCGTGGGCCGTCCACTTCAGCGATCCGTCCGGCCAGTAGGCGAGCGGCCAGGACTGTACGGGGACGTCCTTGCCGTCGGCGTCCGTCAGCGCGAAGGTCTGGTCCTCCTGGAAGGCGCCCATGGGCCAGGGCACGCCGAGCGTGGAGCCGGGGGCGGCGCCGAGACCGCCGTCCTCCAGCCAGTCCAGGGTCACCGGGTCCGCGTCCGCCGCCGCGGCTCTCGGCGCGGCCTGGGCTTCATCGGTCCCCAGGGCCCAGCTGAACTGTGCGGCGGCGCCGGCGACGGCCGCCGCCTTGAGCAGGGACCTGCGGGGGATGGGAGACATGAGATGCGGCCTTCCTTTCCGTGCGGGATGCGCAGGAGAAGATGCGCGGGAGGGAGAGCGAGCGGTCAGGGGCATGACAGAGAGAGGGGTGGCGCCGGGGCGCCGGCCTTACGGGCGGACGCCCAGGGCGTCCGGCGAGCGGCCCGTCAGCGGCGCCGGCGGCGCTCCTCCGCGGCGACGGCGGCCGCGGCGACGGCCCCGAGGACCGGCACCGCCAGCGGCGCGACGAGCCACGCGGACAGGGCGACGACGGCCAGTCCGCAGACGATCAGGAAGGACCCGGCGGGATCGAGCACGGTCCGCCGCCCGGCGTCGGCGAGCAGCGCCCGCCAGGCGGCGCCCGGGGTCCAGACGGCCGCCGCCCGCAGCAGGGTCACGGCGAGCCCGATCAGCGTGAGGATGCCGACGGCCCCGACGAGCGGCCCGCCGGGAATCTGGGCCCGCGCGGCCAGGACGTCCACCCAGACGGCGGCGGCCACCGCCCACCCGGCGAGCCCGACGGCCCACCCGCCGCGCAGGGCGGCCCGGAAGTCCGCGACGAACGTCCGCGGGCCGCCGCCCTCGTGGCGGGTACGACGCCGCAGATGCCGTGCGCCGGCGGCGAAGGCCGCGGGGTAGGTGACGACCCCGAGGCAGGCCACGGCGATCCACACGCCGGTGAGCAGACACTCGGCGAAGACCGCGAAGCGCTCGCCGAAGAGGGACTCCCTGCGCGCGGAGCGTGCCTTCACGCGTGCTTGCGCCATGGTGACCGCCTCAGCCCTTCAGTCCGGAGGTCGCCATACCGTCGATGAGGTAGCGCTGGAAGGCCATGAAGAAGGCGATGACCGGCACCAGCGCCACCAGCGACATCGCGATCATGCTGCCGTAGTTGGAGATGCCCTCCTGGTCGCGGAACATCATCAGGCCCAGCGAAACGGTGTACTTGGAGGGGGTGTTGAGGTAGATCAACGGCCCCATGAAGTCGTTCCACGCGTTGATGAAGGTGAAGATGGCGCTGGTGATGACGGCGGGGCGGCTCAGCGGCAGGACGATGGACCAGTAGGTCCTCAGATGACCGCAGCCGTCGAGCTTGGCGGCCTCGTCCAGCTCACGCGGCAGCCCGCGCATGAACTGCACCATCAGGAAGACGAAGAACGCCTCCGTGGCCAGGTACTTGCCCGCCACCAGCGGAACGAGCGTGTCGATGTAGCCGAGGTTGCGGAACAGCACGTACTGCGGGATGAGCAGCACGTGGTACGGCAGCAGCAGGGTGCCGATCATCAGGGTGAACAGCAGGTTCCGCCCGGCGAACCGGATCTTGGCGAAGGCGTACGCCGTCAGCGAGCTGGAGAGCACCACACCGACCACGGCCAGGACCGCGTACATCAGCGAGTTGGTGAAGAAGCTGCCGACGGAGATGCCGGAGATGCCGTCGGCGAGCCCGGAGAAGTTCGCCCAGACCGGCTCGGCGGGCAGCAGGTCGAGGCTGGCGATGATGTCCTTGCTCGGCTTGAACGAGGCGCCGAGCACCCAGACCACGGGGTAGAGGACGACCGCGAGCAGCAGCAGTGCGCCCACGTGCCAGGCGAGGGATCCGATGCGCCGCCGCTCGTTCGCGGTGCGGGCGGCAGGGGTGGTGGCGATGGTCACTTGGCGGCCTCCTCGTAGTGCACCCACTTCTTCTGCGACCAGAACAGGACCGCCGTGACGAGCGCCACCGCGACCACCAGCGTCCAGGCCATCGCGGAGGCGAAGCCCATCTGGGCCTCCTTGAAGCCCTTCTGGTAGAGGTAACAGGTGTAGACGAGGGTGGCGTCGGCCGGTCCGCACCGGGTGTCGGAGACGACGTACGCCGAGCCGAACACCTGGAACGCGTGGATGGACTCCAGCAGCACGTTGAAGAACAGCACCGGGGAGATCATCGGAAGCGTGATGTTCCAGAACCGCCGGAAGGGGCCGGCTCCGTCCATCTCGGCGGCCTCGTACAGTTCCTGCGGGACCTGCTTGAGGCCTGCCAGGAAGATGACCATCGGCGCTCCGAACTGCCAGATGCTCAGAGCGACCAAGGCGTACAGGACGTAGTCCGGGTTGCCGATCCAGCCGCCGACGTCCAGCCCGAAGATCTTCTGCGTACGGTCCACGACGGCGTCGTCGGAGAACAGCGCCCGCCACACGAAGCCCACGGAGACGCTGGCGCCGATGAGCGACGGCATGTAGAACGCGGCCCGGTACAGCGCCTGCCCGCTCCGCTTCTGCGCGAGCAGCAGCGCCACGCCGAGTGCGAGGAGCAGCTTCAGCGGTGTGGCCACGACGACGTACTTCAGCGTCACCTGCACCGACTTCTGCCAGCGCGGATCCTGGAACATCGTCGTGAAGTTGTCGAGCCCCACCCACCGCGGCGGCGTGAACAGGTTGTAGCTGGTGAACGCGTAGTACAGCGACGCGATCATCGGGCCGGCCGTGAGCAGCACGAACCCCGCGATCCACGGCGACATGAAGAGGTAGCCGGCGAGATTCTCGCGGCGCCGCCCGCGCCGCCCGGCGGCAGGAGCGGCGGTCCGCTTCTTCGCCGGGCGCGCGGGCGCTTCCTTGACGAGCGTCATGGTGGTACGTCCCCTCAGCCCGCGAACGCGGCCTTGGCCTCGCTGAACAGCGCCTTCGCGGCATCGGCCGGCTTGGTCCTGCCCTGGGCGACCTCACCGCCGATGCGCAGGAAGGCCGCCTCGACGACGTCCGCTCCGGACGGGTGCGGGGTGATCTTCCCCAGGACGCCTGCCTTGGCGACCTCGTCCTCGTAGGCCGCGACGCCCTTGTTGTTGGGGTCGGTCGGCTTGAAGGCGTCGTACTGCTCGGTGGTGGCGAGGAGGCCGCGGTCATAGCCCATGATCTTGCCGACCTCGGGGTCGTGGACCATGAAGTCGATGAACTGGGCCGCTTCCTTCGGGTGCTTGGTGCCGGAGAAGGCGCTCAGCATCAGCGAACCGAGGTACTGGCCGGTGTCCTTGCCGTTCGTGGTGGGGATCGGCGCGAGCCCGTAGTCCGACTCGCCCTCGCCCTCGTAGCGGATGGAGAAGTTGTCCCAGGTGAACTCGGACGCGGCGAGCCCCGCCGAGAGACCGGACTTCGGCTTGACCTGCTCGATCTTCTTCGGGTCGGCGACCAGCCCGGACTTCACGCGCTTGTAGCCGTCCTCCCACCACTGCGTCACGTCGTCCTCGGTGAAGCCGAGATCGGAGTCGGTGAAGAAGGCCTTGCCGTTCTGACGCAGATACAGGTCGTAGAGGTACATGATGGTGAAGTAGCCGGTGTCACCGGCGATCTTCAGCTTGTCCTGGATCGTCTGCAGCGCGTCGAAGTACTCGTCCCAGGTCCAGCCGAACTTCGCCTGCACGCCCGCCTTCTGGAAGGCCTTGAGGTCGATGACGAGCGACATGGTGTTGGCACCGACCGGTATGCCGATCTGTTTGCCGTCGACCTGACCGTTCGCCAGAACACCGTTGCGGAAGTTCTCCAGGTTCAGGTTCCCCGCGTCCGCCTGCCCCTTGAGATCCATCAGAACACCGCGCTTGTCGTACTTGCGCAGAAAGCCGACCGCATTCTGGAAAACGTCCGGCGGATTACCGCCGGAGGCCTGGGTCTGAAACTTCTCCCAGAACGCCTCGTAGTCGGTGAATTCGGGCTTGATCTTGATCTTCGGGTACTTCTTCTCGAAGAGCGCGATCGTCTTCTTGATGGCGATGGTGCGCGGTTCGCCACCCCACCACGCGTAACGGATCGTCACCGTCCCGTCCGCGGAGGTCCCACTGTCTCCCCCGCACCCCGTGGTCGCGGCCAGGCCCAGCGTGGCCGCCGTCGCCCCCGCAGCCCTGAGGATCGTTCGCCTCTCAACATTCCTGCTGGTTCCCACAGTCGGGCCCTCCCCGCAGCGTCGTTGCCGTTTGCATGAATCGTTTCAAGAAAGCGCTTGCTGGCACAAGGTACGAGGGGCCTGAAGGACCGTCAATGATTCGGACAGGAATTTCTTGTGCGGCGACTCGGCGGCAGGGCGCATGCGAACGGACGACCGCCCGCGCACCGCAGGACGAAGTTCCTGGTGGGGAGCGCGCGTTCGACCTCTCGAACTTCAGGTCGCGTCTCACGCCAGGACGCCGAACGGCTGAAATCCGCCTCGCGCGACGGGGGTCGATGGTGATCGGCCTGAACGTCCCTGTGGTGGAAGGGAACTGATGGTGCGTGAGAGGCCGGTCGCGAGTGGGTCGGCTTGGACCTGGGGTCACGCGGTGTCACCGGGAGGGTGGGGCGCAGCCTGGGGGCGGGGCGCGAGAGCGGGGGCGAGGGTGACGGCAAGGCGAGGGCGAGGGTGAGGGAACGGGAGCCGGGGTGGGGGCTGGGACGAGGGCCGTGGGGGACGCGGGGACGCGGGGACGCGGGGACGCGAGGACGCGGGGACGCGAGGACGCGGGGACGCGAGGACGCGGGGACGCGAGGACGCGGGGACGGAGGCAGGCAGAGACAGCGGGCGGCTGATGGAGCCCGCGGGAGGGCAGGCGGAGCTGGCGGGACGGGGGCCGACCCGACGGAGGGCAGGCGGAGCTGGCGGGACGGGGGCCGACCCGACGGAGGGCAGGCGGAGCTGGCGGGACGGGGGCCGACCCGACGGAGGGCAGGCGGACGCCGCAGGAAGGCAGGCGGACCCGTCGAAGGGGGCTGACCCGGCGGGAAGGGGCTGACGCCGCAGGAGAGACGGCCGACCCGCGGGCGAGGTGGTGGGCAGTGGTCGAGCGGGCGTCGGTGGCTCAGGACCGGAGGGCATGGCTGGTGCGCCGGTGGGGGGCGCTCGGGTCACGCGTGACACGGGGAGCCAACAGGAGCCGCCGGGCGTCAGCGGGCGTCGTGCGTGGTCACGGGCATCGCGCTTGGTGCACGCGTGGACACGGGCTGCCGCGGAGGTCGCGTGTGTCGAGGGAGGACGCGCAAAACGCCGGCGGCCCGTCTGCGCTCTCGCAGACGGGCCGCCGGTCCGGGTGGGCGATACTGGGTTCGAACCAGTGACCTCTTCGGTGTGAACGAAGCGCTCTCCCACTGAGCTAATCGCCCGGACGCAGGAAGAACATTACCCCATGTCAGGGGGTGGCTGTGACCATGCACGGGGGCGGACGGGAGTCCCCGCCCGCCCGAAGACGATCACTGGTTCTTGATGTTCCAGGGCATTTCCAGGCCGAACTTCCACAGGTAGACCCCCAGCAACGCCCCGATGATCACCAGGCCGATCGAGGTCAGGATGATGTTGCGGCGCCGGACCTTCGGGTCGAGGGCGCGCTGGGCCGCCTCGGTGACCTTGCGTTTGGTCCAGCGGAGCACCAGCTGGGCCCAGACGAACTCGGTCGCCCAGATCGCCATGCCGCCGAAGATCACGACCCACCCCGGACCGGGCAGGGGCAGCATCACGATGCCGGCGCCCACCACTGCGAGGCCGATCACGAAGACCCCGACCTGCCAGCTCAGGTGCAGCATGCGGCGCGCCTTGACGAATTCGGGGGCCCTGGAACCGAGGCCCTGTCCGTGATCGTCCTGCGCAGCCCCGTCCGGCACCGAGCCGTCCGCCACCGCGGCCGCCTCGCCGGACTCGTCACTCCCCGTATTCATACAGCCAGACCCTACCCGAGAGATTCCGGTCACCGGAATGGTGGTACTTCGCGAACGAGCTGTCGGCCGGAAGAGTTACGTAAAGGCACGCAAAACACGCAGAGGGGTTTACAACGGCACCGTAGGTGGCATGTCGATTTCGCCGACGTGCGAATCCCCGAGCGCACACTGAGCGAAAGGCCCTGGCGCTTATGAACACCACGGTCAGCTGCGAGCTGCACCTGCGCCTCGTTGTGTCGAGCGAGTCCTCCCTGCCTGTCCCCGCAGGCCTGCGGTACGACACGGCCGACCCCTACGCCGTGCACGCCACCTTCCACACCGGAGCCGAGGAGACCGTCGAGTGGGTGTTCGCCCGCGACCTCCTCGCCGAAGGCCTGCACCGGCCCACGGGCACCGGCGACGTCCGAGTCTGGCCGTCGCGCAGTCACGGTCAGGGCGTCGTCTGCATCGCCCTGAGCTCTCCTGAGGGCGAGGCCCTGCTCGAGGCCCCGGCGCGAGCCCTGGAGTCCTTCCTGAAGCGGACGGACGCCGCCGTGCCTCCTGGCACGGAACACCGGCACTTCGATCTCGACCAAGAGCTCTCGCACATCCTGGCGGAAAGCTAGGGGCGAGGCTCACACCGAGCCGCCCGGCGCCGTCCACTCGGGGAGACGGCTCGGGCCAAAACAACCGCATAGGGCATGCGCCGACGCCGCACCACGGGCTGCCGTGGGGCGGCGTCGGCGTGCGTGCGGGACGTCCGGAGCGTGCGGAGCAAACGGCGCGTGCGGGACGTCCGGAGCAGGAGGTCCGGGCGGGTGCGGGGCGTCCGGGGCATGCGGGCGGTCCGGCGCGTGCGGGAGATCCGGCGGGTGCGGGGCGTCCGGCGCCTACGGGACGTCCGGTGCGTCCAGCGCGTCCGGACCGTCCAGTCCGTCCGGTCCGTCCAGCCGGTACTCCCCCGGGTTCGCGGCGCCGGGGGCCCGACGCGACGCCCGTCGCAGCACGCGGGCCACCGACCGGGCTGGCGTCCGGGCCGGCGCCCTGGGCGTCCAGGTCCTGAGAGGCAGTGGCTCGACGGCCCGGTGCGGCTACCATCGGCCAGCATCGACGGGCACCCGCCCGACCTCCAGGCCAGGGAGCGAAATGTGCTGATCACCCACGACACCCGGTGTGCACTCGATGCCGTGGTGGATCTGGTGAACACCGCCCCGGAGGACGGCACGACCCCGGACGCGCTGCCGGACGTCGCCGCCCTCGAGGATTTCGTGCGAAAGCACGACATAAGTGACGTCAGCGTGCTCTCCGAGTTCGACCTGTCCGCGGTGCGCAAGATCCGCGGGCGGTTCGCCGGGATCTTCGCGGCGACGGATCCACGGGTCGCGGCCGGACTGATCAACGAGCTGGTGGCCGCCGCGGGCACCACCCCCCGCCTCACCGACCACGACGGCTACGACTGGCATGTGCACTACTTCGCACCCGGCGCCTCCATCGCGGACCACCTGGCGGCCGACTGCGGGATGGCGCTGGCGTTCTTCGTGGTGGCCGGCGAGCAGGAGCGGCTGCGGCGCTGCGAGGCGCCGGACTGCCGGCGCGCCTTCGTCGACCTCTCGCGCAACCGGTCCCGCCGGTACTGCGACAGCCGCACCTGCGGCAACCGACTCCACGTGGCCGCCTACCGGGCGCGCCGCAAGGAGGCCGCGGGCTGAGGGCGGCGTTTGCGCGCGGTTCCGGAAGGCCCTCGATGCCTACGGGCCCCGGCGGATGACGCCGGGGACCGCGGGTACGGCTCACAGCAGCAGCAGATCATGCAGCGAAGCAATGAGCAGCAGACACCCGATCACCGCAAGGAAGATCATCAGCGGTGGCTGGGAAAGGGCGAAGAGGCACCCGCGCGGCTCGTCCTGAGGCGGCGCGGCGTCGCTCTGTGTCGTGTCCAGCATCTCGCGGGCGATGATGACGCAGGTGACGCCCCCGGCGCGATCAACACGCACGGATTGAGCGGGTGTTCGCCGGAATCCGTGCCGTCGGTTTCAGGCCGTGATCACTTCCGCGCACGGGCGGGCCGACTGTGTCGTTTCCACCTCGTGCTCCCTCCCGGCGCGGGCTCCGCGCGACGGGGCACGCCCCTGCCTCACCTGCCGCTCATATGCCGTGCTTCTTGAGGATGGCCTCGATGTCGCTGAAGTCGTCGGAGCCACCGGTGGCGCGGGGCGCGGCCGCGGGGCGGGACGCCGGACGGGTGGCCTGTCCGAGGGAGGGCGCCGAGGCGGCGGGGGCCGCGGCATCCGGCTGTGCCGCGCGGGCCGCCGCCCTGCGCTCCTTGCGGGTGCCGCCCCGACGGCGCTCCACAGCGCGCGTGGTGGCGAAGAGGCCCCAGGCCGCGCCGAGTACGACGAAGCCCGCCCAGGCCGTGGGGCTGAAGGCGGTGTCGGCGATCCATTCGACGATGCCGGTCATCACCAGGCCCAGGGGCACGAGGGCGTAGGCCGCGATGCGGGCGGCCGACAGGAAGTGCTTGCGGTAGGCCGTGACCGCGGCGATGCCCAAGCCGGCCGCGGCGACGGCGGAACAGACGGTCTCGGCAATCATCCGGTCCTCCAGGCATGGCTCACTCGGGCACGGTCGGAGCGACTCGGCCGCACAGCCCGT
Organism: Streptomyces sp. NPDC037083; assembly: GCF_055606485.1. NCBI lineage: Bacteria > Bacillati > Actinomycetota > Actinomycetes > Kitasatosporales > Streptomycetaceae > Streptomyces > Streptomyces sp. NPDC037083. Next base: position 330,016 of record NZ_JBVJSQ010000006.1, on the reverse strand, counting down.
GGGCCTGCGCCTCGTCCCTTCCATCCTGCACCTGCGCACGGCTCGCGGGCCATGCCGTGGCCGGACATCAGGGACATCTCCGGGTCGGCTCCTCCGCAGGTGCCGCACCGGCTCGTACCGAATCGGCCCCCGGGCCAGGAAGAGACGGCCCCGGTGGGCGTGCGAAGGTCCGGATTGGGGCGGCCGGGCGGGGACTGGGAGACTGAGCCCATGAGCGACTCGTCCCCGACCTCTCCCGTCTCCCCCGTCCCGTCCGGCTCCGCCTCGCCCGCCCCGTCGACGGCGGCCACGCCCGGGCCCGCCTCGGCGGGCGACCGCGCCGCGGTCGTCCTCGACGTCTGGTGCGAGCTGCAGTGCCCGGACTGCCGCACCTCCCTCGACGACCTGCGCGCCCTGCGCGAGCGCTACGGCGACCGGCTGGAGCTGCGGCTGCGGCACTTCCCGCTGGAGAAGCACAAGCACGCCTTCGCCGCCGCGCAGGCCGCCGAGGAGGCGCTGGTGCAGGGACAGGCGTGGCCGTACGTCGAGGCGGTGCTCGGGCGGGTCGAGCGACTGGACCGTGAGGGAGAGGCCTTCCTGGTCGAGGTCGCCCGTGAACTGGGGCTCGACGCCGAGGAGTTCGACACCGCCCTGATCGACGGCCGCCACATCCTGATCGTGGACGCCGACCAGGCCGAGGGAAAGGCGATCGGCGTCACCGGAACGCCGACGTATGTGATCGGCGGCGAACGGCTGGACGGCGGCAAGAGCCAGCGGGGGCTGCGCGAACGCGTCGAGGAGATCACCGACCGACTGCTGGCCGAACAGGCCTGAGAACGGCGTCGCCCAGGTCCGCCGGGCTGCCGCTCGGCCGGCCGGCCGCTCCGCTGACCGCCCGCCCGCCGGCCGGCCTGGAAGTCCGGTCGGCGCACGCCCCACGCACGCCTCGTACCCGCCTCAGATCAGGTTCTTGTACATCGAGTGGCCCACGGGCACGTACCCCAGCGACGCGTAGAGCCGCTCGGCCGGGGTGTTGCCGGCGAAGACGTTGAGGCCGATGACCCGCTTGCCGTTCGCGATGGCCTGAGCCTCGGCCAGCAGCATCAGGGAGCGGCCGTGGCCCCGGCCGCGGTGGGCCTCGTCGGTCTCGACGTCGAACACGAACGCCTTGTCGCCGGTGAGCGAAAGCCAGAGCGAACCGACCGGGGCGCCTTCGTGCTCCAGGACGCTGAACAGCGTGTTCTCCGTCTCCAGGCCGTGGGGCAGGAGTTGCTCGTGGTCCCGCCGCGACCTGGCCCGCGCCTCGTCCTCGGGCACCCCGCGGTCCTGCCAGTCCTTGGCGTACTCGGCGAGGGCGTGCTCCCGCCACGGCACGAACTCGGCCTGCGTCATGGGCCTGCCCCGACTGCCGTCGGGCAGTGCGGGCGCGGCGGCGTCGAGCCGCTTCTCCATGCCGCGGTTGCGGTGGACGTAGCCGAGCGCGGTCGCCAGTCGCAGCGCGGTCGGCGCGTCGGCCGGGACCCTGAGCTCGATCCGCTTGCAGCCCCAGCCCCGGGCGACCTCCTCGGCGGCCAGCGCGGCCACCGTGCCCCGGCCCCGCCCGCGGTCCGGTTCCTCGATGCGCAGGTCGGTGATCTGGGCGACGCCGGGGCCGAAGGCCGCGGACGTGGAGAGGCGGACCTCTCCGACGGGACGGCTGTTGACGCACACCTGGTAGTGGCGCGACAGCGCCCCGTCGGCGGCGCGTTGCAGCGGCTCGGTCGGCCGCAGAGTCGTGGTCATCAGGGGTGTTCTACCCCTCTGCGGAGGGGAACGTCAGCCCGTTTTCCCGGGCTTCGAACGTCCGGTCACGACCTCACGGGTCGAGGTCGTCCCCCGCCCGCTCGGTGAAGATCCGCATCGCCTTGGCGGTCACCGGCCCCGGCGCGCCCGGCAGTTCACGGTCGTCGACGCGGTGGACGGCCTGGACGTCGCGCAGGGTGGAGGTGAGGAAGACCTCCTCGGCGCGCTCCAGCACGTCCAGCGGCAGGTCGGTCTCCTTGGCGCCGGTCCACTCGACGGTCAGCTCGCGTGTGATGCCCGCGAGGCAGCCGGAGGCGAGCGGCGGGGTGTGGATCTCGCCGTCCAGGACGACGAACACGTTGGACCCGGTGCCCTCGCAGAGCTGTCCGACCGTGTTGGCGAACAGCGCCTCGCTGGCCCCCTGTCCGTGGGCGCGGGCCAGGGCGACGACGTTCTCGGCGTACGAGGTCGTCTTCAGTCCGGTGAGCGCGCCGCGTTCGTTGCGGGTCCAGGGGACCGTGACGACGGCCGTGGAGTCGGCGCGCCGGGTCGTCTCGCCGAGGGCCACGACGAGGGTGGGGCCGTGTTCGCCGCGGTCGGAGCCCAGGGGGCCGTGGCCGCCGGTGTAGGTGATGCGCAGGCGGCCGAGCGGCATCGGATCGGCTTCGAGGACGGCGGCGCAGGCGCGGCGGATCTCCTCGTGATCGGGGTCGGGCAGGCCGAGGCCGCGCGCGGAGCGGGTCAGCCGGTCGAGGTGGCGGGTGAGCGCGAACGTCGTGCCGTCCACTGCCTTGACCGTCTCGAAGATGCCGTCGCCCACGGTCAGCCCGTGGTCGAAGACGGAGACACGGGCGGAGTCGCTGTCCTGCAGCCCGCCGTCGAGCCAGATCTTCACGTAAGCGTCCCTTCACTCACCTCGTACGCTCCCGACGCTACCGCGAGCAGTCGGGACGCCTTCAGCTCGGTCTCCTCCCACTCGGCATCGGGGTCGGAGCCCCAGGTGATGCCGGCGCCGGTGCCGAAGCGCAGCACGGCCGCGCCCCCGGGGGTCCGCTCGATCCAGAAGGTGCGGATGCCGACGGCCAGCTCGCCCGTGCCCCGGTCGGCGTCGACCCAGCCGATGCCGCCGCAGTACGGGCCGCGGGGCGCCGTCTCCAGCGCGTCGATGATGCGCAGGGCGCTGGACTTGGGGGCGCCGGTGACCGAGCCGGGCGGGAAGGCCGCGTCGAGCAGTTCGGGCCAGCCGGCGTCCGCGCGCAGTTCGCCGCGGACGGTGGAGACCAGGTGCACCAGGCCCGGGTGCTTCTCGACGGCGCACAGGTCGGGCACGGTCACACTGCCGGTGGCGCAGACCCGCCCGATGTCGTTGCGGACCAGATCCACGATCATCACGTTCTCGGCGTAGTCCTTGGCGAGGAGGTCCGCCTCGGTGCGCCCGGTTCCCTTGATCGGCCCGGACTCGACGCGACGGCCGTCGCGACGCAGGAAGAGCTCGGGGGACGCGGTGGCCGTCTCGATGCCGTGAGACGGGAGGCGAATCGTTCCGGCATACGGGGCCGGGTTGCCCCGGGCCAGCAGCGCGGTCAGCGCGTCCACGTCGGCGTCGGGAGCCACGGGCGCGGTCAGGACGCGGCACAGGTTGGCCTGGTACACCTCGCCGGCCGCGATGTGCTCGCGGATGCGGCGCACGCCGGCCGTGTACGCGGCGCGGTCGAGGGACGACGTCCAGTCACCGGCCGCGGGTCCCCGCCACGCCCCCCGCACGGGAGCGGGCACGGGCTCCTCGCGGACGTCGGCGAAGCGGGCGCAGACCGGACGGCCCTCGAAATCGGCGCACACGGCCCAGAAACCGGCGGAGTCGAGGGCCGCGGGATCGCTGGTCACGTCGATGAGGCCGGTGGCGACGCGGGCCCCGAAACGGGCGAGAGGAGGGAGGTCGAGCACGTTGTCGAGTCTATGGCGGGTCGTCCGGAGACGATCCGGGCGTGCCCCGGATGCCCCGGCCGGGGGCCCTGACCAGGTCCGCGGCCGGGCTCAGCGCAGCACGCTGCACAAACGCGTTTTTGTACTGGCCCGGGAATCCGCTAGAGTTCAACTCGTCGCCGGGCCGCGAGAGCGAACCGAAACGACAAGCGGACGTAGCTCAGTTGGTAGAGCGCAACCTTGCCAAGGTTGAGGTCGCGAGTTCGAGCCTCGTCGTCCGCTCGAAGGAAGAAGGGGGCCTCACGGTCCCCTACACTCCTGGTGGAGTGGCCGAGAGGCGAGGCAACGGCCTGCAAAGCCGTCTACACGGGTTCAAATCCCGTCTCCACCTCCAAGGACGATTAGCTCAGCGGGAGAGCGCTTCCCTGACACGGAAGAGGTCACTGGTTCAATCCCAGTATCGTCCACTGGATCTGCTCGAAGATCCGAACCCGCGCGATTAGCTCAGCGGGAGAGCGCTTCCCTGACACGGAAGAGGTCACTGGTTCAATCCCAGTATCGCGCACGCAGTGCACACGATCGATCACGTGATCGTGTTCCCGAGGACGATTAGCTCAGCGGGAGAGCGCTTCCCTGACACGGAAGAGGTCACTGGTTCAATCCCAGTATCGTCCACACACCGGAAGCCCCCGGCCGCCTTCGCGGTCGGGGGCTTCCGCATGCGCCGGTTCAGCTGGAGAACAGCATGTGGCCGAAGCTCTTGTGGCGGTGGTGGCCGCCGTAGTGACCGCCGTGGCCCCCGTGCGGGGCGCCCCAGGCGGGCGCGGCGGGAGCCGCCGGGTACGCCTGCGGGGCGGCCGGGGGCGGCGGCGCGGGCTGGGACCACTGGGCCTCGACACGCGTCAGCGCCTCCAGCTCGCCGTAGTCGAGGAAGATCCCACGGCAGTTGCTGCACTGTTCGATCTGGACGCCGTTGCGGTTGTAGGTGTGCATCTGAGCGTGACACTTCGGGCACTGCATGGTTCGGCTCAACTCCTCGCCGGTCGGTGCTGTTTCGCCTGCCGCCAGGACAGACACTGTCCGGCTGCGGTCGGTTGCACCCTACTTCGCGAAGTCCGCCGCCAACTGCGGGGGGACGGAACCCATGCGGGCACAGGCGTCGACCAGGCACCGTTCGACCTCGTCCAGCGGCCGGCCCTCCGCGACCGACTTGGTGACGGCTCGTGCCGCGGTCTGCACGGTGAGTGCGCGCGCCGGCACGTCGAGGACGGGCCATGGGTCGCCGGACTCCGGGACGGCGGGGCCGCCCTCGGCCCGGTAGGCGGTGAGGAAGCGGGTCCACTCGTCGGGCGGGAGCAGACCGCAGGCGTACCAGGCGGCCGGGCGGGCGAGGTCCCAGGCCGGGACGCCGACGCCGAGATCGTCGACGTCGATCAGACGCCAGGGGCCGTCGGGAGCGGGATGACGGACGAGCTGGCCGAGATGGAGATCGCCGTGGCAGAGGGTGGCGGCGACGGGCAGGGGGGCGTCCGCACGGGCCCAGGCGGGCAGAGCGTGCCAGGCGCTCAGAACGGGCGCGACCGCGGGATGGGGTCCGGCGGCCGTCAGGCGGGCCACGGCGTGGGCGGCTTTGGCGGGGCCCCGCATCGGGGGCAGGCCCGCCGGCACGGGGGCCCGGTGGAGACGGGCGAGCAGTGCGCCCGCGGCCTCCCAGGGGGCGGCGTCCGGGTCGTCGGGGTCGACCGGGGCGCCGTACGGCCAGAAGGTCACGACGCGACCGTGGAGCGCGGCCGGGGGCGCGAGCGGGGGGAGCAGGACGTCCGGCAGGCCGACGGCGACGGCGAGGCGCGGGGCGAGGCCGGCCGGATCGGTGTCGGGGGCGTGCGCCTTCGCCACGGTGCCGGCGTGCCGGACGACGGTGGCGTCGGGGCGGTCGGCGAGGGTGGCCGTGCCGCAGAGGCAGGCCGAGCCGTCCCGGTGAGCCCGGAGCCGGGCCCGCAGGGCGAGTTCGGCGAGCAGGGGGTGGGCGGTCACGAAACTCCCTGAGCTGCGGCGGACGGTCTTCCCGCGAGAGTACGCAGACGAGCCCGCCCGGTCGCCCGCCGGGGAAAACAATGCAGGCGCAGCTCCCCAGCTGCGCCTGCATCTTTTGCCGTCCGCCGCACCCCCGTCCCCACGGGGTTTCATGGGTGGATGTCCCCGCCCGGACCGCTCTTCCGGGCCTGGGGTCGCCGCTCAGCGCCCCAGCATCACTCCCACGGACGACGCCTGTGTGGCCACCGTCTCCCAGCCGTCGAAGACGACGAGGAGCAGGACCGCCAGGGGAAGGGCCATCAGCGTCGCCACCAGGGGGTGGCGGCGGCCCGTGCGGCGGGGGCGCGTGGTGCGTCCCTGCGTGCGGATCAGCGTCCGCGGTGCCGTGTGGGCCATGGTCCCTCTCCTGACCTGATCAGTTGTCATTGGCAGCGGCGGGTGTCTGACCTCGGGGGACGAGTGCTGCACCCGCCGCTTGACCTCAAATCTAGGCGGGTGGCCGTCCCCGCACGTCATGCCCTCGTACCGATTGCCGGGCCTCCCGGAGGATGAGCCGTGACCTGCGACGTACTCCCCTGGGTGGAGACGGGGGCCTAGGTCTCGGGGTCTTCCCGGAAGGGGTGTCCGCTGCGGGCCGTCATTTCCGAGCCGTCCTCGCGGGGAACGGGGTGCTCGACCAGGGCGAGCACCCGGTTGGCCATGAAGCGGGCCGTACGCACCGCGGTGCCGTTCCTGGTGACTTCGCTCACTTCCACCACCCCCCGACGTACCGCCGACTCCACTCGGCGGCCCGCCCTGCTCGCCGTCACCTCATACGTCCGGGTCGTGTCGCCGGCGTCGACGACTATCTCCACGCGGTCACCCTTCACGGGTTCAATCCCCCTTCTGCGACAGCTGGTTGACATCGCGGGGCCACCAAAGCCCGCCTGTTCGCCGGGCTCCTGACCACGCTTCAATTCTCCCACCGGGCACTGACAATCGATCGGGACGAGAGGGCGCGGCCTCTGCGCGCGAACGGCCGTGGAAACGTAAGCTGTGCCACGTCAAACGGACCGGGCAGCGGGGATGAACATGGCGATGATGCGCCTGAGGCGCGAGGACCCGCGTGTCGTCGGCTCGTTCAGGCTTCACCGACGGCTCGGCGCGGGCGGCATGGGCGTCGTCTACCTGGGGTCCGACAAGAAGGGCCAGCGCGTCGCGCTGAAGGTGATCCGGCCCGACCTGGCAGAGGACCAGGAGTTCCGCTCGCGGTTCGCGCGCGAGGTGTCGGCGGCCCGGCGGATCCGGGGCGGGTGCACGGCACGGCTGGTCGCGGCGGACCTCGACGCCGATCGGCCGTGGTTCGCCACGCAGTACGTGCCCGGGCCCTCCCTGCACGACAAGGTCAACGACGAGGGGCCGCTCGGCGCGGCCGAGCTGGCATCGATCGGGGCGGCGCTGTCGGAGGGGCTCGTCGCCGTCCACGAGGCCGGGGTCGTGCACCGGGACCTGAAGCCGTCCAACATCCTGCTCTCCCCCAAGGGCCCGCGGATCATCGACTTCGGCATCGCCTGGGCGACCGGGGCCTCCACCCTCACGCATGTCGGCACGGCGGTCGGCTCCCCCGGGTTCCTCGCGCCGGAGCAGGTGCGGGGGGCCCTGGTCACCCCGGCCACCGACGTGTTCTCGCTCGGCGCCACGCTCGCGTACGCCTCGACGGCCGACTCCCCCTTCGGGCACGGCAGTTCCGAGGTGATGCTGTACCGCGTGGTGCACGAGGAGCCGCAGCTGCACGGTGTGCCGGACGCGCTGGCGCCGCTGGTGCGGGCCTGTCTCGCGAAGGACCCCGAGGAGCGGCCCAGCACCCTGGACCTGTCGCTGCGTCTGAAGGAGATCGCCACCCGTGAGGCCCAGGGCCTGGCGGACGCGCGACCTCCGGCGCCGCGGGCCGCCGAGGCGGACCGGCCCACGGGGCGGCTGGCGGACACCGGCTACTCGGAGCGCACCCTGCGCCGGCCCGGCGGCCCGGGCACTCCGCCGCCGCGGGGCGGGACGCCGTCGTCGCGTGGCCCCGTCCCCTCCCGGGGCGGGGCGCCGGCCCGCGGCGGGAACCCCTCCTCCAGGGGTGGCGGCGCGTCGGTCTCGCGATCCGGCGCCCGGCCGGTTCCCGGCTCCCGCAACACCCGTCCCGGCAGCGGCGCCAGGCCGGCTCCGCGCGGCGGGACCGGGCGTCCGGGGCCCCGGAACCGAGGGACCGGCCGGCGGCCCGCCAACCCGCGGCTGCTGCGTCAGCGGATCTTCGTGTTCGTCGTGGTGACGCTGTTCGTGGCGCTCGGCATCGCCGTCGTCCAGGGCTGCGAGGGTCCCGCGCGCGGGCTCGGCGTGAACGACGGCTTCGTCGGGCAGCAGCACGTGCGTCCGGGGCCGGACGCGGCAGTCCCGCTGCGGGGCTGACCTCGCGTCGGTCCGGCCATGGGTGCCGGACCGGCGGGCGGCGTGCGCTCTCCGGGGGCGCCTCACCGCCGTTTCGGGCAGGAGGGACGCCACGGGGTGGAGGATCTCCCGCCCGCTGGGTGTCCTCGGGTGGTCCGGCGACGCGACGAGCTCCCTGGCATCGGGGTTCGGCGGTCGAGCCGGTCGTGGCTCAGGCCGGAGGGCGGCCCGTCGCCACCGCGTAGAAGGCGACCGCGGCCGCGGCGCCCACGTTGAGCGAGTCGACGCCGTGGGACATGGGGATGCGCACCCACTCGTCGGCGGCGACCAGCGCCTGGGTGGAGAGGCCGTCGCCCTCCGCGCCGAGCATGAGGGCCACGCGGTCCATCCGGTGCGGGGCCGCCTCGTCCAGACTGCGGGCCTTCTCGTCCGGAGTGAGGGCGAGCAGGGCGAAACCGGCCTCGCGGACCGAGTCCAGGCTCTTGGGCCAGCTGTCCAGCCGGGCGTACGGCACGGAGAACACAGCGCCCATCGAGACCTTCACGCTGCGCCGGTACAGGGGGTCGGCGCAGTCCGGGGAGAGCAGCACCGCGTCCATGCCGAGGGCCGCCGCCGAGCGGAAGATCGCGCCGATGTTGGTGTGGTCGTTGACCGACTCCATGACGACGACCCGGCGGGCGGTCTGCAGGAGTTCGGCGGCGGTCGGCAGCGGTTTGCGCTGCATCGAGGCCAGCGCCCCGCGGTGCACGTGGTAGCCGGTGACCCGTTCGGCGAGCTCCGGGCTGACCGCGTACACGGGCGCCGGGAGCTCGTCGATGACGTCGCGCATGACGTCGACCCACTTGGCGGAGAGCAGCATCGAGCGCATCTCGTATCCGGCGTCCTTGGCCCGGCGGATGACCTTCTCGCCCTCGGCGATGAACAGGCCCTCGGCGGGCTCGCGCCTGCGCCGCAGCTCGACGTCGGTCAAACCGGTGTAGTCGCGCAGGCGCGGGTCGTCGGGGTCGTCAACGGTGATGAGATCGGCCACAGGGGTGATACTGCCTTGTCCTGGGTGTGGTGCCAACGGCTCGGAACGGTTGCGTTACCCGCGGTTACTCAATGGTCGGCGAGTTGACGGCGACGACGGCGCCGATGACGATCACCGCCGGCGGCCTGACCTCCTCGACGCGGACCGTCTCGGCGACCGTCGCGAGGGTCGCGTCGACACGCCGCTGGGCGGCCGTCGTGCCCTCCTGGACGAGGGCGACCGGGGTATCGGGCGACTTGCCGTGCGCGACGAGAGTCTCGGCGATCTTCCCGATCTTGTCGACGCCCATGAGGACCACCAGCGTGCCGGTGAGCTTGGCGAGGGACGGCCAGTCGACCAGGGAGCGCTCGTCGTCGGGGGCGACATGGCCGCTGACCACCGTGAACTCATGGGCGACGCCCCGGTGGGTGACCGGGATGCCGGCCGCGCCCGGGACCGAGATGGAGCTGGAGATGCCGGGGACCACGGTGCAGGGGATGCCCGCCTCGGCGAGGGCCTGGAGCTCCTCCATGCCGCGGCCGAACACGTACGGGTCGCCGCCCTTGAGACGGACGACCGACCTGCCCTGCTTGGCGTGCTCGATCAGCGCGTTGTTGATGGCCTCCTGCGCCATGTACCGGCCGTAGGGGATCTTCGCGGCGTCGATCACCTCGACGTGCGGCGGGAGTTCGGCGAGGAGGTCGCGCGGTCCGAGCCGGTCGGCGATGACGACGTCGGCCTCGGCGAGGAGGCGGCGCCCGCGGACCGTGATCAGGTCCGGGTCGCCGGGGCCGCCGCCGACCAGGGCGACGCCGGGAGTACGGGTGCGGTAGTGGGGGGCGACCAGGGTGCCGTCGCGCAGGCCCTCGACGACCGCGTCGCGGACGGCCGCGGTGTGGCGGGGGTCGCGGCCGCGGGCGTCCGTGGTGAGGACGGCGACCGTGACGCCCTCGCTGTGTCCGGTCGCCGGGGTCCAGGCCGTGGCGGCGTCGGCGTCGTCGGAGCGCACGCACCAGACGCGGCTTCGCTCCGCTTCGGCCGAGGCCTGGGCGTTCGCCCCTCGGTCACTGGTGGCGATGAGGGCGTACCAGGCGTCCGCGAGGTCGCCCTCGGAGTAGGTGCGCCGGTGCCACGTGAGTTCGCCCGCGTCCGCCATGGCTTCGACGGAGGGAGTCGCCTCGGGGGACACGAGGTGGATGTCGGCGCCCGCGGCGATCAGCGCGGGCAGCCGGCGCTGGGCCACCTGACCGCCGCCGAGGACGACGACCCTGCGGCCGGCGAGGCGGAGGCCTACGGGGTAGGGGGGGTGTTCGGCCATGAGGGGCGGCTCCTCGAACGGGCAGGGAGTGGGCGCTGCGGCTCTGGAGCGGCCCTGACGTGCCGATTTTAAAGGTGGCTTCAGCGTACGGCGGGTCGGGGGGCGTGCGGGGCGCACACCCTCCGACCCGGCGCCGTCCTATTTCTCGGTGACACCCGCCGAGTCGAACGTCGCCACCTCGTGCATCGCCCGGGCCGTGCTCTGCACCAGCGGCAGGGCCAGCAGCGCGCCCGTGCCCTCGCCGAGGCGGAGGTCGAGGTCGACCAGGGGGCGCAGGCCCAGCTTGTTGAGGGCCGCGACATGGCCCGGCTCCGCGCTGCGGTGACCCGCGATGCAGGCCGCGAGCACCTCGGGAGCGATCGCCCGGGCGACCAGGGCGGCCGCGCCGGCGCTGACGCCGTCCAGGATCACGGGCGTGCGCAGCGAGGCGCCGCCCAGCAGCAGGCCGACCATCGCCGCGTGTTCGAAGCCGCCGATCGCGGCGAGCACGCCGATGGGATCGGCCGGGTCCGGCTGGTGGAACTCCAACGCGCGGCGGACGACCTCGGTCTTGCGGGCGAGGGTCTCGTCGTTGATGCCGGTGCCGCGGCCGGTGACCTCGGCCGGGTCGGCGCCGGTGAAGACGGAGATCAGGGCCGCGGACGCGGTGGTGTTCGCGATGCCCATCTCCCCGGTGAGCAGCGCCTTGTTGCCGGCCGCCACCAGGTCGCGGGCCGTCTCGATGCCGACCTCGATGGCCTGCTTGGCCTCCTCGCGGCTCATCGCGGGGCCGGTGGTCATGTCGGACGTGCCCGCACGGATCTTGCGCGGCAGCAGACCGGGGGTGCCGGGGAGGTCGGCGGCCACGCCCACGTCCACCACGCAGACCTCGGCGCCCACCTGGGTCGCGAAGGCGTTGCAGACCGCTCCCCCGCCGAGGAAGTTGGCGACCATCTGGGCCGTCACCTCCTGCGGCCACGGAGTGACGCCCTGGGCGTGCACGCCGTGGTCGCCGGCGAAGATCGCGACGGCCGCGGGCTCGGGGATCGGCGGCGGGCACTGGCGGGACAGGCCGGACAGCTGCGCGGAGATGATCTCCAGCATGCCGAGCGCGCCGGCCGGCTTCGTCATGCGCTTCTGCCGCTCCCAGGCCTCGCCGAGGGCCTTGGCGTCCAGCGGGCGGACGCTGGCGACGGTCTCGGCCAGCAGGTCGTGCGGGTCCTCGCCGGGCAGCGCGCGACGGCCGTACGTCTCCTCGTGGACGACCCACGACAGCGGGCGGCGCTTGGCCCAGCCCGCCTGCATCAGCTCGGGCTCGTCCGGGAACTCGTCGACGTAGCCGACGCAGAGGTAGGCGACCACCTCGAGGTGCTCGGGCAGGCCCAGCGCGCGGACCATCTCGCGCTCGTCGAAGAAGCTGACCCAGCCGACGCCGAGGCCCTCGGCGCGGGCGGCGAGCCAGAGGTTCTCGACGGCGAGCGCGGAGGAGTACGGCGCCATCTGCGGCTGGGTGTGACGGCCCAGCGTATGGCGGCCGCCGCGGGTCGGGTCGGCGGTGACGACGATGTTCACCGGGGTGTCGAGGATGGCCTCGATCTTCAGTTCCTTGAACTGCTTGGCCCGGCCCTTGGGCAGGGACTTCGCGTAGGCGTCGCGCTGGCGCATCGCCAGTTCGTGCATCGCGCGCCGGGTGTCCGCCGAGCGGATGACGACGAAGTCCCAGGGCTGCGAGTGTCCGACCGAGGGCGCGGTGTGGGCGGCCTCCAGCACCCGCAGCAGCACCTCGTGCGGGATCGGGTCGCTCCGGAAGCCGTTGCGGATGTCACGGCGTTCGCGCATGACCTTCAGGACGGCCTCGCGCTCGGCGTCGTCGTACGCGGGCGCGGCCGGGCCGGCGGACTCTCGAGCTTCTTCCACTGCGGCGGCCGGGCTCTCTTCCTGGTCGGCGGCCCTGGTTTCCAGGTCCTCCGGGCTCTGCGCGACATCGGGGTCGACGTCGGTCTCGTGCTCCGCGTCCGGGGTCGCCGGGGCGGGCACCGGGTCGGCGCCGCGGGGTGCGGGAACCGCGACCGCGGGGACGCCGGCAGCCGTCTCGGCGGCCTGCTCGTCCGTCGCCGCCTCGGGAGCCGGCTGCTCCTGCGTGGCGAGCGGGTGCGGGTGCGGCGGGGTCGGGGCGAGGTGCGGAGTGGTGGGCACCGTGCCCTCGACCGGCACGAACCGGCCCTGCGGCTGGTCCGGTGCGGACTGGTCCGAGGCGAGCCGGTCCGGCTCGGCCTGGTGCGGCACGAGCCGGTCCGGCACGGCCTGTTCGTGCTGGGGAGCCGGCGGGGCGGTCTGGGGCCGGGCTTCGGGGCCGGGCGCGTCGGCGGGCGGCGCGGGCACGGCCGCCGCGGACTGGACGAGCTGCGACGGCGACGGCTCCTGCGGTGCCTGCGGCTGCGGGGCGGGCGTGGCGTCGGCCGCGAGGACCGTGACGGGCTCGGGTGCGGCGGGGGCTTCGGGGGCCGCCTCGACGGGCAGCTCGGCGGGCTCCGCCGTCTCCGCCGTCCCACTCGTCTGCGCCGGGGGCTCCCCGAGGGACGCGGCGGGCTCCGGCTGTACGGGGACGGCCTCGCTCACGGCCTCGGTCTCCGGGGACGGGACCTCTTCCGGGGCGGAGACGTCGGCGTCCGCGATGTGGGCGGCGGGTGCGGGGGGCTCCTCGGAGGCCTCCGCCTGCGGCTCCTGGTCCGGTGCGGCCTGCGGCGCGGGCTCGGCGGCCGGGGTCGCCCGGGCAGCCTCGGCGGCAGGGGGCTCCGCCTCGACGGGGGCCGCCGGTGCGTCCACGGGCTGAACGGCCTCGGGCGCGGGAGCGGACGTCTCGGATACCGGTGCGGGGGTGATGTCCGCCGCTTCGGGAGCGGCTTCCGGGACGGGGACCTCGACCGGGGCCGTGACCTCGACCGGTGCCGTGGCCTCGACCGGGGCGGCGGGCGTCTCCTCCGCGGACGCCGCCGGCTCCGGCTCTTCGGGGGTCGCGTGGGCCGCCGGTTCGGGCGTCCGCGCGGTCTCGGGCGCGGCCGTGGGCTCCGGCGCCCCGGCGAGATCGGGAGCGGGGGCCTCGGCGGCGGCCTCCTCCGCAAGGGGCTCGGAGACGGCTTCGGGCGCGGGGACGTCAGCCGCCGGGGCCGCCTCCGTCCCGGGTGCCTCGGGGGCCTGGGCGGCGGGGGCAGACGGGTCGGCGGGATGCGCGACGTGCTCCTGCGGCTCCTCCGCGGGGCTCTCCGCCACGGCTTCGGTCGCCGCCGCCTCGAGCACCTCGGCCGCCTCTGCCGCGGAGGCCCCTGCGGGATCGGGCTCGGCCGCTTCCGCCGGCTCGGGGGCTCCGGCCGGGCCGGCCGACTCGGTGGCGGCCGGCTCGGTGAGCGTCGCGGGCTGGGCGGCGGCTTCGGGGGCGACGGCCGACTGTTCGGCGGGCACGCCCTCGTGGCCCTGTGCGGGCTGCGGCGTCCCGGCCGCTTCCATCGGCTGTCCGACGGCGTCCATGGGGCCGTCCGCCGACGAGTCGTCGCCGGTGACGGCAACGGGGGCGTCGGGAACGTGAGCCGGGTCCTGTCCGGCCTCGGCGGGCGCGTCGGCGGGGTCCTGCTGGGCCTCCGCCATCATCGCGGCGCCGAGCAGCTCGCCGGGGTCGACGACTCCGTAGCCCCCGGTGGTCTGCGCGGCCGTGGACGCCTGGGCGGCGGGCCCGGCGGCGTACGCGGCCTCGGCCTCCTGGGCCTGCCCGGGCTCCTGGGCCTCCTGCGGAGCGGTCGCGGCGATCGCCTCGGTCGCCACGCGGGCCACCACGGCCTCGGCCACGCCCACCGGCTCGGCCTGCGGCGTCTCCGCCGCCACCGCCGGAACAACCGTTTCCGCAGTCGTCCCCCCGGAAGCGACCGGCGTCTGGACGGCGGCCTGCGCGGCGCCCCACGGGGACGCGCCCTGCGGGGGCATCTCGCGCAGGTGCGGCACGTCGAGGTACTCGGGGCCGGAGGCCGGCGGAGCGGGCTGACGCACCGGCGCGCCCGCGGGACCGCGGTCGGCGAGGGAGCGGACCGGGCCGGCGAAGGCGTCGGGGATCGGCGGACCGAGGTGCAGGGGGCGGCGCGGGGGCGCCTGGGGCGTCGACGGGCCGGGCAGACGGACGGCGCTGAGGTCGACCGAACCGCTGTCGCGGCCGGCCGTCTCGTGCGGGCCCGGCTCGTGGACCGTCTCGACCACCGGCTCCGGTGCTGGCGGCGCCACCTCGTTGCCCCACGCGCCCTGGGCGCCCGGCAGCAGCAACAGGTCGTCGTCCTCGGCGGTGGTCTCGGAGAGGTAGGTGTACGCACCGTGCGCGGAGGCGCCCGGCTGCTCCACCATGCCTGCGTTCTCCGGCAGCCCCTCGCCCGGGACCTGGCCGGTGTCGGTCATGCGTACCCCTCGCCCATCGGTTAATGCTTCTACGGCCGGCTCACCCGAAGCGGCGCACCGACCGCCCCGTAGTGAAGAACGAGCGTCCGCGCCCAGCGGCACGAACGACCCGCCCGAAAAAAGCGACAAAGCCATTCAGTGGCATTGTCCCGGCCGTCGTCGCCTCGCGACAGCTTGATCCGCGAGGCTCCGCTGTGGACTGCGCCACGTTGCGCGTCCTCCGGTTCTGCCGTACCACACGCAGCCCAAAAGGGATGTGTTTTCCGGACATTGACCGACGAAAGGCCGGGCGACCGGAAGCGGTACGACGATCGGCCAGCCTACCGCGCGCGGTACGACAACAGGATCACGGGGAGGGCGGGCGCGGTCACGGCCGACGGTCGGCGAGAACCCCGGTGAGCAGGAACGCGACGCTCCGTTCCGTCTCCGCCCAGGCCCGCGTGTCGAGTTCGACGGACTGGACGAGGGAGCACTCGACGCCGTAGCCGTGCTCGGACAGGTCACGGCCCACGAGTTCGGCCGCGTCGCGGGTCGCGGCGTGGGTGACGACGCGCTGCGGCCGGCGGTCGGCGACCGCGGAGACCACGGCCGCTCCCCCGCCGCCGACCCGGACGACGTCCGGTTCGGGCAGGTTCTCCAGTACGTGCGGGGCGGTGCCCTGGACGATCTGGAGCTGGACGCCGTGACGGCGCGCGGAGGCGTCGGTGCGGGCGCACGCGTCGAGCTCCCGGTCGACGGCGATCACCGCGGCGCCGGCCCGGGCGGCTTCGATCGCGAAGGCGCCGCTGCCGCAGCCGATGTCCCAGACGAGGTCGCCGACCCGCGGGCCCAGCCGGGCGAGTTGGGCCGCGCGCAGCAGCGGCGCCTCACCCTCGCCGAGCCCGCCGCCGTAGGCCTCGCCGGGCAGCGCCCAGCCCCGCGGGCCGACGCCGGGGGCGCGGCCGGCGATCCAGCCGCCGTCACCGGAGACGACGGGACCGGTGGGGCCGCCGATGACGATGACGACGTTGGGGTCGCGCCAGGTGTGGTCGGCCGCCTTGTCGGAGGTGACGACGCTGACCTGTTCGCGGGCGGTGCCGAGTTCCTCGCAGACGACGAAGGTGCGGTGCACGCCCTCCATCAGCAGGCCCAGCTCGGCGGGGCCGGCGCCCGGCGAGGTGAGGACGGCGACCTTCGTGTGGGCCCGGCACACGTTCACCGCGCGGCGCAGGGTGCGCCGGTGTGCGACGACCACCTGGGCGTCGTCCCAGGGCATGCCGGCCCGGGCGAACGCCGCGGCCACGGCGGAGACGGCCGGGACGACCTCGACCTCCAGGCCGAACTCGGGTGCGCGCAGGGTCCGTACGACACCGAAGAAGCCCGGATCGCCGTCGGCGATGACGACCGCGGTGCCGCGGTGGCCGGCGATGCGGCGGGCGGCGAGGGCGACGCTGCCGAGCCGGATGCGTTCCGCGGCGGGCGGCACCTCGGGCAGCGCCAGGTGGTGGGCGGCGCCGGCCACCAGGGTGGCGGCGCCCAGAGCGGAGCGGGCCGCGGCGGTCAGCGGCGAGCCGTCCCAGCCGATCACCGTGACGCGGTCGGCCATCGTCGTCAGTCTCCCCCCGGGTTCACGCAGGCAGCGGGCTTCGTGAGGGTACCTGGTCGGGAGCCGGGCGACGGCGGTGGTCCGGGCTCAGTTCCAGTCGGTGTACGGGGTGAAGCCGCTCTCCGCGAAGTGTTCGCCGCCGCCGTCCAGGTCCTCCGGCAGCAGGCTCCACACGATGTAGTCGGTGCGTACCTCGGTCCACCCGCCGTTCTCCGCGCGGGCGCGCGCTATGCAGGCGCCCCGCAGCACGCCTTCGCTGATGCATCCGATCTTCTGGGCGACCTGCTGGGAGGCGGTGTTGTCGGCGGCCGTGCGCAGCTCGATGCGCTCGAACTTCTGGTCGGTGAACAGCCACTGCGCGGTGGCGAGCGCGGCCTCCGAGGCGTAGCCCTCGCCGCGCGCCCAGGGCGCGATGATGTACGACAGCTCGGTGGAGCGCACGTGCCAGTTGGTCTTGGCCAGCTGGACGACGCCGACGAGGCGCTGGGTGAGGAACTCGGTGACGGCGAGGTCCAGGCCGCGGCCGGCGGTGCGTTCGGCGGGCGCGTACTCGGTGATCCAGCGGCGGGCGGCCGCCTCGTCGTAGGGCTGCGGCACCGCGGTCCAGGCCGCGACCTGCTCGTCGTTCATCATGTCGGCCAGGGCGGGCACGTCGTCCTCGTCGAGGGGACGCAGCACCAACCGCTCCGTGCTGATGGAGATGGTGGGGAAGGTGCTCGTCATGCGCCGCTCCGTAACCTTCGAGACCTCGGGTGGACCTGCCGACCCGTCAGGGCCCGCTGAACTGCCCAGCATGCAGCATGTGAGCACGGAACCACAGCCGGGGTCCACGCCGGGTGAGGGCGTGGACCCCGTGCGTGTGCGTTGTCGGTGCGGGTCAGAAGGCCGCGACGACGGCGCCGTCGTACTTGTCGGCGATGAACTTCTTCACCTCGGGCGAGGTGAGCAGCTTGGCGAGCTTGGCCACGCGCGGGTCGTCCTCGTCGCCCTTCTTCACGGCGAGGAAGTTGGCGTACGGGTTGTCCTTGGCGGACTCCGCGACGAGGGCGTCCTCGGCCGGGCTGAGCTTGGCCTCCAGCGCGTAGTTGCCGTTGATCACGGCCGCGTCGACGTCACCGAGGGAGCGGGGCAGCTGGGCGGCCTCCAGCTCCTTGAACTTCAGGTTCTTGGGGTTGGACGCGACGTCCTTCGGGGTCGCGTCGTAGCCGACGCCGGCCTTCAGCTCGATGACGCCGTTGGCCTCCAGGAGCTTCAGCGCGCGGGCCTCGTTGGTGGTGTCGTTCGGCAGGGCGATCGTGGCGCCCTTCTCGAGGTCCGTGAGCTTCTTGACGCTCTGCGAGTACAGGCCGAGCGGCTCCAGGTGCACCGTGGCGTTCGGCACGGCGACGATGTCGGTGCCGTTCTTCTTGTTGAAGTCGTCCAGGTACGGCTGGTGCTGGAAGTAGTTGGCGTCGACCTCGCCCTGCTGGACTGCGGTGTTGGGGGTCACGTAGTCCGTGAACTCCTTGACCTCGAGCTTGAGGCCGGCCTTCGCGGCGAGGTTGTCCTTGATGTAGGTGAGGATCTCGCCCTGCGGGGTGGGGGTGGCGGCGACCGTGAGCGTGGCGTCGGCGTCGGCGCCGCCGGAGTCCTTGTCCGAGCCGCACGCGGTGAGTCCGAGGGTGAGGGCTCCGGCGGCGAGGACAACGGTGGTGATCTTGATGGCGTTACGCACGAAAAGTGCCTTTCCTGAAGGGTGGTACGGCCCCGCGTCGGGTGGTGCGGGGAGTTTTGGGGTGGGTGGCCGGGGTGGCCGTGGAGGGGTCAGGCGACCTTGCTCACGTCCGCGGTCGCCGGTTCCTCGGCCTTGAGCAGGCGCAGCTTCGGCGCGGGGCCCGAGCGTCCGCCGCGGCGGTGCGTGGCACGCGCCGCGAAGTCCCCGGCGAACTGGATGAGGGAGATGACGACGGCGAGGATCGCGACCGTGATCCACATGAGCTCGGTCTCGAAGCGCTGGTAGCCGTAGCGGATGGCGATGTCGCCGAGGCCGCCGGCGCCTACCGTGCCGGCCATGGCGGAGTAGCCGATGAGCGCGACGATCGTGGTCGTGGTGCCGGCGATGAGGGAGGGCAGGGATTCCGGGACGAGGACCTTGCGCACGATCGTCCAGGTGTTGCCGCCCATCGCCTGCACGGCCTCGACGAGCCCGCCGTCCACTTCGCGGACAGCTGTCTCGACCAGGCGCGCGAAGAACGGGATGGCGCCGATGGCGAGCGGCACGATGGCGGCTTCACGGCCGATGGTCGTCCCGGTGATCGTGCGGGTGAAGTTCATCAGCGCGACCATCAGGATGATGAAGGGCATCGAGCGGGCGATGTTCACGACCTGCCCGATCACCTTGTTGGCGACGCGGTTCTGCAGCAGGCCGCCCCGGTCGGTCAGCACCAGCAGCACGCCGAGCGGCAGGCCGCCGACGACGGCGATGAGCGTGGACCAGCCGACCATGTAGAGGGTGTCCCAGCACGCCTGGGACAGCAGGGGCTGCATCTCAGACCAGTCGGTCCAGGTCACTTCGCGCCCTCCTTCAGCAGCACGGGCTCGCCGGCCGCGCCGTCCACGACGTCGATCTGCAGGCCCTGTTCGCGCAGGAAGCCGATGGGCACCACGTTGTCCTCGTAGCGGCCGGGCAGCTCGATGCGCATGCGACCGATCTGGAGGCCGCCGACGGTGTCGACGGCGGCGCCGAGGATCGAGATGTCGATGTTGTAGGTGCGCGAGAGCTGGGAGATGACGGGCTGGGTGGCGGCCTCGCCATGGAAGGTGACGTCGACGACGGTGCGGTCGTCGCCGGTGGTCTCGCCGCCCACCGGGAAGAGCGCGGCGGCCAGTTCGGAGCCGGGGGTGGCGAGCAGCTCGCTGACCGTGCCGGACTCGACGACGCGGCCGTTCTCCATGAGGGCCGCGGAGTCGCAGATCGACTTCACGACGTCCATTTCGTGCGTGATGAGCAGGACGGTCAGGCCCAGCTGGCGGTTCAGGTCGCGCAGCAGCCGCAGGATGGAGCGGGTGGTCTCGGGGTCGAGCGCGCTGGTGGCCTCGTCGGACAGGAGCACCTTCGGGTCGCCGGCCAGGGCGCGGGCGATGCCGACGCGCTGCTTCTGACCGCCGGAGAGCTGGGCGGGGTAGGACTTGGCCTTGTCGGCGAGACCGACCAGGTCGAGCAGCTCCAACGCCTTGCGGGAACGTTCCTTCCCCGAGACGCCGAGGATCTCCAGGGGCAGCTCCACGTTGTCCCGCACGGTCCGCGAGGACAACAGGTTGAAGTGCTGGAAGACCATGCCGATCCGGCTGCGCGCCTGCCGGAGCTCCCTGCCGGCGCGCGGTCCGCGTCCGGCGAGCGCGGTGAGGTCCTGCCCGGCGACGGTGACCGTGCCGGCGGTGGGGCGCTCCAGGAGGTTGATGCAGCGGATGAGCGAGGACTTGCCGGCGCCGGACTGGCCGATGACGCCGTACACCTCGCCTTCGCGAACGTGCAGGTCGACGCCGTCGAGGGCGGTGACCTCACGGCCGCGCGAGCGGTAGACCTTGCTCAGGCCCGTGGTGGTGATCACGTGGGTTTCCGTCACTGTCGAGTGCGCGGGCGTGGGTGTGCCCGGGCGCACGGATGCAGGCTGTCAGGGACGCGACACGGTTCTCGCTTGGGGCGGGGAACCGGGAGAAACATGTGCGCGGGGCGCGGCTTGCGTCACGTACGGCAGTCGTGCGGCGTACGGACATGCCACGGCGTCTCGCTTCGGGGCGCGAGCTCGGGGATGGTGCAGGGGCCCTCTAGAAGGCGCACATTCGACACATACAACGAGCACCGGGCGTCATGGTCGCCTCGGTCGCAGGGGTGCGGTTGCTCGTAGTGGTCATGGGCATCAGTAAAGCAGACGTACGGTCCTGACCAAGACCCCGCTGTCCGGATGCTGGACACTCGTGGACAGCACTGCGGCGCGCCCCGGTCGCGGGCGGAGACCTCCTCGCCCGAGGCGGTGACCAGCGCCGACAGGTCGGCATGAGCCGCGCGACGGGATCGGCGCCGAGCTCGGCGGACCGGTGGGCTGTGGCCAACGCCACGGCCCTCGCGTCGAGCCGCGGGGCCGACCGCGAGGGGCGGATTGCGGCGTAATAGGGTCACTGCATGCTTGATGCCCTGACGCTGGTGACCGGCGTCGCCGCGTTGCTGCTCGCCGCCTGGTGCGGCTGGGCCGCCTACCGTGACCAGCCCACGAAGGACTGGCACTTCATCGGGATGGCCGTGGTCTCGCTGCTGGCCGTGGTCCAGCTGGTGATCGGGGTCGTGCAGCTGGCGCGGGGCGAGAAGCCGGAGCAGGGCACGACGATCTTCGTGGCGTATCTGCTGGGGGCGTTCGCGTGCGTGCCGACGGCGGGGTTCATGTCGCTGGCCGAGCGGACCCGCTGGGGTTCGGTGACGGTCGCCGCGGGCGGCGTGGTGCTCGCCGTGCTCGAGGTGCGGCTCTTCGACATCTGGGGAGGCTGAGATGACGGCGACGCAGGAGAAGCCGGCCCGGCTCATCGGCGGGCCCGGGATGCTGCTGGTGTGGTTCTACGGCGTCATGGTGGTCGGGGCGGTGTCGCGGTCGGTGTACCAGATCGCGACCGAGTTCGACCGGGCGCCGCTGTCGTACGCGCTGTCGGCGGTGGCGGGCGTGGTGTACGGGTTCATCACGTACTCGCTGGTGCGGGGCGGGGAGACGGCCCGGAGGGCGGCGCAGGTCTGCTGCGCCGCCGAACTCGCGGGCGTGCTGGTCGTCGGCACCTGGACGCTGGTCGAGCCGTCGGCCTTCCCCGACTCGACCGTGTGGTCCCAGTACGGGATGGGGTACGTGTTCATCCCCGTCCTGCTGCCGCTGTCGGCCCTGTACTGGCTGCGGAAGTCCCGGACCGCCGCTACGCGGTAGCGGCGTACTCCCCCGCCTGCTTCTCCAGGACGACCATCGGTACGCCGTCCGCACCCTGGGAGGTGCCGACGGTCTCGTAGCCGACGCGACGGTACAGGCGCAGGCTGCCCTCACTGCGGTGGCCGGTGAAGAGGCGGAACTTCTTGGCGCCGCGCTCCCCGGCCAGCGCCGACTCGGCCGCACGCAGCAGCCTCGCGCCGATGCCGTGGCCCTGCAGGCGCGGGTGGACGCAGAGCTTGCCGATGGCCGCGGCGCCGTCCTCGGTCAGGTTGCCGCGTACACAGCCGACCACCTCGTCGCCCAGCCGGGCCACGAAGACGCAGTCGGTGGCGAGTTCCTCCCGGACCGACTCGAGGGTCTGGACGAGCGGGGCGATGCGGTAGTTGCCGTACAGCGCGGCTTCGCTCTGGAAGCACAGGTACTGCAGCCTGAAGATCTGCTCGGTGTCCTGCTCGGTAGCCACCGAGATGGTCACGCTCATGCCCATGTGCGCACGCCTCCCGCTCACCTGATCGCCTGTGGTTCCTCACTCCTATCCCCGCGCTTCGCGGGCCGCAACCTCCGGGGGGAGCAAACGCCGAAGACATCCCAGACATCTGGAACGTTCCGGTCCGAGACTTCCCTGTGAGATACCCAACTCCCGAGCGATCTCCCGGTAGGTGGGGTCCTCGGGCGACAGGAGGGCCTGCAGCAGACGGGAGCAGCGGCCGGGCAGCCGGTGCACGGCCTCGCGCAGGGCGCGGTGGCGGGCGGCGGTGAGCGCGAGCTGCTCGGGACCGCGGTCGGCGTCGTCGGCGGGGTCGGTCGGGTAGGGCTGTTCGCGGCGGATCGTGCGGCGGGTGCGGCGGACCTCCGCGCGGACGGCGCGGCGCAGCCAGCCCTGGGGGTCGCGCGGCGGACCGTCGGTGGCGAGGTGCTCCAGAAGGCGGAGCCAGACCGCCTGTTCGAGGTCTCCGGGTTCGGCGCCGGTGGCGTGGGCCTCGGCGGAGGCCTCCGCGCTGAGGAGCGGGCGCAGGGCGGTGAGCAAGTCGTGCGTCATGTGCCGGACGATGCGGCCGTCCGGGCCGGCGGTTGCCCGGGCGGCCGACTGTCACTCCAACGAGGACTCAGCCGTTGACGAAGTCCGCGCGGGCGAGCAGTCCGGTGTCCGGGTTGTCGGTGAAGACCCCGTCGATGCCGGTCGCGAAGTAGGTGCGGAAAGCGCCGAAGGAATCGCCGTAGGCGTCCGCGTCGGAGCCCTTGCGGAAGTTCGCGGGCAGGAAGGGGTTCTCGTTGCGCATGGTGTACGGGTGCAGGATCAGGCCGACCGCGTGGGCGTCCTTCACCAGGGTGGTCGGCGTGGTGAGGTTGCCGGCCGCGTCCTTCGGGATGACCAGGTCGAGCGTGGGGCCGATGCCCTGGGCGTAGCCCGCGATCTCGCGCAGACCGGCCCGGGTGATCAGGTCGGCCACCGTGCGCGGGTCGCCCGCCTCGACGAAGTCCCAGGGGCGGGAGTTCGCGGAGGACAGGAGGACGACGAGGGGGTTGTCGACCAGCTTGTTCAGCCGCTGGATGCTGCCGGGCTCGAAGGACTGCAGGATGACCGGCGAGTTCTTCCTGTCCTTGCCGTGCTTGTGCAGCAGCTTGGCGACCCGCTCCTCCAGGCCCAGCCCGAGCTTGCGGAAGTAGGTGGGGTGCTTGGTCTCGGGGTAGATCCACACCTGCTTGCCGCGCTTGCGGGTCTGCTCGTCCTGCCACCTGAGGACTTCCTCGAAGGTGGGGATCTCCCAGCGCCCGTTGTAGAGCGTGTTGTGCGGGCGGTTGGCCGGGATGCGCTCGATCGCGCGCAGGGTCTTCAGCTCGGCGAGCGTGAAGTCCTCGGTGAACCATCCGGTGGTGGAGACGCCGTCGAGCACCTTCGTCGTCCTGCGGGCGGCGAACTCGGGATGGTCGGCGACGTCCGTCGTGCCCCCGATCTCCGGCTCGTGCCGGCAGACCAGGTGCCCGTCCTTGGTGGGGACCAGATCGCCGGCCTCGACGATGTCGGCGCCCAGGTCGAGGGCGAGCTGGTAGGAGCCGAAGGTGTGCTCGGGCCGGTAGCCGCTCGCGCCGCGGTGACCGATGACCGTCGGCACGGGCAGGCTCTTCAGGCCGCCTCCCCCGTGCCCCGCCTCGGCTGCTGTCGCGGTGCCCGACAGGCCGAGGACGCCTCCGGTGGCGCCGAGCACGGCCGCGCCGAGGAGCGCCCGCCGTCCGGTTCCGCTCACACTCGCCTGCTCGTTCGACTCCCGCGTGTCCTGCGTGCCCATCAGGGGCCTCCTGCCCGTCGGCTCGTCCGTGCGGGCCGATCGTAGGGGCGTGGACATGACCGTCGCGAGACGTCGGCCCCAACACGCGGGTGACGGTGGATGGCATGTGCCGTACATCGGGTGCGGGACGCCTCCTACGTCAGGTGCGTCCCGTGCCGTACGGCGATGTGACGGGTCGTCGGATCCGACGGATTCACGGTGCCGGCCCGGGGAAGTCGGTCGGTACCGGCCGTGACGGCGCCGGTAGCACAGGGGTCCGGGCGTTCCCGCGCGACGAGGCGGTCCCGCGGGGCGCACGTCCCGGGCGACGAGGCGGTCCCGCGGGGCGCGCGCCGACGCCCACGGCTCCACCGGTTTCACGGCGTTCTCCCGGTGGTTCCGCCCAGGTGACGGGCCGGCGACGTGCCGCCGTACAGGTAAACGTACGTCAACAGTGCGTAAGACCTGGGTGACCCGATGTGCGCCGGACCCGGAGCCGCGAGTATCGTCCTCACCTGCACAGACTCATACCGTTTTCCCTTGACATCGGAGGGCTCGTTGTCCCGCTTCGCGCTCATCAAGGCAGTGCTCGGCCCGGTCATGCGCCTGATGTTCCGACCTCGGGTCGAGGGCGCGGAGCACATTCCCGGCGACGGCCCCGTCATCCTGGCCGGCAACCACCTCACGTTCATCGACTCGATGATCCTGCCGCTCGTGTGCGACCGGCAGGTGTTCTTCATCGGCAAGGACGAGTACGTCACCGGCAAGAACCTCAAGGGCCGTCTCATGGCCTGGTTCTTCACCGGCGTCGGCATGATCCCGGTGGACCGCGACGGCGGTCGCGGGGGTGTGGCCGCGCTGATGACCGGGCGGCGGGTGCTCGAGGAGGGGAAGGTCTTCGGGATCTACCCCGAGGGCACGCGGTCGCCCGACGGCCGCCTCTACCGGGGGCGGACCGGCATCGCCCGGCTGACGCTGATGACCGGTGCGCCGGTCGTCCCCTTCGCGATGATCGGCACGGACAAGCTGCAGCCGGGCGGCGCGGGGATGCCCCGGCCGGGGCGGGTCACCGTGCGGTTCGGTGAGGCGATGGAATTCTCCCGGTACGACGGGATGGACCGGGACCGCTATGTGCTTCGGGCCGTGACGGACTCCGTGATGACCGAGGTCATGCTGCTGTCCGGGCAGGAGTACGTGGACATGTACGCCACCAAGGCGAAGGCGGCGTAGCGGCTTCGCCGCCGGCCCCGGGCACGCGGGAGCCGCTCACGCCCGCGCGACCGGGCCGCGGCATGGCGCCGCCCCGCGCCCCCGGCCCACGACGTCTTATTCGGCGTTCTCCAGTCGCTGCCCCCTGAGCAGGAACCACGCCGCCACCGCCGTGGCCAGCAGCACCGCCGCTCCCACCCCGGACGCCACGTTCAGGCCGCCGACGAACGCCTCTCGAGCCGACGACAGCATCTCGTTGGCGGCGGCCGGCGACATGTGCCCCGCCGCCTCGACCGCCCCGCCCAGCGACTCGTGGGCCCCCGACGGCGTGCCGGCCGGAGCCGGGAAGTCCCGGTACACGCCCGTCACGATCGAGCCGAGCACGGCGATGCCGAGGGCCGCGCCGAGTTCGTACGCCGTCTCGGAGACGGCTGACGCCGCTCCCGCCTGGTCCTTCGGCACGGAGCCCAGGATGACGTCGGCGGTGACCGTGAACGAGAAGCCGGCGCCCACGCCCACCACCAGCAGGGCGGCCCCCAGGACGGGGTAGCCGGTGGACCGGCCGATCGTCGTCAGGGCGGCGAGGGCCAGGCCCGTCGCCGCGAGGCCGCCGCAGACCACGGCCCGGACCGAGAAGCGGCGGGCGGCCCGGCCCGCGACCAGGCCGGCCGCCACCGCGCCGATCGCGGCGGGGAGTTCGGCCAGACCGGCCTCGAAGGGGTCCCTGCCCTGGACGAGTTGCAGGTACTGGGAGAGGAAGAACACCAGGCCGGACAGGCCCAGGATGGTCAGCAGGTCGGCGAGGACCGCGCCGCTGAAGCCGCGGTTGCGGAACAGGCGCATGTCCAGCAGGGGGGCGGGCAGCGTCAGCTGCCGGCGGACGAAGCCGTGGAGCGCGGCAGCGCCCAGCAGACCCGTGCCGAGCGAGACCCAGGTGAGGCCGTGCGTGGCGGCCTCCTTGACGGCGTACACGAGGCCGATCATGCCGACCAGGGACAGGATCACGCTCACCAGGTCCCACGGGCCCGGGTTCGGGGTGCGGGACTCGGGGAGCGTGCGGACGCCGACGAGCACGAGCACGACCATCACGGGCACGTTGATGAGGAAGACCGAGCCCCACCAGAAGTGTTCGAGCAGCAGGCCGCCCACGATGGGGCCGACCGCCGTTCCCGCGGAGGCCGTCGCGCCCCAGACGCCGACCGCGAGGCTGCGCTCCCGCGGGTCGTGGAAGAGGTTGCGGATCAGGGCGAGGGTGGCGGGCATGAGGGTCGCGCCGGCCACGCCGAGCAGCGCCCGGGCCGCGATCATCGCCTCCGGGCTCGTCGCGTAGGCGTTGAGGACCGAGATCAGCCCGAAGGCGGTGGCGCCGGCGAGCAGGATCCGCTTGCGGCCGATGCGGTCGCCGAGGCTGCCCATCGAGACGAGCAGGCCGGCGATGACGAAGGAGTAGACGTCGCCGATCCACAGGAGCTGGGTGCCGGAGGGCTGGAGGTCCTCGCTGATGTAGGGGGTCGCGAGACCGAGGACGGTCGCGTCGACGGCCACCAGCAGCACGGCGAGCACGAGGACGGAGAGCGCGAGCCAACGGTCCGGACGCTTCACCGCCTCGGTCGTGGTCGTCGGCTGCAGGGTGCTGGTCATGATTCCTCTCTCTGTCATGCGGAGATCCGGCACGTGGACCTCCGTCGGGCGAATTCCGTCGCGCGGACCGTCGTGCGGGCGCCGTCAGGCGGGCTCCGCCAGGCGGGCTCCGCCAGGCGGGCTCCGTCAGGCGGGCTCCGTCAGGGGGAACGGCGCAGTGCGCCGCCGAGCAGCAGCTCGGTGATCATGTGCGTGAAGTCGTTGCGGGCGACCCTGCCTTCGGCGACCGCCCAGGCGCCGGAGGCCAGCAGGCCGTACAGCGCCTCGGTGAGCCAGGCGGGGGTGAGGTCGATGCGGAACTCGCCGTCGGCCTGACCGCGTCGGAACAGGGTCGCGACGCGGTCGTCGATCCGGGTCCAGCCCTGGTTCTGCTGCTCGCCCTCGAACAGCTGGTTCTCGGAGTACAGGAAGGCGAGCAGGGCGGCGGCCGGTTCGACCTCGTGGACGAGCCGGCGTACGGCGTCACGGGCCGGCCCCTCGTCCAGCCGGGCGGCGTCCAGAGCGCGCTCGCATTCCGCGATGCCGAGCTCCTCCAGGGCGCGGACCAGTGCGTCGCGTCCGGCGAAGTGGCGGTGCAGCGTGGCCCGGCTGAGCCCGGCCGCCTTGGCGACCTCGTCCATCGTTGCGGTGGATTTACGGGTCAGCAGGGCCGCGGCGCTGCGCAGCACATGATCACGGTCGACAGCCATGAAACAAGGGTAGCCCATGTGAGACGTTGATGTCTCAACTTGGGCATGTGCGGCTCACCGGAGGTCACCGCCATGGGTGCGCGGCTCACCGGAGGGTCATCACCACAGGCGTGCGGGCTCACGGAGCGGCTCACCGCCGTAGGTGTGCGCCGTGGTCAGTGCCAGGGCAGGCTGCCGCGGCGCTCCCAGTACCCGCGCGGGTCCTCCGCCAGCGCGGCCAGCCGGTCCAGCTGGTCGTCGTCGAGGTCCACGACCGCCGCGTGCAGGTTGGAGGCGAGCTGGGCGGCGGTCGCGGCGCCGGAGAGGACCACGCCGGCCCAGGGCGCGCGCAGGATCAGGGCGAGGGCGACGGCGTCGCAGCCGAGGGAGGTCTCCTCCGCCACCGACTTCAGGGCTTCCGGCGCGTGCGGTTCCGCGAGGCGCCCGTTGGCCATGCCCTCCTTCACGATCACCGTGAGCCCCGCGTCGTGGGCCTCGGCGAGGGCGGGGCCGGCCGAGGTCTCCAGCGCGTTGTACGTCGACTGGACCGTGCGGAACAGGGGCTCGCCGTCGACCGTGACGGCCAGGGCCGCGCGGATGGCGTCGGCCTGGGCGGGGCCGCTGGTGGAGAAGCCGACGGTGATCCCCCGGGCGGCGGCTTCGGCCAGTTTGGCGTGGAGCTCCTTGTCGGTGAGGGCCGGGCTGTCCGGGGTCACCGAGTGGATCTGGTACAGGTCGAGCCGGTCGCCGAGCAGCTCGGCCGTCTCGGCGCGCTGCCGTTCGTACGTCGCGAGGCTGTGGTCCTTGACCTCGTGCTTCTCCGCGTCCGTGGTCCAGTCGGCGGTGTAGGTGTAGCCCCACTTGCTGCCCACGACGACGTCGTCGGCCTCGGGCCTGGCCTTCAGCCAGTCGGCGAGGAACTCCTCGGAGCGGCCGTAGGAGCGGGCCACGTCGAAGTAGCGGACGCCCTGGGCATAGGCCGCGTCGAGGAGTTCATGGGTACGGGCGCGCAGGGCGTCGACGCTGCGGTCGGCGCCGAGGTCGTGATCCCGTCCGAGGTTGATGTAGCCGGGGCGGCCGACGGCGGCGAGCCCCAGGCCAAGGTGGCAGGTGGGGGTCGTCGCCGAGGCGAGGCGGGCGAAGGGCATCGCGGGCTCCGTTCGGTGGCTCCATGCGGCTGCCACCCAACCTAACCCGCACGCCGCCGTCGAAACGCGAGCCCGCCCCCGGGCGGATCCGGCGCGGCGTCCCTCGGGGCGACGACGCCCCCGGTGTTCCCCTCCCGCAGCCCGGCCGTTGCCAGGTCACCCGTCCCGCGACCGGCGGATTCACCGACCTGCCGGAAGAGTTCGCCCGTCCCGAAGGCTCCGGGAAGGCCCCGTCGGCGGTACGCGGAGCGCGCGAGAGCGGCGCGGAACCCGCTCAGCGGTCGGCGGGTTCCCGGTACGGCGTCCTGCATCGATGCCCCCCGTCTCCCTGTCCGCGCGGGGGAGGCGGGGGTTCACGCGACCGTGGGCCTCAGCGCTTCTTGGCGGCCGCCCACTGGTGCTGCGCCGCCACGTCGGCCTTGACCTCGGCGAGCTGGACGGCGACCGCGCTGGGCGCCGTGCCGCCGCGGCCGTCGCGGGAGGCGAGGGCGCCGGGGACGTTGAGGACCGAGCGCACCTCGGGGGTGAGGTGCGCGGAGATCTTCGCGAACTGCTCGTCCGTCAGCTCGTCCAGCTCCTTGCCCTCGGCTTCGGCGGCCTTGACGCACTCGCCGGCGACCTCGTGCGCGACGCGGAACGGCACGCCCTGCTTGACCAGCCACTCGGCGATGTCGGTGGCGAGGGAGAAGCCGGCCGGGGCCAGTTCCTCCATGCGCTCGCGGTGGACGGTGAGGGTGGCGATCATGCCGGTGAACGCGGGGAGGAGCACCTCCAGCTGGTCGCAGGAGTCGAAGACCGGCTCCTTGTCCTCCTGCAGGTCGCGGTTGTAGGCGAGGGGCAGGGCCTTGAGCGTGGCCATCAGCCCGGTGAGGTTGCCGATGAGACGGCCGCTCTTGCCCCGCGCGAGTTCCGCGATGTCGGGGTTCTTCTTCTGCGGCATGATCGACGAGCCGGTGGAGAACGCGTCGTGCAGCGTGACGAAGGAGAACTCCTTCGTGTTCCAGATGATGATCTCCTCGGCGATCCGGGAGAGGTTCACTCCGATCATCGCGGTGATGAAGGCGAACTCGGCGACGAAGTCGCGGGAGGCGGTGCCGTCGATGGAGTTGCCGACGCTGCCGTGCTCGAAGCCGAGATCCTCGGCGACCGCCTCCGGGTCCAGGCCGAGGGAGGAACCGGCCAGGGCTCCGGAGCCGTACGGCGAGACGGCCGTGCGCTCGTCCCACTGACGCAGCCGCTCCGCGTCCCGGGCCAGGGGCTGCACGTGCGCGAGGACGTGGTGGGCGAAGAGGACCGGCTGGGCGTGCTGAAGATGGGTGCGTCCGGGCATCGCCACGTCCGGGTGGGCCTCCGCCAGGCCGATGAAGGCGTCCTGGAGCTCGGCGATCAGGCCGCCGATGATGCGGGCGTGGTCGCGCAGGTACATCCGGAAGAGGGTGGCGACCTGGTCGTTGCGGGAGCGCCCGGCGCGCAGCTTGCCGCCGAGGTCGGGGCCGAGGCGCTCCAGCAGGCCGCGCTCCAGGGCGGTGTGGACGTCCTCGTCGGCGATCGTGCCCACGAAGGAGCCGTCGGCGACGTCGGCCTCGAGCCGGTCCAGCCCGTCGAGCATCCGGGTCAGCTCGTCCTCGGTGAGCAGGCCCGCCTTGTGCAGCACGCGCGCGTGGGCGCGTGACCCGGCGATGTCGTAGGGCGCGAGGCGCCAGTCGAAGTGGACGGACGCGGACAGCTTCGCCAGGGCCTCGGCGGGACCGTCGGCGAAACGGCCGCCCCAGAGCCGTACGTCACCGCTGTTGCTGCTCACTTGCGTTGCTCCTCACCGCTGCACCTCAACGTTATGCATGAGTATGCAGAGCTATGCATGATTCGTCAATCTGACGCGGCCGGCGCCGTCGTCGCCCGAACAGGCCGGGAGGGCGGGTTCCGAAGACTTTTTGAAGATGCTTTGAACAACGGCAACCGCTTACCCGTACTCACCGCTGAACGCTGGCGCCGCGTTTGTAAACCCACTCCTGAACCCAAGTGAGGCATCCGCATGTCCAGGGCTCTTCCCAAGTACAACAAGCGTCGCGTGGCGATCATCGGCGGCGCCGCCGCCGTGGCTCTGACCGGTGCGGTCATCGTGAACACCGCCCTCGCCGGGGAGTCCAAGAGCGGGACGACCAACGCCCAGACGCTCGCCGCCGGCCCCGGCACGATCGTGTGCCCGGACGTCGCCTCGAAGCTGCCGGCGGTGCCCGCCTCCGCCAAGGCCGAGGTCGACCGCAACCTGACCCTGCTCCAGACGCAGATCAACGAGGCCAACACCCGCCTCCAGAACACCGTCGGGCAGGGCGGCCCCAACTTCGTGCAGAACGCGATCCTCGGCCCGCTGAAGGACAAGCGCGTCGCGACCGTCAACCGCATCGCCACCGCCATCGGCCGGACGGCGGCCAAGCCGACCGGCCTGGACGCGCTGGCGCCCTGCGCCCTCAACGCGGGCGGCGCGGCCGCTCCCGCCACCGGGAACAACGGGAACGCCGGAAACGCCGGAAACGCGGGGAACAACGGCAACAAGGGCAACGCCGGAAACGGGAACGCCGGGAACAACGGCAACAACAACGCCGGGAACGCGGGCAACGCCAACGCGGTCGGCACGATCACCTGCCCGGACGTGGCTTCCCAGCTTCCCGCGGTCCCCGCCTCCGCCAAGGCCGAGGTCGACCGCAACCTGGCCCTGCTCCAGACGCAGATCAACGAGGCCAACACCCGCCTGAAGAACACCGTCGGGCAGGGCGGCCCCAACTTCGTGCAGAACGCGATCCTCGGCCCGCTGGAAGGCAAGCGCGTGTCCACGATCGACCGCATCGCCATCTCGATCGGCCGCAAGGGAACCAAGCCGCAGGGGCTCAACGCCCTGGCCGCCTGCACGTTGAACAAGTGACGTGACGGGTGCGGCGGTCGCCCCGAGCCCACGCCGGCAGGGGCGGCCGCCGCGGCTCCGTGAGCAGTTCCGTATTTCCTTAGACACGCGAAAGGCTTTCCCGGATAATCGTTAGACATGGGAAAGACCTATGAGCGCATAGACGGCAGACTCCGGACGTTCATCGAGGAGCAGCCCCTCTTCTTCACCGCGACCGCACCCCTCGCCGGCGACGGCACGGTCAACCTCTCCCCCAAGGGACTCAAGGGCTCGTTCGCGGTGCTCGACGAGCACACCGTGGCCTATCTC
Organism: Streptomyces sp. NPDC037083; assembly: GCF_055606485.1. Classification (NCBI taxonomy): domain Bacteria; kingdom Bacillati; phylum Actinomycetota; class Actinomycetes; order Kitasatosporales; family Streptomycetaceae; genus Streptomyces; species Streptomyces sp. NPDC037083. Next base: position 298,477 of record NZ_JBVJSQ010000006.1, on the reverse strand, counting down.
GACTTCGCCGGCTCCAACGCGGAGACCATCGCGCACCTGCGCGAGAACGGCCGGATCACGCTGATGTGGTGCGCCTTCCAGGGGCCGCCGAACATCGTGCGGGTGCACGGCCAGGGCGAGCCGGTCTTCCGTGACGACCCGCGCTTCCCGGAACTCCTCGCCCGGTTCCCCGACATCGATCCGGCCCGGCACGGGCTGCGCGCGATCATCCTCGTGCATGCCGAACTCGTGCGGGACACCTGCGGATACGCGGTGCCCTTCATGACGTACGACGAGGATCGCGAACTGCACGGCAAGCGGTTCGCGCGGGAGGACGACGAGTCGCTCAGCGCGTACTTCGCCAAGAAGGAGCACATCGCCACGAGCATGGACGGGCTGCCCGGGCTGCCGTTGCCCCTGCGCCCGATTTGACACGTATAGAACATGTAAACCCGGAGTCAGTCATTGTGCCGGTTGGGGCATTTGACGGAATTCACCCTTCCGCCGTTCTCGTCCCCCTAGCGTGGGCTCACACGTGCGCGTTCTCGCGCCTTCGTGAACACATGGGGGATTCATGTTCCGACCCGCACGCGAACCACAGAGCAAACGGCATGTCCGCTCCTCGTACTACGTCGTCGGCGAGGGCATCCTCGCCGAGTCCCAGGACGGCGGTCCCGCGCAGCCGCTGACCGCCTCCACCGTGGCGGACCTGCGCAAGTTCCGCTTCTCCCGGCTCGGGCCCCGTTCCCGGCCGGCCCAGCAGCTCGACCGGAACGCCCGCACCGAGCTGGCCAGGGCGATGACGGACCCCGAGCGGGACCACCCCGACCTGCCGGGGGTCCCGTCGGGGTTCACCTACCTCGGCCAGTTCGTGGACCACGACCTCACCCTGGACGCCACGGCGGTGCGCCTCGAGGACGAGATCACCGTCCGCCAGCTCCTGCAGGGCCGCTCCCCGGCCCTCGACCTCGACTCCCTCTACGGCCTGGGGCCCGACCACCGCTTCGACCGTCGGTTCTACGACGACGACGGGATCAGGCTGAAGACCGGGACCACCCAGGGAGTGCCGAACGACGCCTCGATCGTCGGCCGCCCGCTCGCCGGGTTCGACCTGCCCAGGACGGGAGCGGGCTCGCTGAAGTCCGAGCGGCGCCGGGCGCTGATCCCCGACCCGCGCAACGACGAGAACCTGGTAGTCGCCCAGATCCACGCCGCCTTCATCCGGTTCCACAACCGGGTGGTCGCCGACCTGGTCGGCAAGGGCGTGTCGAGCGCCGTGCTGTTCGAGTCGGCGCGCGAGACCGTCGTCAAGCACTACCAGTGGATGCTGCGCCACGACTTCCTCGGCCGGATCGTCGATCCCGACATCGTCGACGACGTGTTCGACAGCGGCCGCAAGGTGGTCGATCCGACGCCCGGCGAGCACGACCTGCCGACCATGCCGATCGAGTTCTCGGTGGCCGCCTACCGGCTGGGCCACAGCATGGTCCGGGGCCGCTACAACTGGAACCGCGTCTTCGACCAGGGCCGGGGAACCCTGGAGCTGCTGTTCCGGTTCAGCGGCACCAGCGGCATCCTCTCGCCGCCTCCCGCCGACACGGCGGACCCCGAGGCGGGCGATTTCGAGCGCCTTCCCACCAACTGGATCGCCGACTTCCGCCGGCTGTTCGCCTTCCAGGAGGCGGTGCCGGACCGGCCCGAACTCCAGGTGCCCGCGGCGCAGTTCAACCTCGCCAAGCGCATCGACACCCTGCTCGTCAATCCGCTCGCCGACCTGCCGCTCGGGTCCTTCGGCGGGCGGGGACAGCAGGCGCCGCCGGAGATCGAGCTGAATCTCGCCTTCCGCAACCTCACCCGGGCCTCGATGCTGCGGCTCGCGACCGGACAGCAGATGGTCGAGCACTTCCTCGAGCGCAAGGTCGACGTGGAGCCGCTGACCAAGGCCGACTTCGCCCGGGGCGGCGGTGCACAGCTCTCCCCCGACCTCGTGGACGCGGTCGCCGGGCACGCCCCGCTGTGGTTCTACATCCTGCGCGAGGCCGAGGTGAAGGGCGGCGGGAAGCTGACCGGGGTCGGCGGCCGCATCGTCGCCGAGGTCTTCCACCGGGCCCTGGAGGGCAGTCGGCACTCGATCGTGCGCGACCCCTTCTGGCGTCCCTTCCTCAGCCCGGTGGAGGACCGCAACGCCAAGGACGTCTTCGAGATGACCGACCTGCTGCTGTACGCCTTCGAGGGACGGGACGACCAGCTCAACCCGCTGGGTCCGGTGACCTGAGCAGGCGACGGGAGGGCGGCGAACGGGAGCGGTCCGGCCGGTCGTGCCGCGGACGCGGGGTGCCCGGCCGGACCGGCCGTCGCACGGTCGGCCCACCCGGCCTGCCGGCGCCGCCGGTCCCCTCTAGCGTCTGACCATGCGCTCTCGTGTCGTCGCCGTCGCCCTCGGCTGTGCGTCCCTGCTCCTGCTCGGCGCGGCCCCCGGCAGCGGCGCGCCCGCGCCGCTGCCGGCCCGGATGGCGGACACCGGCGGCGGCGCCCAGCTGATCACCGCCGTGGCCCCGCGGGCCGGCTCCACCTCGGGCACGGTCTCCTGGTGGGACCTGCGCGAGGGGCGGTGGGTGCGCGCCGGTTCCGCACCGGCGCGGTTCGGCGCCAACGGCCTGGTCCAGGGGGCCTCACGGCGGCAGGGCACGAACACCACGCCGACGGGCCTGTACGGCCTCCCGTTCGCGTTCGGCCTGCAGCCGCCGCCGCGCGGGACGACGTACGCGTACCGTCCCGTGCGGCCGAACTCGTGGTGGTGTCAGGACAACGCCTCCCGGGACTACAACCGGTGGTCCGAACCGCGGCCGGCCGACTGCCGGGCCGCGGAGTCCGAGCACCTGGTCTCCTACCGGACGCAGTACGCGCACGCGCTGGTCATCGGGTTCAACTACGACAGGCCGGTGCGCGGCCGCGGTGCGGGGATCTTCCTGCACGTCGACGGCCGCGGGGCGACGGCGGGCTGTGTGTCGGCGCCGGCGGGCGCCGTGCGCCGGATGCTCGCGTGGGTCCGGCCGTCGAAGCACCCGCACATCGCGATCGGCACGACCTCCGGGCCGACGGCGATCACCCGGTACTGAGCCGGCGGCCACAGGGCAGGCGCATCCGCCGACGGTCGGCCCGAGCCTCGGTCACCCGCGGTCGCCCCCGGTCGGCGACGGTCTCGGCGCCAGGCTGAACACTCCGCGTCCGCGGCCCGTATCTGAGGGCCAAGGGTCCGTACCCACGGAGGAACTGTGACCACGACGATCGCCGGCGGCCGTGCCGCCCGCCGCCAGACGATGCGCCGCATCCGTCCGCGCCGCTCCCCGGCCGTTCCGCTGCTGCTCGCCGTCTGGGCGGGCGCGGCAGGAGTGCTGTGGTTGTGGTGGAGCAACACCCCGAACATCGCGGACGACAACAGCAAGATCCTCAACGCGGGACGGATCACCGGTCTGCTCGCCGGGTACCTGATGGCGCTCGTCGTGCTGCAGATGGCACGGGTGCCGGCGCTGGAACGGCGGGTGGGCTCGGACCGGGTCGCCCGCTGGCACGCCATGAGCGGCCGGTACACGCTCTGCCTGACCTTCGCGCACGTCTTCCTCATCATGTGGGGCTACGCGCTGCAGGCGGGCAAGTCGCTCGGAGACATCGTCCAGCAGACGATCGACTCCATCAACCAGCTGCCGGACATGGGCAAGGCGGCGATCGGCACCGGTCTGCTGCTGCTCATCGGCCTGGTCTCGATCGGCCCGGTGCGCAAGCGGATGCCGTACGACACCTGGTACCACATCCACCTGATGACGTACGCGGCGGTGTTCTTCACCTTCTGGCACCAGATCACCACCGGCAACGACTTCGCCGTCGAGCCGACCGCGAAGACCGCCTGGTACGCGCTGTACGGGTCGGTCACCGCGCTGGTCGTCTGGTACCGCATCATCACCCCGCTCCGGCTGAACCTGCGTCACCGCATGTACGTCGAGGCGGTCATCGAGGAGACGCCGGGCATCGTGTCCGTGTTGATCGGCGGGCGCAAGCTGCACCGGATGGGCGCGGAGGCCGGGCAGTTCTTCCGGTGGCGGTTCCTCGCGCCGGGGATGCGGTTCAGCTCCCACCCGTACTCGCTGTCGGCGGCCCCCCGCCCCGAACTGCTGCGGATCACGGTCAAGGCGATCGGCGACCACAGCGCGGCGCTGCGCGAGCTGCGGCCCGGCACGAAGGTGTGGGCCGAGGGCCCCTACGGCGCGATGACGGCGTCCCGGCGCAGCCGCGGCAAGGTGCTGCTGGTGGCCGGCGGGGTCGGCATCACGCCGATGCGGGCGCTGTTCGAGACGCTGCCGGGCGCGGCCGGTGACATCACCCTCCTCTACCGGGCCAACAGCACCCAGGACCTGGCCCTGTGGGACGAGCTGGCGAAGATCGCCGACGAGCGCGGGGCGCGGCTGATGTACGCGGTCAACAGCCCCGACGGGGAGCGCCCCGACATCTCGGCGGAATCCCTCCAGCGGAAGATCCCCGACATCGACAGCCATGACGTCTTCATGTGCGGGCCCAACGGCTTCGCCCAGGGTGTGTACGAGGCACTGCGCGGCGCCGGGGTTCCCGCCCGCCGTATCCACCACGAGTCGTTCGAGATGTGAGCGACCCGTACGCACGGGAACCTCGCCACCAACGGAAACCAGGAGCTCAGGAAGCGATGAGGAAGAGTCACCCTCTTCGGCGGGTCGTGCTGGCCACCGCCGCCACCGTGTCCGGGATCGTGCTGCTGCTGTCGCTGAAACCGGCGTCCGACCCGGGCGCCGCGCAGGCGGCGGGCGCGGGTGCGGGCGCGGGCGCGGCCGCACAGGAAGCGGCGCAGGGCGGAGCCGGTGCGCCGGTGACCGGCTCGATGACCGGTGACGCCGTCCAGACGCAGTACGGGGCCGTGCAGGTCCGGATCACGGTCGTCGAGAACAAGATCACCAAGGCCGAGGCCGTCCAGGCTCCCAAGGGCGGCACCAGCTCCCAGAAGACCGAGCTGGCCGTTCCCAGGCTCAACGCGGCCGTCGTCGCCAAGCAGAGCGCGGACATCGACACCGTCTCCGGGGCGACCTACACCAGCGAGGGCTACAAGAAGTCCCTGCAGTCGGCGATCGACAAGGCCAACGCCAGTGCGGGGTCCGGCCAGGGCTCCGGCAGCGCGCAGGCCGCCGGCACCTTCACCGGGGACGCGGTGCAGACGCAGTACGGCGCCGTGCAGGTCCGGATCACCGTGGCCGGCGGGAAGATCACCAAGGCCGACGCGGTCCAGGCCCCCAAGGGCGGCACCAGCTCCCAGAAGACCGAGCTCTCCGTCCCCAAGCTCAACCAGGAGGCGGTCGCCGCGGGCAGCGCGGACATCGACACGGTGTCCGGAGCCACCTACACGAGCGAGGGCTACAAGAAGTCCCTGCAGTCGGCGCTGGACAAGGCGAAGACGAGCGGGGGGTCGTCGTCGGGCTCCGGCGCCGCGGGCTCCTCGGCCGGTTCCTCGGCGGGCTCGTCCGCCGGGTCCTCCTCCGGGGCCGCGCAGGCCAAGACCGTTACCGGCAGCGTCCAGCAGACGCAGTACGGGCCGGTCCAGGTCCGGATCACCGTGGCCGGCGGGAAGATCACCAAGGCCGAGGCGGTCCAGGCCCCCTCGGGCGGCACCAGCTCCCAGAAGACCGAACTCTCCGTCCCCAAGCTCAACCAGGAGGCGGTCGCCGCGGGCAGCGCGGACATCGACTCGGTCTCCGGCGCGACCTACACCAGCGAGGGCTACAAGAAGTCCCTGCAGTCGGCGCTGGACCAGGCCGGTGGCTGACACGGTGGCCGAGTCGGCGCCGGCCCCCGCCGTGGTGCGTCATGTGGAAGAGGTCATGGGGACCGTCTTCTCCTTCGACGTCCGCGGCGGCCGGGCCGATGCGGTGCGGGCGGCGCTGGACGAGGCGATCGCCTCGCTGCACCGGGTGAACGAGGTCTTCAGCACCTATCGCGAGGACAGCCAGGTGTCCCGGCTGGTGCGCGGTGAGCTGACCGTCGAGGAGTGCGATCCCGAAGTCGCCGAGGTGCTGGAGCTGGGCGCCGAGGCGGAACGGGTGAGCGAGGGCTGGTTCAGCATGCGCTACCAGGGCCGTCTCGACCCGACCGGCATCGTCAAGGGCTGGGCCGCCGAGCGCGCCGCCCGGCTGATCGCGGCGGCGGGCGTGAGCGGGGTCAGCGTCAACGGCGGCGGGGACGTTCAGCTGCTGGGCGTTCCCGGGCCCGAGCGGCCCTGGCGGGTCGGGGTCTCGGACCCGCTGCGCCCGGGCGGGCTGGCAGCGGTCGTGTCGGCGGCGGGCGCCGAGGAGCTGGCGGTGGCCACGTCCGGGACGGCGGAGCGGGGCGCGCATGTCGTCGACCCCCGCACGGGCCGTTCCGCGGTGACGGATCTGGTGGCCGTCACGGTGGTCGCCCCTCGTCTGACCTGGGCCGACTGCTGGGCCACGGCGGCCTTCGCGATGGGGTCGCGGGAGGCGTTGGCGTGGCTGGAGTCGCTGCCCGACGTCGAGGCGTTGCTGATCACGGCGGGCGACGAGGTGCGGTGCACGGGCGGTCTGGCTCGACGGCTCGGGTGAGCGGGGACCGGGCAGGACGGTGAGCCGCGGCCCGGCGCCACCGCCTCACCGGGGGGGTACCTCACAGGTCCCCCGGCACGGGCGGCGGCACGAGGGGCCGCGCAGCACCGAGGGACGCACGCCGTCGGGCGCCGCGTGGACACGGCGCTCGGGGGTGGGAGCGGCCACCGGACGCCCGCGACCGCCCCCCGCCGGGACGTCCGGGTCGGCCTTGACGTGGTGCTCAGTGGCCGTTCTGGGCCAGCCGCAGCAGGTGATCCGCCAGCGCCTGCCCGCCCGTGGGCTCCCTGCTGATCAGCAGCAGCGTGTCGTCGCCGGCGATGGTCCCGAGGATGTCGTGCAGCTCCGCCTGGTCGATGGCGGAGGCCAGGAACTGTGCGGCCCCCGGAGGGGTGCGCAGCACCACGAGGTTGGCGGACGCCTCCGCGGAGATCAGCAGCTCCTGCGACAGCCGCCGCATCCGCTCCTCCTTCGCCGACTCCCCGAGCGGAGCCCGGGGGGTCCGGAAGCCCCCCTCGCTGGGCACCGCGTAGATCAGGTCGCCGTCGGTGTTACGGATCTTCACCGCGTTCAGCTCGTCCAGGTCCCGCGACAGCGTCGCCTGCGTGACGCTCAACCCGTCGTCGGCCAGCAGCTTCGCCAACTGGCTCTGCGAGCGCACCGGCTGCCGGTTGAGGATGTCCACGATCCGGCGGTGACGCGCGGTGCGGGTCTGCGGCACGGCGGGCCCGTTGACCCCGGCCTGCTCATGGTCCTGCGCCTGGCTCATCGTCGTCTCATTCTCCGGATCCGTCCCCGTTCACTGCGTCGAGGATGCCGGGCAGCGCCCCGAGGAACGCCTCCACCTCGTCGTCGCCGAGGTTCAGCGGCGGCATCAGCCGGACGACGTCGGGGGCGGGCGCGTTCACCAGGATCCCGGCCTCCTGAGCCGCCTGGCGCACCTGGGGCGCGAGGGGCTCGGTGAGCACGATACCCAGGAGGAGGCCCGCTCCCCGGACATAATCGATCAACGGATGGCCCGCATCCGTGATTCCGTCCCGCAACTTCTCGCTCTGCCGCTTGACGTTCTCCAGCAACCCCTCGTTCTCGATGGTGTCGAGCACGGCGAGCCCGGCGGCGCAGGCGACGGGGTTTCCGCCGAACGTCGTTCCGTGCTGGCCGGGCCGGAGCAGCTCCGCGGCCCGCCCGAAGGCGACGGTCGCGCCCAGCGGCAGACCGCCGCCGAGGCCCTTGGCCAGGGTCACGACGTCCGGCAGGACGCCCTCGTGGGCCTGGTACTCGAACCAGTGACCGGTCCGGCCGATGCCGGTCTGCACCTCGTCCAGGACCAGCAGCGCACCCGTGGCGGCGGTGATCGCACGCGCCGCCTTGAGGTAGCCGGCGGGCGGGACGACGACGCCGACCTCGCCCTGGACCGGCTCCAGGACGACGAGCGCGGTCTCCTCGGTGACGGCGGCGGCCAGCGCCTGCGCGTCGCCGAACGGGACGTGGGTGACGTCGCCGGGCAGCGGCAGGAACGGCTCCCGCTTGCCCTGCTGGCCGGTGAGCGCGAGGGCGCCCATGGTCCGGCCGTGGAAGGCGCCCTCGGTGGCGACGACGTGCTTGCGCCCGGTCAGCCGGCCGATCTTGAAGGCGGCCTCGTTGGCCTCGGCGCCCGAGTTGCAGAAGAAGACCCTGCCGTCCCGACCGAAGAGCTGGAGGAGCCGTTCGGCGAGGGTGACGGTCGGCTCGGCCATGAAGAAGTTGGAGATGTGGCCGAGGGACGCGATCTGGCGGCTCACCGCGTCCACGACGGCCGGGTGGGCGTGGCCGAGCGCGTTGACCGCGATGCCGCCGACGAAGTCGAGGTACTCCTTGCCGTCCGCGTCCCAGACCCGGCTGCCCTCGCCGCGCACCAGGGACAGCAGGGGGGTGCCGTAGTTGTTCATGAGCGCGCCCTGCCACCGCGCGGTCAGTTCCTGGTCGGCGTCGCTCACGGCTCCCCCTGTCCGTCCGGCACGACCATCGTGCCGATCCCTTCGTCGGTGAAGATCTCCAGCAGGATCGAGTGCTGGACCCGCCCGTCGATGACCCGGGCCGTGTTGACGCCGTTGCGCACGGCGTGCAGACAGCCCTCCATCTTCGGGACCATGCCGGAGCTCAGGTCCGGCAGCAGCTTCTCCAGTTGGGAAGCCGTGAGGCGGCTGATCACCTCGTCGCTGTTCGGCCAGTCCTCGTAGAGGCCCTCGACGTCCGTGAGGACCATGAGGGTTTCGGCGCCCAGCGCAGCAGCGAGTGCCGCAGCCGCCGTATCAGCATTGACGTTGTAGACATGTCCGTCGTCCTGGCTACGGGCGATCGACGAGACGACCGGGATGCGGCCGTCGGCGAGCAGGGCCTCGATGGCGCCCGTGTCGATCGCGGTGATCTCGCCGACCCGGCCGATGTCGACCGGCTCGCCGTCGATCTCGGGCTGGTGCCTGGTGGCGGTGATGGTGTGCGCGTCCTCGCCGGTCAGTCCGACGGCGAGCGGCCCGTGCTGGTTGAGCAGGCCGACCAGTTCGCGCTGGACCTGCCCGGCGAGCACCATCCGTACGACGTCCATGGCCTCCTCGGTGGTGACGCGCAGGCCGGCCTTGAACTCGCTGACGATGCCGTGCTTGTCGAGGGCGGCGCTGATCTGCGGGCCGCCGCCGTGCACGACGACCGGCTTGAGACCGGCGTGGTGCAGGAAGACGACGTCCTGCGCGAAGGCGGCCTTCAGGTCGTCGTCGATCATGGCGTTGCCGCCGAACTTGATCACGACGGTCCTGCCGTTGTGGCGGACCAGCCAGGGCAGCGCCTCGATGAGGATCTGGGCCTTGGGAAGCGCGGTGTGTTTGCGGGTCACGTTGCTCATGAGGAGTAGGCGCTGTTCTCGTGGACGTAGTCGGCGGTCAGGTCGTTGGTCCAGATGACGGCCGACTCCGAGCCGGCGGCCAGGTCGGCGACGATGTGCACCTCGCGGTAGCGCATGTCGACCCGGTCACGGTCCTCGCCGACGCCGCCGTTCTTGCAGACCCAGACGCCGTTGATGGCGACGTTGAGCCGGTCGGGCTCGAAGGCGGCCCGCGTCGTGCCGATGGCGGAGAGCACGCGGCCCCAGTTGGGGTCCTCGCCGTGGATCGCGCACTTGAGGAGGTTGTTGCGGGCGATGGAGCGGCCCACCTCGACGGCGTCGTCCTCGGTCGCGGCGTTGACCACCTCGACCTTGATGTCCTTGCTGGCGCCCTCGGCGTCGCGGATGAGCTGCTGGCCGAGGTCGTCGCAGACCTGCCGTACGGCGTCGGCGAACTCCTGGTACTCCGGGGCGGCGCCGGAGGCGCCGGAGGCGAGCAGCAGCACGGTGTCGTTGGTGGACATGCAGCCGTCGGAGTCGACGCGGTCGAAGGTGACCTTGGTGGCGGCGCGCAGCGCCCTGTCCAGGGTCGCGCTGTCGAGGTCGGCGTCGGTGGTGAGGACGACGAGCATGGTGGCGAGGCCCGGGGCCAGCATGCCGGCGCCCTTGGCCATGCCGCCGACGGTCCAGCCGTCCCCGGTCACGACGGACGTCTTGTGGACGGTGTCGGTGGTCTTGATGGCGATGGCGGCCTTCTCGCCGCCGTGCTCGCTCAGGGAGGCGGCGGCCGTCTCGACGCCGGGCAGCAGTCTGTCCATGGGAAGCAGGACGCCGATGAGGCCCGTGGAGCACACGGCCACCTCGCCCGCGCCCACGCCGAGCACGTCGGCGACCTTCTCGGCGGTGGCGTGCGTGTCCTGGAAGCCCTTCGGACCCGTACAGGCGTTGGCGCCACCGGAGTTGAGGATCACGGCGGCGAGCTCACCGCTCTTGAGGACCTGCTCCGACCACAGCACCGGCGCGGCCTTGACGCGGTTGGAGGTGAAGACGCCCGCGGCGGCGCGACGGGGCCCGGCGTTGACCACGAGGGCCAGGTCCGGGTTGCCGTTCTCCTTGATCCCGGCGGCGATGCCCGCCGCCGTGAATCCCTTGGCTGCCGTGACGCTCACGGTGCGACTCCGATCGTGGAAAGCCCGGTGGTCTCGTCGAGTCCGAGGGCGAGGTTCATGCTCTGGAGGGCGCCGCCCGCGGTGCCCTTGGTCAGGTTGTCGATGGCGCTGATGGCGATGATGCGGCCTGCGGCCTCGTCGTACGCGACCTGCACCTGAACGGCGTTGGAACCGTAGACGGACGCCGTCGCGGGCCACTGCCCCTCGGGCAGGAGGTGGACGAAGGGCTCGTCGGCGTAGGCCTTCTCGTAGGCGGCGCGGACGGCTTCGGCGCTCACGCCGGGCCTCGCCCTGGCACTGCAGGTGGCGAGGATCCCGCGGGACATCGGCACGAGGGTGGGCGTGAAGGAGACGGAGACCGGCTCGCCCGCCGCCGCGCTGAGGTTCTGGATCATCTCCGGGGTGTGCCGGTGGACGCCGCCCACGCCGTACGGCGACATGGAGCCCATGACCTCCGAGCCCAGCAGGTGCGTCTTGGGCGCCTTGCCCGCGCCGGAGGTGCCCGAGGCGGCGACGATCACGGCCTCGTTCTCGGCGATTCCGGCGGCGTACGCGGGGAACAGGGCCAGCGAGACGGCCGTGGGGTAGCAACCGGGGACCGCGATGCGCTTGGACCCCTCCAGCGCGGCGCGGCCGCCCGGCAGTTCGGGGAGGCCGTAGGGCCAGGTCCCGGCGTGCGCGGAGCCGTAGAACCTCTCCCAGTCGGCGGCGTCCTTCAGACGGAAGTCGGCGCCCATGTCGACGACGAGGACGTCCGGGCCGAGCTGCTCGGCGACGGCGGCGGACTGTCCGTGCGGGAGGGCGAGGAAGACGACGTCGTGTCCGGCGAGCACCTCGGCAGTGGTCTCCTGCAGCACGCGGCCGGCCAGCGGCAGCAGGTGCGGCTGGAGCGCGCCGAGCTTCTGGCCGGCGTTGGAATTGCCGGTCAGGGCGCCGATCTCGATCTCGGGATGCGCGAGGAGCAGGCGCAGCAGCTCTCCGCCCGCGTACCCGCTCGCTCCGGCCACCGCCGCACGTACCACCATGGACTCCTCCTCCTGGACGGCATGACTATACGTTTCGCTGCACTTTTATGCAATCAATCCATGAGTCGACGCCGGACACGGCGGCCGGCGTCCCGGCCGGGGGGCCGGCCGGTGGAAGAGGTCCGTGGGAAGCCGCCGGGCATCGGTCCGGCGGCCGGGCGGCCGTCGGGCGTGGGCCGGGGGCGCCCACGCCCGACGGGTGGGGCTACCTGTGCCTGATCCGCAGGAAGGTGATCGAGTTCGCCGGGAAGGTGTAGGTGAACCTGCCGGCGACCCCGGTGAACGTGGAGGTCACCGGGGCGACCGGGGTCGCGGTCTGCGTGTTGACGGCGTCCGGCGCGGCGGCCAGCGTGGTCGTCTTCGCCGTGGACGCGACCTTGGCGCCACCGAGGTCGATCGCCGTGCGGGCGTCGGCGGACTGGGCGTTGACGACCTTGACGATCAGGTCGCCGGTCCTCTCGTCCTCGGTGACGACCTGGCGGAACGGCTCGGCCGGCTTGTCGTCGGTGAAACTGCCCCACAGCTGGCCGTCGAGGAAGAGGGTGACCTGGCGGCCCCGCACCTTCACGTCGACGTCGTAGGCGCGGCCCGTCTCGACGGACCCGGCCCTGGACATCAGCGTCGACTTTCCGCCGTCCACGGCCTGCTCGACGGCGGACTGGGTGTTGTTCCAGCCGCCCAGGTTCCACCAGTAGTAGTTGCCGGTGTCCTTGACGCCGAAGGCGACGAGGAAGCCCTCCTTGCCGGACTTCTTGGTGGCCTTCACATGCAGGTCGTAGTCGTGCCAGGCCACGTCACCGGCCGAGACCATGGTGTTCTCGGCCGCCGTGTCGGTCTGCACGTACTGCCCGTCCTGGAGGGTCCAGCTGCCGCCTCCGGTGTGCGTCCACTTCGAGGCGTCGCCGGAGAAGTCGTCGTCCAGCAGCGTGGCGCCGTCCGCGTCCGTCACCTTCACGTCGTCGTACGCCGCGCCGGTCGCCCAGGTGGAGAGGCCGACGGCGCCCGTGATGGGCCCCTGCAGGGACGGGGTGCCGGTGGCCGTCGAGGGGACCACGCGGTCGCCCACGTTGGTCATGAACAGCTTCTGGACCTCGTAGTTGGCGGAGTTCCAGGAGGCGTGGTTGTTGAACCACACCAGGTCCGGGCTCCACTGGACGTAGTCCTCGTTGGCGAAGAGCGGGGCGTAGGAGGCGAGCTCGACGACGTCCGCGTTGCGTTCCAGGCCGGTCATGAAGGCGGCTTCGGCCAGGCCGTTCTTGAAGGCGTTGCCCCAGGAGGCGTACTCGCCGAGGAAGACCTTCGGGCCGCCGCGATCGTAGGAGTCGTAGCGGTCGTTGTTCTGCAGGAACCACTGCGGGCTGTTGTAGTAGTGCTCGTCGACCATGCCGACCTTCGCGTCCCGGTTCAGCTTCCAGGCCGTGTCGAAGGTGGAACCGGCGTCGTCGGGGCCGGAGTTGGAGATGACGGTGATGGCCGGGTACTTCGCCTCGATCGCGGCGCGGAACTCCTTGAAGCGGGCGAAGAACTCGTTCGGGAGGTTCTCCTCGTTGCCCACCTCGATGTGGGTGAGGTGGAAGGGCTTGGGGTGGCCCATCTGTGCGCGCTTCTTGCCCCAGGTGGAGGTCACCGGGCCGTTGGCGAACTCGATGAGGTCCAGGGTGTCCTGGATGTGCCGCCTGAGCAGCGCGTCGTCCACGACGGCCCTGTCCTGGCCGCAGCCCGTGACCAGGGCGGGGACGACGGGCAGCGGCATCGCGCCGATGTCCTCGGCGAAACGGAAGTACTCGTAGTAGCCGAGGCCGTAACCCTGGTTGTAGCCCCAGAAGTTGGAGTTGGCCGCGCGCTCCTCCACGGGGCCTACGGTGTCCTTCCACTGGTAGGAGCGGGCGCGCTGCCAGCCGGAGGCCTCGCTGTAGTCCTGCATGGACCCGGTGTTCACCAGGCAGCCGCCGGGGAAGCGCACAAAGCCAGGCTTCAGGGCGGCGATCTTCTCGGCGAGGTCCTTGCGCAGTCCGTTGGGCTCGTGCCGGTAGGTGTCGCGGGGGAACAGGGACACCATGTCGAGGGCGGCAGCGGCGGCGGAGGCGACGGTCAGACGGCCCGCGCTGCTGCTGCGGGTCGCCGTGAAGGCCGTCTCGTACCGGGCCCAGCCGCCCGCGCGCACCGCCACCCTGCGGGCCGTGGCCAGCGTCCCGCCGGCGTCCTGGAGGCTCACGGTGAGCGTGCTGCCGCCGGCTGCGCGGGCCCACACCGAGAAGTCGTACCTCTTGCCCTGCTCGACCCGGACGCCGGTGTTGTAGCCGGCGTTGGTGACGGACGAACCGGCGCCCAGGGAGAGGTAGTTGCGGTTGCGTTCGTTCAGCCGGCCGTCGTCGTCGACGACGTTCGCCGCGCCCTCGACCGTCCAGGAGGTCAGCGGGGTGTAGGACCGGTTGTCGACCGTCGAGTACTCGAAGGACCGGTTCTGCACCAGCTCGGCGTACAGGCCGCCGTCGGCGGCCCGGTTGATGTCCTCGAAGAAGACGCCGTACATCGTGTCGTCGATCTTCGCGCCCCCGGCGGCGGGGTCGACGGTGATGGCGTAGTCGGTGGCGACGGCGGCCTGGGCGGGGGCCGGGACCGGACCGGCGGCCAGCAGGAGGGCGCTCGCGCCGAGACCGAGTCTCAGTCGGGTGGTGCTGCGTGACATGGATGCTCCGCGGCTCTCTGTGCACAGAAGTTCGACAGGACGACGTTCGAAATTGCGGACACTGATCAGCACTTCGAACGGCAAGATAGGGAGGGGGCCGAAGAGCGTCAATGGGTCGCGCGGCAGCGGAAGTTTCGGGAGTGAACGGGCATGGGTGAGTTCTGGCCAGTCTCCGACGCGCTGGTTCACCTGGCCGGGAGCTGGCGGGCGGAACGCAGCGTGCGGGATCTCGCGAGCGGGGACACGGGCACGTTCACGGGTGCGACCGTCTTCCGGCCACTCGCCGAGGGCGGCCTGCTGCACCTCGAGACCGGCACGTTCACCTGGCAGGGCGTCGTCCGGCCCGCCGAGCGCACACTGCGCTTCCTGCCGGGGCAAACGCCCGGCACGGCGGACGTCCGGTTCGCCGACGGCCGGCCCTTTCACGACCTGGACCTGAGGACCGGCCTGCATGTGGCCGACCACCCCTGCTCGGCCGATCTCTACCGCGGCGAGTTCACCGTCGCGGACCCCGACCACTGGCGGACGGTGTGGCGGGTGCGCGGCCCGGCCAAGGACCTGCTGCTGACGACGGACTACGCGCGCGTGGGCTGAACCGCCGCCCCCTCCAGACGCAGGTTCCAGCGCCCGCCCCGGCCGGTGACGGTCGTCGTCGACAGGGGACGTACGTCGATGTTCCAGTACGTCGCCGGCGGCGCCTTGAGCGCGTACACCACGGCGGCGCGGATCACGCTGGGCTCGGCGACCGCGACGATCTTGTCGCCGTCGCCGATCGGCCGGGTGTCGAGCCAGTCGCCCACCCTGGTGACGAAGTCCAGCAGGGACTCGCCGCCGTGCGGGGTCGCCAGCGGGTCGGCCAGCCAGGCGTCCACGGCCTGCGGCTCACGGGCCATCGCCTCGCCCAGGGTGAGACCCCGCCAGCGCCCCATGTCGCAGTCGCGCAGCGCGAGCTGGACCAGCGGCGCGTAGCCGAGGGCGTCGCCGGTGGCGCGGCTGCGCGGGGTGGGCGAGCAGTAGCGCAGTCCGGCGGCGGCCAGCGGCAGCAGGTCGGGGACCGCCCGCTGCACCTCGTCCCAGCCCGGCTGGTCCAGCGGCCGGTCGTCCTCGAAGCGCTCCGCGAGCAGCGAGGAGCTGCGAGCGGCGGCGACGAACGTGACCCGAAGTGGCATGCGGTGATGGTGAGCCGCCGAAGTGAGCAGGTCAAGAGACGTTACGCGCGAGTTATGAGGGCTGCGCCAAACCTTGCCGAAAGGTCTGGACACGGCAGGGCAAGTCACTCGAAAACGAGCGCCATCCACCGGTCGGGCACGGCGAGCGGCCTGAATCCGGCCTTCTCGTACACGCCGTGCGCGTCATGGGTGGCCAGCAGGACGCGGCGCAGTCCGTGCGGCCTGAGGTGCTCCCGGACCGCCTCGACCATCGACGTGCCGAGCCCCTTGCCGCGCACCGCCGGGTCCACGTACACATCGCACAGCCAGGCGAAGGTGGCCTGATCCGTCACCACCCGGGCATAGGCGACCTGCTCCCCCGAGGCCGTGTCGTACACCCCGAAGTTGAGCGAGCCCGCGAGCGCCCGCTCCTGCTTGTCCCGCGGCCGCCCGACGGCCCAGTACGCGTCGGTCGACAGCCATCGATGCACCCGCTCGACGTCGATGCGGTCGGGGTCGGTGGAGATCTCGTAGCCGTCGGCGAGGCTGGCGGTGTGGGTCATGGCGGGATCCTCACAGCGGGGGGCGCGTCATGTCGAAGGGTTTACGGGGAACGCCTCGTCGCATGCCGTCCGCAGCCGCCGCACCCCCTCCGCGATCTCCTGCGTCCCGGCGACGGCCGCGAAGCTCAGCCGCACGTGGGCGGCCGGGGGTTCGGCGCTGAAGTACGGGCGGCCAGGGGTGAGGGCGACGCCGGCCCGCAGGGCGGCGGCCGCGAACGCCGCGTCTCCCCCGGCGCCGAATGCCTGGGAGGGGCCCTCGGCGCCGTCGGGCAGTCGCAGCCACAGGTGGTAACCGCCGGACGGGACGTGCGGCAGGGCCAGCCGGGGCAGGCGCAGCCGCAGCGCGGAGGTCATCGCGTCCCGCCGGATCTTCAACTCGGCGGCCACCGCGCGCAGATGACGCGGCCAGGCCGGCGAGCCGACGAGTTCGAGGGCCGCCTCCTGGAGCGGGCGCGGCACGAAGAACGTGTCGACGACCTGGATGGCGCGCAGCCGTTCCAGCACCGGGCCGCGGGCGACCAGGGCGCTGACCCGGAAGCTCGGCGAGGTCGCCTTGGTCAGCGACCCGACGTGGACGACGACCCCGTCGGGGTCCTCGGCGACGAGCGGGCGCGGCAGCGGTCCGGCGTCCTCGTGCGCGAGCCGTCGCACGAAGTCGTCCTCCACGACGAAGGCGCCCGCCTCCCGGGCGATGCGCAGCACCTGCGCCCGTCGGTCTGCGGCGAGGACGGCGCCGGTGGGGTTCTGGAACAGCGGCTGGCAGACGAAGACCCGGGCGCCGCTCGCCCGGAACGCGTCGGCGAGCAGGTCCGGCCGCACCCCGTCGGCGTCGACCGGGACCGGGACGGGCCGCAGCCCCGCCGACCTGGCGATCGCGAGCATGCCGGGGTAGGTGGGCGACTCGACGAGCACCGGCGCGCCGGGCGGGGCGAGGGCGCGCAGGGCGGTGGTCAGCGCTGCCTGGCCGCCGGCTGCGACCAGCACCTCGGCCGCGGTGACCGAGCCACCGACCGCGCGGGCGAACCACTCGCGCAGTTCCGGCAGTCCCTCCATGGGCGGCCGCCCCCAGGCGCCGGGCCGCCGCCCCGCCCTGGCCAGGGCCGCGGCCATGGCACGCTCCGGCTGCAGCGAGGGGTGGAGGTAGCCGCCGTTGAACTCGATCACCCCGGGCGGCGGGGCGGCCAGTGACACCGTGACGCCGGAGGCGTCCACCGAGCGCGGGACGAGGTCGCCGGCGCCGCCCGCGCTCAGCGCGACCTCCTGCCAGGAGGTGTCGCCGGCGGGGGCGGGGGCGGCTCGCGACGGACGGGCCCGGAAGGCTCCCGCGCCGGGGCGCGTCACCACCAGCCCCTCGGCGGCCAGCTGCGCCAGCGCCCGCGAGACGGTCACGGGGCTCACCCGGAACCGTTCGACCAGGGCCCTGCTCGACGGGAGCTTTCCACCTGGAGAGTAGCGGTCCAGCTCCTGTCGCAGCCGATCAGCCAGCTCACCCACGCTGCTACGCTCTTGCATGAAGACACAGAGTAGCGCTATCGCACCGCCCACGATAGCGGTCAGCACCCCGGACGACCTGGCTCCGCGCGGCGGCCTCGGCACCCTGCAGGCCGCTCTCGGCGTCGTCGCCTTCTCGCTGACCTTCCCCGCCACCGCCTGGGGCCTGGAGGGGTTCGGCCCCTGGGCGCTGGTCGCGGTGCGCAGCGTCCTGGCCGCCCTGATCGCGGGCGCGTGTCTGCTCGCCATGAAGGTCCGCCCACCCGCCCGGCGGCACTGGGCGGGACTGGCCGTCGTGGCCGGCGGGGTCGTCGTCGGGTTCCCGCTGCTGACCACGCTCGCGTTGCAGACGTCCACGACCTCGCACGCGGCCGTGGTGGTCGGGCTGCTGCCGCTGACGACCGCGCTGCTGTCCGCCCTGCGCATGGGCACCCGCCCCTCCCGCACCTTCTGGGCGGCGGCCCTGGCCGGCGCGGGCGCGGTGGCGGCGTTCACCGTGCTGCAGAGCGGCGGGGCCCTGACCGGCGCGGACCTGTATCTGTTCGGGGCGCTGCTGGTGTGCGCGGCCGGCTACACCGAGGGCGGCAGGCTGGCCCGGGTCATACCGGGCTGGCAGGTGATCGGCTGGGCGCTGGTGTTCTGTCTGCCCCTCACCCTGCCCGCCGCCGCGGTCGCCCTGGCCCTCGAACCCGCCCGTCCGACCGCGCACAGCGTGGCCGGGCTGCTGTGGGTCGCCGCCGGCTCGCAGTTCCTCGGCCTGGTCGTCTGGTACCGGGGCATGGCGGCCATCGGCATTCCCAGGGCCAGCCAGTTGCAGTTGGCGCAGCCGCTGCTCACACTGGTGTGGTCGGTGCTGCTGCTGGGCGAGCACGTCACGCCCGCCGCTCCGCTGACGGCCGCGGCCGTGCTCGTCTGCATCGCCGTCACGCAGCGGGCGCGCGGCTAGTCCGGCCCCGGCCGCGACCCACCACGGACTCGACGCACGGACTCCCTTCAGGAACTCGAAGATCAGGACTCGAAGATCAGGGACTCGACAGCACGGACCGATGCTCCGGCACGGTGAGGAGGCCCACAGATGCGCGCTACCGCGGGCGACCAGCTTGTCCAGCACGGCAGGGTGGTCGGGCAACACGACAAGGTCGGCGAGATCGTCGAGGTACTGGGCCAGGGCGGCGACCCCCCGTACCGCGTCCGTTTCGAGGACGGGCACGTGGGCGTGTGCTCACCAGGCCCCGACACCGAGATCCGCCACAGGACGGCCGAGGAACGACGACCGTAGGACGTCCCCTCAGCGCGGGGGCTTCGCCGGCTGCTGGTAGTGGTCGGCGATCACCCGCGCCATCGCCCCGATCCGGTCCGACTTGACGTCCTTGGCGGCGAAGTAGACGTGCCCGCGCACCTGCGGGTGCGCGGCGGCCAGATCGAGGTGGTCCGACAGTTCGGCCGGGTCCTGCCAGGCCGCCGACTGGGCCGGATCGCCCGCCCGGTACAGCGCCTCGCCGATGTACAGCTTGGTCCGGCTGCCCTTGGCCACCTCCGCCCACCAGGGCACGAGTTCGGCGTAGTCGGCGGCCGACTGCCCGATGTTCCAGTACAGCTGGGGCACGACGTAGTCGATCCAGCCCTCCCGCACCCACGTGCGGGTGTCGGCGTGGATGTCGTCGTACGACTGCAGCGCCCGGGTGTCCGAGCCGCGCGGGTCGGTGGAGGCGTTGCGCCACACCCCGAACGGGCTGATCCCGAACTGCGTGCCGGGCCGGGTGGCCTTGATCCGGGCGGCCGTCTCCAGCACCAGCTTGTCGATGTTGTCGCGCCGCCAGGCGGCCCTGCTGGGGAAGGCGTCGCCGTGGGCGTCGTACGCGTCCCCGTCGTCGAAGGTCTGGCCGGCGATCGGGTAGGGGTAGAAGTAGTCGTCGAAGTGCACGGCGTCCACGGGGTACTTCTGGACCGCGTCGAGGATCGCGTCCTGCACGAAGGCGCGGACCTCCGGAAGACCGGGGTTGTAGTAGAGCTTCCCGCCGAACGGCACCACCCAGCCCGGATGCCTGCGCGCGGGATGGGAGGCGACGAGCCGGGTGGGGTCGGCGTGGGTCGCGACCCGGTACGGATTGAACCAGGCGTGCAGTTGGAGGCCGCGGGCGTGCGCCTCCGTGACGGCCGTGCCCAGCGGGTCCCAGCCCGGCGACCTGCCCTGGGTCCCGGTGAGCACCTGGGACCACGGCTCGTACGGCGACGGCCACAGCGCGTCGGCCGTGGGCCGCACCTGGAAGACGACCGTGTTGAGCCGTCTGCGCACCGCCAGGTCGAGCCAGGCGATCAGTTCGGCGCGCTGGGCGGCGGCGGTCAGCCCCGTCCGGGACGGCCAGTCGCGGTTGGAGACGGTGGCCAGCCACATCCCCCGCATCTCGGTCGTCGCCCGCCGTTCCCGCGTTCCCGCGGGAGCGGCCGCCGCCCCCGTGGTGGTGAACGCCGACAGCGCCGCCAGCGCGAACGCCCGCCGGGTCAGTCGCCCCATCGCACACATCTCCATGTACTCCGCGGATCCGTTCGGTCACGGATCGTTTTCGCGCCCCAGCATGCCCCCACCCCGGCGATCGATCATCGATACTTCCTAGTAACGTGCACGATCGGAGCAAGCCTGCCGGGACCCGGCGGACGTGCCCCTGCCTACACAGTCAGCGCTGCGAAAGGGACGATGTGACCGACATCCAACGGGTCGGAGTGGTGGGCTGCGGCCAGATGGGGGCGGGCATCGCCGAGGTCTGCGCCCGCGCCGGACTGGACGTCAAGGTCGCCGAGACCAACGGCGAGGCCCTGGAGATCGGCCGGACCCGGCTGTTCAACTCCCTGGCCAAGGCCGCCGAGCGCGGCAAGATCTCCGAAGAGGAGCGGGACGCCACGCTGGCCCGCCTCAGCTTCACCACGGACCTGGGCGAGTTCGCCGACCGCGACCTGGTCGTCGAGGCCGTGGTCGAGAACGAGCAGGTCAAGACCGAGATCTTCCAGGTGCTCGACCAGGTCGTGACCCGACCGGACGCGATCCTCGCCTCCAACACCTCCTCCATCCCGCTGGTGAAGCTGGCGGTCGCCACCTCGCGGCCCGACCAGGTCGTCGGCATCCACTTCTTCAACCCGGCCCCGGTGCAGAAGCTCGTCGAGCTGATCCCGGCGCTGACCACCTCCGAGGGCACGCTCGGCCGGGCGCAGCTGTTCGCCGAGAAGGTGCTCGGCAAGCACGCGATCCGCGCCCAGGACCGCTCCGGCTTCGTGGTCAACGCGCTGCTGATCCCGTATCTGCTCTCCGCGATCCGGATGTTCGAGACGGGCATCGCCAGCCGCGAGGACATCGACAACGGCATGGAGATGGGCTGCGCCCACCCGATGGGCCCGCTGAAGCTGTCCGACCTGATCGGTCTGGACACGGTCGCCTCCGTCGCGTTCTCGATGTACGAGGAGTACAAGGAGCCGCTGTACGCCGCTCCCCCGCTGCTGCAGCGCATGGTGGACGCGGGCCGGCTGGGCCGCAAGACCGGCTCGGGCTTCTACACGTACTGACGGCCGTCGCTCCACGGCCACGGGCCCGGCGCTCCTCGGAGCGCCGGGCCCGCCGTATTCACACTCCGTGTGCACGCCGGGCCCGCATATGCCGCGCGCACACTCTCCCCACCGGCTCACCGGGCGAGTTCACTCATCATGCGCATGCAAGGGATGTGAGACGACTACGGAAAGGAGCGGACACGTGACCGCCGATCCCGGGCATCCCGTCGTCCATGAAGAACTCGCGGAGTTACGGCGCCGGCTCGACGTGGCGTACGCCCGCGTCGAGGGCGGGCTGGCCCTGCTGACCCACCGCACCGAGGAGACCGCCAAGGAGCTCGACGAACTGAGCACCCGCATCGTGACGTTGGAGCACGCACGCTGGCCGCTGCCGGCCGTCGCCGCCCTCACCGCCGTCGGCGCGCTGGTCGTGACGATCTGGCAGGCCGTCGGACGGTAGCACCCCGCACGGCACGTCGAGGGGGTTCAGCCGAGCCTGATGTGGTGCAGCAGCATCAGCGCGGCCGCCATGTTGGCGGCCGGGACCTCCCCCCGGGCGACCAGGTCGGGAACGAGCTTGAGGGGCACCCATTCCCGGCGGTCGGACTCGAAGTCGTCCACCGGGTGCCCCGTGTACTCGCCGTCGTCCGACCAGTAGATGTGGTGGACGGCGTCGGTGAGGCCGTTGGACGGCTCCACGCTCATCAGGTGGTTCAGGGGCCCCGGCCGCCATCCGGTCTCCTCCTCCAGTTCCCGGGCGGCCGCGCGGGCGACGTCCTCGCCGTCCTCGACCACGCCCGCCGCGAGCTCCCACCCCCAGCTGTCGGTGATGAAACGGTGGCGCCACAGCAGGAGTACCTCGTTGGCGTCGTTGACGACGGTCGCCACGGCGACCGGCCTCAGCCGTATGAGGAAGTGGTCGAGGTGCCGGCCGTCGGGCAGCTCCACATCTGCCAGGTTGACGCTGAACCAGCGGTTTTCATACACAGTTTGTTCGTTCTGTTTCGTCCACTGCACGGTTCTGCCACCTTCCGTCGAGTAAGTGGCAATATCGCAGCAGGAACTGTGCAGTGTGGCGTCGACGCCGGGGCCGGCGCCCCTCCAGGTGCCGACGTTCGGATACCCCGTAGGGCCCGTTCTACAGCGGTACGCGCAAGGCTCCGTCGATGAGTTCGGCCGCCTCGGCCGTGCCCGCGCAGCCGCTCTGCACCAGGTGCCGTCGCACCGCCCGGAGTCTGTCGCGCAGCCGCTGGGACTCCATTCCCCGGGCCTGTTCGGCCATCTGCACCGCGGTGACCACCGCTTTGTCGGCGTTGCCCTGGCGCAGTTCGATCGTGCTGAGCATCGCGAGCCGGTGCACCCGCCCCCGGTCGTGCGCCGGGTTGTCCACGGCGGCCACCGCGTGCTCGGCGGCCGCGGCGAGTTCGCCGAGGCTGAGCAGCGCCTCCGCCACCTGGACGTTGACCAGACCCGGCTGGACATAGCCGGTCTCGTCGGGCTCGTGGCCGCGCCGGATGCGTTCGGCGGCCGTCTCTGCACGCCGGATGCACGACAGGGCGCTCGTGCCGTCGCCGAGGTGGGCGTACGCCTTGGCCTGCATCGCGTACAGGTCGGAGGCGAGCGCGGGCGTGATGTGCCGGTCCGCCGCCCGCAGCGCCGCCTCCGCGAAGGCGACGGCCTGCCGGTACTCCCGCATGAACAGCGACTGGTTGACGAGCAGGGCGATGACGTACGCCCCGAGTCCGCGGTCACCGCTGGCCTTCGCCAGGCGCAGCGCCTGGTGGAAGTAGCGCTGGGCGAGGCCGTGGGCGTCGGAGTCGTACGCGCAGATGCCGGCCACGGCGACCAGTCCGCCGGTGGCGCGGTGCAGTTGACGGCCCGTCTCGTCGGTGTAGCTTCCGCGCAGCAGAGGCGCGGCCTCGGCGTTGAGGAAGCACACCACCCGGCTGCGGGTCACGATGCCGCCCGCCTTGCGGTACATCTGCTCGTAGTGGGCGCGCGCGGCGCGCAGCATCTCCAGGTCGGCCGAGGTGACGTGATGGCGGCCGCCACGGGAGACGTCGACGTCCTCGGGCGGGTTCTCCCACTCCCACACCGGCATCACGGCCGGGGTGCCGGTGACGGCGGGAGCGCCCAGGATGTGCGGGCGCTGCTGCTCGTCGGAGCGCCACAGGGCGGTGGCCCGCTCCACGAATCCGGAGAGGGAGGTCCCGTGCGGGGCGGACGGCTCGCCCGGGACGCCGAGGCCGATGTCGTCGAGGGTGACCGGCCGGTGCAGCCGCACCGCGAGCACCTCGCAGATCAGGTCGGGCACCTGACCTCGCGGCCGCTGGCCCTTGAGCCATCGGGCCACGGCCGTGTGCTCGTACCGCAGCGTGAGACCGCGGGCCCGTCCGGCCTGGTTCACGTGGGCGGCGAGGCCCGCGTGCGAGATGCCCGCCTCGTCGAGGATCGCGTCTAGCAGAGTGTTGGGCTGCATGGGTGCCCCCGGTGCCTCGGTGCCGTCAGATTAGCGGGTCCGCCTTCACACGGGGTGTGAACGGAGTGCCCGCATTCGCAGGGTGTGCACGCTGTCGCGGAGCGTTTCCGGCCGGTTGACTGGAATGCCTCGCAAGAGGTTCGCCGGGCCGTCGGCTCCCCCTCGAAAAGCGACGGTCCGGCGAAGCGTTCCACGGGCCCGACGCGCTCCTCGGGCCCGACGCACTCCGCGGGCCCGGACGGGACCGGGCCGCGCCGGGGCCGGGGGTCGTGGCTACGGGCGCGTGGCTAGGGGTGCGTGGTCGGCCCGGGGCGCCCCGTGGTGGCCCGCGGCCGCGCGGCGAAGCCCGCGACGTCACCGCTCCGGGCCTCCGGGATGTCGCACTCCCGCCCGCTCGCCAGCACCAGCAGGGCGATGTCGTCCGTCGGTCTGTTCGCCGTGTGCCGCAGCAGTGCGGTCAGGACCGAGTGCAGGATCCGCTGCGGTGACGCGGGCTGGTCGTGAGCCGCCTCCATGAGCGCGTCCGGCAGCGAGAAGAACGCGCCCCGCGCGTCCCGCGCGTCCTCCGCGCCATCGGTGAACAGAAGGACGGACTCGCCTCGCAGCAGAGGCCCCAAGGGCTGGGCGGTCAGCTCCGTCGGCAGGGGGAACAGGCCCAGCGGCGGAAGCGGATCCGCCCTCGACAGCGGCCGCGCCCTCGTGCCGCTCAGCAGATACGGCCAGGGGTGCCCGCAGTTCAGTCCGCGTACCTCGCCGTCCCCCCGGATCTCCAGCACCAGCACGGTGACGAACTCCTCCGCCACCGGCGCCTCGGGGTCGTCCCGGTGCCGGTCCCGCAGGTGCCGGGCCCATGCGCGCTCCAGCCGGCGCAGTACGCGGCCCAGGTCGGGCTCGTCGTGCGCGGCCTCGCGGAAGCTGCCGAGCAGAGCGGCCGCGGCGCCCAGCGCGGGCAGCCCGTGTCCACGGACGTCGCCCATCACGACCCGTACGCCGTGCTCGGTGGCGACGACCTCGTACAGGTCGCCGCCCACGCAGGCCCCTCGGTCCGCGGAGAGCTGGGCGGCGGCCACATTCAACCCGTCGACCTGCGGTGGCAGCGGCCGCAGCAGCGCCCGCTGGACCGCTGCGGCGACCCTGCGGACCTGCCGGAGCTCGCGCACCAGGGTCTGCCGCACGTGAAGGATCAGCACCGTGCCCACGGCGAAGAAGACGGCGCTGGAGACCATCCTCGCGCCGAGCCCGTCCTGCTGGGCCAGCGGACAGGACAGCTTGTAGGTGATCGCCAGGGCTCCCCAGACCGTGGGCAATCCCAGTGAGAGGGTCCGGCGCAACGGCCGCCTGATGCCGAACATGCTTGTCTGGCCCCCATCCAGGCCCGCACAACGCGGAATCGGACCGGCCTCGAAAGGCCGGTCCGATTCTGTCGGGCTCATGGCCCGGAAGGGGCATGCCCCCGGGCGATCTCACCCGAACGGATGAGGTGACCGGTCGGGTGCGGGGGCGCGTCCCCGCACCCGGGGAGCGCGGGGAGTCGCACGAGCCGCCGCAGCGCACCCGTAGCCGGCGACCGGCGTCAGCCGCGCAGGACCGCTCCCGTGCGCTCGCCCGCCAGGGCGACCGCCGCGTCCCGGGCGGCCGACGCCTCGTCGACCGTCAGCGTCCGGTCCCCGGCGCGGAAGCGCAACGCGTAGGCCAGCGACTTCTTGGCGTCGCCGAGCTGCTCCGCGTTCTCGTACACGTCGAACAGCCGGATCGCCTCCAGCAGTTCGCCCGCGCCTTCCCGCAGCGCGGCCTCGACCTCGGCGTGCGGCACGATCTTGTCGACGACGAGGGCGACGTCCTGCGTGGCGACCGGGAAGGAGGAGATGCTCGGCGCCTGGGGCGTGCCGTCGCCGGCCTGCTCCAGGACGTCCAGGTCGAGCTCCATCGCGCAGGTGCGCGCGGGCAGGCCCAGCGCCTTCAGCACACGGGGGTGCAGCTCGCCCGCGTGACCGATCACCCGCTCGGCGCCGTCGACGACCACGGCGAACTCGGCGCAACGCCCCGGGTGCCACGGCCCGTACTGGCCCTTGCGGACGATCAGGTCGACGCCGGCCTCCCGGGCGACCGCGCGCCCCGCCTCGACGGCGTCGGCCCACTCCGCCGGGCGGCCCTTGCCCCACCAGCCGGCCTGCTCGCGGGCGCCCGCGAGGACGACGGCGACATGGCGCGGCTGGTCCGGCAGCACGGCGTCGAGCGCCGCCAGCTCCTCGTCGGTGGGCCGACGGTCCACGGGCAGGTGCCCGGCGACGCCCTGCTCCTCGCGCGGGAGGAAGACCAGCCCGGTCTCGAAGAGCGCCAGGTCGTGCGCGCCCCGGCCGTCGTTGCGCCGCAGCGCGCCCAGCAGGCCCGGCAGCAGCGACGTGCGCAGCGCGGGCTCCTCGTCGTTGAGCGGGTTGGTGAGCTTCACGACGCGGCGGGCCGGGTCCTCGGCGTCCAGGCCGAGCTGGTCGAAGACCTGCTCGCTGACGAACGGGTAGTTCGGCGCCTCGACGTAGCCGGCGCCGGCCAGCGCGCGGCCGACGCGGCGGTGCAGCCGCTGGCGGTGGGTGAGACCGCGGCCCGACGGGGGCTTGGGCAGCGTGGAGGGCAGGTTCTCGTAACCCTCCAGCCGGATGACCTCCTCCGCGAGGTCGTTGACCTCGGCGAGGTCGGGCCGCCAGGACGGGACGGTGACGATCAGCTCGTCCTGCCCGTAGACGTCGCAGCCGATCTCCTGGAGCCTGCGGACGACGGTCTCACGGCCGTAGACCACGCCCGCGACCTTGTCCGGGTGGTCGGCCGGGACGCTGATCGTGTGCGGCGCCGAGGGCGCGACGATCTCCGTGACGCCCGCGTCGGCGGTGCCGCCCGCGAGCAGCACCAGCAGGTCCACCGTGCGCTGCGCGGCGGCCGCGGCGGCCAGCGGGTCGACCCCGCGCTCGAAGCGCCGGGACGCCTCGGAGGACAGCTTGTGGCGACGCGCCGTACGCGCGATCGACACGGCGTTGAAGTGGGCGGCCTCGATGACCACGTCGGTCGTGGAGGCGCCTCCGTTCTCGGCGGCGTCGTGGTCGGCGATCTCCGTGTCCGCGCCGCCCATGACGCCCGCGAGGCCGATGGGCCCGCGGTCGTCGGTGATGACCAGGTCCTCGGCGTGCAGCTCGCGGGTCACCCCGTCGAGGGTGACGATCCGCTCGCCCTCCCCGGCCCGGCGCACGCCGATCGTGCCCTGGACCAGGCTGCGGTCGTAGGCGTGCAGCGGCTGGCCGAGCTCCATCATCACGTAGTTGGTGACGTCGACGGCGAGCGAGATCGGGCGCATGCCGACCTTCTGCAGCCGGCGCTTCAGCCAGATCGGGGAGCGTGCCTCGGGGCTCAGACCGGTGACGGTGCGGGCGGTGAAGCGGTCGCAGCCCATCGGCTCGGAGATCTGCACCGGGTAGCCGAAGGCGTTCGGGGCCGGCACGTCGATCAGCGCGGGGTCGCGCAGCGGCAGGCCGTAGGCGATCGCGGCCTCGCGGGCGACGCCGCGGATGGACAGGCAGTCGCCGCGGTTGGCGGTGACGGCGATGTCCAGGACCTCGTCGACCAGTTCGAGGAGCTCGATGGCGTCCTTGCCCACCTCGGTCTCCGGCGGCAGCACGATGATGCCCTTGGTGCCGTCGTCGCCCATGCCCAGCTCGTCGCTGGAGCAGATCATGCCGTGGGAGGTCTTGCCGTACGTCTTGCGCGCGGCGATCGCGAAGCCGCCGGGCAGGACCGCGCCCGGGAGGACCACGACGACCTTGTCGCCGACGGCGAAGTTGCGGGCGCCGCAGACGATCTCCTGTGGCTCGCCGGTGCCGTTGGCGGTGCCGACGTCGACGGTGCAGAAGCGGATCGGCTTCTTGAAGCCCTCGAGCTCCTCGATGGTCAGCACCTGACCGACGACGAGCGGGCCCTTCAGGTCGGCGCCGAGGTGCTCGACGGTCTCGACCTCAAGGCCTGCGGAAACGAGCTTGGCCTGCACGTCGCGGCCGGTCTCGGTGGCCGGCAGGTCGACGTACTCCCGCAGCCACGAAAGCGGGATCCGCATCAGATCTCCATCCCGAACGGCCGGGTGAACCGGACGTCACCCTCGACCATGTCTCGCATGTCTTCGACGTTGTGGCGGAACATCAGCATCCGCTCGATGCCGAACCCGAAGGCGAACCCGCTGTACTTCTCCGGGTCGACGCCGCAGGCGGCCAGCACCTTGGGGTTGACCATGCCGCAGCCGCCGAGTTCGATCCAGCCCTCGCTGGAACAGGTGCGGCAGGGCCGGTCGGGGTTGCCGACGGACTCGCCGCGGCAGACGTAGCACACCATGTCCATCTCGGCGGACGGCTCGGTGAAGGGGAAGAAGTTCGGCCGCAGCCGGGTCTTCATGCCCTCGCCGAACAGCGACTGGACCATGTGGTCCAGCGTGCCCTTGAGGTCGGCCATGGTCAGGCCCTCGTCCACGGCGAGCAGCTCGACCTGGTGGAAGACCGGGGTGTGCGTGGCGTCCAGCTCGTCGGTGCGGTACACCCGGCCGGGGCAGATCACGTACACCGGCAGCTCACGGCCGAGCAGCGAGCGGATCTGCACGGGCGAGGTGTGGGTGCGCAGCACGACACCCGACTCGGTGCCGCCGTCCGGGCCCTGCACGAAGAACGTGTCGGCCTCACCGCGCGCCGGGTGGTCCGGGCCGATGTTGAGGGCGTCGAAGTTGAACCACTCGGCCTCGACCTGCGGACCCTCGGCGACCTCGTAGCCCATGGCCACGAAGACGTCCTCGATGCGCTCCGACAGGGTGGTGAGCGGGTGGCGGGCGCCGGCCGGCACGCGGTCGTAGGGCAGCGTGACGTCCACCGCCTCCTCGACCAGCACACGTGCGTCGCGCTCGGCCTCCAGCTCCTCCTGGCGGGCGGCCAGGCCCTTGTTCACGGCCCCGCGCGCCTGGCCGACCAGCTTGCCGGCGGCGGCCTTGGCGTGCGGGGGCAGGGCGCCGATCTCGCGGTTGGCGAGGGCGAGCGGGGAGGTGCCGCCGGTGTGGGCGACCTTGGCCTCCTGGAGCGCGTCGAGGGAGTCCGCGGCGGCGAAGGCGGCGAGCGCCTCGTCCCGCATGCGCTCGATCTCTTCCGGTTTCAAGGCCTCGACCTCTACCGGGTCGTACGACTTATTCGGTGCCGACATCTCTTCCCGTGCTTCCGATTGGCTGGCTGAAGGTCCCCGTCACCGACTCACGCTGAGGTCAGAGGGCCGTCCATGGGACACAAAGGTGCCAAAGGCCGAGTCTAACGGGGTGGGGGTGTACGGATGCGCCCGCGGGCTGCTCAGGCTGATCTCAGGCGAGATATGCCGGGGCCGCCACGGGCAACGTAAATCGGAACTCCGCGCCGCCGCCGGGGGCGCGGCCGACCGTGATGACACCGCCGTGGGCCTCGACGATGCCCTTGACGATGTAGAGCCCGAGGCCTGTGCCACCGCGCTTGCTGCCCCGCCAGAAGCGGGTGAAGACGCGGTTCATGGACTCCTCCGGGATGCCGGCGCCCTCGTCGCTCACGGTGACCGATGTGCCGGTGTCCTCCCCTTCCCGGGGGGACGCGGCGGGCGTGACGTCAATGGTGACGGTTCCCTCGCCGTGGCGCACCGCGTTTTCGATGAGGTTGCTCAGGACCTGGTCGATCTTGTCGGGGTCGGCCCACAGGGCGGGCAGCGGCTGTTCGAGGCGCAGCAGGAACCGGTCGGCGGGCTGCCCCGCGGCCACGTAGGCCTGGATGTGCCGCCCCACGGCCGCGCCCATGTCGACGGGCTGGCGGCGCACCTCCAGCCGCCCGGAGTCGATGCGCGAGATGTCGAGGAGTTCGGCGATGAGCCGGGTGACCCGGTCCGCGTCGGCGTCGACGGTCTCCAGCATCAGCCGCTTCTGGTCGTCGGTGAACCGCGACCACTTGGCGAGCAGGGTGGCGGTGAAGCCCTTGACGGAGGTGAGGGGCGAGCGCAGTTCGTGGGCCACGGTGGCGATCAGCTCGGCGTGGCTGCGCTCGGTGCGGCGGCGCGCCTCGGTGTCGCGGATCGAGACGACGACCCGGCGGACGGGGCCGGTGGGCTCGGCGCGGACGTACCGGGCGGAGACGAGCACCTCACGCCCGCCCGGCAGCAGAAGGTTGCGCTCGGGCTGGCCGACGCGGATGGCGAGGCCGCCGTAGGGGTCGGTGAGCTGCCACCAGCGGCGGCCCTCGAGGTCCTCCAGCGGGAGGGCCTTGTCCAGGCGCTGTCCGACGGCGTCCTCGGCGGCGACGGCGGTGATGCGCTGGGCGGCGGCGTTGAAGCAGATCACGTGCCCGTGCTCGTCGGCGACGACGAGCCCGTCGGGCAGGTCGTCGGGGTCGATGCCGAGTTCGGCGAGGTCACCGGCGGATCGGGCCGCTCCCGGTGCGCTGCTCGTGCCGACACTCATCCCCGTACCCCACCTCCCAGACGAGGACCCGCGAACTCGTCACCCTACTAGCTCTCGGTCACGGAGCGGCACCCTCCGGAGGCGCGCTGTGCACGGGCCGACGCGTAGAGACATACGGCGGCGGCGGTCGCGAGGTTCAGGCTCTCGGCCTTTCCGTGGATCGGGACGCGCACGACGGCGTCCGCGAGGGCACGGGTCTCCTCGGGCAGCCCCCAGGCCTCGTTGCCGAAGACCCACGCGGTGGGGCCGCCCATGGTGCCCTTGTCCAGCTCGTCGTCGAGGTCGTCGTCCCCCGCTCCGTCGGCGGCGAGGATCCGCACCCCGGCGTCCCTGAGGCCGGTCACGGCCTGCTCGACGGGGACGCCGACGGCGACGGGCAGATGGAACAGGGAGCCGACGGAGGCGCGGACGGCCTTGGGGTTGTAGAGGTCGACGGAGGCGTCGGTCAGCACGACGGCCTCGGCGCCGGCGGCGTCGGCGCACCGCAGTACGGTGCCGGCGTTGCCGGGGTCGCGCACATGGGCCAGGACGGCGACGAGCTTCGGCCGGGCGGCCAGGATCGCGTCGAAGGGCGTGTCCAGGAAGCGGCAGACCCCGACGAGCCCCTGCGGGGTGACGGTGGTGGAGACGTCCTCGATGACCTGCTCGGCGGCGAGGTGCACCCGGGCGCCGGCGGCGCGGGCCTCGCCGACGATGTCGGCGTGGCGTTCGGCGGCCTCGAGGGTGGCGAACAGCTCCACCAGCGTCGCCCGGCCGTCCGCCCGGTGCGCGGCGGCCTCCCGCACGGCCTGCGGCCCCTCCGCGAGGAACAGCCGCTCCTTGCCCCGGAAGTTCCGCCTGGCGAGCCGCCGGGCGGCCAGGACGCGGGGAGAGCGGGGGGAGATCAGCTCGGGGGTGGCGGAGGGCATGTGGTTCACCTTCGGCGACGGGGTCGGCCTGGGGCCGACGTGAGGGGACTTCCCCGGGGGCGCGGGGCGGTGCCGATGTGCGGCTCCGCCGCGTGGGCGCGACCGGTCACGGACGACCGGCACCCGGACGCCGGCCTCGGCCGGCGTCAGCAGCAAAGGACCCGCAGGCGAAACCTGCGGGTCCTTTCACGTCGGCCGGGAGCCGGCGCGGCGTCACGCGGCCTTGGGCGCGTTCACGTCCGCGGGGAGGGCCTTCTGCGCGACCTCGACCAGCGCGGCGAACGCGGTGGCGTCGTTCACGGCCAGCTCGGCCAGGATCTTGCGGTCGACCTCGACGTTCGCGGCCTTCAGACCCTGGATGAAGCGGTTGTAGGTGATGCCGTTGGCGCGGGCAGCGGCGTTGATGCGCTGGATCCACAGCTGACGGAAGTCGCCCTTGCGCTTCTTGCGGTCGTTGTAGTTGTAGACCAGCGAGTGGGTGACCTGCTCCTTGGCCTTGCGGTACAGGCGCGAACGCTGACCGCGGTAGCCGGAGGCCGCCTCGAGGATCGCCCGGCGCTTCTTGTGGGCGTTGACCGCCCGCTTGACGCGTGCCACTTTTTTAACTCCTTGTAGCGGGGCCGTGGTTGGACTCACACGACCCGGAAACGATTGGGTCCCGGTCAGGTGTCAGGCGCGACGGTTGCGCCCGACGTCACTTGCCGAGAAGCTTCTTGATCTTCGCGGCGTCGCCCGGGGCCATCTCGGCGTTGCCGGTGAGGCGGCGCGTCACGCGGGACGACTTCTTCTCGAGCAGGTGGCGCTTGCCGGCGCGCTCACGGAGCACCTTGCCGGAGCCGGTGACCTTGAAGCGCTTGCTGGCACCGCTGTGCGACTTGTTCTTCGGCATAGCGCCGTTCTCTCCTCGTCGGTGGCGTTCCGGTGCCCGGTCGTGAAACCGGGCACGGTGGAACGTCTCTGGTATCGGTTATGTCCCCGGGACTCGCGCCCCGTGGATCACGCCTCGGCGGAAGCTGCCTCGGCAGGGGCCTCGGCAGGCGCCTCGGCGTCGTCCGCGTCGGCGTTCACGGCGTCGGCGTCCGCGGCGTTCTGCGAGCGGCCCGGGTTGGCCTTCGCTTCGGCCTTGCGGGCCTCCTGTGCCTGACGGGCCTCGGCCATCGCCTCGGTCTTCTTCTTGTGCGGACCGAGAACCATGATCATGTTTCGGCCGTCCTGCTTCGGGTTCGACTCGATGAACCCGAGGTCCTGAACGTCCTCCGCGAGACGCTGGAGCAGTCGGTAGCCCAGCTCGGGCCGGGACTGCTCACGACCGCGGAACATGATCGTGATCTTGACCTTGTCGCCCTGCTTGAGGAACCGGACGACGTGACCCTTTTTGGTGTCGTAGTCGTGCGGGTCGATCTTCGGCCGGAGCTTCATTTCCTTGATGACCGTGTGCGCCTGGTTCTTGCGCGCCTCACGGGCCTTCATGGCCGACTCGTACTTGAACTTCCCGTAGTCCATGAGCTTGCAGACCGGCGGGCGGGCGCTCGCCGCCACCTCGACCAGGTCGAGGTCGTACTCCTGCGCAAGCTCCAGGGCCTTGGCAAGCGGCACGATGCCGACCTGCTCGCCACTGGGACCGACAAGTCGCACTTCGGGAACGCGAATCCGGTCGTTGATGCGGGGCTCGGTGCTGATGGATCCTCCTCGGTAGCACCACACGGCAGTCTGGCGGACGGCCGCGTAACGTCTGTGTTCGGTAGTCTTATAACCACGTCGAAGCACAAAAAATGCCCCGAACAATCACATGCGGGGCTCCAAGCACTACCGGAGCACCGCCGCAAGGATCGCGGGGCGCACTACCGGGCGACTCCATCGTCCGTACGGAACGATGGTGGCCGCCTGACCGGGGTGACCCGCCGCCCTCGAAGGACAGTCGGGTGGGAGCTCGGAGTCTCCACTTGTGGGCCGGGCCCGCCTGCTGAGGGGCACGCGTGTCCGACCGGTCGTTACACGAGATTACCAGCACGCGCCAGGAACGGCCAATCGGGCCTCGTCACAGGGCCCGGTCCGGCCTGCGCCTATCGTGTCCTGCATGAGTGAGACCTCCCCCGGCGGCTCCGCCGAGATCCCCGAGACCCCCGACTTCGACGAGATGACCCGCGACATCGCAGAGGTCCCCGCCGTCGAGGTGATCGTGACCGTCGCCGTCAACCTGATGAGCGCCGCGGCCGTGAAGCTCGGGCTGACCGAGGAGGGCGACAAGTACAAGGACCTGGACGAGGCCCGCAAGCTGGTGACGGCCCTCGCGGGTCTGCTGGACGCGTCCGCGACCGAGATCAGCTCCTTCCACGCGGCCCCGCTGCGCGACGGCCTCAAGTCGCTGCAGCTGGCGTTCCGCGAGGCGTCCCTCGTCCCGGACGAGCCGGGCCAGGGCCCCGGCGAGAAGTACACGGGCCCGGTCTACGGCTAGACCGCCGGCCGCCGGATCATCCGCGTACGTACAGGGGCTCGCCCGGAGGCGTCGTCCCGGCCGGCAGCAGTGCCAGGTCGAGGCCGCGCACCAGGCGGGCCCTCAGCGTCTCGTCGGCGGCCAGGCGGCGGGCCACGGCACGGGCGGTCTCGGCGGGGGCGGCCGCCGGGTCGAGGACGAGGGCGAGGGTGCCGTCGGCCTGCCCGGGCCCGAGGTGGGCGCTCAGGACCTCCGGTTCGGCGGCCACGGCGGCCCGTACCGCCGCGACGACAGCCGGATCGGCGAGCGGGTCGGTGGAGGTGCGGCCCTCGGCGAGCGCCAGCAGCGCCGGTCCGGTCAGCTCGAAGGCCACCGGCCCCGCCAGGTCGAGGACGACCGTGTCGGCCTTCTCGTGGGCGGCCGCCTGCAGCGCCTGGTGCAGCGGGACGGCGACGGGGCGGGCCGCGGGGTCCCAGCGGGCGAGCGAGTCGGTCGAGGTGAAG
Source organism: Streptomyces sp. NPDC037083 (assembly GCF_055606485.1). Taxonomy (NCBI): domain Bacteria; kingdom Bacillati; phylum Actinomycetota; class Actinomycetes; order Kitasatosporales; family Streptomycetaceae; genus Streptomyces; species Streptomyces sp. NPDC037083. Next base: position 264,576 of record NZ_JBVJSQ010000006.1, on the reverse strand, counting down.
GCGGGCAGGGCGGTGCGGGGGCCCGCCTTCAGGGTCGGGACGGCCATGTCGCTGGTCTTCTCACGGCGCAGCCCGTTCTCGTCCTCCTCCACCTCGCCGAGCACGGCCACCACGGGGACGAGCAGCCGGGCGCCCTTGAGCGCCTCGAGCACGGGTCCCACGGCGGTGCGGTCCTCGGCCCAGGCGGCGAGCGCCGCGCTCAGCCGGGGGTCGGCGGAGCCGTCGTCGTCGGAGAAGCCGGGGTCGGGAATGTTCTTGTTCGCCACGGTCGTCGACCTTATCGGGGGGATGCTGCTGGGCTTGTGCGGGGCCCGAAACGCGGTGGTGACGGCCTTCACGGGATTCTCAGAGTCTCCTGACACACCTTTAACGCCGGCCCAACGGCGCGCACAGTCGCCGCCCCGACCATCACGGTCATGGAGTCCTCCGGAGCCCGTCGCAACCGCCGCGCTCGCACCTCCCGGCGCCGCCCCCTCCTCCGCGTCGCGCTGGCCGCGGTCGCCGTGCTGGGCGCGACGGCGGGCGGCACCGTCTACGTGAAGGCACAGGCCCACTCCCGCGCGGGAGCCGTATCGTCGTCCGGTACGCCGTCGCCCTCCGCGTCGGCGTCGGCGCCCGATGCGGAGTCGGGGAGCGAGGAGGTGGCGGTGGAGTCGGTGGTTGTGCCCGGGACGGACCGTGAGGCGCTGCTGGCGTCGGCGATGAAGTCGGTGACCGTGCCGGAGGACGCCGCCGTGTCCGTGGCCGTGCTCGACCTGCGCTCCGGTGACGGCGCCTCCTACGGCGAGGGCGCCTTCGACACGGCGAGCATCGTCAAGGTGGACATCCTGGCGGCGCTGCTGCTGCGGGCGCAGGACGAGGACCGTCACCTCACGGCGACCGAGAGGACGTACGCCACCGCGATGATCGAGAACAGCGACAACGACTCCGCGTCGGCGCTGTGGCGGACCATCGGGAAGGCCGAGGGGCTCGACGCCGCGAACGAGCGGTTCGGGCTGACGGAGACCGAGGGCGGCGACGGCATGCTGTGGGGACTCACCCAGACCACCGCCGCCGACCAGCTCACCCTGCTCCAGCAGGTGTTCGGGGACGACTCGGAGCTGAGCGAGGCGTCGCGGGCGTATCTCCAGGGGCTGATGGGGCAGATAGCCGCGGGCCAGCGCTGGGGCGTCTCGGCCGCGGCCGACGGGTCCTCGTGGGCGCTGAAGAACGGCTGGCTGGCGCGCAGCACGACCGCGTTGTGGGACATCAACAGCATCGGCCGGGTGAGCGTCGGCGGCCGCGACCGCCTGGTGGCCGTGCTGTCGAACGGCAACGCGACGCAGGCCGCGGGGATCTCGCTGGTCGAGGCGGCGGCGAAGGCCGCGGTGTCGGTCTTCGCCGACGGCGGCGCGACGGCGGCGACCGCGTCCGCGCCGGCCGTCACTAAGTCCTCGTCCGCCGCCGGATAGCCGCTCCCGGCCGTTGCGGACGGCCCGGCTAGAGGGTCTCGTAGGTCTCGTGGCGGTCGCCCTCGCGGCGGCCGCGCCACAGGACGACCGCCGTCGCCAGCAGCACTCCCCCGGCGCCGCCCGCGAGCAGGCCCGCCCAGCTCGACGTGTCGTCCTCCGTCTTCGCCTCGTCCGGGCCGGCGCCGAAGTACCGCTCGCCGTAGGCCGCGGACTGCAGCCCCTCCGGCTTGAGGTCCCCGGCCGCCCTGATCGCCGCGGCCGGGTCGATGAAGCCGTAGCCGCGGGAGTCGTCGCGGCCGCCTGCGGGTGCGTTGCGGGCGGTGTCCTCCAGGAGCTTCTTGATCTGCGCCGGGGTCAGTCCGGGGTGGGCGGCCTTGACGAGCGCGACGGCTCCCGAGACGAAGGCGGACGCGGCGCTGGTCCCCCAGCCCTGGTAGTACTTGTGGTCCGGGTCGGCGATGACGACGTCGACGCCGGGCGCGCTGACCGTGGCGTACCAGCGGCGGGTGGAGAACGAGGCGCGCGTGCCGTAGCGGTCCACGGCGGTCGCGGCGATGACGCCCGGGTAGGCGGCCGGGTAGGAGATGTGGTCGCCCTTCTCGCCCCCGTTGCCGGCCGAGGCGACGACGACCGAGCCCTTCTTCAGCGCGTACTGGACGGCCTCGTCCTCGGCGGGCTCGGGGTGGGCGGAGGCCGAGTCGTCGCCGAGGGAGAGGTTGATGACGTCGGCGCCCTGGTCGGCGGCCCAGCGGATGCCTTCGGCGAGGGCGTTGCCGCGGGTGTTGCGGGCCTTGGTGCGCTGCGGGTCGCCGTCCTCGAGGATCACGCGGACGGGAAGGATCTTCGCCTCCGGGGCGATGCCGAGCACTCCGTCGCCGTTGCCGTCGCCGTGTCCGTGACCGGCGATGATGCTCGCCATCGCGGTGCCGTGGCGGGCCCAGGCGCGCTCGCCGGGCCGTGCCCCGAAGCCCACCATGTCCCGGCCGGTGAGGACGTTGCCGGCGAGGTCGGGGTGGTCGGCCTCGACGCCGGTGTCCAGGACGGCGACCGTGATGCCCCGGCCCTTGGTGGTCTGCCAGGCCTGCGGGGTGTGCAGGGCGTCCAGGGCCCACTGCTGGCCGCGGATGCCGTCGGCGTGGGCGGTGGAGGGCGGCACCAGGGCGACGGCGGCGGCGAGGAGACAGCACAGGATCCCGGCCCTGCGGGGCGTACGGGTCGTACGGGTGCTCATGAGGGCTGCTCCGAGGGCGTGACGGCGGTCTTGCGCAGGCCGCGCTCGACGCGGTCGGCGAGGCCCTGGGCCTCGTTGCCGAGGCCGGCCTGGGCGGGGGCCGTGGTCGCGCCGTTCGCCGTGGCCCGGGGGGCGGGCTGCGGGGCGTCGACGGTCCTGCCGTCGGCCCAGCCGGAGACGGCGTAGACGACGACGGGCGCGTCGGTGAGGACGGACACCGTCCACGCGGCGCGCTGCCGGTCGCCGAAGCCTGCGGCGACGGTGCCCTTCGCGGCGTACGGGCGGGGCATCAGGTCCGCCCGCTGGGCCAGGCCCTCCTTGCCGAAGCGGGCGTCCAGCGAACGCATGGCGGCCGCGTCCGCCTTGGTGAACAGCAGGCCGACGGTGGTCACGTAGCTCTGGGTGGCGTCGGTGTAGGTGGCGCGCAGGAGACGCTCGCAGCCGACCGGGGAGAGCGCCTTGAGCAGCAGCGGGTCGAACGCGTCGGCGCAGCCGCTGTCCGGGGCGACGGCGATCCGCGTCCAGGTGCGGTCGGCGCCGCCGGGGCCGGCGCCCTTGCCGTCCACGGTGGGCGGGAACAGCTGGTCGACGGGCACGTTGTGCCACAGGCCGCCGGCCGTCACGTAGGCGCTGCGCTCGCTGTCCTCCGCCGAGCCGCCGACGAGCCAACTGCCCGCCGCGGCACCGCCGATGAGGCCCAGTCCGAGGACGGCGCAGGCGGCGGCGACGGCGGTGCGGCCGCGTCTGCCGAGGGTGCGGCGCGTGTCGCGGTATCCCTCGGGGCGCGCGAACGTCACCACGGGCCGGGTGGCGCCGAGGGCGCCGCCGGGGCTCATGGGCGCGCTCCAGGAGAGGGACGGATCGGGTCCGTGGACCGCGTCGGGGGCGACGTCCGGCCGCCGCGGCGTCTCCGGCGCGGGAGGCGCGGTGAACTCGGGTTGCCGCACCGCCGCCGCGGGACTCCAGGCGGGCCGTTCGTCCGCCGCCGGGTCCGGGTGGGGGACGCCGTGCCGTCCGGACCCGGCGCCGTCCGCGTCCGTGTCCTGTCGGCCGGTCCCGGGCACGGGCACCCAGCCGCGGGGCAGGGGCGACCAGGCCCGCTCGGTCGCGGGGGCCGGGATCGGTCCGGGGACGGCGTCGTCGTCCGGACCCGCGGGGCGCGCGTCCGCCCGGTCGCCGGGACGCGTGCCGTCCGGGCCCGGGCCGCCGGGGGCCGTCGGGCCGGTGCCGTGTGCGCCCTCCGAGGCCGCCGGGCCGTGCGGGCGGGGCACGGGCGCGCCGAGGGGGCGGAAGGCGGCCGCGTCCGGGCCGGCGAAGCGTGCAGGGGGTGCGTCGGAGGGGGCCGGGGTGTCCGCGGACGCCGGTCGCGGGCTCGGCCTGGCGGGACGAGGCGGCCTGCGGAAGTCGTGCGGCGGGCCGGGGCGCGGGCCGTGCGGGGAGGCCGGGCGCTCATCGGCCCGCGCGGGCGTCCCCGCGCCGTCGCTCCGGGGGGCCGGGGCGGGGCGGCTCGGCCGCGGCGGGGTGTCCGGGAAGCGTGCCGACGCGGGCGGCGGGGGCGGGATCATGGCGTCCGTGTGCTGGGCCCGCAGCCTGACGAAGCGGGGGGCGGTGCGTGGGGTGGGGGGAGCGGTGTCGGGGGAAGCGGGGGCGCCGTCCCCGGCGGTGGTCTCGTTCTCGGCGGCGGGCGCGGTCGGCGGACCGGCGGACGTCGGGCGCGAGGGCTCCTGGTCACGGTCAGCCGCAGGGGGTGCCGTCCGGGGCGCGGACCCGGGGTCCTGAGGGCCGGACGTCGCCCGCCGCGCGGGGTTCTCGTCCGGCCGGCCGTCGGCGGTCGGAGGGGCTGCCGTCGTGTCCCCCGGGTCGGCCGGTTGCGTCGGGCGCGCGGCCGTCGTCGGGGGCCGGGACGGGCGGGGAGGAGTCGTCGGGCGCGGGGGCACGCCGGGCTGGGGAGGCACGTCCGGGCGCGGGGGGACCGAGGCGCGGCGTGCTTCCGTGCTCATGCACCCCCCGTTTCCTCGTCCCCGGGCCGTCGTTCTGGTACTCGGGCCGTCCTTCTCGTGGCCGGGCGGCCCGGGCAGGACGCGACGATCCGTTCCGGGCACGCATACCCGCACGGGCGGACCGGCATCCCGACGCGGGCGTCCGGCCGGAGCCGTCCCTCCGTGCGTGCGCGTCACTCTACGGCTTGTCGGCGGGCGAACGGGAACCAGTCCGCACCCCCCGGGGCTTCTGCCCGGAACGTCCCCCTACCCTGCGGTAATCCTGTCTGGCAGGCTTCGTTCATGACTGCGCGCGCCGCCGACCGGGCCCGTTACGACCGGGCCACCGCCCATCTCGACGCCCCTCTCGCCCTTGTGGACCTGGACGCCTTCGACGCCAACGCCGAGGACCTGGTCCGCCGGGCCGGCGGCAAGCCGATCCGTGTCGCCAGCAAGTCCGTGCGCTGCCGGACGCTGCTGGAGCGCGTCCTGGCGAAGGACGGCTTCGCGGGCATCATGTCGTTCACCCTCGCCGAGTCGCTGTGGCTGGCGCGTTCGGGGTTCGACGACATCCTGCTCGCGTACCCGTCGGCCGACCGCGCCGGCTTCGCGGAGCTGGCCGCCGACCCCAAGCTGGCCGCCGCCGTCACCGTCATGATCGACGACGTCGCCCAGCTCGACCTGATCGACGCGGCGCGCGGCGAGGGCGGCGAAGTGATCCGCGTCTGCCTGGAGTTGGACACGGCGCTGAAGCTGTTCGGCGGCCGGTTCCGGGTCGGCGCCCTGCGCTCCCCGCTGCACTCCCCCGCCCAGATCGCCGACGTGGCGCGCGCGGTGTCCCGGCGGTCGGGCTTCCGGCTGGTGGGGATCATGGCGTACGAGGGGCACATCGCCGGGGTGGGGGACGCGGTCGCCGGGCGGCCCCTGCGGTCCCGGGCCATCCGGCTGATGCAGACCGCCGCCCGGCGTGAACTCGCCGAGCGGCGCGCCGCGGTCGTGCGGGCGGTGCGGGCCGTCGTACCGGACCTGGAGTACGTCAACGGCGGCGGCACCGGCAGCGTGCAGCACACCGCCGCCGAGGACGCGGTCACGGAGATCGCGGCCGGGTCGGGCCTGTACGTGCCGCGCCTGTTCGACAACTACACGTCGTTCAGCGGCCGGCCGGCCGCCCTCTTCGCCCAACCCGTCGTGCGTCGCCCGGGGGTGGGCACCGTGACCGTGCTCGGCGGCGGCTACCCCGCCTCCGGCGCCGCCGGCCCGGACCGGCTGCCGGTGCCGTACCTGCCCGAAGGGCTGCGCTACGACCCCCAGGAGGGCCCCGGCGAGGTGCAGACCCCGCTCATCGGCTCCCCGGCCGACGATCTGCTGATCGGCGACAAGGTGTGGTTCCGGCACGCGAAGGCCGGCGAGCTGTGCGAGCGGTTCGACGTGCTGCACCTCGTCGAGGGGGACACGGTGACGGCGACCGTGCCGACCTACCGGGGCGAGGGCCGGACCTTCCTCTGACTCCTAGAGCGGGGTGACGTAGGCGCCGGAGATGCCGCCGTCCACCAGGAAGTCGGTGGCGTTGACGAACGAGGAGTCGTCGCTGGCCAGGAAGGCCACGGCGGCGGCGATCTCCTCGGCCTCGGCGAACCGGCCGACGGGGATGTGCACCAGCCGGCGGGCGGCCCGCTCCGGGTCGGCGGCGAACAGCTCCTGCAGCAAAGGGGTGTTGACCGGGCCCGGGCACAGGGCGTTCACCCGGATCCCCTCCCGGGCGAACTGCACGCCCAGTTCGCGGGACATGGCCAGGACGCCGCCCTTGGACGCCGTGTACGAGATCTGCGAGGTCGCCGCGCCCATCCTCGCCACGAACGACGCCGTGTTGATGATGGAGCCCCTGCCCTGGCGCCGCATGTAGGGGATCGCGGCCTTGCAGCACAGGTAGACCGACGTCAGGTTGACCTCCTGGACCCGCTTCCAGGCCTCCAGGCCGGTCTCCAGGATGGAGTCGTCGTCGGGCGGCGAGATGCCGGCGTTGTTGAAGGCGATGTCGACGCTGCCGTAGGTGTCGTGAGCGGTCCTGAACAGCGCCTCGACCTGCTCGGGGTCGGTGACGTCGACCTTCACGAAGGTCCCGTCGATCTCCTCGGCGACGGCCTTGCCGCGCGCCTCGTCCACGTCGCCGCAGACGACGTGCGCGCCCTCGGAGGCGAGCCGGCGCGCGGTGGCGAGGCCGATGCCGCTGCCGGCTCCGGTGATGACTGCGGTGCGGCCGACCAGACGGCGGCAGATGATCTCGTCAGGCGATGCGGTCACTGTGCGGGGCCCTCCGTGCTGATGAAGACGTTCTTGGTTTCGGTGAAGGCGGTCAGGGCGTCCGGGCCCAGCTCACGGCCGACGCCGGACTGCTTGAAGCCGCCGAAGGGGGTCCAGTAGCGGACGCTGGAGTGGGAGTTGACGGACAGGTTCCCGGCGCGCACGGCCTGCGAGACGCGCAGGGCGCGGCCGACGTCCCGGGTCCAGATGGAGCCGGAGAGGCCGTAGGGGGTGTCGTTGGCGAGCCGGATCGCGTCCGCCTCGTCGGTGAAGGGGAGCAGGACGGCCACGGGCCCGAAGATCTCCTCGCGGGCCGCGGCCGAGTCGGGCGCGGCGCCGGTGAGGACGGTCGGCGGGAACCAGAAGCCGGGGCCGTCGGGCGCGGAGCCGCGCAGCGCCCGGGCGTCGTCCGGCACGAACGACCGTACGCGGTCCACCTGCTGACGGGAGATCAGCGGGCCCATCTGTGTGGCCTCGTCGGCCGGGTCGCCGACCGCCACCGCGGCCAGTTCCCGCGCCAGGTGGTCGGCGACCTCGTCGTACACCGACTCCTGGACCAGGATGCGGGTGCGGGCGCAGCAGTCCTGGCCGGAGTTGTCGAGGAACGAGAACGGGTCGACCGCCGCCTTCAGGTCGGCGTCCGCGAAGACGATGTTGGGGCTCTTCCCGCCGAGTTCGAGGGTGACCGGCTTGATCTGTCCGGCGCACCGCTCCATCACCTCGCGGCCGGTGCGGGTGGAGCCCGTGAACACGATCTTCGCCACGCCCGGGTGGTCGACGAGCGCCCTTCCGGTGACCGCGCCGTAGCCGGGCAGCACCTGGAAGAGGTGCTCCGGCAGGCCCGCCTCCAGGGCCAGTTCGGCCAGGCGCAGGGCGGTCAGCGGGGTGGCCTCGGCGGGTTTGAGGAGGACGGCGTTGCCGGCGGCCAGGGCCGGGAAGGACCCCCAGGCGGCGATCGGCATGGGGAAGTTCCAGGGGGCGATCACGCCGACCACGCCGAGCGGCTCGTGGAAGGTGACGTTCCAGCCGCCGGGGGCGGGGATCTGCCGGCCCAGGAGCCGCTCGACGCCGCCGGCCGCGTAGAGCAGCAGGTCGCGGGCGTTGCCTGCCTCCCAGCGGGCGTTGCCGAGCAGGTGGCCGGCCTCGCGGACCTCCAGCAGCGCGAGTTCCTCGAGGTGGGCGTCGACGACGTCGGCGAAGCGGCGCAGCAGCCGGGCCCGGTCGGCCGGGGCGGCGGCGGCCCACGCGGTCCGGGCGGCGCTCGCGCGGGCGACCGCGCGGTCCACGTCGGTCGCGTCGGCGGCCGGGACGGCGGCGACGACCTCCTCGGTGGCCGGGTTGAGGACGATCAGCTCGTGCGGGGAGCGCTCGGACGGGGACGGCTCGTGCGGGTCGGACACGGCGGGACCTTTCACAGGCGTTCGAAGGAGCGGCGCAGCTCCCAGTCGGTGACCGCGGCGTCGAAGGCCTCCAGCTCGACGCGTGCCATGTTGCGGTAGTGGGCGACGACCTCGTCGCCGAAGGCGGCCGACGCGATCGGGCTGTTCTCCCAGAGCTCGGCGGCCTCGCGGAGGGTGGTGGGGACGTGGGCGTAGTCGCCGGTGTAGGCGTTGCCGGAGCAGGCCTCGGGCAGTTCCAGCTTCTGCTCGACGCCGTACAGGCCGGCGGCGATCAGTCCGGCCACGGCGAGGTGCGGGTTGACGTCGCCGCCCGGCAGCCGGTTCTCGAAGCGCGTCGAGCGGCCGTGGCCGACGATCCGCAGCGCGCAGGTGCGGTTGTCGTGGCCCCAGGCGACGGCGGTGGGGGCGAAGGAGCCCGGCTGGAACCGCTTGTAGGAGTTGACGTTGGGCGCGTAGAGGAGGGCGAAGTCGCGCAGGGCGGCGAGCTGTCCGGCCAGGAAGTGGCGCATCACCTCGGACATGCCGTGCGGGTCCTCGGCCGTGCCCGCCATGACGTTGCGGCCGTCCGCGTCGGTGAGCGAGAGGTGGATGTGGCAGGAGTTGCCCTCGCGCTCGTTGTACTTGGCCATGAAGGTCAGCGAGACGCCCTCCTGGGCGGCGATCTCCTTGGCGCCGGTCTTGTAGATCGCGTGCTGGTCGCAGGTGACCAGGGCCTCGTCGTAGCGGAAGACGATCTCGTGCTGGCCGGGGTTGCACTCGCCCTTGGCGGACTCGACGGTGAGACCGGCTCCGGCCATCTCGTTGCGGATGCGGCGCAGCAGCGGCTCCACACGGCCGGTGCCGAGGACCGAGTAGTCGACGTTGTACTGGTTGACCGGGGTGAGCCCGCGGTAGTTCGCGTCCCAGGCGGCCTCGTAGCTGTCCTTGAAGACGATGAACTCCAGCTCGGTGCCGACCTGGGCGGTGAGGCCGTGCTCGGCGAGGCGCTCCAGCTGGCGGCGCAGGATCTGGCGCGGCGCGGCGGCCACGGGCGAGCCGTCGTTCCAGGCGAGGTCGGCGATCAGCATGGCCGTGCCCGGGTTCCAGGGCACGCGGCGCAGGGTGGCGAGGTCGGGGTGCATGGCGAAGTCGCCGTAGCCGCTCTCCCAGGAGGACATGGCGTACCCGTCGACGGTGTTCATCTCCGTGTCGACGGCGAGGAGGTAGTTGCAGCCCTCGGTCCCGTGCCGGAGGACCTCGTCGAGGAAGAACCGGGCGGCGAACCGTTTGCCCTGGAGCCGCCCTTGCATGTCGGGGAAGGCGAGGACGACAGTGTCGATCTCACCGCTCGCGACGAGGGCGTGCAGTTCCTCGACGCCGAGCGGGGGTGTGCGGTCTGCCACGGGAGGGCCTCCTCAGGCTTCCTCGGCTTCCGTCGCCTCGGTGGATCGGGCGGCCGGTGGCCCATAAGGTATTGCGGAGAACCATTGCTTGGGAAGGGGGCACGGCGAGATGTCGGTGGACGCTGACGGCGGACCGGACGACCGGCTGACGCCGGTGCTGCGGCCGGTGCGGGCCGGGAACGGCTTCGAGGAGGCGCTGGAGCAGATCCTGCAGGTCGTCCGGCTCGGTCTGGTGCCGGGGGGCGAACGGCTGCCGGCCGAGCGGGATCTGGCGGAGCGGCTCGGGATCAGCCGGGTGACGCTGCGCGAGGTCCTGAAGGTCCTGCAGGACCAGGGCCTGGTCGAGTCGCGCCGGGGCCGCTACGGCGGAACGTTCGTGCTGCCGCGGACCGACGCCGGCGGCGAGGACGAGCTGCGGCGGCGCGTCGCGGAGACCGACGTCGAGGACGTGCTGCGCTTCCGTGAGGTGCTGGAGGTGGGCGCGGCGGGCCTGTGCGCCGCGCACGGCCTCACGGACGAGCAGGCACAGCGGCTGCGCGAGGCGCTGGCCCGCACGGCGGACGCCCCGCTGACCGACTACCGCCGCCTGGACACCATGCTCCACCTCACCCTGGCCGAGCTGTGCGGCTCCCCCTCGCTGAGCGCTCGGTACGCGGCGGTGCGGGCCACGGTGAACGACCTGCTCGACTGCATCCCGCTCCTGGTGCGCAACCTGGAGCACTCGCAGCGCCAGCACACCGCGCTGGTGGAGGCGGTGCTGGACGGGGACGCGGACGGCGCGCGGGAGATGATGCGGGAGCACTGCGCGGGGACGGCCGCCCTGCTCAGAGGCTTCCTCACCTGACATGATGCATTGGTCTGCAGGCGATCCATTGTGGACGGTGCACCGGTGCGGTGGTGCACCGACAGGGCAGGAGGTCACATGACGCACGACGACACGCCCCTGATCGACGGGCCGCCGGCCGACGGGCCGCCGGTCGACAGGCCGCTGATCGACAGGCCGCCGGTCGACAGGCCGCTGATCGGCGTCAGCACCTATCTGGCCAGGGCTCGCTGGGCCGTGTGGGACATGGACGCGGCGCTGCTGCCCGCCGGGTACCCACGGCTGGTGCAGCGGGCCGGCGGGCTGGCCGTGATGCTCCCGCCGGACGCGCCCGGGCACGCGGCGGCGACCGTGGCGCGCCTCGACGGCCTGGTGATCGCCGGCGGCCCCGACGTCGAGCCCGTCCGCTACGGCGCCGATCCGGACCCCCGCACCGGGCCGCCCGCGCCGGAGCGGGACGCGTGGGAGCTGGCCCTGATCGAGGCGGCCCTGGCCTCCGGCCTCCCGCTGCTCGGCATCTGCCGGGGCATGCAGCTGCTGAACGTCGCTCTCGGCGGCACGCTGACGCAGCACGTCGACGGACACGTCGAGGCCGTCGGCGTCATGGGCAGCCACCCGGTCAAGCCCGTCCCCGGCACGCTGTACGCCGGGGTGGTCGCGGAGGAGAGCTCCGTGCCGACCTACCACCACCAGGCGGTGGACCGCCTGGGCGCGGGCCTGGTGGCGTCGGCGTACGCGGCGGACGGCACCGTGGAGGCCGTCGAACTGCCCTCCGCCGACTGGGTGCTGGGGGTGCAGTGGCATCCGGAGATGGGCGAGGACGTCCGCGTCGTACGCGCCCTGGTCACAGCCGCCTCCCGCCCCACCGCCTGAGCCCGCCCCCCCTCGCCCCGACCGGCCTCAGCCCCCGCCCTCGGTACGACCGGCCTCACCCTGACCGCCTTCGCCCCCGACCGGCGTCGCCTCCACCCTCGCCCCGACCGGCCTCGCCCCGACCGGCCTCGCCCTCACCGCTTCCGCCCCCGACCAGCGTCGCCCACCGCCTCGGTACGACCGGCCTCACCCTCACCGCCTTCCCCCCGACCGGCCTCACCCTCACCGCCTTCGCCCCCGGCCCTCGCCCTGACCGGCCTCGCCCCGATCACCTGGCGGCCCGGCCCTGCGCGAGCGACCGACCGGCCCCGCCGACGCCCGCTCCCTGCCTCACCCCGTGGGGAGCCTCACCCTCGCGCGCGCCCTCACAGGGCAGTGCCCCGGTCCCGGAGGCGAGGATGCCGGGTCACCCGCGCGTCAGGGTCAGGAGGTCTCTCGCGGGGCCCGTCGGGCGGTGGCCGGTGGGCCAGACCGCGCGCAGGTCCCGCGCCAGCGACACGCCGTCCACCGGTATCCCCACCAGCCGGCGCAGCGCCAGTTCCTCCCCCACCGCCAGTTCGCTCAGCACCGCCGGGCCGGCCCCGCTCACCGCCGCCGCCTTCACGGCCGTCGTCGAGGAGAGCTCGATCAGGGGGCGGGCCAGGCCGCCCAGGGCCCGGTCGAGGACCTGACGGGTCCCCGAGCCCTTCTCCCTCAGGATCAGCGGCGTCGACGCCAGCTCGGACGCGGCCAGCGGTCGCCGGCGCCGGGCCCACGGGTGGCCGGGTGCGACGACGACGACGAGATGGTCGTGCGCAATCACGGCGGAGTCCAGTCCGGCCGGCGCCGTGAGACCCTCCACGAAGCCGAGGTCCGCCTCCCCCGCCAGCAGCCGCTCCGCGACGGCCGCCGAGTTGCCCGCGAGCAGCGACACCGCCGTGTCCGGCCGCCCGGCGCGCAGCGCGAGCAGCCAGCCGGGCAGCAGGTACTCCGCGATCGTCATGCTGGCCGCCACCCGCAGCCGCGAGTCCCGCCGGTCCCGCAGGGCCTGCGTCCCCGCGTCGAAGGCCTGGGCCGCCTCGACGACGCGCCGCGCCCAGTCCGTCACCAGCGCGCCGGCGTCGGTGAGCCGGGAGCCGCGCGGCGAACGGTCCACCAGAGCCACGCCCAACTGCCGCTCCATGGAACGGATCCGGCTGCTCGCGGCGGGCTGGGTGATGCCCACCTCGCGAGCGGCCGCGCCCAGGCTGCCCAGCCGGGCCACCGCCAGCAGCAGCTCCAGCGCGCCCAGGTCCGGGACGCGGTGCGCGATCGAGCCGCCGCGGCCCGGCCGCTCTTCCTCCACGCTCCCCATAAGCCCAGCTTATGCCCCCATAGAGCCGTGCTCCCTGGTCCCGGCCGCGCCGTCGGGCGACCGTGGAACCATGGTCACCGCCGCCCAGCCCCTGTACGCCCCGTCCCGCCCGCGCGCCACAGCCGTCCGTCACCTCGGACCGAACTGGTACGCCACGGTCATGGGCACCGCGATCGTCGCCACGGCGGGAGCCGCGCTGCCGCTCCGGATTCCGGGACTGCGGCCGCTGTGCACGGCGTTCTGGGCGCTCTCCCTCGCGCTCCTGGCGGCCCTGCTCATCGCCCGCGCCCTGCACTGGCGCCACCACCGCGACCAGGCGCGCGCGCACCTCCTCGACCCGGCGACGGCCCCGTTCTACGGCTGCCTCGCGATGGCCCTGCTCGCCGTCGGGGGCGGCACTCTCACCGTGGGCCGGGACTGGATCGGCGCGGGCGCCGCGGTCGCCCTCGACGCCGTGCTGTTCACCGTCGGCACGGTGGTCGCCCTCACGGCCGCCGTCGCCGTCCCGTACCTGATGGCCGTACGCCACCGTGTGGAGGCCTCCCAGGCCACGCCCGTGTGGCTGCTGCCGCTCGTCGCGCCGATGGTGTCCGCCGCGCTCGGGCCGCAGCTGGTGCCGTACCTTCCGGCAGGCCAGCCGCGGCAGACGCTGCTGCTCGCGTGCTTCGCGCTGTTCGGGGTGAGCCTGCTGGGCACGTTCGTCATGCTGCCGCTGGTGTTCGGGCGGCTGGTGACCGGCGGACCGCTTCCCCTCGCGCTCGCCCCGACGCTGTTCCTGGTCCTGGGGCCGCTGGGTCAGTCGACGACCGCCGTGGGGAAGTTCGCCGAGGTCGCTCCGGGCGTCCTGCCGGGGGCGGGCGGCCGGGGCCCCGGCGTGCTCGCCGTGCTGTACGGGGTGCCCGTCATGGGGTTCGCGCTGCTGTGGCTGTGCCTGGCCACCGCGCATGTGGCGCGGGCCCGCCGGCACGGGATGGGCTTCGCGATGACGTGGTGGGCGTTCACCTTCCCGGTCGGCACCTGTGCGACCGGAGCGGCGGCACTGGCCCGGCACACCGGGCTGGCGGTCCTCGAGGTGCTCGCCTGCGCGCTGTACGTCGTGCTCGTCGCCGCCTGGGCCGTCGTCGCCGCGCACACCGTCCGCTCGGTGCTCAGCGGCGCGCTGCTCGCAGCGCCTCGCCCAGCGCCTTCGGCGCCTCGGCGAGCGAGGGGCCGTACCACGTCAGGTGCCGTCCGCTGACGAGCGCCCAGGGCAGTCCGGGGAAGGCCTCGGGGCCGTCGTCGGCGGTGAAGCGGTAGGGCTCGTCGGGCAGCACGACGAGGTCCGGCGCGGCGGCCCGCAGTTCCTCGACCGGGATCCGCGGATAGCGCTCGGGGTGCCCGGAGTAGAGGTGGTCGACGCCCAGACGTGCCAGCACGTCCCCGGCGAACGTGTCCCGGCCCAGCACCATCCAGGGACGGCGCCAGATCGGCACGACGGCCGTCCGGCGGCCGGCGAGCGGCGGCGGGGCCGCCCAGGCCTCCTCGGCCTCCGTGAGCCAGCGCGGTGGCGCGGGCGCCCCGCAGGCCTCGAGCACCCGGGTCAGCTCCCGGAACGCCTGCGGGACGTCCCGGACCTCGGTCACCAGCACACGCAGCCCGGCGGCCCGCAGGGCGGCCAGGTCCGGTTCCCGGTTCTCCTCCTCGTTGGCGATCACCAGATCGGGGGCGAGGGCGACGATCCGGTCGACGTCGGGGTTCTTCGTTCCGCCGATCCGGGTGACGGCGAGGTCCGCCGGGTGGCTGCACCAGTCGGTGGCGCCGACCAGCGCGCCGGGCACGGCGCCGGCCACGGCCTCGGTGAGCGACGGCACCAGGGAGACGACCCGCACTACCGCCTGCGCCCCCGGTCCCGTACGGCCTCGATGTGCTCGGCCACCGCGACGACGACCACCCGGGTGTCCGGCACGGTCGCCCGCCAGCGGTGGCGGACCCCGCCCGTGAGGTACAGGGTGTCGCCGCGGCCGAGCCGGTAGGCGCGGCCCTCCGCCTCGATCTCCACCGCGCCGTCGGCGACGTACATCAACTGGTCGTTGCGGTACTGGAATTCACGACCGGCGTCGTGATCGCCGGTGAACTCGGACGCGTGCATCTGATGGTGACCGCGCACGAGGGAACGGGAGCGGGGCTGCGGGTCGGGCGCGGCGGGCTGCCCCTGATCGGCGACCTCTGCGCGTACGACGTCGACGCTGCACGCCGGGTCGGCGGCGGCGAGGAGTTCGACGGCGGTGGTGCGCAGGGCGTCGGCGACCTTCTCCAGGGAGCTGGTGCTGGGGCGCGCGCGGTCGTTCTCGATCTGGCTCAGGAACGGGACCGACAGACCGCTGCGCTCGGCCACGACGGCGAGGGTGAGCTCCAGGGACCGGCGTCGGCGGCGCACGGCCGCGCCCACCCGCAGGGGCTGTTCTTTGTGGTCGCCCATCGCTCCGGCTCCCTCCTTCGCTCGTCGGCCCCAGGCGTGCGGTGTGTCCTCGGACACGTCCGCTGATGAGTTCTCTGCACCCTACGCATGTTCGGCAAACCGTTTCATGTGCCCGTCACATCGAGGACACACGGCGTGACACACGACCTCACAGTTCACGCCAGTCGATCGGACCCCGGAGGCGGTCGGCGCGAGCCCGCCCTCCCGTTTACCCGTTCAATGCGCGGACGACCGTGAGTGTTCCCGCTCGTCCCCGGCGTCACGGGCGTTCACGCTCGGGCTTGAGCATAGCTCTGCGTGGTTGGCCGGATCTTTCCCATGGGCCTGCCGGTCGGGCCCGCCGTGGCCGGACCGGGGGACGCGCGAGGGGCGGGCCCCGTCGCAGGCCATTCGGCCTCACGTCGGTGCCCGCCCCTCGCAGGACGGCCGCGGTGCTGTCAGGTCACCGGGCCGCCCGGCTCTTCTGCCCCGCATCGGGCACCGGTACCCACTTCTCGACCAGTCGGGGGTTGTCCTTCAGCCAGGTCCGGACCGCGTCCTGCTCCTTGCCCTTGCCGGCCTTCTGGATCAGCGCCTCCAGACCGGTGAGCTGGGCCTCGGTCATCCTGAAGTCCTTCAGCCACGCGCCGACCTCGGGGTTGTCGGCGGCGAAGCCCTCACGGGCCACGGTGTGCACGCCGTCGCCCTTGCCCCAGGCTCCCTTGGGGTCCTTGAGCTTCTTCAGGTCGTAGTCGCTGTACGCCCAGTGCGGCGACCAGAGCGTGACGGCGATCGGCTTCTTCGCGGCGTAGGCGCGCTTGAGCTCGGCGAGCATCGCGGGGGTCGAGCCGTCGACGACCCGGTAGGCGCCGTCGAGCCCGTACTCCCCCATGACCTTGTCCTTGAGCAGCCCCATCATTCCGGCGCTGGGCTCGATGCCGGTGATCCTGCCGTCGAACTCGGAGGCGCGGCTCTTCAGGTCCGCCAGCGAGTTCACGTCCTTCACGTACGAGGGGACGGCGAGTTCCAGCGAGGTGGGGCCGTACCAGGAGCCGAGATCGTCGAGCCGGTCGCCGTACTTCTTCCAGTACTCGGCGTGGGTGGTGGGCAGCCAGGCGTCGATCTGGAAGTCGATCTGCCCGGTGGCCACGCCGGTGTACAGCGGGCCGGCGGCGTACTGGGTGGTGGTGACCTCGAAGCCGCGTTCCTCCAGGAGCTCCTTCCAGAGGTACGTGGAGGCGATGCCCTCGTCCCACGGGATGTAGCCGATCTTGATCTCCCTGCCCTTGCCGACGTCCGAGGCGGAGGCCTCGGCGGTGCCGGACGAGGAGCCGAGGACGCCCATGCCGCCGGCGACCAGGGCGAGGACGACCACGCCGACGACGGCCACGGCCGGCCGCGGGCGGTACGTCCACACCGTCCCGCGGGCCTTGGCGGCGGCGCGGCGGCCGAGCGGGGAGATCCGGGTGCCGAGGGCGCCGGTCATCCGGTCCAGGTAGATGGCCAGGACGACGATGCCGAGGCCGGCCTCGAAGCCGAGGCCGATGTCGAGCTGTCCGATGGCCTCGTTGACGGCGCCGCCGAGGCCCCCGGTGCCGACCATGCCGGCGATGACCACCATCGACAGGCCCAGCATGATGACCTGGTTCACGCCCGCCATGATCGTCGGCAGGGCGAGCGGCAGCTGCACGCGCAGCAGGGTGTCGCGGGGGGTCGTGCCGAACGCCTCGGCCGCCTCGACGAGTTCCGCGTCGACCTGGCGGATGCCGAGCTCGGTCATCCGCACACCGGGGGCGAGCGCGAAGATCAGGGTGGCGACGACGCCCGCCGGGACGCCCATTCCGAAGAACAGGATGGCCGGGATGAGCAGGACCATCGAGGGCATGGTCTGGAGCAGGTCCAGAACGGGGCGGAGGGTCGCGCTGACGGCCTTGGAGCGGGCCGCCCAGACGCCCAGCGGGACGGAGACCACCAGGGCGATCACCGTGGCCACGAGCACCAGCGACAGCGTCGACATGGCCTCGTCCCACAGGGCGAGGGAGTCGATCAGGGCGAACCCGGCGAAGGCGAGGACGCCCGCGACCAGACCGCGCAGCCACCAGGCGAGCACCGCGAGGATGCCCGCGAGAAGGAGCGGCTCGGGGGCGGTGAGGACGGCGTCCAGGCCGTCGTACATGCCCTCGACGACGGACTTGATCGCGTCGAAGAGCCAGGCCATGTGCGTGACCAGCCAGTCGACGCCGGAGTCGACCCAGTCGCCGAGATGCAGCCTAGGCACGGGCGGTCACCTTCTTCCCGGCGTCGCGCGGAGTGGTGCAGGCGATCTCCTCGCCCTGCTCGTCGCCGAGGAAGCGCACCAGGCGCTGTCGCGGTACGACGCCGACCAGCCCGCGTTCGCCGTCGAGGACGGCGACCGGGTGGGGCAGCCGCGCGCTGAGCGCGCACAGCGCGGTGAAGGGGGTGTCGGGGGTCGCGGTCCGGCAGCCGCAGTCGGCCTCGTCGCCGCGCACGTCGGTGTCCATGACGGCGGAGGCGGTCAGCACACGGGAGCGGTCGACGTCCTGGATGAAGGAGGCGACGTAGTCGTCGGCGGGGCGGACGAGGATGTCCTCCGCCGTGCCCGTCTGCACGATGCGGCCGTCGCGCATGACGGCGATGCGGTCGCCCAGGCGCATGGCCTCGTTGAGGTCGTGGGTGATGAAGACGATGGTCTTCTTCAGCGTCTGCTGGAGCGTGAGGAGCTGGTCCTGCATGTCGCGGCGGATCAGCGGGTCCAGCGCGCTGAAGGACTCGTCCATCAGCAGCAGGTCGGCGTCGGTGGCGAGGGCGCGGGCCAGCCCGACGCGCTGCTGCATGCCGCCGGACAGCTCGTCCGGCCAGGACTTCTCCCAGCCGGCCAGACCGCACAGCCGCAGCGCCTCGGCAGCGCGCTCCTCGCGCTCGCGACGCGGGACGCCCTGGACGGCCAGCCCGTAGGCGGCGTTGTCGAGGACGCTGCGGTGCGGGAAGAGCGCGAAGTGCTGGAAGACCATGCTGATCTTCCTCGCCCGTACCTCGCGCAGTTCGCGGTCGGTGAGGGCGGTGAGGTCCTGACCGTCGAAGAGGACGCGTCCGGCGGTCGGCTCCAGCAGCCCGTTGAGCATGCGCAGCAGGGTGGACTTCCCGGAACCGGACAGGCCCATGACGACGAAGATCTGGCCCGGCCGGACGGTGAAGGACGCGTCGACGACCGCGGCCGTGGCGCCCTCGGCGCGCAGCTCCTCCCGGGAGGATCCGGCGCGGAGCCGTTCGACTGCCTGCTCCGGTCGTCTGCCGAACACCTTGTGCAGATGTTCGGCCTCTAGCCTGGAAGACACGCGTACCTCTCGATGGGGGGCGGATACCGGAGCACTGGGCGACAGCAAACAGTTGAAGGTGCAACCGACACGGCTCCGGGGCCGCCCCTGCCCTGGCTCGCACAGGGCAAACACGCGAGTGGTTCAGTTCACAGAAGGCTTCACAAAGGTTTACGCCTGCCACGGGAGTGAATACCCGCCGGTCACCCGGGCACCCGTGCGGCATGATGCGTGGCGTGACCGGACGACTGATGCTCCTCGACACCGCCTCGCTCTACTTCCGTGCCTACTTCGGCGTACCGGACTCCGTGAAGGCGCCGGACGGCACCCCGGTGAACGCCGTCCGCGGCCTGCTGGACTTCATCGACCGCCTGGTGAAGGACCATCGGCCGGACGAGCTGGTCGCCTGCATGGACGCCGACTGGCGTCCCCAGTGGCGCGTCGACCTGATTCCCTCCTACAAGGCGCACCGCGTCGCCGAGGAGCACGAGAGCGGGCCGGACGAGGAGGAGGTGCCGGACACGCTCTCGCCGCAGGTGCCGATCATCGAGGCGGTCCTCGACGCGCTCGGCATCGCGCGCGTGGGCGTCGCGGGCTACGAGGCGGACGACGTGATCGGCACCTTCACCGGGCGCGCGAAGGGCCCGGTGGACATCGTCACCGGCGACCGCGACCTCTACCAACTGGTGGACGACGCGCGCGGGGTGCGCGTGCTGTACCCGCTGAAGGGCGTCGGCACGCTGCAGCTGACGGACGAGGCATGGCTTCGGGAGAAGTACGGCGTCGACGGGCGGGGCTACGCCGATCTGGCGTTGCTGCGCGGAGACCCGAGCGACGGACTGCCCGGCGTGCCGGGCATCGGGGAGAAGACGGCGGCCAAGCTGCTGGCCGAGTTCGGCGACCTGGCCGGGATCATGGCCGCGGTCGACGACCCGCGGGCGAAGCTGACGCCGTCGCAGCGCAAGCGGCTGGACGAGGCGCGGCCGTACGTGTCGGTGGCGCCGAAGGTGGTCAAGGTCGCCGACGACGTACCCCTGCCGGAGGTGGCCACCGCGCTGCCCCGGGCCCCGCGGGACGGGGAGACACTGGAGGCACTGGCAGGGCGCTGGGGGCTCGGCGGGTCGCTGCAGCGGCTCCTGACGACGTTGGGCGCACCTCCCGCCTAGGCATTGATCTCACGCCAGAGGATGCTAACTTAGGTAAACCTAACCATAGCGACATGGGAGGCCGTCATGGCAGAACGTCCGGCACGGAAGCCGCGGAAGCCTCACTCCGCGCAGGTCGTCCGCACCGAACGGCTCACCCCGCACATGCAGCGCGTCGTCCTCGGCGGCGAGGGCCTGGCGGAGTTCACCGCCGGCACCTGCACCGACCACTACGTCAAACTGCTCTTCGGTCCCGACGGCGTGACCTACCCGGAGCCGTTCGACCTGGAACGCGTCCGTGCCGAGTTCCCCCGTGAGCAGTGGCCCGTGACCCGGACGTACACGGTGCGCGACTGGGACGCCGAACACCGCGAGCTGACCCTGGACTTCGTGATCCACGGCGACGAGGGCCTGGCCGGGCCGTGGGCGACCCGCGTCCAGCCGGGCGAGACCGTCCGCTTCATGGGTCCCGGCGGCGCCTACGCTCCCGACCCGGCCGCCGACTGGCATCTGCTGGCCGGCGACGAGAGCGCCCTGCCCGCCATCGCCGCCGCCCTGGAGTCGCTGCCCGCCGGCGCCGTCGCCCACGCCTTCATCGAGGTGGCCGGCCCCGAGGAGGAGCAGAAGATCGAGTCCGACGTGGAGGTCGTCTGGCTGCACCGCGGCGACCGGCCGGTCGGCGAGAAGCTCGTCGAGGCCGTGCGGGCGCTGGAGTTCCCCGAGGGCCGTGTGCACGCGTTCGTGCACGGCGAGGCGGCCGGCGTGAAGGAGCTGCGCAAGCTGCTGCGCGTCGAACTGCAGATCCCGCGCGAGGACCTGTCGATCTCCGGCTACTGGCGGCTCGGCCACAACGAGGACGGCTGGCAGGCCTCCAAGCGGGAGTGGAACGCCCGCGTGGAGGCCGAGCAGGAGGGCGTGGCGTCGACCGCGTGACCCGCGGCCGGCGGCCCGCCCCGCCCCCGTGAAGCGGGCCGCCGGCAAGGCC
The DNA here is from genome assembly GCF_055606485.1 of Streptomyces sp. NPDC037083. Classification (NCBI taxonomy): domain Bacteria; kingdom Bacillati; phylum Actinomycetota; class Actinomycetes; order Kitasatosporales; family Streptomycetaceae; genus Streptomyces; species Streptomyces sp. NPDC037083. Next base: position 243,901 of record NZ_JBVJSQ010000006.1, on the reverse strand, counting down.
ACCCCGGCCGCACCGCCCCAGCCGCGCCGAACCGCCCCGGCCGCACCGCACCGCCGGACAGTCGCACCGCCGGACAGTCGCACCGCCGGACAGTCGCACCGCCGGACCGGCCGCGCACCGCCGCCGCGATCCCTCCGGACTCCGGCCCTCCGTACCGCCGCCCCTCGGAACCGAGGCGGCGCGCCGCCTGCGGCTACACCGACCGCTGGTAGGACCGGAACGTCCTGATCGACAGCCACACGGCCGCCACCGCGAGCGCGAGCAGCGCGCCTGTCCGCACGAGCACCGCGCCCCAGTCGGGATCCGCGGACAGGGCCGAACGGCCCGCCGCCATCGCCCAGTCCAAGGGGTTGAACCGGGCCACGTGCCGTATCCAGCCGGGCATCCGCTCCGGCGCCATGAACGCGCTGGAGAGGAAGGTCAGCGGCAGCAGCAGGAACGTGTTGACGCCGATGATCGACTCGCGCTCGCGCACCAGCATGCCCAGGGCGTTGGACAGCGCCCCGAAGACGGTGCCCAGCAGCACCGAGGCGACGACCAGGACGACGACGCCGGCGAAGCCGCCCGGGTAGTCCGCCCCGCCCGCCAGCCCGAGCAGCACGATGACGGCCGACTGCAGGGCGGTGACGATGCCGTTGTGGACGATGTTGCCGTTCATCAGTGCGGCCCGGCTCGCCGGGGTGGTGAGGAAGCGGTTGAGGGTGCCGCGCTGGATCTCCTCCAATGTGCCCATGCCGGCCCACAGATTGGAGGCGAGGGCGCTCATCACCACCACGCCCGGCACCAGGTAGTCGAGGTAGGAGGCGGTGCCGAAGCCGCCCAGCGCGACGACGTTCTCGAAGAGGCCGCCGAAGAGGAACAGCCAGATCACCGGCTGGATCAGGGTGATCACGGCATACGCGGGCTGGCGGGCGAACACCATCAGCTGGCGCTGTGTCATGTACCAGGTCTGTACGAGCGCGGTGCTCATCGGGCGCCTCCGGCGGACACGAGGGCCTCGTCGGCGGTCCCGCTGCCGGCCTCGGCGTAGCGTCGGCCCGCGTACCGCAGGTAGACGTCGTCGAGGGAGGGCCGGGCCACGGTCGCGGTGGCGACGGTGACGCCGGCCCGCTCCAGCGCGCCGAGGAGGGCCGGCACCGCCGCCGCACCGTCCTGGGCGCGGACGCTGATCCGCGCCCCGTCGAACGTCACCTCGGACACCCCCGGGAGGGCCCCCAGGGCGCCGTCCAGGAGCACGCGGCCGGCCTCGCCGAGCGCGGTGCGCAGCTCCATGTGCACGGCGTCGCCGCGGAGTTCGCCCTTGAGGGAGTCGGGGGTTCCCGTGACGACGATCCGGCCGCGGTCGACGATGGCGACCCGCTCGGCGAGCCGGTCGGCCTCGTCCAGGTAGTGAGTGGTGAGCACGATGGTCAGCCCCTCCTCGCCGGCCAGCCGCCCGACCTCGTCCCACATCGCGCCGCGTGCCTGCGGGTCCAGGCCGGTGGTGGGCTCGTCGAGGAAGAGCACCTCGGGCCGGTGCACGAGGCCGAGCGCCACGTCGAGCCGGCGCCGCATGCCGCCGGAGTAGCCCTTGACCGGGCGCCGGGCCGCGCCGGTGAGCGCGAAGCGTTCGAGCAGTTCGTCCACCCGGCGGTCCAGGGCGGCGCCCTTCAGGCCGTAGAGCCTGCCCTGCAGGCGGAGGTTGTCGCGGCCGGTGGCGACCGGGTCGGCGCCGGAGTTCTGCGCGACCACGCCGATCGCCCGGCGCACCCGGTCCGGGTGGCGCAGCACGTCGTGCCCGGCGACCGTGGCCGAGCCGGAGTCGGGCCGGGCGAGCGTGGTGAGGATCTTGACGGCGGTCGACTTGCCCGCGCCGTTGGGGCCGAGCAGCGCGAAGACGGTGCCGGGCTCCACGGTGACGTCGAGGCCGTTCAGGGCGGTGACCCCGCCGGGGTAGGTCTTGACGAGATGACGCGCCTGCACTGCGGGCGCACGAGTCGTACTCATGGCGATGCTGCTCTCCTGTGTGAGCGGACATGACTGCTGATCCGCCGGAGGAGCGCCGGGCTATCCTGGGTGTGCCGCACCTCGATCGCCTGGAACTGCCTCACGGCGGCCTACAGCTCGGGGTTCGGGACCCCGGCGGGACTGCTGCAACAGTCCTGCCGGGGTCCTCGTCATCTTTCGAGCTCCTGCGGCAACTCCCCCGTCTCGTGGAACCGCCGCCACTCCTGCACTCCGGGCAGCGAGCCCTTCCTGACCTCCTCGAGGAATCCGGCGACCCACTCCGCCTGCGCCTCGACCATGTGCAGCTGGTACTCCACCTCGACCAGGAAGAGCCTCGGCACGGTCTCGTAGGCCTTCTCGAGCGCGCCCCGGCCGCCGGCCACCTGGACCTCCAGCGAGCTCAGCCGCGTCTCGAGCAGACGCACCACGTCGTCCGGGGGCAGTGCCGCCATCAGCGAGAGCGCCGTCTCGAAGATCGGGTACTCCTTGGCGGGGACGGCGATCAGCTCGGCGAGCCAGTCGGCCATCTCCTCGCGCCCGGCCCCGGTGAGTCCGTAGACCGTGCGCTCGGGGCGGTTGCCCTGCCGTTCCACGCCGGCCACCTCGACGAAGCCGTACTTCTCGAGGTTCTGCACGACGGTGTAGAGCGAGCCGTAGGTGGTCTTCGTGCTTGTGTCCTTGCCCTGGCTGCGCAAGGTCTGGGCGATCTCGTACGGATGCATCGGCTTCTGCCACAGCGTCGTCATCACGGCGAGCGCCAAGGGGTTGCTCAGCCTGCGCTTCCTCGCCACCACGACGACCACCTCGCTTCCGAATATACGTAGCCGAACATAACGCGAGTCGACGAAGCTCGCAAGACACGCGATGTAACGCGATCGGGTGAAGCGGTGGGGACGTGAGGACTTGGGCCCGCCTCGGACACGGCGGCGTGACGCGGACGAAACAGCCCGTCTCTAATTTCTGTCGCCCGACAGGAATTCCCGTTCCTCTGGGCCAAGGCAGGTTCCGCCGTGACGACAACGACACCCACCGACGTACGCCCCGACCCGCCGCACTCCCCCGACAGCGACGACGGCTCCCTCTCCGAGTTCGGCTACCGCCAGGAACTGCACCGCAGCCTGGGCCGGTACGCCTCGTTCGCCGCCGGCTTCTCCTTCATCTCCGTCCTGACCACCGTCTTCCAGTTCTTCGCCTTCGGGTACGCCTTCGGCGGACCGGTCTTCTTCTGGGCCTGGCCGGCGGTGCTGGTCGGACAGCTGCTGGTGGCCGCCTGCTTCGCCGAGCTGGCGGCGCGCTACCCGATCTCGGGCGCCGTCTACCAGTGGTCCTCCCGGCTCTCGACGCCGTCGTTCGGCTGGTTCGCCGGCTGGATCATGGTGATCGGGCAGGTCGTCGTGGTCGCCGCGGCCGCGCTGGCACTGCAGATGGTGCTGCCCGCCATCTGGTCGGGCTTCCAGCTGATCGGCTCCGACCCGGCGCCCACCTCCCCGGACGGCGCGGCCAACGCGGCGCTGCTCGGCGTGCTGCTGCTGGTGCTGACGACCGCGGTGAACCTCGTCGACAACCGTGTGATGTCGGCGGTCAACCGGGTCGGCGTCACCGCGGAGATCATCGGCGCGGTGCTCATCGTCGTCCTGCTCCTCACCCACTCCGAGCGCACCCCCGGCATCACGTTCCACACCGAAGGGGCAGCGCAGAACGGCCTGTTCGGGGCACTGCTCGTGGGATCCTTCACGGCCGCGTACGTGATGATCGGCTTCGACAGCGCGGGCGAGATGAGCGAGGAGACGCACCACCCCCGGCGCACCGCGCCCCGCACCATCCTCACCGCGCTGGGCGCGGCCGGGCTGCTGGGCGGGCTGATCGTGCTGGGCGGACTGCTGGCCGCGCCCAGCCTCACCGACGGACGGCTCGCGGTCGACGGACTCAGCTACGTCCTCACCAGCAGCCTCGGCGACGGCGTCGGCAAGGTCCTGCTGGCGGACGTGGTGGTGGCGATCGCGGTGGCGACGCTGGCCATCCAGACGGCGGCCTGCCGGATGCTGTTCTCCATGGCGCGCGACGGCCGGCTCCCGTTCTCCGCCCGCCTCGCGCGCGTGCACCCGCGCACCGGCATGCCGAGCGCCCCCGCGCTGGTGGTCGGCGTCCTCGCCGCCGCCCTGCTGCTGCTGAACTTCGCCTCGCCGGACGCCTTCCTGGCCATCGGCACCACCTGCATCGTGATGCTGTACCTGGCGTACGCGATGGTCACCGGCCCGCTGCTGGTGCGCCGGCTGCGCGGCGGGTTCTCCTCGGCCGGCACGGACGAGACCGGCGCCCGCCTGTTCTCCCTGGGCCGCTGGGGCGTCCCGGTGAACGCCCTCGCCCTTCTGTACGGCCTGTTGATGACCGTCAACCTGGCGTGGCCGCGCGCCGCGGTGTACGACCCGGCGGGCGGGCACTGGTACTTCCAGTGGTTCACCCTGCTGTTCCTGGGCGCGACCGTCGCCGTCGGCGTGGCCTTCCGGGCCCACCGCAGGCGGGCGACGGCGGCGGCCGTACCGGAGACGGCCGCGGCGTGAGACCCGCGCGCGGGCGGGGCGTCGTGCGTTCAGTCGCCCCGCACGCGCGCGTGCAAATGCATGTCGTGCCAGCCGTCCTGGTGGAGACAGGCGCTGCGTTTGGTGCCCTCCAGGGTGAAACCGGCCTTGGCGGCGACCCGGCAGGAGGCCTCGTTGGCGGTGGCGTGCATCAGCTCCAGCCGGTGGAAGCCGATCTCGTCGAAGGCCCAGCGCGTCAGGGCGGCCGTGGCCCGGGGGGCGACTCCCCGGCCGCGGGCCGCCCCGGTCGTCCAGTAGGCGACCTCGGCGACGCCCTCACCGAGCAGGATGCCGCGCAGCGCCACCCGCCCCAGCAGTTCACCGGTACCGGCGTCGGCGACGGCCCACTGGGCGTTGTTCTCCTGTTCCCAGCTCTTCTGCCATTCCTCGATCCAGCCGGCCACCTCCTCCTCGGAGTCGGCGGCCCGGATGTGCCACTGGTGCATCAGCGGGTCCTGGAAGGCGGCGTGGACGGCGGGGACGTCCTCGGCCCGCCACGGACGCAGCAGCAGTCCGTCGCCGCTGGGGAGCACGGGCTGCGGGGCGGCTGCGAGGGTCCCGGCGGGCAGGACGAAGCCGGCGGTGAAGGGCATGGTCGGCATCCTGCCAACGGGCCACGGCCCGGCCAACGGGTTTTCCGGTCCCCGTAGGCTTGACCCGATGAGACGCCGTACGCCTCCCCCGCCCTCCCCGCTGCCGCAGCGCGACGGGATCGACCCGGTACGGGTGCGGCTGCCCGGCGAGGGTTCCTGGGCCACCGTGCGGGAGCACCTGGTGGAACGGCTCGGCGCGGCGCGTGCCGACGTGGTGGACGGGATGCTGGAGGACGGGCGGATCGTCGGCGCCGACGGGCGGGCGCTGACGCCGGACGCGGCCTATGTGCCGGGGATGTTCGTCTGGTACCACCGCGAGCTGCCGCCCGAGGTACCCGTGCCGTTCCCGCTGGAGATCGTCCACCGCGACGAGCACATCGTCGTCGTCGACAAGCCGCACTTCATGGCCACCACCCCGCGCGGCAGCCATGTCACCGAGACCGCGCTGGCGCGGCTGCGGCGGGAACTGGGCATCCCCGCGCTCGGCGCCGCGCACCGGCTGGACCGGCTCACCGCCGGTCTCGTGCTGTTCACCGTTCGCCCCGAGGAGCGCGGCGCGTACCAGTCGCTGTTCCGCGACCGCAGGGTGCGCAAGGTGTACGAGGCCGTCGCGCCGTACGACCCGCGGCTCGCCCTGCCCCGGACGGTGCGCAGCCGGATCGTCAAGGAGCGCGGGGTCCTGGCCGCCTACGAGGTGGCGGGCGAGCCGAACGCGGTGAGCCGCGTGGAGCTCGTCGAGCACCGTGCGCCGGGGCTCGGCCGGTACCGGCTGCTGCCCGCCACCGGGCAGACGCATCAGCTGCGCGTCCACATGAACGCCCTCGGCGTGCCGATCCTCGGCGACCCGCTGTACCCCGAGGTGGCCGCCCCCGTGCCGGCCGGCGACTTCCGGCGCCCGCTGCAACTGCTGGCGCGGGAGCTGGAGTTCACCGATCCGGTCACGGGGACGCGGCACCGGCTGCGCAGTCGGCGCGTCCTCGACGCCTGGGCGTCGTACGACGGCTGGGCCGCCCACGGCCTACCAGAAGCGGTTCAGTAACCGCGCCACCAGGCCAGGAAGCGCCGCCAGGCGTTCGGCCTGCGGGCCGGCCCGGCCGACTCCGGTGCGGCCGGCGCGGACTGCGGCGCGGGCGCAGGCGACGGCGACGGTGTCGATGCCTGGGTCGGCGTCTGGGTCGGCGTCGGTTCCACCGCCGGCTCGGGGACGGTCACGGCAGCGGCCCGGGGCCGCGTGCTCACCGGCGGCGTCAGGCGCTGCGGCGGGATCGGGGCATGGCTCGGCTTGTGCTTGACGTCCTGCTGGTCCTTGGGCTCGAACCGCACCGGCAGCTCCACCAGGTGGCGCGAGGCGATCGACATCGTCCAGCGCAACTCGTCCTCTTCGCAGTCGAGTTGCACGTCGGGCAACCGCATCAGCAGCGCGTCGACGCCGACGTCGGCGATGGCGCGGCCGATGTCCTGGCCGGGGCACTCGTGCGGGCCGCTGCCGAACGCGAGGTGCGAGCGGTTGCCCTGCATGTGGGCGGACAGGTCGGGCCGCACCCGGGGGTCGACGTTGCCGGGCGCGGGCGCGAAGAAGAGACCGTCGCCCCGGCGGATGCGCTGACCGCCGAGTTCCGTGTCCTGCTTGGCGAAGTAGCCGAAGATGGTGCTGAACGGCGGCTCGTCCCACAGGGACTGCTCGACCGCCTCCGCCACCGTCATCTGGCCGCCGTTGAGCTGGGCCAGGAAGCGCGGGTCGGTGAGGACCATGCGCAGCGCGTTGGAGAGCAGGTTGACGGTGGCCTCGTAGGCGGCGAAGAGCACCAGGCGCAGATGCTCCCTGACCTCGTCGTCGGTGAGCTCGGCCGGGTGGGTGATGAGGTGGCTGGTGAAGTCCTCCTCGGGCTTGGCGCGGCGGCGGGCGGTGAGCCGGGCGAGCGCTCCCACGACGTACTCGTGACTGGCGAGCGCGGTCTCGGTGCCCTTGAGCGCGTCGCGGGCCGAGTGCACCATCTTGTCGTTGTACTCGTCGGGCATGCCGAGGACATGGCACATCACGGCCATCGGAAGGTGCTCGGCGAAGTCTCCGACCAGGTCCGCACTCCCCTTCTCGCAGAAGCGGTTGACCAGGCGCTGGCTGGACCGGTTGATGTAACGGCGCACGCTGCGGTCGTCGATGGTCGCCATGGCCGAGGTGACCGCGCCCCGCAGCCGCTTGTGCTCGTCGCCCTCGGCGTGGGCGCAGATGGGCTGCCAGGCGATGTGCGGCATGAGCGGGTGGTCGGGCCTGACCTTGTCGGCCAGCAGCTGGGACCAGATGCGGCTGTCCTTGGTGAACTGCGAGGGAGTACGCAGCATGCGCAGGTTCTCGGCGTGTCCGAGGACCATCCACATCGGCAGGTCGTCGTGGATCAGGACGGGCGCCACGGGGCCGTGTTCCTCGCGCAGTCGCTCGTACAGTTCGTTCAGGTCCTCGGCGCCGGGGCCGTAGAGGCGGGCCAGTCCGCCGGGGCCGCGGACGTGCGCGGGGCAGCCCGGCGGCGGGTCCAGGGCGAGGTCGCGCGAGCCGGTCGGGGTGGGGTGTTCGGGAGTCACAGGGGGTCGCTCCGAAACTGTGCTGGATCGGTGTCGGTGAACGTGGTGCCGTGCGGGTCAGGTGAGGCTGCGGGCCAGGGCCAGGGAGTGCAGGAAGCGCATGAGGGTCATCAGGACGTCCCGGCTGGAGGCGCGGCGGCGGACGTCGCACTCCACGATCGGGATCTCGGGCGGCAGGTCGAGGGCGGCCCGCAGGTCGTCGATGGGGTAACGGGGCCCGTCGGGGAAGGTGTTGACGGCGACGACGAAGGGGACGCCGCCCTCCTCGAGCCGGCCCATCACCTCGAAGCTGACCTCCAGGCGGCGGGTGTCGACCAGGACGACCGCGCCGAGCGCGCCCTCGAACAGGCCGTTCCACAGGAACCAGAAGCGTTCCTGGCCGGGCGTGCCGAAGAGGTAGAGCACGACCTGCTCGGTGATGCGGATCCGGCCGAAGTCCATGGCCACGGTGGTGGCGGTCTTGGTCTCGGAGCCGTAGTTGTCGTCGACCCCGATGCCGGCCTGGGTCATGGTCTCCTCGGTGGTCAGCGGCCTGATCTCGCTGACGGAGCCGACCATGGTGGTCTTGCCGACGCCGAAGCCGCCCACGATGACGATCTTCGCCGCGGCCGTGGTGGTGTGCGGCAGATGGTCCTCGGCCCGTGGGCCGGGAATCGTGTCAGAGCCGTTGAAGTCCATGCATCACCGCTTCGAGAAGGGAACGGTCGGGGAGCTGCTGCCGGACGATGGGGGCGCGCGCCTGGACGAGTTCGGCCGCCAGCATCTCGGTGAGCAGCACCGTCACCACGCTGAACGGCAGGCACAGATAGGCCGAGATCTCGGCCACCGACAGCGGGGCGGCGCACATCCGCAGCACCGCGGTCTGCTCCGGGGTGGCCGACGAGGGCGGTTCGGCGCGCGCCACGATCAACGTGACGAGGTCGACGGGCGCACGCTCACCGTCCGCGCCCGTGATGATGTACAGCCGCTCGGGGTTCTTGCCCTCCCCTTCCTGGCCCTCCGTCGAGGACGACGGGGGCGGTGGAGGCGGTGGAGGCGGTTGGGGCGGCGGGGGCGGTTGGGGCAGAGGTTGTCGCCGGCGGCGTTGCGGAGGGGTCATACGCTCTGCCCGTTGCGCCGGGGCGGACTGGTCAGATGGGCGCCGATGCGGACCACGAGGTCGCGCATCATGCCGCTCATCCGGCCCGCCTCGCAGCGCACGTCGGCGAGGACCGCGAGGTAGGCGTTGGCGCCGGCCGACATCATGTAGAAGTAGCCGCCGCTCAGGTCGATGACGACCATGTCCATCTCGCCGCTGCTGGAGTGGATCTCCTGGCCGACGGCGGCGGCCAGGCTCTGCAGGCCCGCGCAGGCCGCGGCGACCCGGTCGGCGGCGTCGGGGTCGCCGGCGTAGCGGGCGATGCGCAGTCCGTCGGCCGAGAGCACGACGATCATCTCGATGCCCGGAACCCCGTCATAGAGCTCCTTGAGCAGCCAGTCGAAGTTTTGGCGCTGCTGGATCACGTGAGGTCCCCTTCATCGTCGGCCTCGGTCTTGGCCTTGTCTTCGAGCAGGTGCACGTATGCGGTGGGATTGCGGGTGAAGTCGGTGGGGTGCACGCCGGGCGGGGCCGCTTTCACCAGGCCCTCCCAGAAGGCCTCGAACGCCAGGCCGGGCTCGGCCCTCTTGACGGGCTCGGGCTCCGGCTCCGGCCGGCGCTGGGCGAACGGGTCGGGCTGGCCCAGGCGTTCGGCCTCCTGAGCGGCGTACGCCTCGGCGTAGCGCTGGGTGATCGGGATCGTGGTCTTGCTGCGGCGTTGCGGCAGGCCCTGCTCGGTCCACTCGGTGACCTCGGGCACCTCGTCGTCGGTCAGGGAGACTCGGGCCGGGATGCGCGCGTTGGTGGGGCGACGCTTCTTGGGCGGTCGCTTGGGGCCCTCGCCGACCGTGCTCAGGTCGATCTGCGGGACGGCGGTGGCGCCGATGCCGTGCGCGAAGCCGGGAGCGGGATCGGAGGTCTGCATCTCGCTCGGCACGATGAGGACGGCCCGGACGCCGCCGTAGGCCGAGGTGCGCAGCGAGACCTGGAGGTTGAACGACGTGCACAGACGGCCGACGACCGCGAGGCCCAGCCGCGGGCTGCCGCCGACGTCCTGGATGTCGACGCCCGCCATGGCCTGTTCCAGCATGCGTTCGCACTTGGCGCGGGCCTCTTCGCTGAGGCTGACGCCGGCGTCCTCGATCTCGATGGCGATGCCGGTCTGCACCTCGACGGCGTTGACGTGCACCTTGCTCTGCGGGGGCGAGTAGCGGGTCGCGTTGTCGAGGAGTTCCGCGAGCGCGTGGATGAGGGGCTCGACGGAGAGGCCGCGGATGTTCACCTTGGCGATGGAGTCCAGCTGGATGCGCCGGTACTCCAGGATCCGGGACATGGCGCCGCGCAGCACGCTGTACAGCGGGACGGGCTGGGGCCAGTTGCGGCTGGGGCGGCCGCCGCCGAGCACGCCGATGGAGTCGGCGAGGCGACCGATCAGCGCGGTGCCGTGGTCGATGCGCAGCAGGTCGTCGAAGACCTCGGGGTTGCGTCCGTGGTCCTCCTCCATCTCCCGCAGCTCCGCGGCCTGTTGGTGGACGATCGCCTGCATGCGGCGGGCGACGCTGACGAAGGAGCGCTGGGCGGAGTCGCGCAGGGACTCCTCGTGGTCGACGATGTCGAGGATCTTCCTGACCACGGCGCGCTGCGCGTCGTCCAGAGCGCGGAACGCAGGATCACTCTCGCTGAGGTCGCGCATCACCTCTCTGGGGGAATTTCCGGCGCGCAGCCAGGCCACGGCGCTCGGCACGTGCTCCTGGGCCAGGCGGCGGTTCTCCTCCGTGTGCTCGGCGACGCGCCGTTCCAGGTGGGCGACGCGCTGTTCGTTCTCCGCGCGCAGTTCCCGAAGTCGCCGGCCGCGGCGGACCGACTCGGCTCCCGTCGCGATCACCAGAAGGGTGGCGAGCGTTCCGCAGACGCCGACGGCGAGCCGGGCCTCCGTCGCCACCAGGGCCACGGCGGCTCCGCTTGCCGCGGCCATCAGTATCGCCGGCAGCAACAGCACGCGCGCGTAGGGAAGTTCTCGGCGACCGGGTGGGGACTGAACACTCACCATGTGGGCACCCTCTGTAGGGATCTGTCGGCATCTTCGAGACATTGGGGAACAAGCGCACGAATACGTCTCAACTCGGTGCGCCGCGGGCGAGCTTAGTCCGACCGGATCATCGCCGTGTCATATTCGGCAACAGCGTGAAACCGCTCTCGTACGTGGAGTAACCTCGGCGCATTTGCACACATGGCAATCGTTCGAACACAACGGGTGACAGCGAACGGGCGTACGCATCAATTCACCGGGACGGATGAGGCGACCACGCGCGGGCGATCACGAGCCGTGGTCGGCTCAGCGGTTCCCCACGATGCGCAGCGCCGCGTCGGCGGTGGCGCGGGCGAACTCCGAGACGGAGCGGTCGGGATCGGAGCGGTGGACCAGGATGACGCCCTCGATGAGCCCGAAGACCAGATCGGTGCGCAGGTCGAGATCGCTCTTGGCCAGCGCGCCGCCCGCCACGGTCGCGGCGATCAACTGCCGGTAGGCGTCCTTGAGTTCCGCGCGCACGGCATGGAATCCGGCGAACCGCTCCGTGCGCACCTCGGGCAGCAGGTAGAGGCCGCCGAGATCGTGGGAGCCGCCGCACAGCAGCTCCACGTCGGCACGGCACAGCTCCCACAGCCGGTCCTCGGCCGGCCGCGCGTCGTCCGCGAGCAGCTCGCCGGCATACCTCAGCGAGGGCGTGACCGTCGACTCCAGCAGTGCGGCGAGCAGCTCCTCCTTGCCGGACACGTAGTGGTACATGGAGGCCTGGCGCATGCCCGCCCGCTCGGCGACGGCCCGGGTGGTGGTGGCGGCGTAGCCGCGCGTGGTGAACAACTCCGCGGCGGCCACGAGCAGTTCGGCGCGCGGCGCGAGCCCGCTGTCCGGGCGCTGCGCGGCACGCGGCCGGCCCACTCGACGTCCGTTGCCCGTCCCCATGCGTCCGATCCTCGCACACGGCGCCCGGACGCGATCTTCGAGCGAACCCGGTGAGGAGTCGGTAACGGGCCCGCAACCCGAGGGCAACGGCGACGACCCGGCGCGGTCCTAATTTCTGTCGCGCGACAGAAATACCGTGACAGCGACGGAACCGAGCTGCGGAGGTCCGCGATGGCGGCGACAGCGACCACGTACGGAGCACGCGCCCACGCCAGGGCCCAGGAGGGGGCACGGGCCGAGGCCATGCCGGTCGTCCCGGCCCGGAACTGGCCCGACCCGCCCTGCGAGGCCGGCCACCTGGTGTGGGCCGAGACGGTCGCGGGCGGCGGCTACACCCACCGCGTCCTCGCGCGCGGCACCGAGCTGCGCCTGACCGACCTGCACGGCGACGCCTGCGCCCACCTGCTCCTCCACGTCGACGGCCGCCCCTGGGAGCGGCTCAACGTGGCCGACACGGTCAAGGTCCAGTGGAACGCCTACCTCGGCGAGGGCGTGCTGCTCCTGTCCGACCAGGGCCGCGTCCTCGCCTCGGTCGTCACCGACACCGCCGGCCGGCACGACGCCCTGTGCGGCACCTCCACCCTCGTGCGCAACACCGCGCGCTACGGAGACGGCGCCCCGCAGTCCCCCACCCCCGCCGGACGCGAGCTGTTCAAGCTGGCCGCGGCGAAGAACGGGCTGGAGCCACGCGACCTGCCGCCCTCGCTCTCCTTCTTCCAGGGCGTGGAGGTCCGCGAGGACGGCGCCCTCGACTTCACCGGCTCCGCGGGCCCGGGCGGCAGCGTCACCCTGCGCACCGAGCAGGACGTGACCGTCCTGATCGCCAACGTGCCGCACCCCGCCGACCCCCGCCCCGGCTACGTCAGCACCCCGCTGGAGGTGCTGGCCTGGCGGGCCGGGCCGACCCGGCCCGGCGACCCGCTGTGGGACGCGACCCCGGAGGGCCGCCGCGCCTTCCTCAACACCGCCGAATTCCTCACCGCCAGGGGGCTCGCATGAAGACCGTCGTTCCCGCCCGGGCGGCCTGGTCGTCCGTCGTCCGCGCCGGCGACACGCTCACCATCACCGACCTGCACGGCAACCAGGCCGTCGACTTCCTCGTGTACGACGCCCACGACACGTCCGTCCGCTACAGCGCGCCCGACACGATCCACGCCCAGGGCCGGATCTTCCTCACCACGGGCAGCGTGCTGATGTCCAACGAGCACACCCCGCTGATGACGGTGACCGCCGACGCCGTGGGCCGCCACGACACCGTCGGCGGCGCCTGCTCCAAGGAGTCCAACACCCTGCGCTACGGCCACCACACGTTCGCGCAGCACGCCTGCGTGGACAACTTCCTGGCCGAGGGCGCGAAGCACGGCCTCGGCAAACGCGACCTCGTCTCCAACATCAACTGGTACATGAACGTGCCCGTCGAGAAGGACGGCACCCTCGGCATCGTCGACGGCCTCTCCGCTCCCGGCCTCTCGCTCACGCTCCGCGCCGAACGCGACGTCCTCGTCCTGGTCTCCAACTGCCCCCAGGTCAACAACCCCTGCAACGGCTTCGAGCCGACGGCGGTGGAGATGACCGTCGGCGGCCCCACCGGCGACGAGGACCCGACATGAGCTTCGACAAGCTGCTGATCGCCAACCGGGGCGAGATAGCCGTCCGCATCATCCGCACCGCCCGCGAACTCGGCCTGCGCACCGTCGCGGTGTACTCCGACCCCGACCGGTCGGCGCCCCACGTCCGGCTCGCCGACGAGGCGGTGCGGCTCGGCCCGGCGCCGGCCAAGGAGTCCTACCTCGACGCCGAGCTGGTGCTGAAGGCGGCCGAGGACACCGGCGCGGGCGCGATCCACCCGGGCTACGGCTTCCTCTCGGAGGACGCGGACTTCGCCCGCCGCTGCGCCGACGCCGGGATCGTCTTCGTCGGCCCGACGCCCGACCAGCTGGAGCTGTTCGGCGCCAAGCACACGGCCCGCGCGGCGGCCCAGGCCGCCGGGGTGGCGCTGGCGCCGGGCACCGGGCTGCTGGAATCCCTGACCGAGGCGGAGCGGGAGGCCCGGGCCATCGGCTATCCGGTCATGCTCAAGGCGACCGGGGGCGGCGGCGGGATCGGCATGTCGGCCTGTCGCACCCCCGGCGAACTCGCCGACGCCTGGGAACGCGTCCAGCGCGTCGCGACCGCCTCCTTCTCCTCGGCCGGCGTCTTCCTGGAACGGCTCGTCGAGAACGCCCGCCACATCGAGGTCCAGGTCTTCGGCGACGGCGAGGGGAAGGTCGTCGCCCTCAGCGACCGCGACTGCTCGCTGCAGCGCCGCAACCAGAAGGTTCTGGAGGAGGCCCCGGCGCCGGGACTGCCGGCCCACGTCCGGGAGCGGCTCGCCGCGTCCGCCCGCGAGCTGTGCGCCTCGGTCGGCTACCGCTCGGCCGGCACCGTCGAGTTCGTCTACGACGCGGCCCGCGAAGAGGGCTACTTCCTGGAGGTCAACACCCGCCTGCAGGTGGAGCACCCGGTCACCGAGGAGATCTACGGCGTCGACCTCGTCGCCTGGATGCTGCGCCTGGCGCGCGGCGAACGGGACGTCGTCCGCGAGCCGGGACCCCCGCGCGGGCACGCCGTCGAGGCGCGCCTGTACGCCGAGGACCCGAGTCGCGGACACCGGCCCAGCGCGGGCCTGTTGACCCGGGTCGAGTTCCCGGCAGGGGTGCGCGTCGACGGCTGGGTGGAGACCGGCACCGAGGTGACCACGTCCTACGACCCGATGCTCGCGAAGGTGATCGCCTACGGCAGCGACCGCGCCCACGCGCTGCGCCGGCTCGACGAGGCGCTGGCCCGCACCCGCGTCGACGGCGTCGAGACGAACCTGGGCCTGGTGCGGGCGGCGCTCGCGGACCCGCGCTTCGTGACGGCGTCCCACTCGACGGCCACCCTCGCGCAGGTGCACGACCCGACCCCGCGCATCGAGGTCGTGTCCGGCGGCACCCTCACCACCGTGCAGGACTGGCCCGGCCGCACCGGTCACTGGCAGGTGGGCGTTCCGCCGTCCGGCCCGATGGACGACCGCTCGTTCCGGCTCGGCAACCGGGCGCTCGGCAACCCCGAGGGGGCCCCGGGTCTCGAGTGCACCCTGCAGGGCCCGGCGCTGCGGTTCACCCACGCCACGACGGTGTGCGTGACGGGCGCGCCGGCGCCGGTCGCCGTGGACGGCGCGGCGGCGCCGCAGTGGGAGCCGGTGACCGTCCCCGCGGGATCCCTGCTGGAGATCGGCGCGCCCGGCGAGCACGGTCTGCGCACCTACGTCCTGTTCGCGGGCGGCGGCCTCGACGTCCCCGCCTTCCTCGGCAGCGCGAGCACGTTCACGCTGGGCCGCTTCGGCGGACACGGCGGCCGCGCGCTGCGCACGGGCGACGTGCTGCACGGCGGGACGGCCGCCGACGGCCCCGGCACACCGGAGCGCCCCTCGTTCACCTCCGTCTGGCACATCGGCGCCGTCGAAGGCCCGCACGCCGCACCGGAGTTCTTCACCGAGGACGACATCCGCGACTTCTACGCCGCCGACTGGAAGGTCCACTTCAACTCCGCCCGCACGGGCGTGCGCCTGGTCGGCCCCAAGCCGCGGTGGGCGCGCGCCGACGGCGGCGAGGCGGGCCTGCACCCGTCCAACATCCACGACACCCCCTACTCGGTCGGCGCCGTCGACTACACGGGCGACATGCCGGTGCTGCTCGGCCCGGACGGGCCCTCGCTCGGCGGGTTCGTGTGCCCGGCGACGGTGCTCACCTCCGAACGCTGGAAGCTGGGCCAGCTGCGGCCCGGCGACACGGTCCGCTTCCGGCCGGTGGACGTGGACGGCGGGACGCGCCCCGAGATCGTCGACGGCGGGGTGCTCGCGCGGGACGGCGACGTCACCTTCCGCCGCAGCGGCGACGACAACCTGCTGGTCGAGTTCGGGCCGCCGCAGCTGGACCTCGCCCTGCGCATGCGCGTCCACGCCCTGATGGAGGCGGTGGCCACGGCGGACCTGACGGGCGTCACCGACCTCACCCCGGGCATCCGCTCGCTGCAGATCCGGACCGACCCGAGCCGACTGCCCCAGCGCGAACTCCTGCCGGTCGTCAGGGAGATGACGGCGGCCCTGCCTGCCTCGGACGAGCTGGTCGTTCCGTCCCGCACCGTGCATCTGCCGCTGTCCTGGGACGACCCGGCGACCCGTGAGGCGATCGCCCGCTACATGGCGGGCGTCCGCGACGACGCCCCCTGGTGCCCCTGGAACATCGAGTTCATCCGCCGGGTCAACGGCCTGGAGTCGCCGGCCGACGTCTACGACACGGTGTTCGCCGCGGAGTACCTGGTCCTCGGCCTCGGGGACGTCTACCTCGGCGCCCCGGTCGCCACCCCCCTCGACCCCCGGCACCGGCTGGTGACGACGAAGTACAACCCCGCGCGTACCTGGACGGCCGAGAACTCGGTGGGCATCGGCGGGGCGTATCTGTGCGTCTACGGCATGGAGGGCCCCGGCGGCTACCAGTTCGTGGGCCGCACGACGCAGGTGTGGTCGCCGTGGCAGCAGCGCGGCGCGTTCGAACCGGGCTCGCCGTGGCTGCTGCGGTTCTTCGACCGGATCCGCTGGTATCCGGTCGGCCCGGACGAACTCCTCGACCTGCGGGCCGACATCGTCTCGGGCCGCTTCGTGCCGCGCGTCGAGGAGGGCGTCTTCTCTCTCGCCGACCACCAGGCCTTCCTCGCCGAACACGCCGACTCCATCGCGGAGTTCCGGTCCCGTCAGCGGGCCGCCTTCGCGGCGGAGCGGGACGCGTGGGAGGCGGCGGGCGAGTTCGCGCGGGCGCAGGACGCGTCCGCTCCGGCCGCCGCGCCCGCCCGGGTGACGGTCCCGGCGGGCGGACGTCTCGTCGAGGCCGAGTTCGCCGCGTCCGTATGGCAGTTGAACGTGTCGCCGGGCGACGAGGTGACGGCCGGCCAGCCGCTGCTCGCCCTGGAGGCGATGAAAATGGAGTCCAGGGTGCACGCGCCGGTCGACGGCGTGGTGGCCCAGGTCCTGGCCCGACCCGGCGACCAGGTCGAGGCGGGGACGGCACTGCTCGTCCTCGCCCCGGCCGGCGACTGAAAGAGGTACCGGATGTCCACCACGCTCGGCCGCGTCCGCGCCGCCTACCACCGCATCGAGGCCACCGGCCGCCCCGAGATCTGGATCGACCTGCGCCCCCGGGCGGAGGTCGAGGCGGAGGCACGGGCGATCGACGAGCGCGTCGCCGCCGGGGCCCGCCTCCCGCTGGCCGGACGGCTGTTCGCCGCCAAGGGCAACATCGACGTGGCCGGCCTGCCCACGACCGCGGGCTGTCCCGCGTACGCCTACGAGCCCGCCGCCGACGCCCCGGTGGTCGCCGGTCTGCGCGCGGCGGGCGCCCTGCCGCTGGGCACGACGAACCTGGACCAGTTCGCGACGGGCCTGGTGGGGACCCGCTCCCCGCACGGCGCGGTGCGCAACGCGCTCGACCCGGCGCGGATCAGCGGCGGCTCCAGCTCCGGCTCGGCCGTCGCGGTGGCCCTCGGCATCGTGGACTTCGCCCTCGGCACGGACACGGCGGGCTCGGGCCGGGTCCCGGCCGCCTTCAACGGCATCGTCGGCCTGAAGCCCACCCGCGGCCTCGTGCCGACCGAGGGCGTCGTCCCCGCCTGCGCCTCGCTCGACTGCGTGACCGTCTTCGCCCGCACCCTGCCGGAGGCCGAGCAGGCCCTCGCCCACATGACGTCCGGCACCGTCCCGCCGCTGCCCGGGCGGCCCGCCGGCCCCTGGCGGATCGCGGTCGCGCCGCGTGAGCAGCTCGGCGAGCTGGACGAGGGGTGGGCGCAGGCCTACGAGGCTGCGGCACGGCAGCTCGCGTCGGCCGGGGCCGAGATCCGCGTCCTCGACCTCACACCGTTCACCGAGGCCGCCGCGATGCTGTACGAGGGCGCGTTCGTCGCCGAGCGCTACACCGCCGTAGGGAGCTTTGTCGACAAGTTGCTCGCCGAGGGCGGCGCGGGTCTGGACCCGACCGTCGCCGGCATCATCACCCGCGCTCGCGACATCCCCGCCCACCGGCTCTTCGCGGACCAGGAGCGGCTGGCCGGCCTGCGCACCCGGGCCCTCGCCGAGCTGGCCGACGCCGACGCCCTGCTGCTGCCCACCGCCCCCGGCCACCCCACCCTCGCCGAGGTCGCCGCCGACCCGCTGGGGGCCAACGCCCGTCTGGGCCGCTTCACCAACTCCACGAACCTCTTCGACCTGGCCGCGGTGGCCGTCCCGGCCGGCGAGGTGAACGGCCTCCCCTTCGGAGTGATGCTGATCGGCCCGGCTCACACGGACGAACGGCTGACCCGGATCGCCGGTCTGCTGCGGCCCGGGACACGGGTGGCCGTGGTGGGCGCGCACCTGTCGGGTCAGCCATTGAACCCGCAGCTCCTGGCTCTGGGCGCCCGCCTCGACCGCACGACCACCACGGCCCCGGCCTACCGCCTGCACGCCTTGCGAACGAACCCGCCGAAGCCCGGCCTCGTCCATGTCGGCGAAGGAGACGTGCCGGGGGCGGCGCAGGCGGCCGGGGCGGCGATCGAGGCGGAGGTCTGGCGCCTCCCGGCGGAAGGCCTCGGGGCGCTGCTGGCCGCGCTGCCCCGCCCCATGGCCCTGGGCGCCGTCGAACTCGCCGACGGCACCCGCGTCCCCGGCTTCCTCTGCGAGCCGTCCGCCCTGGCCGACGCCGAGGACATCACCGCGTACGGCGGCTGGCGAGCGTACCTGGACCGCTGACCCGCGCAGCCTGCACCCCGGCACCCCGGCACCCCGGCACCCGCCGATGCGGCCCCCTCCCGGCTGCGCGTGCGCGCGGACCGCGGGCGCACGGAACGTCGGACGGCACGGACGCCACCGGAAACGGCGCCCTGTCGTACCGGCGTGCGTCCCGGGCCCCTCGCCCTGTCGGCGCCGACCCGCGGCGCCCGACCCGGCCGTCGCGAACCGAACCGAGCCGACCCGGCCGGCTGGGAGAACGGGGGAGCCGGTTTGGGCCAGGACCCGGGCCTGGGTCCTGGCCTGGGTCTGGTCCGCCTGGACCTGGCAGCCCTGGGCCGGTCAGCCCACCGAGGAGTAGGCGACCACGCCTCGCAGCAGCGCGTCGACCGCCTTGCGGGCGTTCTTCGCCACCGTCGAGCCCTCGGCCGAGGCGGGAGCCGCCGCCGCGATCTGCCCGAGCACGTCGATGACCTGCTTGCACCAGCGCACGAAGTCCCCGGCCGGCATCTCGGCCTCCCGCAGCACCTCGTCCAGCCCCTTGCCCGAGGCCCACATGTAGGCGGACCAGGCGAAGCCGAGATCGGGCTCGCGCTGTCCCACGCCCTCGGTCTGACTGATCCGGAAGTCCTCCTCCAGGGCGTCCAGCCGACCCCAGATCCGCACCATCTCCCCGAGTGCCGCCTTCGCCTTGCCCGAGGGCAGCTTGGGCGCCATCGCGTCGTCGCCGACCCGCGCCTCGTAGACCAACGCCGAGACGCAGGCGGCGAGTTCGGCGGGGGCGAGCCCCTCCCAGACGCCCGCGCGCAGGCATTCGCTGGCGAGCAGGTCGAGTTCGCCGTAGAGGCGGGCGAGCCGCTTGCCGTGCTCGGTGACCTCGTTGCCGCGCAGATAGTCCAACTCCGTCAGCAGCGCCACGATCCGGTCGAAGGTGCGGGCGATGGTGTTGGTGCGCCCTTCGATGCGGCGCTCCAACTGGGAGGTGTCGCGCAGCAGCCGGTGGTAGCGCTCGGCCCAGCGGGCGTGGTCCTCGCGCTCGGAGCAGCCGTGGCAGGGGTGCGCCCGGATCGCCGTCCGCAGCCGGGCGATCTCCCGGTCGTCGGCGGCCTGGGAGCGCTGCTTGCGGGCCCGCTCCGGCGGGATGTGCCCGGCCTTGGTGCGCAACGCTGAGGCGAGGTCGCGACGGGACTGCGGCGAGCGCGGGTTGAACGTCTTCGGGATCCGCATCCGCTCCAGCGCCTCGACCGGCACCGGGAAGTCCATCGACGCCAGCCGCTTGACCTGCCGTTCGGCGGTGAGCACGAGCGGGCGCGGCCCGTCGTGGTGGTCGAAGCCGCGGTGGCCGTTGGCACGTCCGGCGGGCAGGCCGGGGTCGAGCACCAGCGCCAGGCCCGCGTACTTGCCGGTGGGCACGTGGATGACGTCCCCCGGCTTGAGCTTCTCCAGCGCCACGGCCGCCTCGGCGCGCCGCTGGGCCGCGCCCTGCTTGGCCAGCTCGGTCTCGCGGTCCTTGAGGTCGCGGCGCAGCCGCGCATACTCCTCGAAGTCGCCGAGGTGACAGGTCATGGAGGCCTTGTAGCCCTCCAGGCCCTCCTCGTTGCGCTGCACCTGCCGGGAGATCCCGACCACCGAACGGTCGGCCTGGAACTGCGCGAACGACGTCTCCAGCAGCTCGCGCGAGCGGTGTCGCCCGAACTGCTCGACGAGGTTGACCGCCATGTTGTACGACGGCTTGAAGCTGGAGCGCAGCGGGTACGTGCGCGTGCCCGCGAGGCCGGCCAGGTGGTCGGGGTTCATGGCGCGCTGCCACAGCACGACGGCGTGTCCCTCGACGTCGATGCCGCGCCGGCCGGCGCGCCCGGTGAGCTGGGTGTACTCGCCGGGGGTGATGTCGGCGTGCTGTTCGCCGTTCCACTTGACGAGCTTCTCCAGCACCACCGACCGGGCCGGCATGTTGATGCCGAGGGCGAGGGTCTCGGTCGCGAAGACGGCCTTGACCAGGCCGCGCACGAACAGTTCCTCGACGACCTCCTTGAACGTCGGCAGCATGCCCGCGTGGTGGGCTGCGATGCCCCGCTCCAGGCCCTCCAGCCACTCGTAGTAGCCGAGGACGTGCAGGTCCTCGTGCGGGATGGCGGCGGTGCGCTCCTCGACGAGCGCCCGGACCTCGGCGCGCGCCTCCTCGTCGTTCAGCCGCAGGCCGGCGTACAGGCATTGCTGGACGGCGGCCTCGCAGGCGGCGCGGCTGAAGATGAACGTGATGGCGGGCAGCAGGCCTTCGGCGTCGAGCCGCTCGATGACCTCCGGGCGTCCCGGCGTCCACACCCGCGAGCGCTGGCGGCGCTCCCTCTCGCGATCGGCCTCGCGCACGTTCCGGCCGCGCCGGCGGTCCTGGTACGAGGGCTTGGACGCCTCCATGCGGGCCAGCCGCGTCAGGTCGGGGTTGACGGCCCTGCGGTGGCCCTCGCCCTCCTCGAACAGGTCGTACATCCGCCGCCCCGCGAGGACGTGCTGGAACAGCGGCACGGGCCGGTGCTCGGAGACGATCACCTCGGTGTCGCCGCGCACGGTGTCCAGCCAGTCGCCGAACTCCTCGGCGTTGGACACGGTCGCGGACAGGGAGACCAGGGTGACCGACTCGGGAAGGTGGATGATCACCTCTTCCCACACGGCGCCGCGGAAGCGGTCGGAGAGGTAGTGCACCTCGTCCATCACCACGTGGCCGAGGCCCAGGAGGGTCTGCGAACCGGCGTACAGCATGTTCCGCAGCACCTCGGTGGTCATCACGACCACGGGGGCGTCGGAGTTGACGCTGTTGTCGCCGGTGAGCAGGCCGACCTTCGCACTGCCGTAACGGCGGCACAGGTCGGAGTACTTCTGGTTCGACAGCGCCTTGATGGGCGTCGTGTAGAAGCACTTCTTGCCCTGCTGGAGGGCGAGGTGGACGGCGAACTCGCCCACGATCGTCTTGCCCGAGCCGGTGGGGGCGGCCACGAGGACGCCCTTGCCCGCCTCCAGCGCCTGACAGGCCTCGATCTGGAAGGGGTCGAGACCGAAGTCGTACATCTCGCGGAAGGACGCGAGCGCGGTGGCCTGCTCGACAGCGCGCTTACGTGCTGCCGCGTACCGCTCGGCCGGTGAGAGATCCTCTGTCATCGTGCTTTCGAGCGTACCGGGCCGCACTGACAACAGGACGATCATTATCCGGAAGACGGGCCGCCAAACACCGCGGAGGCGCCCTCGTCCGTGGGGACGAGGGCGCCTCTGCGGGTTCGGTGCGGGCCGGGGGGCTCAGGTCACGTCGTCATAGCCGTTGACCCGGTCCGGCGTCGCCTGCTCGGGCAGCGCCCGGCTGACGGCGACGGTCTCGATCTCGCCGATGTCCGTGGGGGTGAGGTCCAGGTCCGACGCCTCGTCGTCGCTCAGTTCCGCGTCCGGATCGGCGCGGCGGCGTCGGCGGTCGTTCAGGAGGGAGACCCCTACCGCGATGAAGTACAGGACGATGATCGGGCCGGCCAGCGCGATCATTCCGAAGGGGTCGGTGGTGGGAGTCGCCACCGCCCCGAAGACGAAGACGCCCATGACCACGCCCCGCCACCAGCCGGCCATCCTGCGCCCGGTGACCATGCCGCTGAAATTGAGCATGACCAGGAGCAGGGGCAGCTCGAAGGCGGCCCCGAAGATCAGGATCATCCGGACGATGAAGTCCAGGACCTTGTCCATCGGCAGGATGTTCGCCGAGCCGTCCGGCGTGATGCCGAGGAGCACGCGCATGCTGATGGGCAGGACGGTGTAGGCGAGGGCGGCGCCGCCCAGGAAGAGCGGCACGGCCGCGGACACGAACCAGTACGTGTACTTGCGCTCGTGCTGGTGCAGTCCCGGCGCCACGAAGGCCCAGAGCTGGTACAGCCAGACCGGGCTGGAGATGACCACGCCCGCCATGAAGCACACCTTCACCGTGGTGGTGAAGGGTGACAGCAGGTCGGTGTAGGCGATGACGGCGCAGGTTCCGCCCGTGGACTCACCCAGCCCGGTGGTGCACCGCGGGACGGGGTCCATCAGGAAGTCCATCAGCTGTTGGCTGTAGAAGGCGACCACGACGGACACCACCGTCAGCGCCAGCATGCCCTTCGCGAGCCGGTTGCGGAGTTCGCGAAGGTGCTCCGCAAGAGGCATCCGCCCCTCGGGATCCTTCTCCTTCTTGCGGGCAGACTTCAGCAACCCACGTTCCCATCTCGTGCGGCGGGCCGGATGTCTCCGGCCCTGCGTCAGCGCTTGGTGGTGTCCGTCGGCTCGGTGACCGGGCGCGAGCTCGTCACGTCACCGGGGGCCGCCTGGATGGTGCGCTGGGCCGGGGTCTGCTCGTCGTTGGGCGGGCCGGCCGGGGTGGCCGTGCTCCCGCCGTCTTCCTTCATCGCCTTCGCCTCGCTCTTGAGGATGCGAGCGGACTTGCCGAGCGAGCGCGCCATGTCGGGAAGCTTCTTGGCGCCGAACAGCAGGATGACGACGACGAGGATGAGAATGATCTCGGGGGCGCCGAGCCTTCCGAACATAAGTCTTTACCTTCTCACCGAGGCTGCGGGGGCGGGTTGCCGTCCGACCGGTCGGACACCTGTCCGAACAATCGTCTTCAGAGCGATCGTAACGCTGCGGGGTAAACGTGAGGCAATCCCCGTGCCTACTCCCGGTACGCGGTCCGAGCCTCGTTCTCCGGGCCGCGACCAGCAGCGTACCTGCCGGGGTGGCCAGGGTGACAGGTCGAAGTGACCCAAACCGCCTGGGACGCGGGACTCACACGCTTCCCACTACAGGACTCAGAGGGAGTCCACGGCCCGGGCGGTGCTCACGGCGGCCCGCTCGAGGTCCTCGGCCGCCCGGTTGATGCGGCGCGCGGACTCCGTGACCTGCCTGCCCAGACGCCGCGCCTCCACGAACACCCGCACGGCGAACACCCCGAGCACGGCGAGACCCAGGAAACCCACAGCTACCGCGAACATCGGCCAGAACATGCCGCCGAGCCTAGACGCTCCCGGACGCCGTCGAGGAACACGGGGAGCGGCCGGCCGGCGGCCGGTTCACGGCGAGCGGCCTACTGGACGGAGGAGTGCAGCCGCAGGGTGCGCACCCCGCCTCCGGTCAGCAGCTCGACGATGCGCTCCCCCGCGGGCTTGCGCACGGCCGCGCCGCACTCGGGGCAGGTGAACGAGTAGAACGTCGTACGGCTGGTGGCGCCGATGGACAGGCGCAGCGCGCTCGCGGCGAGCTCGAAGCGCTCCCGGCAGTCCGGGCAGCCCGCCCTGAACACCATGGGGACCACCCTCCTCATCCCGGCGAACGCCGCAGCGACCGTCATGTCCCGCGCAGCGGACCCCGCAGACTCGATCACAGCCCCAGCTCCTTCCGTTCCGCAACGTCGGCCCCACCGGCCTGCGGCGTGTCGTACGCCGCGAGCGCCACCGTCGCCGCAAGGCGGGCGCTGTCGGCCAGCTCGGGCGGCGAGACGATCCGGCCGTCGCGGCCCAGCCGCAGGGCCAGCCGCTTCAGCGAGGCGGGGTCGGGGGTGCGCAGAGCAATACGCAGACCGCCGTCGGCAAGCTCATCCGCGCTGTCGTGCGGGTAGTACTCGGCGACCCAGCGGCCGCCCGGACCGACCTCGACCACGACCTCCGGGTCCTCCGCGGCCGGCTGCACCAGCCCCTCCGACAGGTCCCGCAACTCGATCTCGGGCGGCGCCGAGGGCTCGTCGAGGATCTTGATCTCGGCGACCCGGTCCAGTCGGAACGTGCGCCGCGCCTCAGAGCGGCGGCACCAGGCCTCCACGTAGGTGTGCCCGACGCTGACCAGCCGGATGGGGTCGATCTCGCGCTCGGTGACCTCGTCACGAGCGGGCGAGTAGTAGCGGATCCACAGCCTGCGCCGCTCGGAGATCGCCCGGTCGACGTCGGCGAAGACCCCGCCCTCCGACTCGAACGTCACCGACAGGCGCGCACTCGCCCCCGCCGCCTCGCCGGCCGCCGCCTCCACCTTCGCCGTGGCCCGCAGCAGCGCCTGCCGGTCGCCCTCCCGCAGCCCCGGCAGCGTGGCGACGGCCCGGGCCGCCACCAGCAGCGCGGTCGCCTCGTCGGCGGCCAGCCGCAGCGGCTCGGCCGCGTCCGCGCCCAGCGCGGCCGGGTTGTGCCACCAGATCCGCTCGCCGTCGGTGTCGATGTCGAGAAGGTCGCCGCCGCGGAAGCTGGTGCCGCACATGGGCAGCACGTCGAGGTCCGAGACCAGCTCGTCCTCCGTGATGCCGAAGGCGCGCGCCACGTCCTCGATGCGCGCGCCGGGGCGCTCCCTGAGATACGTCACCAGGGAGAGCATCCGCCGGGTCTGGTCGATCGCGTTCGCCGGCCTGACCGGTTTGCCTGCCACTGTGTTGCTCGCTCCCCCTCAGCCCTTGGCCACGGCTCGCAGCCGGTCCACGACGTCCGCCCGCAGTTCGGCCGGCTCCAGCACCACCACGTCCGGCCCGAACTCCACCAGCCAGGCGTCCAGTCCGTGCCCGTACGGAATCTCCAACTCGTCCCAGCCGTCCCCGAGTTCCCGCACGGCCGTGGCCTTCGCCCGCAAGGGGTACCCGGAGCCCGTCCGCAGCCGGATCAGCGCGCTGCGGTCGGCGGTCTCCCCCGCCCAGCTGGCGACCGTCTCGCGCACGGTGACGACGTCGGGAACCGGCACGGTGAAGCCCGTGCCGCGCGAGCGCACCCTGCCGGTGATCCGCGACAGCCGGAACACCCGCTCGGCGCCCCGGTCGCGGTCGAAGCCCGCCAGATACCAGTGGCCGCGCCAGCACTCCAGCGCCCACGGCTCGACATGGCGCGGCTCCGGATGCGCGGCGGTGGCCTTGCGGTAGTCGAACACGACGGGCCGACGGTCACGGCAGGCCAGCATCAACGGCTCGAACGCCGCCTCGTGCACGGGGATCCGGGGCTCCAGCGCGCCGTGCGCCTCGTACGGGTCCACGTCCTCGGGCAGGCCCGCCGCGCGCAGCTTCTGCAGCGCACCGCTGGCCGCGCCCGCCAGGCGGGCCTGCTGCCACACCTTGGCGGCCAGCCCCAGGGCCGCGGCCTCCTCGGCGTCGAGGGTGATGGGCGGCAGCCGGTTGCTGTCTCGGCGCGCGAGGTAGCCGATCTCGCCGTCCAGGCTCTCCACGGTCTCGATGACCAGGCCGAGCTCGCGCAGATCGTCCTTGTCCCGCTCGAACATCCGGTTGAAGGAGTCGTCCGACCCCGCGGACCCGGCGCCGGACCGGAAGGTCTCGACGTACGCCTCGATGGAATCGCGCAGCTCGCGCTTGCTGAGCGGCCGCCGCGTCCCGAGCAGACACAGCGCCAGGTTCATCAGCCGCTCGGCCTTGGCAATGGCCATCGACGCCCTTCGCCTCCCCTATGGTGCTTACGATCGAGACCGTACCGCCCCGCGGTGCCCGGACAAAAGCCGAGGGCCCATGCCCGGGCAGGCATGGGCCCCGAATGACCGCCACCGGTCGCGCCACGATCAGCGCGGGCCGGCGGAGCGACGATCAGACCGCGAGCAGATCCACCACGAAGATCAGCGTCTCACCGGGCTTGATCGCCGGGGTCGGGCTCTGGTCGCCGTAGGCGAGGTGGGCCGGAATGGTCAGCTGACGACGGCCGCCGACCTTCATGCCCTGCACGCCCTGGTCCCAGCCCTTGATGACGCGGCCGCCGCCGAGCGGGAAGCGGAACGGCGTCCCACGGTTCCAGCTGGCGTCGAACTCCTCACCGGTGCTGAAGGCGACGCCCACGTAGTGGACGGTGACGGTCTGACCGGCCTGCGCAACCTCGCCGTCGCCCTCCCAGATGTCCTTGATCTCGAGGTCCGCCGGGGGCTCGCCGCCGGGAAAATCGATCTCGGGCTTGTCAATGCTCACGTCACTTACTCCTGGCGTGTCTCACGGAAAGGCAACAACACAGACAGTCTTACACCCTGAACGGGCTCACGCCTTGGCGAGGATGTCCACCGAGAACACCATCGTGGAGTCCTTCTCGATGCCGCTGCCGCTCGGCGGGCTGTCGCCGTAACCCAGCGACGGCGGCACGACGATGACGACGCGACTGCCCACCTTCTTGCCGGTCAGACCCTGCGCCCAGCCCTTGACCACCTGCTGGAGCGAGAACGACGTCAGCGAACCGCGGCTGTACGTCGAGTCGAACTCCTTGCCCGTGTCCCAGATGACGCCCTTGTACTGCACCAGCACGGTGTCGTCCGCCGCCAGCTCGGCGCCGTCCCCCTCGATCACGTAGTCCGCCACCAGCTTGGTCGGCGGCTTCGACTTGGGGATCTCGATCGAGGGCGCCTTGCCGTCGGTGTTCGTGCCGACCTTCGGCACACCGGCCTCGTCCTGCGCGGCGTCCTTGCCCTTGGCCGAACTCTTCGCGTTGAACGTGTCCAGGATGTCGAAGACGAAGACCAGCGTGTCGGTGCCCGAGATGCCCGCCTCCGCGTTGCCCTCCTTGCCGAAACCCCAGGTCGGCGGCACGGAGAACAGCACCCGGCTGCCGGTCTTCTTCCCCGTCAGCGCATAGGTCCAGCCCTCGAGGTTGCCGCCCTTCGCGAGCTGGGTGAACTGCGTCTTCTTGGTGTCGTAGGAGTTGAGGAGGACCTTCGCGCTGTCCCAGATCTGCCCGAGGCAGTGGGCCTGGATGTAGTCGTTCTCCGCGACCGTCTTCCCGCCGCCCGCGATCACCGTCTTCACCGCCAGCTGGTCCGAGGGCTTGCCCGTGCCCTTGGCGACCGTCGGCTTCTCGCCGAACTTCACCCCCGCCGTGATGGCCGGCAACGGACCGTCCACGATCTTCGGCGAAGGCGCCGCCGACGGGGCCGCGGCCGAGGGCGACGCACTGTCGCTCGCCTTGCTCGAGTCGGACTTGTCGTCACCGCACGCGGACAGCGTGACCAGTCCCGCGGGGACGGCGGCAAGGATGAGGGAGCGTCGGCGCACGATGAAAGCCTCGTAATCGGTCGATCTTCTGATGGCGTGCGCGCAACTCTACGACGTGCGACGGGCACCGTACGGAAAACGTACGGTGCCCGTGTTGCGCGGCGCACCGCGCGCCGAACACGCGCGGAGCGCTCGCTCACATGCCGGCGATCAGCTTCTCGACCCGGTCGTCCACCGACCGGAACGGGTCCTTGCACAGCACGGTGCGCTGCGCCTGGTCGTTGAGCTTCAGGTGGACCCAGTCCACCGTGAAGTCCCGGCGCTGCTCCTGCGCGCGGCGGATGAAGTCGCCGCGCAACCGCGCCCGAGTCGTCTGCGGCGGCACCGACTTGCCCTCGAAGATCTTCAAGTCGTTGCAGATACGCGCCGCTTGACCCTTGCGCTCCAGCAGGTAGTACAGACCACGACGACGATGGATGTCGTGGTACGCGAGGTCTATCTGCGCCACCCGCGGATGCGACATCGTCATGTTGTGCTTGGCCCGGTACCGCTCGATGAGCTTGTACTTCATCACCCAGTCGATCTCGGTGCCGATCCGGTCGAGGTCCTCCTCCTCGATCGAGTCCAGCGTGCGGCCCCACAGCTCCAGGACCTGGTCGACCGTGCCGGTCCGGATGCCGCGGCGCTCGACGAAGTCCACGGCCTTCTCGTAGTACTCCCGCTGCACCTCCAGCGCGGAGGCCTCACGGCCGCTGGCCAGCCGCACCTTGCGCCGGCCCGTGATGTCATGACTGACCTCACGGATCGCCCGGATCGGGTTCTCCAGCGTCAGATCCCGCATCACCGTGCCCGCCTCGATCATGCGCAGCACCAGATCGGTCGCGCCGACCTTCAGCAGCATGGTCGTCTCGGACATGTTCGAGTCGCCCACGATGACGTGCAGCCGGCGGTACCGCTCGGCGTCCGCATGCGGCTCGTCACGCGTGTTGATGATGGGCCGCGAGCGGGTCGTCGCCGAGGAGACGCCCTCCCAGATGTGCTCGGCCCGCTGGCTGACGCAGTAGACCGCCCCGCGGGGCGTCTGCAGCACCTTGCCCGCGCCGCACAGCAGCTGCCGGGTCACCAGGAACGGGATCAGGATGTCCGCGAGCCGGGAGAACTCCCCGTGCCGCGCCACCAGATAGTTTTCGTGGCAACCATAAGAGTTGCCGGCCGAGTCCGTGTTGTTCTTGAAGAGGTAGACGTCGCCCGCGATTCCTTCCTCGTGCAGGCGTCGCTCCGCGTCCACCAGGAGTCCCTCGAGAATGCGCTCGCCGGCCTTGTCGTGGGTGACCAACTCGGTCACGTTGTCACATTCCGGTGTCGCGTATTCCGGATGCGATCCCACGTCGAGATAGAGGCGGGCGCCGTTCCGCAGAAAGACATTGCTGCTTCGGCCCCATGACACGACACGGCGGAAGAGGTACCGCGCCACCTCGTCGGGAGACAGCCGGCGCTGTCCCCTGAACGTACATGTGACGCCGTACTCGTTCTCCAGCCCGAAAATGCGGCGGTCCATGACTGAACATTACGCCCGATCCCCTGAACTGAAACGGGGTTCGGCAGCACGGTTTGGATCATTTTCCGATGAAGCCGCAACCACCGCACCCACGACGGGAACAGCCAGTACCCGCCCCGTGGCCAGCAAAACCAACAGGGACACGGCGCCCGCGACAGCCGGCACGGCGAAGCCCCACACCGCCCCACCGGCCTCCACCACGGGACCCGTCAGGCCCGTTCCCACCGACGCGCCCACCGTGAACGTCGTCACCAGCCAGGAGAACGCCTCCGTCACCGTCCCGCGCGGCGCATGCCGGTCCACGATGACGAACGCGCACGCGATGGCCGGCGCCAGGAACACCCCCGCGAGCGCCGTCAACGCCACCATCGCCACCGCACCCGGCATCAGCATCAACGGCAGATAACACACCGCCAAAGCCCCCACCAGACAGCGCAGTCGCCGCTCCGGCGCCCCCGCCCACCGCCGCGCCCCGTACACCACACCGCCGAACAGCGCACCCAGTCCCAGCGCCGCCATCAGCCAGCCGTACACCGCGTCACCGCCGTGATCGTCCGCGTACGGCACGGACGCCACCGTGATCGAACCGAGCGCGACCCCGACGAACAGGAACGCCCCGAGCAGCGCCAGCAGACCCGGCGACCGCAGCGCGCCCAGCCAGTGCGCCTCCCGCGGGGCCGAGCGCCACGCGCGCGAGGGAGCCGACACGACCACCCACAGCGCGCCCAGCACCCCCACCGCGTTCAGCACCAGCAGGGCCCCCTGCGCCGACCACACCGACACGCACAGCGTCACCAGCAGCGGCCCGACGGTGAACATCACCTCCTGGGCGACCGCGTCCATCGCGTAGGCCGTGTGCACCTGGTCCTCACGACGCAGCACCGCCGGCCACAGGGCGCGCAGACCGCCCTCCAGGGGCGGCGTGAAGAGCCCGGCCGCGGCCACCGCCGCGTACGCCGACGGCAGCGGATCGGTGCCGGTGAGGGCGAAGACGGCCATGGCCAGCGCCGAGGCGAGCGCGGCCGGCAACTGCACCCGCGGCTGCCCGTACACGTCGACCAGCCGGCCCAGCAACGGCTGCCCGACGGCGTTGGCGACGCCGTACACCGCCGCCAGCGCCCCCGCGAGGCTGTACGAACCGCCCTGCGCGCGCACGAACAGCACGATCGCGATCGCGGCCGTGGCATTGGGCAACCGGCCCACGAGCGTGCCCGCCAACAGCCTGGCGGCGTGCTTCGCCCTGAGGATCTCCAGGTATCCCGCGGCCAATGTCCCGCCTCCGTCGGCTCGACCGAGGCGGTGAGCCACCTCGAAGTTTTACGTATAACGCCTCTTGTCATACGTACCATGTGCGCTGTTCACGAGTCCAGACGAAGGAGCAGGCCCACCGTGGCACGAGGTAGCACACGCCCCACGAGCCGCGACGTCGCCCAGGCCGCAGGCGTCTCCCAGGCCGCCGTCTCCCTCGTCCTCGGCGACAAGTGGCGCGGCCGCGTCGCCGAGACCACCGCCGAACGCGTACGCCAGGCCGCCCGCGAACTCGGCTACCGCCCCAACCTCGCCGCCCGCAACCTCCGCCTCGGCCGCACCCGCACCGTCCTGCTCGTCGTCCCCGCCCTCACCACCGAGTTCTACGCCGGCGTCTACACCGGCGCCGCACGCGTAGCCGCCGACCACGGCTTCGGCGTCGTCCTCTACCCCTCCCCCGAAGGCGTCGGCCCCGCCCGCGATCCCTTCGCCTCCGCCCAGGCCGCTCTCGACGGCGTCCTCGCCTCCTCCATGGCCGCCGACGCCCTCACCGCCATCCGCGGCGACCAGCTCCCCCTCGTCATGCTCGACAGCGACCCCCACGGCAGCCTCGGCGCCGCGACCGTCAACCTCGACATCGCCGACGGCGCCCGCCAGATCGCCGACCACCTCCTCGGCCTCGGCCACCGGCACTTCCTCCACCTCGCCGCCGACGTCCCCTCCTGGACCTTCGAGGTACGCGCACACGAACTCACCGCCCGCATCCGCGCCACGCCCGGCACGACCCTGCGCACCGCACCCGCCCCCATCTCCATCGACGAAGCCCGCGGCGCCGCCGAAACAGCCCTCTCCGCCCCCGGCCCCCGCCCCACGGCCGTCGTCTGCGACGACGACAAACTCGCCGCCGGCGCCTACAAGGCCGCCCGCCGCCTCGGCCTGCGCATCCCCGACGACATCTCCGTCACCGGCCTCGACGACCTCGCCCTGGCCACCGCCCTCGACCCCGAACTCACCACCGTACGACTCGACGCCGAACTCTTCGGCGAACGCGGCATGCAAGCCCTCCTCGACGTCCTGGAGGGCCGCGCACCGGACGCCGCGGACATCCCCGTCCACCTCGTCGTACGAGCCTCCACGGCCCCGCCCAGCGCCCCCTGAAACGCCCTGTGCCCCGGCCGACGACCCGACCGGGGCACACAAAGGACTCACGCGACGCGGAAGACCCGAACCGGACTACTCCTCCTCGGAGCTCTCCGCCTCCGTCGACGCACCGTCCGTCTCCAGCAAGCGGCCCAGCTGACGGCCCACGATCCGCTTGAACTTCCGCTGCTGCGGCCGAGTACGGTCCAGCACCGCCACCTCGAGCCGCTCCGCCGGAATCTCGCGCTGCGTGCCGTTGGTGTCCCGCGACAACGCCTGCACAGCCAGCTTCAACGCATCGGCCAGGCTCATCCCGTCCTGATGACGCTGATCCAGGTAACTGCTGATCTGCTCGGCATTGCCGCCCACCGCCACCGAACCGTGCTCGTCGACGATCGACCCGTCATGCGGCAGCCGGTAGATCTGATCGCCGTCCGGAGTCTCACCGACCTCCGCCACGACCAGTTCCACCTCGTAGGGCTTCTCACCCGCCGACGAGAAGATCGTGCCCAACGTCTGGGCGTACACGTTGGCCAGACCGCGAGCGGTCACATCATCACGGTCATAGGTGTAACCACGCAGATCGGCATAACGCACACCGCCGATCCGCAGATTCTCGTACTCGTTGTACTTGCCGGCGGCCGCAAAACCGATCCGGTCATAGATCTCGCTGAACTTGTGCAGCGCACGGGACGGATTCTCGCCGACGAACACGATGCCGTCGGCATACTGCAGCACGACCAGGCTGCGGCCACGGGCGATGCCCTTGCGCGCGTACTCCGCGCGATCCGCCATCGCCTGCTGGGGTGAGACATAGAACGGCGTCGACACCGGTTATCCGTCCCTTTCTGTCGAAGTCACTGGATCACCTGGGACAAGAACGAGGCCGCCGGCTACAGCAGAGCGGCACGCGGGCCGTCCGGCTGCTCCAGGCGGCGCTCGAGAATGGAACGGGCGATCCCCGACGACTCCTCGTCGGTCAGCCGACGGAAACCGTCCTCGGTGATCACGGTGACGATCGGGTAGATCCGGCGAGCGACATCGGGACCGCCGGTCGCCGAATCGTCGTCGGCCGCGTCGTACAGAGCCTGCACCACCAACGTCGTGGCCTGCTCCTCGGACAGATCCTCACGGTAGAGCTTCTTCATCGCCCCACGCGCGAAGATCGAACCGGAGCCGGTCGCCGCGTAGTGATGCTCCTCGGAACGACCGCCCGTCACGTCGTACGAGAAGATCCGGCCCCGGTCCCGGTCCACGTCGAATCCCGCGAACAACGGCACGACCGCCAGACCCTGCATCGCCATGCCCAGATTGGACCGGATCATGGTCGACAAGCGGTTGGCCTTGCCCTCCAGCGAGAGCTGCGCCCCCTCGACCTTCTCGAAGTGCTCCAGCTCCAGCTGGAACAGCTTCACCATCTCGACGGCCAGGCCCGCGGTGCCGGCGATGCCCACGGCCGAGTACTCGTCGGCCGGGAACACCTTCTCGATGTCGCGCTGCGCGATGACGTTGCCCATCGTGGCCCGACGGTCACCGGCCAGCACGACCCCGCCGGGGAACGTGACGGCCACGATCGTCGTCCCGTGCGGAGCCTCGATCACACCCTGCGTCGGAGGAAGCTGCCGCTTGCCGGGCAGCATCTCCGGCTGGTGCTCGGAGAGGAAGTCCATGAAGGACGAGGACCCAGGCGTCAGGAAGGCAGCTGGTAGACGCCCGGTGCTACGAGTGTTGGCTTCCACGAAGTTCCCTCCAGGTAGGCGGCTGCCCGACGAACAGCGTCGGGGTCGTCTCCCAACTTGCCGATGGCCGAATTGCAGTTGAAGCACAGTACGCCACGGACCCTACCCGCCTTGTGGCGGTGATCCACATGGACGGCCGGGGCTTTCAGGCAGATCACGCAGAGCCCCTTTTTGAGAAGCCTCGCCAGGCCGTCAGGAGCGCTTCGATTCCACGTCCACTCACTGTGCGGCTCGATCTCACCGCACGTGCGGTGAGACGTGTGGTCTTCAGGCACAACGACACTCGGGCGAACGTTCCGGCCTTTCGCGACCTGACGCTCCTGGTGGTACGAGGCCGCGCACGCCCGGCAGTAGGCCTGAAGCCCGTCACGCGTTGATCTGTTGCTCGCGAACGCTGCTCGCGACGTGTACTGCTTGCGCCGCGAGCAGCGCTTCGCGTCCTCATCCATGGTCGACCCCGAAGCCCCCGCTACCTTCGATTCGAAGGCTACTCGCCGCCTTTTTGCACGAAGGAGCGCACGAAATCCTCGGCATTTTCCTCGAGTACGTCGTCGATCTCGTCCAGAACCGAGTCCACGTCGTCGCTCAGCTTCTCCTGGCGCTCCTTGAGGTCCTCGGAGCCCTGCGTCTCCGCGGCCTGCTCCTCGACCTCCTCCGTGGAGCGTGTCGCCTTCTGCTGGCCTCCGCCGGTGTCCTTGGTCGCCATAACACTCACCCCGCTCTTTCGCCCGACATGGTCGACAGGTCGGCATTCCTGCCGATCGGTGATGATCAGACCCTACAAGCCGGGTCCGACATCGGCCCCGCAGTTGCGTCAACGTACGAGGGCCATCTCGATGATTCCCGGCCAGGGGTCGTTCCACCCTGCCCGGCAGGTTCCGGCCCGATCACGGTTCAGCCGCCCGAAAGGACCCTGACCAGGTCTTCTGCCGTGCGGCAGCGGTCCAGGAGCGCCTTGACGTGATTTCGCGTTCCGCGAAGGGGTTCGAGGGTTGGGACGCGCTGGAGCGAATCCCGGCCCGGCAGATCGAAGATCACCGAGTCCCAGGAGGCCGCGGCGACGTCGTCGGCGTACTGCTCCAGGCAGCGGCCGCGGAAGTAGGCGCGGGTGTCCTCCGGGGGCTTCGTGACGGCCCGCTCGACCTCTGCCTCGTCCAGGAGGCGCTTGATGCGGCCGCGGGCCACGAGGCGGTTGTAGAGGCCCTTCTCGGCCCTCACGTCGGCGTACTGGAGGTCGACGAGGTGGAGACGCGCGGCGTCCCAGTCGAGGCCGTCACGGCGCCGGTAGCCCTCCATGACCTCCCGCTTGGCGACCCAGTCCAGTTCGCCGGCGAGGCTCATGGGGTCGTTCTCCAGGCGGGTGAGGGTGTCCTCCCAGCGGGCGAGGACGTCCTTGGTCTGGTCGTCGGCGTCCGCGCCGAAGCGCTCCTCCACGTATTTGCGCGACAGCTCGTAGTACTCCATCTGGAGCTGGACGGCGGTGAGCGTGCGGCCGCTGCGGAGGGTGACCAGGCGCTTGAGGCTCGGGTCGTGGGAGACCTGGTGGAGGGTACGGACGGGTTGGTCGACGGCCAGGTCGACGGCGATGAAACCGTCCTCGATCATCGACAGGACCAGGGCCGTGGTGCCGAGCTTCAGGTACGTCGAGATCTCGGAGAGGTTGGCGTCGCCGATGATCACGTGGAGGCGGCGGTACTTCTCCGCGTCGGAGTGCGGTTCGTCACGGGTGTTGATGATGGGGCGCTTCAGCGTCGTCTCGAGGCCGACCTCGACCTCGAAGTAGTCGGCGCGCTGGCTTAGCTGGAAGCCGTGTTCGTGGCCGTCCTGGCCGATGCCCACGCGGCCCGCGCCGGCGAAGACCTGGCGGGAGACGAAGAACGGGGTGAGGTGGCGCACGATGTCCGAGAAGGCGGTCTCGCGCTTCATCAGGTAGTTCTCGTGCGTGCCGTAGGAGGCGCCCTTGTTGTCGGTGTTGTTCTTGTAGAGGTGGATGGGCTGGGCGCCGGGGAGTGCGGCGGCGCGTTCGGCGGCCTCGGCCATGATGCGTTCGCCGGCCTTGTCCCACAGGACGGCGTCGCGGGGGTTGGTGACCTCGGGAGAGCTGTATTCGGGGTGTGCGTGGTCGACGTAGAGGCGTGCGCCGTTGGTGAGGATGACGTTGGCGAGGCCGATGTCCTCGTCGGTGAGCTGGCTGGAGTCGGCGGCCTCCCGGGCGAGGTCGAAGCCTCGGGCGTCCCGCAGCGGATTCTCCTCCTCGAAGTCCCAGCGGGCCCGGCGGGCCCGGTGCATCGCCGCCGCGTAGGCGTTGACGATCTGGGACGAGGTGAGCATGGCATTGGCGTTGGGGTGGCCGGGGACGGAGATGCCGTACTCCGTCTCGATGCCCATTACTCGCCGTACGGTCATGCGGCCCTCCTTGCCCGGCGGCACCCTCGGTCGTGGGCGCCGCTCAGATACCGGTGGTGCTCCGGTGCGTGTGCGGTGCCCGTCCCCGCACTGCGCGACCCGGCGGTACGGAAGAGCCTAGAACGCCTCTGCGCTGGTGGGGAGATCATTTGCGTCATTGCCTTGCTCCAGCCGTGGCCTGGAAAGCAGTCGGCTGCGGGTACCCGTGGTGGGCACCCGCAGCCGCCCTGGTTTTACAGGTACTGTCCGGTGTTCGCCACCGTGTCGATGGAGCGTCCGGTGTCTGCGCCTTGCTTTCCGGTGATGAGGGTGCGGATGTAGACGATCCGTTCGCCCTTCTTGCCGGAGATTCGGGCCCAGTCGTCGGGGTTGGTGGTGTTGGGAAGGTCCTCGTTCTCCTTGAACTCGTCCACGCATGCCTGGAGGAGGTGGGAGACGCGCAGGCCCTTCTGGTTGTGGTCGAGGAAGTCCTTGATGGCCATCTTCTTGGCGCGGCCGACGATGTTCTCGATCATGGCGCCGGAGTTGAAGTCCTTGAAGTAGAGGACTTCCTTGTCGCCGTTGGCGTAGGTGACTTCCAGGAAGCGGTTTTCCTCGGATTCGGCGTACATGTGTTCCACTGCCGTCTGGATCATGCTCTGGACGGTGGTGGTCTTGTCGCCGCCGTGTTCGCCGACGTCCTCGGAGTGCAGGGGCAGGCGTTCGGTGAGGTACTTCTGGAAGATGTCCTTGGCCGCTTCGGCGTCCGGGCGCTCGATCTTGATCTTCACGTCCAGGCGGCCGGGGCGCAGGATCGCGGGGTCGATCATGTCCTCGCGGTTGGAGGCGCCGATGACGACCACGTTCTGCAGGCCTTCGACGCCGTCGATCTCGGCGAGGAGCTGCGGGACGATGGTGTTCTCGACGTCGGAGCTGACGCCGGAGCCACGGGTGCGGAAGAGGGACTCCATCTCGTCGAAGAAGACGATGACGGGGGTGCCCTCGGAGGCCTTCTCACGAGCACGCTGGAAGACGAGGCGGATCTGTCGCTCGGTCTCGCCGACGTACTTGTTGAGGAGCTCGGGGCCCTTGATGTTGAGGAAGAAGCTCTTGCCGGTGGCCTGGCCGGTGACTTCGGCGACCTTCTTGGCCAGCGAGTTGGCGACGGCCTTGGCGATGAGCGTCTTGCCGCATCCGGGGGGTCCGTAGAGCAGGACGCCCTTGGGCGGGCGCAGCTCGTGCTCCTTGAAGAGGTCGGGGTAGAGGTAGGGGAGCTCGACGGCGTCGCGGATCATCTCGATCTGTCCGCCGAGGCCGCCGATCTGCTCGTAGCCGATGTCGGGGACCTCTTCGAGGACGAGTTCCTCGACCTCGCTCTTGGGGACGATCTCGTAGACGTAGCCGGATCGGGGTTCGAGCAGGAGGGCGTCGCCGGGGCGGATGGTGACGTCCAGCAGAGGCTCGGCGAGCCTGACCACCCGTTCCTCGTCGGTGTGCCCGAGCACCAGGGCGCGTTCGCCGTCCTCGAGGATCTCCTTGAGGGTGACGATGTCGCCGACGCGCTCGTACTCCATGGCCTCGACCACGTTGAGCGCCTCGTTGAGCATGACTTCCTGGCCGCGCCGCAGTTCGTCGAGTTCGACGCTGGGGCTGACGTTCACGCGGAGTTTGCGGCCGCCGGTGAAGATGTCGGCGGTGCCGTCCTCGTTCGCCGTGAGGAAGACTCCGAAGCCGGCCGGCGGCTGCGCGAGCCGGTCGACTTCCTCCTTGAGGGCCACGATCTGGTCGCGGGCCTCGCGGAGTGTGTTCGCCAGTCGCTCGTTCTGGGCGGACACGCCGGCCAGGTTGGTCTGCAGCTCGACGATCCGCTCTTCGAGAATCCTCGTGTGTCGCGGAGAGTCGGCGAGCTTGCGTCGCAGGACGGCGATCTCCTGCTCAAGGTAGGCAATCTGCCCGGACGGGTCGTCGGACCCTCGTCCCGGGCGGATGCCGCGGTTCATGTCGTCGTCGTGGGCTGCCACGGTCCTCACCTCCTCCAAGGGGAGCTGGACGCTTCCAGACCCTACCTGGGTGGGTGTCGATTGAAACCCCTAGATCACAAAGACTGTAGGGGTGTGTCCGATCTTCACCCTTGCGCTCTCCCTCACGCCAGGGGAATACCCACCGAACATGATTGGAAAGCGGCCGAGGGTAGGGTCGAAGTGTTCAACACCCGTCAGAGCCTGCATGGTTCCCTGGCGGCTCGACGATAAACGGCAGGAGTTATGGGCGTGCAGCAGGAGGCCGGTGTCGGCGAGGAGGCCCTGGAGGTCTGGATCGATCAGGATCTCTGTACCGGTGACGGGATCTGCGCGCAGTACGCGCCCGAGGTGTTCGAGCTGGACATCGACGGCCTGGCGTACGTCAAGAGCGCGCAGGACGAGCTGTTGCAGGCCAAGGGGGCTGTGACGCCGGTGCCGTTGCCGTTGTTGACGGACGTGGTGGACTCGGCGCGGGAGTGTCCGGGTGACTGCATTCATGTGCGTCGGGTTTCGGACGGGGTCGAGGTCTACGGCCCTGACGCGGAGTGAGTGCACGGACGCCCGGTGTGATCTCTGTCTGATTTCTCACAGGGCGGATGGCCGGTGTCAGACGTTCTGGGCGCCGGCGGGTGTGGAGCGGATGAACCTGTCGTCCTTCCAGTGCCATGCGGCGCTGTCCTTGAGGTCGGGGCAGCAACTGGGTACGTCGGGGGTGGAGTAGCCGAGGAGGGTGGCGTGGACGGTCTCGTCGGTGATGGCGAGGCTGGTGACGGTGTTGCGGTCCTTGGGGTCGACGAGAGTGGCGACCACGCGCGCGTGGGTGTGGCCGGTGTCGTGGGTGAGGACGTAGACGCCGTCGGGCGGGGTGCCCATGGGGGCGTCGCAGTGCACGACGGCGACTGTTTCGGGGGCGCCGTCGCCGTCCAGGTCGCCGGTGGCCTTCTTCACGACGAGGGCGGTGACGGGTCCGCAGTCGAGGGGGAAGTCGACGCCGGTGGTGGCGGGCGCCGCGGCGGCGGGCCTGGCGGCGGGGCCGGCGGTCTGGGCGGCTGTCGCGGGTTTGGGTTGCAGCAGCGAGGAGAGGGCGACCACGCCGGCGACGGCGGTGGCGGTCGCGACCCAGTGGATGGGCCGGGTATGGGTGTGTGCCAGTTCCGGGACGGCGGAGTGCTGCACTAGGAGTGTCTCCTGCGGTGGCTGTGCCGGTGGGGGTGGGATTGGCCAGCATCGTGCCACACGTCACAGGGTGGGGGAACGGCGGGGGTGCGGGATTTCGGACGCCGCGGTGTGGTGTTCTGCGCGCGGGTCAACTGGCGAGGCGCCGTGGCCGAGTTCCCGGTGTGGTGCGGGAACTCGGCCACGGCGCCTTGTCGTTGGGGGGTTGTGCGGGGCCGGGTCAGCGGCCGCTGCCTCCGTCGGCGTTGGGGCCGGAGTAGTCCTCGCCGTAGGCGCCCTTGGCGGGGCGGCGGCGGCGCATGGGCGGCTCGACGCCGTCCGCCAGGCGGCGGGCGGTGAGGAGGAAGCCGGTGTGGCCGATCATCCGGTGGTCGGGACGGACGGCGAGGCCCTCGATGTGCCAGTTGCGGATCATCGTCTCCCAGGAGGTCGGCTCGTTGAAGCAGCCGATCTCGCGGATGGACTCGACGGTCCGGGCGAGCTGGGTGGTGGTGGCGACGTAGCAGCAGAGGATGCCGCCGGGGACGAGTGCCTTGGAGACGGCTTCGAGGCATTCCCAGGGGGCGAGCATGTCGAGGATGACGCGGTCGACGTCGCTGTCGCTCAGGTTGTCCTGGAGGTCGCCGACGGTGAGCTGCCATGCGGGGTGGGGGCCGCCGAAGTAGCGCTCCACGTTCTGCTGGGCGATCTCGGCGAAGTCCTCGCGGCGCTCGTAGGAGTGCAGCATGCCGTGGTCGCCGATGGCGCGCAGCAGGAAGCTGCTCAGCGAGCCGGAGCCGACGCCGGCTTCGACGACGCGTGCGCCGGGGAAGATGTCGGCGAAGGCGAGGATCTGCCCCGCGTCCTTGGGGTAGACGACGGCTGCCCCGCGGGGCATGGACAGGACGTAGTCGGGGAGCAGGGGGCGCAGCGCGAGGTAGGCGACGTTCCCGGTGGTGCGGACAACGCTGCCCTCGGGTGCGCCGATCAGTTCGTCGTGCGGGAAGGAACCCTTGTGGGTGTGGAAGTTCTTCCCGGCTTCGAGCGTGAACGTGTAGTGGCGGCCCTTGGGGTCGGTCAGCTGAACCTGGTCCCCGACCTTGAAGGGCCCGCGCCTGCGGGCGGCACCGGTCGGTTCGGACATGTGAACAGCCTACCGGCGTTTGGCGGGGCCGCCGACCATGGGGGCGGGGCCGCCGGGTCGGCGGCCCCGGTGCTCAGCTGGGGCGGGCCATCGCTTTGACGAAGGCGCGTTCGACGTCGGCGGCGGACAGGACGCCGAAGATCTCTCCGGTCTCCTCGACGACGAGGTATTCGGTGGCGGGGGTGGCGCGCAGGACGTCGAGGAGGTCTTCGCCAGCGAGCTCGGCGGAGACGCGCATGCCGTCGGTGAGGTCCTGGGCGAGGCCGCTGACGGCGACCCAGGGGCGGCGGTGTTCGGGGACACCGACGATGGCGGCCTCGCGGACGAGGGAGAGGGGTTCGCCGTGGGCGTCGACGACGACGAGGGCGCGGGCGCCGGCGTCGTTGGCGCGGCGGAGGGCTTCGGAGAGCGGGGTGTGGGTCTCGACGGGGACGGCGCGGCGGGTGAGGGTGCGGGCGCGCAGTTCGGGGAGGTGTTCGCGCAGGCGGGCCATGCGCAGGCTGTTGCCGGCGCCGGTCCAGATGATCGCGGCGAGGATGGCGGCGAGGAGGGCGTCGGTGACGGTGTCCATGCCGACGCTGTCCTCGGCACCGGAGCCGAGGGCGCCGGACTGGGTGAGGAGGGGCAGGCCGATGAGGACGGAGACGGCGAGGGCGCGGCCGACCCAGGCGGCGGCGATGGTGCCGCTCATGGGTTTGCCGGTGATCTTCCAGACGACGGCGCGGAGCATGCGGCCGCCGTCCAGGGGGAGGCCGGGCAGGAGGTTGAAGGCGGCGACGATGAGGTTGGAGATCATCAGGCCGGCCAGCAGGACGCCCGGGACGGTGCCGCGTTGGACGGGCTGCATGGCGAGGTAGAAGACGCCGGACAGGGCGAGGGACAGCAGAGGGCCGACGAAGGCGAGCCAGAACTCGCGGCCGGGGGTCTCGGCTTCCTTCTCGATCTCGGAGACGCCCCCGAAGAACTGGAGCTGGATGCGGCGCACGGGGAGTTTGAAGCGGAGGGCGGCGAGGGTGTGGGCGAGTTCGTGGATGAGTACGGAGGCGTAGAAGGCGACGGCGAAGAAGAGGGAGACGAGGTAGCGGGCGGCGCCGAGTTCGGGCAGCACGCGGTCGAGCTGGCCGCCGAAGACCCAGGTGATGAGGGCGGCGACGAGGAACCAGCTGGGGGCGACGTAGACGGGCACGCCGAAGGGGCGCCCCATGAGGAGGCCGCCGCGGGGCTGCTCCGGGGGGCGGGGCGGCGGGGGGCCCTTGGTGAGGGCGGGGGGTGCGGGTCGCCGGGCCTCGGTGTCGTCGTCGTCCGGGTCGCCGGGCCCGCTGGTGTCCGCGGTGGCTCCGGTGGCCGGGGGGTCGTCGGTGTCGGCCGTGTCGTTCGCGGGCCCGGGGTCGGGGCGCCGCTGCGGGGTGTCCTGGCCGTCGGCGGGCGGGGCGGGCTCGGCCGTGGGCGTGGGTTCGCCCTCGGCGGGGGGCCGGCCCGGCGTCGCGTTCGTGGCGGGGGTGGCGCCCTCGGGCTTCGGCGTGTCCGGGGTGTGCGCGAGGTCGGTGGCCGGGGACGCAGGTGTCGCGGGGTGCTCGGCCGGCTGTTCGTTGTCCGGCCGCGGTCGCCCGCTCCCGCCGCTTTCCACCACGGTGTCCCCTCGTTCGAAGCGTCTCCCGCCCGGGCCGGGCGGGAGGGTCTGTGACCGATGGTATGCGGCAGTCGAGGCGTGTTCCGCCCCGGCACCCCCAGTGTTTCCCCGCCGGTCGCCGGTGTCCGGGGTGCGGCGGGGTGCGGGGCTGGGTGACTGTCAGTGGCGGGCCGTAAGGTCTGTGGTCATGGAGAGCAGCAGCGAGGGTGTCGCCCGGGTGGGCGACGGCGGTGTCGTGGAGGATCCGGCGGGCGTGACGGCGGTCGTGCCGGAGGCGGCGGGCGTCGTCGCCGTGGCGCCGTCCTCGCTCTCGCCCTCGCGGGCCGGTGATTTCATGCAGTGTCCGCTGCTGTACCGGTTCCGGGTGATCGACCGGTTGCCGGAGAAGCCGAGTCCGGCGGCGACGAAGGGGACGCTGGTGCACGCGGTCCTCGAGCGGTTGTTCGACGCGCCGGCGTCCGAGCGGACCGCGCCGCGGGCGAAGTCTCTGATTCCGGGTCAGTGGGACCGGTTGCGGGAGTCGCGGCCGGAGGTGGTGGAGCTGTTCGCCGACGATCCGGAGGGCGAGCGGCTGGCGGGCTGGCTCGCGGAGGCGGAGCGGCTGGTCGAGCGCTGGTTCACGCTGGAGGACCCGACGCGGCTGGAGCCGGCCGAGCGCGAGCTGTTCGTGGAGGCGGAGCTGGAGTCGGGCCTGCGACTGCGCGGGATCATCGACCGGGTCGACGTGGCGCCGACCGGGGAGGTGCGGATCGTCGACTACAAGACGGGCAAGGCGCCGCGGCCGGAGTACGCCGAGGGCGCGCTGTTCCAGATGAAGTTCTACGCGCTGGTGGTGTGGCGGCTG
Organism: Streptomyces sp. NPDC037083; assembly: GCF_055606485.1. Lineage (NCBI taxonomy): Bacteria > Bacillati > Actinomycetota > Actinomycetes > Kitasatosporales > Streptomycetaceae > Streptomyces > Streptomyces sp. NPDC037083. Next base: position 201,537 of record NZ_JBVJSQ010000006.1, on the reverse strand, counting down.
AAGAACGTGATCCCGCGGCGGCTGCAACTGGTCTACCTGGGCAGTGGGGACGTGCTGACCTACGACCCGGTCCTTTCGGATCTGGAGCGGGTGGAGCGCAAGCTGCTGGCGCTGTGGGAGGCGATCCGGCTGGCGACGGAGACGGGTGAGTGGCGGCCCCGGCCGACGAAGCTGTGCGGTTGGTGCGATCACCAGGCGCACTGTCCGGAGTTCGGCGGTACTCCCCCGCCGTATCCGCTCGCGGTGACGCCGGCGGTGAGGGCGGCCGAGTCGGAGGGTGGGGCGCAGGGCAGAATGGGGCCGGGCTAGAGAAGGAGATTCACGTGGCCATCCGCGTCCTACTGGTCGACGACCAACCGCTGTTGCGCACCGGCTTCCGGATGATCCTGGAGGCCGAGCAGGACATCGCGGTCGTCGGTGAGGCCGGAGACGGTCTGCAGGCGCTCGACCAGGTGCGGGCGTTGCAGCCCGACGTGGTGTTGATGGACATCCGTATGCCGCGGATGGACGGGGTGGAGGCGACCCGGCAGATCACCGGTCCCGGGCGGGACGGACCGGCGAAGGTGCTGGTGCTGACGACGTTCGATCTCGACGAGTACGTGGTGGAGGCGTTGCGGGCGGGGGCCAGCGGGTTCCTGCTGAAGGACGCGCCGGCCAACGAGCTGGTGCAGGCGATCAGGGTGGTGGCCTCGGGTGAGGCGATGCTGGCGCCGAGCATCACGCGCCGGCTGCTGGACAAGTACGCCACGCATCTGCCGTCGGGGGAGGAGCCGGTGCCGGACACGCTGCACACGCTCACCGATCGTGAGGTGGAGGTGCTGAAGCTGGTGGCGCGGGGTCTGTCGAACGCCGAGATCGCCGCGGACCTGTTCGTCAGCGAGACCACGGTGAAGACGCATGTGGGGCATGTGCTGACGAAGCTGGGGCTGCGTGACCGGGTGCAGGCGGCGGTGTACGCGTACGAGAGCGGTCTGGTGCGCCCGGGCGCGCAGTAGGTGCCTGGCGCGCTGTACGTCCCGGGCGCTGCACCAGGCCCGGGGCGCGGGAGCGCGGGTACGGCGAAGGGCGCCCCCTGTCCGACGGGGGGCGCCCTTCGTCGTTTCGTGCGCGGTGGCTCAGCTCTTGCTGAGTTCCCAGAAGCGGAACACGGTGGAGGCGTCCAGGCAGTTCTCCAGGCCGTAGACGTTCTCGCCGACGACCGCGTACTGCTTGGCCTGCCAGACGGGCAGGACGGGCACCTGTTCGGCGACGATGTTCTGGATCCGCCCGTAGTCGGCGTCGGTGGCGGTGCGGTCGCTCTGGGCGGCGGTGCGCGGGATGAGCGTGCCGGTCAGGGTGTCGTCCGTGAAGTTGTTGTCGAGGACGTTGCCCTTGCCGAAGAAGGGCGAGGTGAAGTTGTCGGCGTCCGGGTAGTCGGGCACCCAGCCCTTGACGTAGACGCCGTACTTGCCGGCGGCGATGTCCTTCTCGTACTGGCCGTAGGCCACGGACTTGACGTCGGCGTCGAACAGGCCGCTGGCGTTGAGCTGGGCGGCGAGGGCCGTCAGTTCCTGGTCGGTGGCGGGGCCGTAGCGGGAGGGGGTGGACCAGAGGGTGAGCTTCACCTTGCCGGTGATGTTCTCGTCCGCGAGTGCGGCGGCGGCCTTGGCCCGGGAGGGGCGGGAGCCGTAGCGGTCGAAGAAGGCGGTGTTGTGTCCGGCGATGCCGGCCGGGACGATCGAGTAGAGGGGGTCGGCGGTGCCCTGGTAGACGGTCTTGATGAGGGCTTCGCGGTCGATGAGGTGCGCTATGGCCTGGCGGACGCCGAGCTTTCCGGCGACGGGGTCGGCCATGTTGAAGACGAGGTGCTGGACCTCGGCGCTGCTGCCCTCGACGACCTCCGCGCCGGCGTCGCCGGTGCTCTGCTGGATGTCGGAGATGTCGGCCGCGGTGAGGCCTCGGTAGGCGATGTCGACGTCGCCCGCGAGGAGGGCCTCCTTGAGGGCCTTCTGGTCGCCGCCGAAGAACTTCAGGGTGATGCCGGCGTTCTGGGGGTCGCCGGCGGTGCCCTTGTAGTTCTCGTTGACGGAGAAGACCGCTTCGCCGTCGTCGAAGGAGTCCAGCTTGTAGGGGCCGGATCCGACGGCGGCGCCGTCCTCGCGCAGGCCGTCGGCGTCGTATTCCCGGTGGTCGACGATGGAGCCGGCGCCCGAGGCGATCTTGCTGGGGAAGGTCGCGTCGGGGACCTTGAGCTTGAAGACGACGGTCTTGGCGTCGGGGGTCTCGACCTTGTCGAGCATGGGGAACATGATCGCCGGGCCGGAGTCGTCGTTGATCTTCAGCATGCGGTCGAAGGAGAACTTGACGTCCTCCGAGGTGAGCGCGTCGCCGTTGCTGAACGTCAGGCCGTCCTTCAGGGTGCACGAGTAGACCTGGGCCCTCGTGTCGTTGAAGGAGCACTCCTGGGCCGCGTCCGGCTGGGGTTCCGTGCCGCCCTTGGGGAAGCTGAGCAGGGACTGGAAGACGTTGTTGAACAACAGCCAGGAGCCGGGGTCGTAGCCGGACGCGGGGTCGGTGGCCAGGACCTTGTCGGACATTCCCAGGACCACCGAGGAAGGATCGCTTCCGGAGCCCGAGTTCTGGGAGCCGCAGCCTGTCAGCAGGCCCGAGGCCAGTCCCGCCATGATCGGCAGGACTGGCCACTGGTTACGCATGTTCACGAAATGCCTTGTCGTCGGTTCTCGTCATACCGGGGCCGCCGTCCCGGGCCCCGGGCCTTCAAGGGCTCGGTCAGTTGCTGGTGCCTCGGCCGAGTTCCCACAGCTGCAGGGTCGCGGAGGAGTTCAGCGCGTACGCGGTGCCCGTGACGTCGTTGTTGGCGGCGACGTACTGCTTGCCCTGCCACAGCGGCAGGATCGGGACGTCCTTGGCGACGATGTCCTGGACCTCGGTGAGGCTCTTGGCGGCGCCGAGGCGGTCGGCCTCGCGGCGGGAGGCCGGGATCAGCTTGTTGATGATGTCGCTGTTGGCGTACGGGGACTTGAGGAAGTTGTCCTTGTCCAGGAACGGCGCGACGAAGTTGTCGGCGTCGGGGAAGTCGGGGAACCAGCCCATGCCGTAGACGGCGTACTCGCCCTTGCGCTCGGCCGGGACGAACGACTCCCAGGGGGTGCCCTTGATGGCGACGTCGAACAGGCCGCTGGCGTTCAGCTGCTTCTGCAGCGTCTCGAACTCCTGCTTGGTGGCCGGACCGTAGTGGTCGGTCGTGTAGTTCAGCGTCAGCTTCACCGGGGTGGTGATGTCCGCGTCGGCCAGCAGGGACTTGGCCTTGCCGACGTTCGGGTCGCCGTAGGTGTTGAAGAACGAGTTGGAGTGGCCGGTGAGGGTGGCCGGGACCAGCGAGTAGAGAGGTTCGGCCTGGGAGCCGTACACCTCGGAGACGAGCTGGCCGCGGTTGATGATCTGGGCCATCGCCTGGCGCACGGCCTTGGACTTGACCGCCGGGTCCGTGGTGTCGAAGGCGAGGTAGCGGATCTCGAGGCCGTTCAGCTCGACCAGGTCGATGTCCGCGTCGGCGGAGGCGTCGGAGAGCTTGCGGATCTGCTCCGGCGACATGGTGCGCGTCATGAGGTCGATGTCGCCTTTTTCGATGGCGGTGCCCATGGCGTCGGCGTCCTTGAAGGAGACCATGTCGACCTCGTCGTTGTTCACCGTCAGCGTCCCCTTGTAGTGGGGGTTCTTGGTGAACACGGCCTTGGTCATCTCATCGCCGTCGGTCTCGGCCTTGAGGATGTAGGGGCCGGAGCCGTCGACCGAGAAGCCGTCGCGCAGCTTGTCCTTCGTGTAGTCGTCGGGGTTGACGATGCCGGCGACCGGGGTCGACAGCTTGAAGGGGAAGGTGGCGTCGGCGGTCTTGAGGTGGAAGATGACTTCGTTGTCGCCCTGGGTTTCGATGGTGTCGATCGTGGACAGCAGGGCGAAGACGCCGGAGTCGGCCTTGATGGTGCGGGCGCGCTCGATGGAGAACTTGACGTCCTCGGCGGTGATGTCGTCGCCGTTGGCGAACTTCAGACCGCCGCGCAGCTTGCAGGAGTAGCGCTCGTTGCCGGTGTCGGTGAAGCCGCAGCTCTGGGCGGCCTCGGGGACGGGCTCGCCCTCGCCCTTGGGCTGGATCATCAGGGTCTGCACGGTCTGGCGCAGGATGTTCCAGGTGCCGACGTCGTAGGAGTACGCGGGGTCCAGCGGGGCCGGGGCGTCCTTCGTGGCGATGAACCGGTCGGTGGTGCCGACGACGATGGCGTCGCCGCTGCCGCTCCCGCCGTCGGTTCCGCCGCAGGCCGCGAGCGCGGGCGCGAGCAGACCGACCACGGCCGGCAGCACCAAAGTCTTACGGTTCATGCTCGAGTTTCTCCAGAGCTGTCGGTCCGTGTATCCGGCATGCAGGGGTGGCGCTGCGGATCACGGGGGTGGGGCGATGTTCTCGCAATGAGATTAGTCCGCACCAGCACGACGGCTCGCGGCCACCGGAGTTGAAACCCCATCACGCAGCGAAACCGGCTGCGGACGCGCTGAACAACCGTCAGTGGAAGGATTCGTACAGCCGCTCACCAATCGGGACACAAGGATGCGTCCGGGACCCTGCGCAACGGCCCTGCAGCATACGGAGAGTCATCTGTCGACCCTCGACCGGGTGGGGAACCTCACATACTGAAACAGGGTTCGGACAGGGCGGAATTAGGCCCCGCGGAGAGGCCGGTGAAGATCGGAATTCCACCGCGGGTACGCCCGCCGAATTCCCCGCTATCGCAGTTCACGCTCGGTGAACGCCTCTGGCATTTCCGTCATCGGCCGATCGCCAATGATCGGCGCGGCGATCATCGGAGCGGGATCAGGCCACGCAGAAAAGTCAGGTCGACCTGTTCCAGCGAGGAGACGACGGTGCGCCGCGCGGACGGCGTGATGGGCGCCACGGAGGGCACGGCCACCACGTGGCAGCCCGCCGCCTCCGCCGAGGCGACGCCGGTCGCGGTGTCCTCGATGACGGCGCACCGGGCGGGGTCCACACCGAGGCCCGCGGCCGCGAACAGGTAGGGGTCGGGGTGGGGCTTGGTGCGCGCGACCTCGTCGCCGGCCACGGTGAGCCGGAAGTTCTCGGCGCCGAGCGCGGTCAGGACACGGTCGATGATGCGCCGGTGGGAGGCCGACACGAGTGCCGTGGCGACCTCGTGCTCGGCCAGTTCGGCCAGCAGCCGGGCGGCTCCCGGCATCAGGGGCAGGTGGCGGGTGATGCGGTCCTCGAACCCCGCGTTGAGCAGGACGGTGAGTTCGTCGAGCGTGATGTCGGCTCCGGTCGCCTCGATCAGGAACCCGGCGCTGCGACTCATGGGGCCGCCGACCACGACATGGCGCCATGAGTCGTCGAGGGGGTGGCCGAGGCCGGCGAAGACCTCGACCTCGACGTCCCACCAGAAGCCCTCGGTGTCCACCAGAGTGCCGTCCATGTCGAGGAGCACGGCCTGCAGGGCGGAGCCCTCGGCCGTGCGGGTCACTGGCGCGGGAACCGTGCTGGTCATCCGCGTACCTCCTTGAGGGACGAGCAGGCCGGTTCCCGCTGGGGGAACCGGCCTGCAGTGGACCGACCAGTGTACGACTTATCGGATCAGTGTGCTCGGTGGCGCGCCTGTGACGGCCGCGGGTCACCGTGCGTTGAAGTACTTCGCCTCGGGGTGGTGGATCACGATGGCGTCGGTGGACTGCTCGGGGTGGAGCTGGAACTCCTCCGACAGGTGCACGCCGATCCGCTCGGGCTGGAGCATCTCGGCGATCTTGGCGCGGTCCTCGAGGTCGGGGCAGGCGCCATAACCGAGGGAGAAGCGGGCGCCGCGGTACTTCAGGGCGAACATGTCCTCGATGCCGGCCGGGTCCTCGCCGCCGAAACCGAGCTCCGAACGCACGCGCGCGTGCCAGTACTCGGCGAGGGCCTCCGCCAACTGCACGGACAGACCGTGCAGTTCGAGGTAGTCGCGGTAGGCGTTCGCCTCGAAGAGCTTGGCCGTCTCCTCCCCGATCCGCGAGCCGACGGTGACCACCTGGAAGCCGACGACGTCCGTCTCGCCCGACTCCTCCGGGCGGAAGAAGTCGGCCAGACACAGGCGGCGTCCGCGGCGCTGGCGCGGGAAGGTGAACCGGGTGCGTTCGTTGCCCCGTTCGTCCAGGATGATCAGGTCGTCGTCCTTGGACACGCAGGGGAAGTAGCCGTAGACCACGGCGGCTTCGAGGAGGTTGTCGGTCTGGAGGCGGTCCAGCAGACCGCGCAGCCGGGGCCGGCCCTCGGTCTCGACGAGTTCGTCGTAGGTCGGTCCTTCGCCGGTTCGGGCCTGCTTGAGTCCCCACTGGCCCTTGAAGAGGGCGCCTTCGTCGAGCCAGGAGGCGTACTCCTTGAGCTGGATGCCCTTGATGACCCGCGTGCCCTCGAACGGCGGGGTGGGGACGGGGTTGTCGGTGGCCACGTCGGAGCGGACGTGGCCCTCCTGCGGCCGCTCCTCGACCTCGACGGCGGCGGCCGCGCGGACCCGGCGCTGCTTGAGCTCCGGCAGCTTCGCCCCGGGCACGCCCCGCTTGACGCCGATCAGGGCGTCCATGAGGCGCAGGCCCTCGAAGGCGTCGCGGGCGTAGCGGACCTCGCCCTCGTAGATCTCGTGCAGGTCCTGCTCGACGTAGGCCCGGGTCAGGGCGGCGCCGCCGAGGATGACGGGGAAGTCCGCCGCCAGACCGCGCTGGTTGAGCTCCTCCAGGTTCTCCTTCATGATCACCGTGGACTTCACCAGCAGTCCCGACATGCCGATGACGTCGGCCCGGTGCTCGGCGGCCGCGTCCAGGATGGCCGAGACCGGCTGCTTGATGCCGAGGTTGACGACGTTGTAGCCGTTGTTGGACAGGATGATGTCGACGAGGTTCTTGCCGATGTCGTGGACGTCGCCGCGCACGGTGGCGAGCACGATGGTGCCCTTGCCGTCCGCGTCCGACTTCTCCATGTGCGGCTCCAGATGGGCCACCGCGGCCTTCATGACCTCCGCGGACTGCAGCACGAACGGCAGCTGCATCTGGCCCGAGCCGAACAGCTCGCCGACCACCTTCATGCCGTCCAGGAGCGTGTCGTTGACGATCTCCAGCGCCGGCCGGCCGAGCAGCGCCTCGTCGAGGTCCGCCTCCAGGCCGTTGCGCTCGCCGTCGATGATGCGCCGCTTGAGGCGCTCCTCCAGCGGCAGGGCGGCCAGTTCCTCGGCCCTGCCGGCCTTCAGCGACTTGGCCGTCGCGCCCTCGAACAGCTGCATCAGCTTCTGCAGGGGGTCGTAGCCCTCGCTGCGGCGGTCGTGGATGAGGTCGAGGGCCGTGCGGACCTCCTCCTCGCTGAACCGGGCGATCGGCAGGATCTTCGACGCGTGGACGATCGCGGAGTCCAGGCCCGCCTTGACGCACTCGTCGAGGAAGACCGAGTTCAGCAGGATGCGGGCGGCCGGGTTGAGGCCGAAGGAGATGTTGGACAGGCCGAGGGTGGTCTGGACGTCGGGGTGGCGGCGCTTGAGCTCGCGGATCGCCTCGATGGTGGCGACCCCGTCGCCGCGGGACTCCTCCTGACCGGTGCAGATGGTGAAGGTCAGGGTGTCGATGAGGATGTCCTCCTCGCGGATGCCCCAGTTCCCCGTCAGATCGGCGATGAGCCGCTCGGCGATCTCCACCTTCTTCTCGGGGGTGCGGGCCTGGCCCTCCTCGTCGATGGTCAGCGCGATCAGCGCCGCGCCGTGCTCACGGGCCAGCCGGGTGACCTTGGCGAAGCGCGACTCGGGGCCGTCGCCGTCCTCGTAGTTGACCGAGTTGATCACCGCGCGGCCGCCGAGCTTCTCCAGCCCCGCCCGGATGACGTCCACCTCGGTGGAGTCCAGGACGACCGGCAGGGTGGAGGCGGTGGCGAAACGGCCGGCCAGCTCCTCCATGTCGGCGACGCCGTCGCGGCCCACGTAGTCCACGCACAGGTCCAGCAGGTGCGCGCCCTCGCGGATCTGCTCGCGGGCCATCTCCACGCAGTCGTCCCAACGGCCGGCGAGCATGGCCTCGCGGAACTTCTTCGAGCCGTTGGCGTTGGTGCGCTCGCCGATCGCCAGGTACGAGGTGTCCTGGCGGAACGGCACCGACTGGTAGAGGGAGGCGGCTCCCGGCTCGGGGCGCGGGCTGCGCTGCGCGGGGGTGAGGTCGCGGACCCGCTCGACGACCTGGCGCAGGTGCTCGGGCGTCGTGCCGCAACAGCCGCCCACCAGGGACAGGCCGTAGTCGCGGACGAAGTTCTCCTGGGCGTCGGCGAGCTCCGGCGCGCTGAGCGGGTAGCTCGCGCCGTCCTTGCCCAGCACCGGCAGACCCGCGTTCGGCATGCAGGCCAGCGGGATGCGCGCGTTGCGGGCCAGGTACCGCAGATGCTCGCTCATCTCGGCGGGGCCGGTCGCGCAGTTCATGCCGATCATGTCGATGCCGAGCGGCTCCAGCGCCGTCAGGGCGGCGCCGATCTCCGAGCCCAGGAGCATCGTCCCGGTGGTCTCGACCGTCACCGAGACGATCAGCGGGAGGTCCAGACCGGACAGCTCACGGGCGCGGTGGGCGCCCAGCACGGCCGCCTTGGTCTGGAGCAGGTCCTGGGTGGTCTCGACGATCAGCGCGTCCGCGCCGCCGGCGACGAGGCCCTCGGCGTTGCGCTGGTAGGCGTCGCGCAGGGTGGTGAAGTCGATGTGGCCGAGGGTGGGCAGCTTGGTGCCGGGGCCGATCGAGCCCAGCACCCAGCGGGTGCGTCCGTCGCGGGCGGCGAAGGCGTCGGCGGTCTCACGGGCGATGCGGGCGCCCGCCTCGGACAGCTCGTACACGCGTTCGGGAATGTCGTACTCGGCCATCGCGGAGTGGTTTGCGCCGAACGTGTTGGTTTCCACGCAGTCGACGCCCGCGGCGAAGTACTCCTCGTGCACGGAGCGGACGATGTCCGGCCGGGTGAGGTTGAGGATCTCGTTGCAGCCCTCGAGGTTCTCGAAGTCCTCGAGGGTGGGCTCCTGGGCCTGGAGCATGGTGCCCATGGCTCCGTCGGCCACCACCACACGGGTGGCCAGGGCCTCTCGGAGCGCGGACACACGGGTCCGGCTGTCGGCGGAAGGGGTCGGCGGCACAGAGGCCATGAAAGGGCTCCCTCAGATGCGACGGCTGTCGGCTTTGCGTCACCTCAGGATGCGGGCGATGAGCCTTCCCGAGGAGCGCGCACGCCGTCAGGGTAGCCGGGACGGAGGCCTTATGGTCAGGGGCGTCCACGGGGCGGACGGGCAGGGCGGCCGCCGGACGGGCCTAGGCCGGCGTGGCGGACGGTCGGGCACGGCCGTGCGACGGCCGGGTCGCCGCCGGGAGACGAGTGTCGCAACACGAATCGACCGACCATTAGCGGGAGGTCGGCATGGACCGGTAGTGTTCGACATTGCCGAACGGCGGCAGTTGATGCCGCGCGTTGACGGTCGAAGGGGACGGAGGCAGGACGGCGATGGCACGGAACATCCAGTCGCTCGAACGTGCGGCCGCGATGCTGCGACTGCTCGCGGGCGGCGAGCGGCGGCTGGGCCTGTCGGACATCGCCTCGTCCACGGGCCTGGCCAAGGGCACCGCGCACGGCATCCTGCGCACCCTCCAGCAGGAGGGCTTCGTCGAGCAGGACGACGTCTCCGGGCGCTATCAGCTGGGCGCGGAGCTACTCCGGCTGGGCACCACCTACCTGGACGTGCACGAGCTGCGCGCACGTGCCCTGGTGTGGACGGACGACCTGGCCCGCTCCAGCGGCGAGAGCGTGCACCTGGGGGTCCTGCACCAGCAGGGCGTGCTGATCGTGCACCACGTGTTCCGGCCCGACGACAGCCGGCAGGTGCTGGAGATCGGCGCCATGCAGCCGCTGCACTCCACGGCCCTGGGCAAGGTGCTGTCGGCCTACGACCCGGTGGCGCACAGCGAGGTCCTGGAGGCCGACCGCAAGCCCTTCACGGACCGCACGGTGTGCGAGCTGGAGGCCTTCGAGCAGATCCTCGACCTCACCCGCGCGCGCGGGTACGCCGCCGACGTCGAGGAGACCTGGGAGGGCGTGGCGTCCATCGCCGCGCCCATCCACGACCGCCGGCGCATGCCCGTGGGCGCGGTCGGCGTCACCGGCGCCGTGGAGCGGCTGGGGCGGGACGGCGAGCTGCGCCCCGAGCTGATCGCGGCGGTGCGCGACTGCGCCCGCGCGGTGTCGCGCGATCTGGGCGCCGGGCGCTTCTGAGCCGCCGGGCGGGCCCACGCCTCCGAAAAGCACGTACGACCGAGCCGGGACGGCCCCACGCCGTTCCGGCCTTTTCCATACCCTGCAATACGACCCCGAAGCGGTCATAAAGGGCGAGAGCACGCGCACCGGCGCGAAGATCGATAACTCGCGGCGATCAATAACGATCGCGTTTTCGATAACAGCACTCTTGACGCACACGTAACGACCGGGCAAGACTCCCGTCCATCGGTCGGCATTGTCGAACACCTACCGGCAATACGCGCTAGAGTGTGACAACGCCAAAGGCCGGCATCGCTCTCACCCCCGAGGGCGCTCGAACCCCCGGCGGGACCCGGGGTTCGGCTTCCCTGGACGAAGGACAAAGGAGTCGCGGGTGTCCAGCTCCGACATCTTCATCGGCGAGACCATCGGTACCGCCATACTCATCCTGCTCGGCGGTGGCGTCTGCGCCGCCGTCACGCTGAAGGCCTCCAAGGCTCGCAACGCCGGCTGGCTCGCCATCACCTTCGGGTGGGGTTTCGCCGTTCTGACGGCCGTCTACACCTCGGCGCCCCTCTCCGGCGCCCACCTCAACCCGGCTGTCACCCTCGCACTCGCGATCAAGGACGACGACTGGAGCAACGTTCCGGTCTACTGGGCCGGGCAGCTGCTCGGCGCGGCCATCGGCGCCGCCCTGGTCTGGGTCGCCTACTACGGCCAGTTCCACGCACACCTGACCGACAAGGAGATCGTCGGCGGCCCGGGCGCGCAGGCGACCACGGCCAAGGCCGTCGAGGCGCAGGAGAAGGGCGCCGGCCCGGTCCTGGGCGTCTTCTCCACCGGCCCGGAGATCCGGGTCGCCTGGCAGAACCTCGCCACGGAGATCGTCGGCACCGTCGTACTGGTGCTCGCCGTGCTCACCCAGGGCCTGAACGACAAGGGCAACGGCCTGGGCACCCTGGGCGCCCTGGTCACCGCGCTCGTCGTCGTCTCGATCGGTCTGTCCCTCGGCGGCCCGACCGGCTACGCGATCAACCCGGCCCGTGACCTCGGTCCCCGCATCGTGCACGCCCTCCTCCCCCTGCCCAACAAGGGCGGCTCCGACTGGAGCTACGCCTGGATCCCGGTGGTCGGTCCGCTGATCGGCGGCGCGATCGCTGCAGGCATCTACAACGTCGCTTTTGCTTAAGAGCACCAGCTGCACCGCGTAGTCAGCAGCGCCGTACAGGCAGCCAGTTATCCACGGAAGACCAGGAGTACACAGTGACCGACGCGCACACCGCCGGCCCCTTCATCGCCGCCATCGACCAGGGCACCACCTCTTCCCGCTGCATCGTCTTCGACCGGGACGGCCGGATCGTCTCCGTCGACCAGAAGGAGCACGAGCAGATCTTCCCGAAGCCGGGCTGGGTCGAGCACGACGCCAACGAGATCTGGACCAACGTCCAGGAAGTCGTCGCCGGCGCCATCGAGAAGGCCGGCATCACGCGGGACGACATCAAGGCCATCGGCATCACCAACCAGCGTGAGACGACGCTGCTGTGGGACAAGAACACCGGTGAGCCCGTCCACAACGCCATCGTCTGGCAGGACACCCGCACCGACGCGCTCTGCCGCGAACTCGGCCGCAACGTCGGCCAGGACCGCTTCCGCCGCGAGACGGGCCTGCCGCTGGCCTCCTACTTCGCCGGCCCCAAGGCCCGCTGGCTGCTCGACAACGTCGAGGGCCTGCGGGAGCGCGCCGAGGCGGGCGACATCCTCTTCGGCACCATGGACACCTGGGTCATCTGGAACCTGACCGGCGGCGTCAACGGCGGCAAGCACTACACGGACGTCACCAACGCCTCCCGCACCATGCTGATGAACCTCCACACCCTGGAGTGGGACGACAAGATCGCCGAGTCCATCGGCGTGCCGCTGGCGATGCTCCCCGAGATCCGCTCCTCCGCCGAGGTCTACGGCGAGGTCACCGGCGGCAAGCTGGGCGACCTGCTCGGCGGCATCCCGGTCGCCTCCGCGCTCGGCGACCAGCAGGCGGCGCTGTTCGGCCAGACCTGTTTCGCCGAGGGCGAGGCGAAGTCGACGTACGGCACCGGCACCTTCATGCTGCTGAACACCGGCGAGAAGATCATCAACTCGTACTCCGGCCTGCTGACCACCGTCGGCTACCGCATCGGCGACGACAAGCCGGTCTACGCCCTCGAGGGCTCGATCGCCGTCACCGGTTCGCTGGTGCAGTGGATGCGCGACCAGATGGGCCTGATCTCCACCGCCGCCGAGATCGAGACGCTCGCGCTCTCCGTCGAGGACAACGGCGGCGCCTACTTCGTGCCGGCCTTCTCCGGTCTGTTCGCCCCGTACTGGCGCTCCGACGCCCGCGGTGTGATCGCCGGCCTCACCCGGTACGTGACCAAGGCGCACCTCGCGCGCGCCGTCCTGGAGGCCACGGCCTGGCAGACCCGCGAGATCACCGACGCCATGACGAAGGACTCCGGCGTCGAGCTCGCGGCCCTCAAGGTCGACGGCGGCATGACCTCCAACAACCTGCTGATGCAGACGCTCTCGGACTTCCTGGACGCCCCCGTGGTGCGCCCGATGGTCGCCGAGACCACCTGCCTCGGCGCCGCCTACGCCGCCGGCCTCGCCGTCGGCTTCTGGACCAGCACCGACGACCTGCGCGCCAACTGGCGCCGGGCCGCCGAGTGGACCCCCCGCATGGACGCGGAGACCCGCGACCGTGAGTACAAGAGCTGGCTCAAGGCCGTCGAGCGGACCATGGGCTGGCTCGAGGACGAGGAGTAAGAACCCGAATGACCAGTCAGTCCACCCTGCAGTCCGTGCCTGCCCTGGGGACGCGCCCGGCGTCCGGCTCGAACCCGAGCCGCGCCGAGACCCGGGAGCAGCTCTCCAAGGCGTCGTACGACCTCCTCGTCATCGGCGGCGGCATCCTGGGCATCTCCACCGCCTGGCACGCCGCGCAGTCCGGTCTCAGGGTGGCTCTGGTCGACGCCGGCGACTTCGCCGGCGCCACCTCCTCCGCCTCCTCCAAGCTGCTCCACGGCGGTCTGCGCTACCTGCAGACCGGCGCGGTGAAGCTGGTGGCGGAGAACCACTTCGAGCGCCGTGCGGTCTCCCGCCAGGTGGCCCCCCACCTGGCGAACCCGCTCACGTTCTACCTCCCCGTGTACAAGGGCGGGCCGCACGGCGCGGCGAAGCTCGGGGCGGGCGTCTTCGCCTACTCCGCGCTGTCGGCGTTCGGCGACGGCGTCGGTCACCTGCTCTCGCCGGCCAAGGCCGCGCAGGACGTGCCCGAGCTGCGCACCGACAACCTCAAGGCCGTCGCCGTCTACGGCGACGACCAGATGAACGACGCGCGCATGGCGCTGATGACGGTCCGCGCGGCCGTCGAGGCGGGCGCGGTGGTCCTGAACCACGCGGAGGTCTCCGGCCTGCGCTTCACCAAGGGCCGCGTCACCGGCGCCGAGCTGCGCGACCGGCTCTCCGGGGACGAGTTCGGCGTGAACGCCCGGCTGGTGCTGAACGCGACCGGGCCCTGGGTCGACCACCTGCGCAGGATGGAGGACCCGAACGCGGCGCCGTCCATCCGCCTCTCCAAGGGCGCGCACCTGGTTCTGAAGCGCACCGCCCCCTGGCGGGCCGCGCTCGCCACCCCGATCGACAAGTACCGCATCACCTTCGCCCTCCCGTGGGAGGACATGCTGCTGCTGGGCACCACGGACGAGGAGTTCGAGGGCGACCCGGCGGACGTCTCGGTCACCGAGAAGGACACGGCCCAGATACTCGACGAGGCCGCGTTCTCCATCCGCGACCAACAGCTCGACCGGGACCTGATCACCTACGCCTTCGCGGGTCTGCGGGTGCTGCCGGGCGGTCCCGGCGACACCGCGAAGGCCAAGCGCGAGACCGTGGTCACGGAGGGCCGCGGCGGCATGCTGTCCGTCGCGGGCGGCAAGTGGACGACGTTCCGGCACATCGGCCGTACGGTCATGCAGAAGCTGGAGGCGCTGCCGGGCCACCCGCTGGGCGACGACTTCGAGCCGATCTCCTCGCTGCCGAAGAAGCTGCCGCTGCCCGGCGTCGCCAACCCGCGCGCGGTGGCCCACCGGCTGCTGGTCGACAACCCGGCGCCCGGTCCGCGCATGGCGGCCGACACCGCCCGGCACCTGGCCACCCACTACGGCTCGCTGGCCTTCGACATCGCCCGGCTGGCCAACGAGAACCCGGAGCTGGGCGAGCGCGTCCACGCCGACGCACCCGAGATCTGGGCGCAGGTCGTCTACGCCCGCGACAACGAGTGGGCCGAGACGGCGGACGACGTGCTGCGCCGCCGTACGACGCTGACGATCCGCGGCCTCGCCACGGACGACGTCCGCGCCAAGGTCCAGGACCTGCTCGACAAGAAGTAGGTCCGCCCGCGAGAAGACCCTCCGCCGGCCCCACTCCCCTGACCGGGGCCGGCACCGGGGACGGCCCTCCGTACCGGGGCCGTCACGGGCAAGGGGCGGTTCCACCCCTGTGGAGCCGCCCCTTTCGCCTGTCCGCCCCTCCCGGTCCCGTTGTCGGTGGCGGCTGCTTCCATGGAGCCATGAACATCGATCAGGCGGATCCCGCCGAGCTCGCGGCCCTGCGGAAGGCCTTCGCCGTGGACGACGGCGGGGAGTCGGCGCTCGGCTGGGAGGCGGTGCGCGCCTTCGAGGCCGAACACGGGGTGGTGCTGCCGGAGCCGTACCGCACGTTCGTGGCGGAGGTGACCGACGGGTCGTCCCAGGGCCCGCCCGCGTACGGCCTCATGGGGCTGGCCGAGTTGCCCTCGGACTGGGGCGACGACGGGACGGAACGGGACCTGGCCCAGCCGTTCCCGCTCACGGAGCAGTGGCTCTGGGAGGAGGACGACGGGCCGTACGAGGATCCCGAGGCGGTCATCGAGCGGGTGCACGACCACGGTTCCGTCGTGCTGGGGACTGACGGATGCGCCATGAACTGGCATCTCGTCGTGACCGGACCCCAGCGGGGGCGGATATGGCTGGTGACCGACGTCGGCGCCATGCCGTTCGGCGCCGGGTCGGGCCACACGACCTCCGCCCCCGGCTTCGCCGGCTGGGTCGCGCACTGGGCGGCCGGCAAGGAGTGGTTCGACGCGCTGTGAGGGGGGTCAGCCGAGCGACTCCACGACCGCCCGTACGGCCCCGACGTCCTTCAGCTCCTCGCGCCGCACGATCAGTTCGCGTCCCAGGAGCAGTGCGCGGCGCGAGGCCGGCACCGGGTCGGGCAGGGTCGTCAGGTCGGTGAGGTGGGCGAAGCCGATGATGCGGCGGACGATCTCGGTGCCGCGTCGCGCTGCACGGCGGCCTCCGTCAGGACGGCGTCGAGTCCCTCGGCGAAGCGGGTCATGACCCGGTCCACGCACACCATGAGGTTCACGGTCGTGGGCCGTGCCTCGCGGAGGCGGGCCACGGCCGCGCGCACCTCGCCCTCGGACCAGCCCTCGCGCTCGCCCTGGAGGAGGGCGATCGCGACACCGTACGCACCGGCCGCGCCGATCGCGGGGGCTCCGCGCACGACGAGTCGCCGGATGGCGTCGATCAGGCTGTCCACATCGCGGACATCGACCGTC
This sequence comes from Streptomyces sp. NPDC037083, assembly GCF_055606485.1. Taxonomy (NCBI): domain Bacteria; kingdom Bacillati; phylum Actinomycetota; class Actinomycetes; order Kitasatosporales; family Streptomycetaceae; genus Streptomyces; species Streptomyces sp. NPDC037083. The sequence continues at coordinate 185,611 of NZ_JBVJSQ010000006.1, read as the reverse complement.
TCGGTGCGGTGCGGCAGCAGCGTCTGATCGATGAGCGCCAGCCCTTTTCCGGTCCAGTCGACAGCGCGCAGTTCCTGGGACATAGCGGATATTCCTGGTGTTCCGTGGTCTCCGCCACGGTACCCGACCTGGCCGAACCGAAGTTCGACACCCTTCGAGCGGATGTCCGGAAACAGGCACCGCACACCGCATATTCGTCCAGATGACGAGACGGTAACCTGCCTGGAGGCAGTACTGCGATCTGGCCCCATAATGGCGCTGAGACATCCGATGTCTTAGTGATGAACCAGAGGAGGCCGGACATGGCAGTCACCGACGAGGCGATCGAGCGGATCAAGGGCATGATCGTCTCGGGTGCGCTGCGCCCCGGGGACAGGCTGCCCAAGGAGAGCGAGCTGGCCGCCGACCTCGGCCTGTCGCGCAACTCCCTGCGCGAGGCGGTGCGGGCCCTGTCGCTGATCAGGATCCTGGACGTGCGCCAGGGCGACGGCACCTATGTCACCAGCCTCGATCCGCAACTGCTCCTCGAGGCGCTGAGCTTCGTCGTCGACTTCCACCGCGACGACACGGTCCTGGAGTTCCTGGCCGTGCGCCGCATCCTGGAGCCGGCCGCGACGGCGATGGCCGCGCTGCGCGTCAGCGAGCAGCAACTGGACGCACTGGAAGCCCAGTTGGACAAGCTCGGCGCCAGCCCCTCGGTGGAGGAACTGGTCGCCTCCGACCTGGAGTTCCACCGGGGCATCGTGCAGAGCGCCGGGAACTCGGTGCTGTGCTCGCTGCTCGACGGGCTGTCCGGGCCCACCACCCGGGCCCGGATCTGGCGCGGCCTGACGCAGGAGGACGCGGTCACCGGCACCCTGCGCGAGCACCGGGCCATCCTCGCCGCGCTGCGCGACCGGGACGCCGAGGCGGCACGGTCGTGGGCGACGGTGCACATCGCGAGCGTCGAGCAGTGGCTGCGGTCCTCGCTGTAGACCGTCTTCCGATCTGTCGGCAGATCCGATCACCGAGGGGTGTTCCGGGGTGGCGAACGGGGCAGTGATCCGGTCACTCCCCCGTGCATGGGGGCTGCGGGCGCCCCCGCAGAACGCCGTAAGGTTGGGTGGTCAAGCGAGGGCACGTCGGAAGGAGGCGCTGGGTGATCGAGCTCGAGGGGGTTCCCGAGCTGATCGACCCGGTCATGGTGGCCGCGTTCGAGGGCTGGAACGATGCCGGCGACGCCGCCTCCACCGCGGTCGCGCACCTGGAGCGGGAGTGGAAGGGCGAGGTGTTCGCGGCGCTGGACGCCGAGGACTACTACGACTTCCAGGTGAACCGTCCCACGGTGTGGATGGACGCCGGCGTCCGCAAGATCACGTGGCCCACGACAAGGTTGTCGGTCGTCCGGGTCGGCGGTGACAAGCCACGCGACCTGGTGCTCGTACGCGGTATCGAACCGTCCATGCGCTGGCGCTCGTTCTGCAACGAACTGCTGGGCTTCGCCCACGAGCTGGGCGTGGAGCTGGTGGTCGTCCTGGGCGCGCTGCTCGGCGACACCCCGCACACGCGTCCGGTTCCGATCAGCGGGACCACCTCCGACGCGGATCTGGCGCAGCGGATGGACCTGGAGGAGACCAAGTACGAGGGCCCCACGGGCATCGTCGGAGTCCTGCAGGAGGCCTGCACCCACGCGGGCGTGCCCGCCGTCAGCCTCTGGGCGGCCGTACCGCACTACGTCTCGCAGCCGCCGAACCCGAAGGCGACGCTGGCCCTCCTCAACCGCCTGGAGGACCTGATCGACGTGCGCATCCCGCTGGGCGAGCTGCCCGAGGACGCGCGTGCCTGGCAGGTGGGCGTGGACCAGCTGGCCGCCGAGGACACCGAGGTCGCCGAGTACGTGCAGACGCTGGAGGAGGCGCGGGACACCGCGGAACTGCCCGAGGCGTCGGGCGAGGCCATCGCCCGTGAGTTCGAGCGCTACCTGCGCAGGCGGGACGGCGGCGGTCCGCCCGACCCCGGGGAGCGCACCCGGCCCCCGAAGCCGCCGAAGCCGACCGGGGACGCCTCCGACGACAGCGACGCGTCCGAGGACTGAGCGGACCGGGCGGAGACGACCGGGCGGAGACGGACCGGACGGACCGGACGGACGACGACAGGGCCGGCGCCACCGGGGAGGGACCGCACGGCTGGGACCGCACGGGAGCGCCGGCGCCACGGGACCGCGGGGGCGGTGCGCCGGTGCGCACCGCCCCTGTCTCACACCTGGTCCACGGCCACCACGTCGTAGTCCGTGTCGGGGGTGGGCTCGACGTCGAAGCGGGCGTTGGGCAGGTAGAGGCGGTCGCCCCAGGCCGCGACCGTCGTCGGGATGCGGAAGCGCGGATCGGTGATCCGGGTGATGGCGGTGCCCCGGGTGCCCGCGGCGTTCAACCGGAAGACGTCGATCGCGTTCTGCCGTTGCTGGACCGCGTAGAGGGTCCTGCCGAGCAGCAGCAGGCCGTCCCCGTTGGGCAGCCGTGCGGCGCCCAGGTCCACCGCGCGGGCGGTTCCGGTGCGCGGGTCGACCCGCATGAGGCCGCCGCCGTCGGCGACGGCGTTGACCACGAGCAGGGCGCTGCCGTCGGGCGTGCGCTCGATGCCGTTGGCGGTGAAGTCCTCGCCCTGGACCCAGTCGCCGCCCAGCGGCACGGTCTCCACGGCCACGGGGGCGCCGTGCCGGCCCAGGACCAGCTTGTACAGCTGCGCCTTGAAGGAGTCGGTGAACCAGGCGGCGCCCGGGGTGAGGATCACGTCGTTCACGAAGGCGCCGCCGGTGGCGTACACGTCCTGGGTCCGGCCTGTTCGAGCGTCTGCGGTGCGGATCTCGCCACTGGCGCCCCCGGCGAGGAGGAGCCGCCCGTGCCGGTCGATCTTCAGGCCGACCGTGGGATGTCCGACGCCGAGGCCCGGCACGACGACGGATCCGCGGCCGGTGGCCAGACTCGCCCGGAAGACGGCGCCGTCGGCCAGGGAGCCGAAGTAGGCGAAGGGGCCGGCTCCGATGGCGACGCCCTCGGGCTGGAAGCCGTCGGGGAGGGCAAAGCGGGCCGGCCACTGCCTCGAGCGCGCCGGGGCGGCCTGGGCCGCGCCGGTCCCTCCCAGCAGGGCCGCGCCGGACAGCGCGAGGGTGGTGGTGAGGAGCCTTCGGCGGGCTAAGAAGCCGTCTGCGGATGTCATGGATACGTCCTTCCGGAGGGCCGGCGGTGGCCGGCGGAACGGTCGGCGAGCCCTCACACCCCATCACATGGCCCGTGCCGCCGCAGCCTTGATTCCCGGTACGGCGAAGGGGCGCCCTCCGACCGCGGAGGGCGCCCCTGTCGTGACGTGTGCCGATGCTCGTGACGTGTACCCGATGTCCCTACAGCGCGACGCCGAGCAGCGCGTCCACGGCCCGCGAGACGACGCCGGGTGCGCCGATGTCGGTACCGCCCCGCTCCTGCTGGAGCGCGGCCCAGCGGTCGACGGCGGCGAGTGCGGCGGGGGCGTCGAGGTCGTTCGCGAGTGCCTCGCGCACCTCCTCGACCAGCGCGTCGGCGGGCGGTCCGTCGGGGCGGGAGACGGCGGCGCGCCAGCGGCCCAGCCGGGCCTCGGCGTCCGCCAGCACCTGGTCGGTCCACTCCCAGTCGGCGCGGTAGTGGTGGGCGAGGAGGGTGAGCCTGATGGCGGCGGGGTCGACGCCGTCCTGGCGCAGCTTGGAGACGAAGACGAGGTTGCCCTTGGACTTGGACATCTTCTCGCCGCCGAGGCCGACCATGCCGGCGTGGACGTACGCCTTGGCCATGGGGAACTCGCCGGTGAGCGCCTGGGCGTGGGAGGCGCCCATCTCGTGGTGCGGGAAGGCGAGGTCGGACCCGCCGCCCTGGACGTCGAACCCCATCCCGAGGTGGTCAAGGGCGATGGCCACGCACTCGATGTGCCAGCCGGGCCGGCCGCGGCCGAGGGAGGCGCCGTCCCAGCTGGGCTCGCCGTCGCGGGCGGCCATCCACAGCATGGGGTCCAGCGGGTTCTTCTTGCCCGGGCGGTCCGGGTCGCCGCCGCGCTCGGCGGACAGCAGCCGCATGGCCGCGGCGTCGAGGCCGGAGACCTTGCCGAAGTGCGGGTCGGACTCGACGGAGAAGTAGACGTCGCCTTCGAGTTCGTAGGCGGCGCCCGCGTCCCGCAGGCGTTCGACGAGCGGGACGATGCCGGGTATCGCCTCGACGGCGCCTATGTAGTGCTGCGGCGGGAGCATCCGCAGGGCCGTCATGTCCTCGCGGAAGAGGGCCGTCTCCTTCTCGGCGAGGGCGACCCAGTCGACGCCGTCGCGCTCGGCCCGCTCCAGGAGCGGGTCGTCGACGTCGGTCACGTTCTGGACGTACTGAACCTGCCGCTTGGTGTCGAGCCACACGCGCTGAACCAGGTCGAACGCGTTGTAGGTCGCCGCGTGACCCATGTGGGTCGCGTCGTACGGCGTGATGCCGCAGACGTAGATACGGGCGACAGGACCGGGGTCGAGGGAGACCGGACCGCCGGTCGCGGTGTCGTGGATCCTCAGGTCGCGGCCCTGACCAGGCAGGGCGGGGACCTCGGAAGCGGGCCAGGCATGCATGTCATGAGCGTAACCGGACGGAACTTGGCTGTACGAACCGGAGCGGGCCGGATGGCCGGTAAGGCGCTCTTGCGAGGTTCGCGCCGGTGTGCCCTCAGGCTCTATACCGGCGGCCAGGGGATCGCCGGCCACTCGCCGCTCGGCTCCGGGTGCCTGCCGGACTCCAGCAGCGCCCCGGTACGCGCGCGCGTGGCGTCGAGTTCGGCGGGGGTGACGAGCGCGGCCAGGACGGCGGCCAGCCGCCCGCCGGGCTCCAGGGCGCCCCTGAGGCCCTCGAGGACCTCGACGGCCTCTCCGGTCAGGGGCTCCCCCGCCCAGCCCCACAGGAGCGTCCGCAGCTTGTTCTCGGCGTTGAAGGTCACGCCGTGGTCGATGCCGTACAGGCGGCCGTCGGCGGTGGGCAGCAGGTGGCCGCCCTTGCGGTCGGCGTTGTTGATCACCGCGTCGAGGACGGCGAGCCGGCGCAGGCGTTCGTCGTCGGCGTGCACCAGCAGCGCGGTGCGGCCCTCGCCGACCTCGGCGAACCCGATCGCCTTCCAGCCCGGCTCGGGCTCCTCGCCGTCCACCAGGGCGAGCAGCTCCGACTCCGGGGTCGTCTCGATCCACAGCTGGCACATGCCCTCGCCGTACGGCCCCTCCCGCAGCACGGTGGGCGGGACGAGGCCCCAGCCGGTCGCCTCGGAGACCTCGTAGGCGGCGACCTCCCGCTGGGCGAGGGTGCCGTCGGGGAAGTCCCACAGGGGTCTCTCCCCCGCGACGGGCTTGTAGACGCAGGCGGCCTCGCGGCCCTCGTACGCGACCGTGCAGTACAGCGCCGCGTTCGAGGCCTCGCGGATGCGTCCGCGGACGGTGAGCTCGCCCTGGGCGAGGAGCTCGGCGAAGGCCGGGTCGGTGGTCGTCACGCCCCCCGGCGGTATCCGTTCTGGCGCGGACATACGTGTCCCTCCGGATCGAGCGGCAGGCTGCACAGCGGGCACGGCGGGCGGCCCGCGTTGACGACGTCCAGGGCGCGCTTGGCGAAGGCTCTCGCCTGCGCGCCGGTGAGCCGGACCCGCAGCATCGGGGGCCCGTTCTCCTCGTCCTGGAGGAGTCTCTCCTCGGCCTCGGCGAGGTCCTCCTCGGAGTCCGCCTCGAGCTCCACGAGAGCCTGCGCCTCGACGATCATGCGCTGTTCCTCGCCGTCCCAGGCGAGGGCCATCGTGCCGACCCGGAACTCCTCCTCGATCGGGGTGTCGAGGGGGGCGGTGTCGGTGTTCTCGGCGGGCGAGACGGCGGGCACCAGGGCGCTTCCGCCGCTACGGCGTACGACCTCGTCCAGCAGTTCGTCCATGCGCTCGGCGAGCGCGGCGACCTGGGTCTTCTCCAGGGCCACGCTGGTCACCCGACCGCCGGCGGTGGCCTGGAGGAAGAAGGTGCGGCGCCCGGGCAGTCCGACCGTACCGGCCACGAAGCGGTCCGGGGGGTCGTAGAGGAACACCTGACGGGACACGTCCTGTCTCCATGGGAATCGTGGGTCATCGTGGTGCGGGGGACGAGTGGGGGAACGTCCCTGCGGGTACGCGCGCGTTTGCGGACCGCTTCACCCTACTGCGGCCGACGATCACGGTGCGCCTGCACCACCCCCGACCGTGGCCTCCCCGGTCGGCGGCTCCTCGCGCGGCGCGAGGGACGCGAGGTCGCCGGTGTCGCCGAGGCGCACGAGAAAAGGGCGCAGCCGGGTGTAACGGATCGCGGTGATGGAACAAGGCTCCACAGAGATCCGCTGGAAGAGGTCGAGATGAAGTCCGAGCGCGTCCGCGACGAGCGACTTGATGATGTCGCCGTGGGAGCACATGAGATAGACGGCGTCGGCGCCGTGGTCGCGCTCCACGCGCGCGTTCCACTCCCGCACCGCCTCGGCGGCGCGGGTCTGCATGGCCCGCATCGACTCGCCGCCCGGGAAGGCGGCCGCGGAGGGGTGCGACTGCACGACCTCCATCAGCGGTTCGTCCATCAGCTCGGCGAGCTTGCGGCCGGACCAGTCGCCGTAGTGGCACTCGCCGATCCGCTCGTCGGTGTGCGCGCGCAGGCCGGGGCGGGCGTCGAGGAGCGGGCGGACCGTCTCCTGGCAGCGTTGCAGGGGGCTCGTGACGACCTCGGCGATCGGCAGTGCGTCGAGCCGTCCGGGCAGCGCGGCGGCCTGTGCAGCTCCGCGCTCGTCGAGGGCGACGCCGGGCGTCCAGCCGGCGAGCACTGCGGAGGTGTTGGCGGTGGACCGGCCGTGCCGGACGAGGATCAACGTGGGCATGCGGCCCAGAGTAGGCGCACGCGCGCGTGCGCCGGTGAGCGGCCGAAGGGAGAATACGCCGCGTGATCGTCGACTGCGCCATCTACCGGGACGGGCACCGCGTCGAGGGCCCGCAGGACTTCTCCGACGCCGTGGACGAGGCACGTTCCAGCGGCGGCTTCGTGTGGATCGGGCTGCACGAGCCCACCGAGAAGGAGTTCGACCACGTCACCCTGGAGTTCGGGCTGCACCCGCTCGCCGTCGAGGACGCCCTCAACGCTCACCAGCGGCCCAAGCTGGAGATCTACGACGACTCGCTGTTCCTGGTGTTCAAGCCGGTCGTCTACGAGGCCGAGAGCGACACCGTCTCCTCCGGCGAGGTGATGGTCTTCCTGGGCGACTCGTTCGTGGTGACCGTCCGGCACGGCGACGGCGCGCCCCTGGCCGCCGTGCGGCGGCGGCTCGAGGACGAGCCGGAACTGCTCGCCAAGGGGCCCACCTCGGTGGTGTACGCGATCGCCGACGCCACGGTGGACCACTACCTGGACGTGGCGACCGAGCTGCAGACCGACCTGGAGGAGCTGGAGACGGAGGTGTTCTCGCCGGACGGCGGCGGCTCGCGGAACACCGCGTCGCGGATCTACACCTTCAAGCGGCAGATCCTGGAGTTCCGCCGGGCGACCGGCCCGCTGGGGCCGCCGCTGAGCCGGCTGGCCGGCACCAGCGCGTTCGGCTCGGGCGTGCCGTTCGTGAACGACAAGGCACGGCCCTTCTTCCGCGACGTCAGCGACCACCTCACGCGCGTGAACGAGTCCGTGGAGGGCCTGGACCGGCTGGTGTCGGACATCCTGTCGGCGCATCTGGCGCAGATGAGCGTCCGGCAGAACGACGACATGCGGAAGATCTCGGCGTGGGCGGCCATGGCCGCGGTCCCCACGATGATCGCGGGGATCTACGGCATGAACTTCGAGCACATGCCGGAGCTGCGGTGGGTGTGGTCGTATCCGGCGGTGATCCTGTTGATGGGCGTGCTCGAGGTGCTGCTGTTCCGGCTGTTCAAGCAGCGCGGCTGGCTGTAGCCGCCCGCCGGCCCGGCTCAGGCGAACTCGGGCGCAGCGGTCGCGGGACCGCCGAGCGCGTCGCGGCGTTCGGGCATCTCCAGGGACACCATCCGCCGCCAGCCCGCGAGCCGCTCCCACGCGTAGACGGCGTGGATGCCGGCCGCGAGGACGGCGGACCTGGCCCTGGACCAGCCGAGGATGCGTCCCATGTGGGCCATGACGGCCAGGCTGACGTCCCGGTGGACGCGGATCTCGGCGAGCGCGCACGTGCGCAGCGTCCGCTGGATGGCCCGGCCGTGTCCCGCGCGGGCGAAGCGCAGCAGTTCCTCGTGGCAGTAGGCGAGGTGGTTGTCCTCGTCGTTCGAGATCATCTTGACCGCGCGGCCGATGTCGGGGTGGTCGGCGAAGTGCTTGCGCAGCAGGTCCATCTGCTCGGAGGCGCGCTGTTCGGTGACCCGGCTGTGGGCGAGGTAGACGACGATGTCCTGCACCGTCAGGGCCCGCTCGGCCTTGAGACGGTCGTGCGCGAGACCGATGCCGCCGCGCTCGAGGAGCATCGTGTAGTCGGTGTCGGGCGGGACGGGCACGGGGTCGAGGCCGCGTTTGCGCAGCAGCGCGGTGAAGATCCGTCCGTGCTTGTCCTCGTCGGCGCCGTGGCGGGCGATCTTGGGGGCGAGGTCACGTTCGCTCTGCGGGATGAGCGCGGCGATCCGGGCGTTCTCCCAGCCGCCCTGCGACTCGCCGCCGGCGGCGATGGAGCAGAAGAGGGCGAAGGACTCGTCGTGGTCGATGATCTCCTGGAACAGACTCTTGGCCGAAAGCATCGTGGGGCACCTCTCCGCATAGCGCAGGATTCCGCAGCGTTCCGCAAGGAACGAGTCAAGTGCGGCACTGCGGGCCCTGCAACAGCTGTGTCCGACGGCTCCGCCGAAAGAGGTACCCCGGCCGTCGGCCGGGGAGCGTAACCGCGCGCCGTGCGGCGCGTTGTTCCCCGTGACGGCCGTGGCGGGGAAGACCCCCGAGCCCCCACCACGGCCGCTGAAATCCTCCTCCTCCCGGCTATGCCAGGCCGGCCAGCTCCAGCGCCTGCACGCCCGCCCGCAGCGAGGCGAGCCGCTCCTCCAGGGCGAAGCCCGCCGGGGCCAGGGTGAGGGTGGTGACGCCGGCGGCCGCGTAGGCCTTCATCCGGTCGGCGATCCGCTCCACCGAGCCCAGCAGCGTGGTCCGGTCGATCAGCTCGTGGGGGACGGCGGCCGCGGCGCCCTGCTTGTCGCCGGACAGGTACTTGTCCTGGATGTCGGCGGCGGCCTCCTCGTATCCCATCCGCTGCGCGAGCTGGTTGTAGAAGTTCTGCTTGCGGCTTCCCATGCCGCCGACGTACAGCGCGGTGTAGGGGCGGAAGGTGTCGGCGAGCCGCTCGACGTCCTTGTCCTCGCCGAGGGCCAGCGGCAGCGTCGGGCAGACGTCGAAGCCCTCCAGGGTCCGGCCCGCCTTCTCGCGTCCGGCGCGCAGGTGCCTGATCGCGGTGTCCTCGAGGTGGTCGGCGGAGGGGAAGATGAGCAGCGCGCCGTCGGCGATCTCGCCGGTCTGCTCCAGGTTCTTCGGCCCGATCGCGGCGATGTACAGCGGGATGTGCTCGCGCTCCGGGTGGACGGTCAGCTTGATCGGCTTGCCCGGGCCGTCCGGCAGCGGCAGCGTCCAGTGCGCGCCCTCGTAGGACAGCCGCTCGCGCGTCATCGCCTTGCGGACGATCTCGACGTACTCGCGGGTGCGGGACAGCGGCTTGTCGAACTTGACGCCGTACCAGCCCTCGGAGACCTGCGGACCGGAGACCCCGAGGCCGAGCCGGAAGCGGCCGCCGGACAGGGAGTCGAGGGTGGCGGCGGTCATCGCGGTCATCGCGGGCTGCCGCGCGGGAATCTGGAAGATGGCAGAGCCGACGTCGATCCGCTCGGTCTTGGCGGCGACCCAGGCGAGCACGGTGGCCGCGTCCGACCCGTAGGCCTCGGCGGCCCAGCAGACGGAGTACCCGAGGCGGTCGGCCTCCTGGGCGACGGCGAGGTTGTCGCCGTCCATTCCGGCACCCCAGTAGCCGAGGTTGATCCCGAGCTGCATGGCCGATCCCCTTACTGATCAGTAACGACGCTGTTGCGGACAGACCTTAGCGTGGGGGACGGGGGCCGGGGAGGGCGGTGTGGCGAGGGTCGCGCCGGCCGACGGCGGGGTTCCGGCCTGCGCGGACCCGGCCCGACGTCCCGCGATTCGGTTGTCCACAGGCAACCCACTGCCCAGTTCTGGCCAGTAATCTCGGCGTCCATGGAGCAGAGGCATCTCGGCCGCACCGGCCTGCGCGTGTCCCGCATCGGGCTCGGCACCCTCACCTGGGGGCGCGACACCGACGAGCACGACGCCGCGGACGTCATGAAGACGTTCTGGGAGGCGGGCGGGACCCTGGTCGACACGGCCGACGTGTACGGCGACGGGGACGCCGAGTACCTGCTCGGGCGGCTCATGGAGGGCCTCGTGCCGCGCCGGGACCTGATCATCTCGACGAAGGCGGGCAGCGTGCCCGACCCGGACCGCCGCTTCGACGGTTCGCGCGGTCACCTGCTCGCCGCCCTCGACGCCTCGCTCGCCCGTCTCGGCACGGACTACGTCGACATCTGGCAGGTGCACGCCTTCGACCCGGACACCCCGCTGGAGGAGACCCTCCAGGCCCTCGACATCGCTGTCGCGAGCGGTCGCGTCCGGTACGCCGGCGTCTCCAACTTCTGCGGCTGGCAGCTCGCCAAGGCGGCCACCTGGCAGCTGGCCGCACCGGGCGTGCGGACGCGGCTGGCGGCGACGCAGATGGAGTACTCGCTGCTGCAGCGCGGCATCGAGCGCGAGGTGCTGCCGGCCGCGCTGGACCTGGGCATCGGCCTGCTGCCCTCCTCGCCGCTCGGCCGCGGCGTCCTCACCGGCAAGTACCGCGGCGACGCCCTGCCGCCCGACTCGCGCGGCGCCTCGGACCACTTCGCGCTCTTCGTCGAGCCCTACCTCGACGACACCGCGAGCCGCATCGTGGACGCCGTGTCGACGGCGGCGGACGGGCTGGCCGTGACACCGCTCCAGGTGGCCCTCGCCTGGGTCCGCGACCGGCCCGGCGTCGCCGCCCCGATCGTCGGCGCGCGCAACGCGCAGCAGCTCACGGCCGCATTGTCAGTGGAGGCGCTTAGTCTTCCTGACGAGATCTGCCGGGCCCTCGACGACGTGTCGGCGCCTGTGCACCGCTATCCCGATCACGACTGGAGCACGCTGTGAGCACGGAGCCGGACCCCCCGGAGAGCACGGAGCACGCCGGGACGGCGGAGCCGGACGCCCCCGGGGACCCCGGCACGTCGGCCACCGCCGACCCGTCGGAGCCGGGAGCGGCCGAGGGCGGGGCCACGGACACCGCACCGGACTCGGGCTCGGGCTCGGAGCCGGAGTCCCCGGTGGAGTCGGAGTCGGGGTCTCAGGCGGAGTCGGCCTCGGAGTCGGAGACGGCCTCGGAGCCTGGGTCCCGGTCCCGGCCGGCGCCCGAGTCGGGAACGCCCGGCGGCGGCGCGGACGGGGCGGGCGCGGGAGCCGACGCGGAGGCGTCCGAGGCCGACGGGGGTGCCGCCGCGACCGGTCGGGCCGCCGAAGCGGAGGCCGAGGCCGAAGCCGCCGCGCAGCTCTCCGAGGCGCAGGCCGAGCTCGCCGCGCAGAAGCTGGAGCGGGAGCGGATCGAGCGGCGCAAGGCCGAGAAGGCGGCGCCCATCGCCGCCGGGACCAAGCTCAGCGGAAAGGCCGCCGACCTCCTGGCAGCCGTACGGGCTGTGGAGGGCGGCGCGAAGCCCCCGGCCACCGTCTTCGGCGAGCAGGAACCCGCCCCGCGCCGCCCCGCCCCGGAGCCGGTCCGGCGTCCGCAGCCGACGCCCGCCGTCGCCGCCGCACCACCGGCGCCCGCGGCGGACGCCGTCGAGGGCGTGCGGCGCGTGCTGGCCGGCGGCGGCGCGCCCGAGACGCTCGCGCCGCAGGCCGCCGCCGCGCTCGGGGAGGACGCCGAGGACCTGCTGCGCGAGGACCCGTGGCAGTTGCTGCGCGTCCCCGGGGTGCGCCCCGAGCAGGCCGACGGGTTCGCGCGGGCGCTGCTCGGCCCGGAGTGCGCCCCCGACGACGAACGGCGCGGCCGCGCGGTGACGGTCTGGCTGCTGGAACAGGCCGCGCTGGCCGGGCACACCGCCCTGGAGCTGCCGACGCTCACCGCCGCCCTCGGCCGCCAGGCCGTGCCGGACGCGGACGCCGCCGTGCAGAGCACGCTGGCCGAGGGCGAGGCCCTCGTCTTCCAGGACGCCCTGGACGCGCCCGCGCCCGGAGCCGGGCAGCCGGTGGCGGACGGCGGGGAGGCCCCCGAGGGCGAGGAGGCCGCGCCCGTTCGTGTGCTGGTCGGTCTGGAGCGGTACGCGCTCGCGGAGGAGAGCCTCGCCGACGCGCTGGCCCGTGTGGTCAACTCCCTGGCCAAGGACGACTCCGCGGCGTGGGAGCCGGCGGCCGCCGCCGCGTCCCGCAGCGCGGCCGAGCTGATCCGCGCCGTCGCCGGGCACGGCCTGGTGCTGCACACCGGCGGCGAGGCCGCCCGCGCCGAGCCCGCCGCGCTGCTCGTCGCGGCCCGGTCCCTGGGCCTGCACGCCGTCGCGGCCTGCCACGCGCCGGACGGCCGGCGGCGGTTCGCGGCGCTCCTGGGCGAGGACGACGGCGCGGTCGTGACCGTCCCCGGTCTCCTCTCCGGCGCCGAGGGTCCCGGACGGGACGCCGACGGGGCCTTCGCCCTCGACCTGCTGATCGTGCTCGACGCGCCGCAACTGGACGTGGAGAGCGCCGCCATGCTGGCGGAGTCGCTGCCGGACGGGGCACGGCTGGTGCTCAGCGGGGATCCGGCGGTGCTGTGGTCGGCCGGGCCCGGCCGGGTCTTCGCCGATCTGCTGGCGGCGCGCGCGTGCCCGCAGATCGCCTCGCGCACCCCCGACCCGGGGCCGATCGGCGAGCTGGTGTCCGGCATCGGCATCGGCGAGCTGAACCAGGTCGACGCTCCCGGCAAGGAGATCGTGATCGTTCCCGTGCGGGACGCGGGCGAGGCCGTGCACCGGACCGTGCAGCTCGTGGCCGACTCGGTGCCGCGGGCCTTCGGGATCACCTCCGACGAGGCCGTGGTGATCACCCCGGGACACGGCGGCGCGGCCGGCACGCGGGCGCTCAACGCGGCTCTGAAAGAACGGCTCAATCCCGGCCCCGGCCGCTTCGGCGGCTTCGACCCCGGCGACCGGATCGCCCACTCCCCCGCGCCGGGTCGTACGGTGACGGGCCGGGTGGTGACGGCCGACGCGGACGGGCTGCACCTGTCCTGCGCCGACGGACCCGTCGTCGTGCCGAGGGAGCGGGTGGAGCAGACCGTGCGGCACGGGTGGGCGCTGACGGCGCACCAGGCGGTGGGCAGCCGATGGCCCGCGGCGGTCGTGGTCCTGCCCGGGGACGCCGCGCAGGCCCTGTCCCGCCCCTGGGTGTACACGGCCTTCGGCCGGGCGGAGCGCCACCTGTCCGTGGTGCACGGCGTCGAGCAGGCCCTGCCGAGAGCGGTCGCCGAGGTCCCGGCGAAGCCCCGCACGACGCGGTTGCCGGTGCTGCTGCGCACCCAGGTCCCGGCGGCCGACTAGCACGAACGGCGGCGGTCGCGAAGGGTTCCCCCTTCGCGACCGCCGCCGTCCTGACACTCGGGACGCCGCCGGCTCGTGCGGTCATGTCACCGCCCGTGATCACCGGCCCGCTCGTGACCGGCGACCGGCTGGTGTTCGCCGACCGCCGGCTCGTGCTCGTCGGCTAGCGATCCGCGTCCAGCGTCTCCAGCTCCTCGTCCTCGATGTCGTCCACGAGATCGTCGTCGGCGTCGGCGTCGGCGTCCAGCTCGTCGAAGACCGAGCTCACGTCGAAACGGCAGACCACCCGCGCGGGGTCGGCCTCCTCGAACGGCGCCTCCAGCCATTCGCCGGGCTCGGCCGTTTCCTCGGCGGCCAGGACCCACAGCGTGGAGTCGCCCTCCTCCAGGCCGAACTCCTTGTGCCGGGAGGCGATCTCGTCCGGCTCGAACTCGCCGAACAGGATGCCCAGCGCCCCGTGGACCGTGTCCGAGACAGCGCCGCCCACTCCCTCGTCGTCCGCCGCCTCGACCCGCTGGGCCTGCGCCATGAGCCGCTGCGGCTCCGCGACGGCGTAGTCGCGACGGATCAGCACGCTCAGCGCGTTCGGCTCCTCGGGGCCCGCATACGGCGGCAGGGAGTCCTCCGCACCAGGAATCTCGAAGGGCGTGACCTCGTCGTATCGGTCGTAGAGCAGTTCGTCGTACACCTCGGCGGCCGCGGCCAGCTCGTTGAACGCCTCGTAGACGGCCTGGTCGTCCTCTCCCGTCCTGCGTTCGACCGCGGCCAGGTGGCGGTCGAGCGCGGTCTTGACCGCCTCGGCGGCGGCGCGTACCTCGGCAGCGGTGGGCTGCGCAGCATCAGACATAGTGCAGACGCTATCCGTACCGGGCCCCAGCCCGCACAATAGATGCGATGCCGGAATACGAATTTGTCGACGTCTTCGTACCGCGCGGGGTCTCCCGCAAGGAGGCGACTCGACTGCTGACCGACCATGCCGAGTACGGACACTGGGAGTTGGACCGCCTGAGCCTGCTGCGTGACGGCAGCCGCAGGGTGCGGTTGCGCCGGCGGATCATCCGCCAGGTGCGTGCCACGTGGTGAGGTGAGACGACACGAACGGAGCGGGCCCCGCCGAGGCGGGGCCCGCTCCGTTCGTGGGCGCTCCGGGCGGCTACGCGGAAGGACGCGCCTTGCGGTAGAGCAACGCGCCCGCGAGCAGCGCGCCGGCGCCGACCGGCACGACGAGGCCCATGGGCATCTCGCTGCCGGTGTGCGCGAGCTGCGCGGCGTGGGCGCCGGGCAGGTGGCCGGAGGAGGCTCCGGCCGGCGTCACGTGGTGCGAGGTGGACGGCACGCCCCCGGGGCGGGACGGGTTGGAGTGCCCGTGGTCGGCCGGCTTGCCGGGCCCGTGCTCCGCGGGCTTGCCCGGCGTCTCGTGGCCGCGCGACGGGGGCGTGTGCACGCCGCTGTCGTTGGCGCAGTCGTTGCCGAAGCTCGGGTTGAGGATCCCGACCACGTCGACGCCGTTGCCGCACACGTTCACCGGCACGTCGATCGGCGCCTGGACGTTGTTGCCGGAACCGACACCGGGCGATCCGGCGGTGTGGCCGCCCGCGTACGCGCCCCCGGAGCCTCCCTGAGCTGCGGAGCCGCCGTGACCTCCGTTGTGGCCCTCACTGTGACCACCGCCGTGGCCGCCGTTGTGACCACCACCGTGGCCGCCGTTGTGGTTCCCGCCGTGGCTGCTGCCGCCGCCCCGGTGCTCGCCGTAGCCCCGCGACTCACCGCCCTTGTTCGCGCAGGAGTTGCCGAAGGTCGGGTTGAGCGCGCCGATGACGTCGACGGTGTTGCCGCACACGTTCACGGGAATGTTGATCGGAGCCTGTACCGAGTTGCCCGACAGGACGCCGGGCGAATCGGTGGCGGAGCCGCTCGCCCCGGCGTCGGCGTGGGCGTAGCCGCCGGCGGCGGCGATCACCCCCGTTGCCGCCGCCACGGTCATGAGGCTTTTGCGGGTGACCTGTCGCATTGCTGAATCCCTGCTTTCAATCTCGTCCGCTTCCCGAATTGCCTGCATCATTGCAGGTGTTCGATTAATTCGGGATTTTCGAAGTCTTCGGCTTTTCCTTCGGAAAAAGGCCGGTCGGCCCCGGAGCGCATGGCGTGCGCTCCGGGGCCGACGGTGTGGACGACCCCTCAGCGGGTCGACCTCAGTTGTTGATGCAGGTGTTGCCGAAGGCGGGGTTCAGCAGCCCGATCACCGAGATCGTGTTGCCGCAGACGTTCACCGGGATGTGCACGGGGACCTGGACCACGTTGCCGGACGCGACACCCGGGGAGTGCACCGCGGCACCCTGGGCGCCGGCGTCGGCGACGGCCATGCCCGCGCCCGCGAGAACCAGCCCACCAGTGGCAGCCGCAGCAGCGACGACCTTCTTGATCATTATTCCTCCTTGTTGGCAAAGCGACCCCAAGCAGCGGATCGCATGTCACCAGTAACGAGGCGGAATTAATGAGGCTACGCGCTTATCGGCGCATTCACTCTTCCCAGTCGCGTCCGCACAGGCGGACGATTTCCTTCGTCGGGTGAAACCTCGTTTCACCCGACATTTCAGGACGCGTCGATGAAACGGTCGAGCACCCGTACCCCGAACTTCAGCCCGTCCACCGGGACCCGCTCGTCCACGCCGTGGAACATCCCGGCGAAGTCCAGCTCCGGCGGCAGCTTCAGCGGGGCGAAGCCGAAGCCGCGGATGCCGAGGTCGTCGAAGGACTTGGCGTCGGTGCCGCCGGAGAGCATGTACGGGACGGCCTTGGCGGCCGGGTCCTCGGCGAGCAGCGCGGACTGCATGGCCTCGACGAGCGCCCCGTCGAAGGAGGTCTCCAGGGCCTTGTCGGAGTGCACGTCCCCTCGGCGCACGTTCGGGCCGAGGATGCGGTCGAGGTCGGCGAGGAACTCCTCCTCGTGCCCCGGCAGGAACCGTCCGTCGACGTGCGCGGTGGCCTCGCCCGGGATCACGTTGACCTTGTATCCGGCGCCCAGCTGGGTGGGGTTGGCGGTGTTGCTCAGGGTCGCGCCGATCAGCTTGGCGATGCCGCCGAGCCTGGCCAGGGTCGACTGCATGTCCTCGGGGTCCAGCTGGGTGCCGAGCGCGTCGCCGAGCTCGTCCAGGAAGGCCCGGGTCGTCTTGGTGACCCGCACCGGGAAGGTGTGCCGGCCGAGCCGGGCCACGGCCTCGGACAGTTCGGTGATCGCGTTGTCGCGGTGGATCATCGAACCGTGACCGGCGGTGCCGGCGACCGTCAGCTTCATCCAGTGCATGCCCTTCTCGGCCGTCTGGATGAGGTAGAGCCGCCGCTCCTCGCTGACGGTGAACGAGAACCCGCCCACCTCGCTGATCGCCTCGGTGACGCCCTCGAACAGGTCGGGGTGGTGGTCGACGAGGTGCCGGGCGCCGTAGGTGCCGCCGGCCTCCTCGTCGGCCAGGAACGCGAGCACGATGTCGCGGGGCGGCCGGCGCCCGGAGCGCAGCCGGTCCCGGACGACGGCCAGCGTCATCGCGTCCATGTCCTTCATGTCGACCGCGCCCCGGCCCCACACGCAGCCGTCCGCGACCTCGCCGGAGAAGGGGTGGTGGGTCCAGTCGACCGCGTTGGCCGGGACGACGTCGAGGTGGCCGTGGATGAGCAGCGCGGGCCGGGACGAGTCCTCGCCCTCGATGCGGGCCACCGTGGAGGCGCGGCCCGGGTGGGACTCGAAGATCCGGGGCTCGAGGCCCACCTCCGCGAGCTTCTCGGCGACCCACTCGGCCGCCTTGCGCTCGCCGGGGCCCGAGTGGTCGCCGTAGTTGCTGGTGTCGATCCGGATCAGCTCGCGGCAGAGGTCCACGACCTCGTCCTCGCCGGTGACGCTCCTGGCCGTGTCGTCCGTCGCGTTCACGCTGCTTCCTCCCGCTGTCACTGCTGGTGGTCTCCGCCTCATCCTCCCCCTCTCCCGCTCCCCCGCCCAAGACCGGTCCCGGCCCGTCACACGCCGTTCACGCCGGACCGGGCGCCGGCCGGGCCCCGGGCCGGTCGGCCGCCCCGTGATCGGGCACCCCGGAAAGCCTGGTAATGTTTACGACGTCGCCGCGAGGGAAACCCCGCACGACAGACACCTTGTCCGGGTGGCGGAATGGCAGACGCGCTAGCTTGAGGTGCTAGTGCCCTTTATCGGGCGTGGGGGTTCAAGTCCCCCCTCGGACACAGAACCAGAGAGGGTGGTTCCGGCCAGTGGGCCGGGCCACCCTCTCTGTTGTTCCCATCCTTCGTTCCCACCTTCGTGGACCGGATGGTCAGGCGGGCCACTCCGGGCCGGGGACCCACAGTCCGTGACGCTCGTAAAGCCATCGCGCTGCCACCCGCAGCGCGGTGGTGGGCAGGTCGGGCACACCCTCCGGCCACTCCCGGGTGAGGATGTGCTCCAGGAGCCGGCGGTCGACGGTCTCGTCGGACGCCGCCAGTTCGGCCATGAAACTCTCCACCGTCGGCAGATGCCGTCCGGCGTTCGGCGCCACCAGCCAGTGCAGCAGCCAGGTGGCCACCTGCAGGGCCCGCGCCGCCAGGCAGAACTCGATTTCGGGGTCGGCGTCCGTGGGACGGGAACGCAGCAGCAGGCGCTCGCGCAGTACGGCCCTGCACAGGTCGCCCAGTTCGTCCTCGGTGTACTCGCGCTCCCCCAGCGTGCCGAGGACGAGGTTCTGCGCCTGGCAGTTCAGCGGCTCGCCGAGGATCTGCACGAGGTCGCTCACCGAGGTCTCGCCGAGCAGTCTGTCCCTGAGGCTCCTGCGCAGCTCGTCGGCGTGCGGGCCGTAAGGAGAGCGCAGCTGCCGCACCAGCTCCGCGCGCACGCGGGGGTCCATCGGCTGCGCCGGCCTGCGGCGTTTGCGGATGATCCGCGGCTTCGGAGGGGCGTTCAGGAAGGCGGTGGCTCGCGCTTCCCGCAGGATCGCCTCGCGCTGATGCCGAGGCCGCCGCGGTGTCTCGCGGCGATCCGGCTCCCGGGTGCCGACGACCGGGGGGCGCTCCGGCCTGGGGGGCGGTGCGGGGGCAGGACCGACGGCCGTGCGGGACGCGACGGGCGGGGCCGCCCCGGCGGACGGCGGCTCGGTCTCCCGGCCGTGGACCGGGGGCGTCCGGCGTTCCAGCTTCGCCCATGACTCCGGGTCGATCCAGAGGTGGCGGCCGGCCCAGGGGTCGGGCTCGTTCTCCTGCGGTTCCGGCTCCTCCTCCCAGAGGTCCGCACCCGGACGGGAGGGCCGAACCTGCCGGGCGGATCCGGGGAAGGGGCTGGAGGCGGAGGTGGAAGCAGCGGTGGAAGCAGGGGTGGAGACGGCGGTGGGACGGGGGGCGGCCCGGGACGCGGCGGCGGAGGCGGGCTGCGGCACCGGGGGCACTGCCGGGGGCGGTTCCGGCGCCGTGACCCTGGTGGGTTCCGGGGCCGTTGCCCGGGTGGGTTCCGCAGCCGTTGCCGGAGTGGGGTTCCGTGCCGTTGCCGGGGTCGGCTCCGGGGCCGTTGCCGGGGTCCGGTCCGGCTCCGCGTGGGGTGGTCCGGTGGGCCGGGGCTGCGGGGCGGACGCGGTCGGTGTGCGGGCGGAGGGCGGGGCGGGCGGCCGGAGGCGGGGGTGGAGCAGTCGCCCGGTCACGGCGCCCTCGATGACGTCGTAGCGTTCCTCCTCCGGCAGCGACGCGGCGTCGGGCACGCGCTGGAGGGGGCGCCGGTACTCGTCCGGGGAGCGGGCGGCGAGCCAGGTGCCGTAGTGGGTGACCAGCAGTTCGGCCACGTCGACCGCGCGGTCCCGATGGGGGTCGGTGAGCTTGATGCGCCGCAGGTCGTTGTCCTGCGCGTGGGAGCGGCGCCAGTCCGGGACGAAGACCACGCGGTGCGGATGGGCGTCCGAGGTGTCGTAGGTGGCGTAGGTCCAGCCGTCGTTGCCGAGCCAGTTGCCGAAGATGTCGCACAGGGCCCACAGGGCCGACAGCGCCGGGTCGGGCGGCGGCTCGTCGGTGACGTGGCCGGCGTCGGCGCGCGCGGCACGGGCGGCGTCGGCGGCGGCCTCCAGTTCGCCGATACGGGCCGACACACGGCCGCGCGGGGCCCGCAGGAGCTCGGCGACCAGGCGGACCAGCGGCTCCCGGATCAGCGGGACGCCGTCCTTGAGGGGGCCCTGTCTGTTGTCGGCCAGCTCCTGGACGGCCCTGAGCTCGAAGGGCGGGATCCTGCCGCGCGCCTCGTCCAGCCAGCCGGCCTCCTTCCAGGGGCCGGAGCCCAGGGCCAGGCAGCGGCGGGCGGTGAGGGTGCCGGCCGGCGCCATCAGGGCATGGCACATGTTGCTCTCGCGGCTGGTGCCGTCCGTGTCCGGCATCCTGCGCAGCAGGACCGCCTGGTCGCCGTGGATCAGACGCACCACGCTGGTGCGCCCGCCGCCGCCCTTCACCCGCAGGACGGATCCGCGGTGTTCCGCGAGGTCGCGTGCGGTGCGTTCGTCGCAGGAGTGGGCGACGGCGGTGATGCCGGCGCCCCGGGTGGCGCCCCGGCTGCCCGCCCACCGGAAGACCAGCTGGTCGACCACCCCGAGCCCGTCGCTCACATCCCCACCTCGGCGGGGCCGTCGGCGCCCGTGTCGGCGATCATCCCGCACATCGACAGCACGGAGACCAGCGGTTCCAGGACGCGGCGCGGCCGTACTCCGTGCACGAAGCGGTCGTCGCGGTACTGGCTGCCGGTCGCGGAGGCGAAGTGCAGGGTGCAGCGCAGCACGCTGTCGAAGGGGCGGACCCAGGCCGGTCCCGCGTAGTGGCGCAGGAAGGCGTAGGCGTCGCAGCTCTCGGCGCGGAACCGTTCGGCGGAGACGCGCGGCATCGCCGGCTGTGACAGCCAGCGGTCGACCGGGGGCTCGAAGCGCAGGAGGTCGCACTTGTTGATCACCACGGCCGCGGCGACGCCGAGGTACGTGCCGCTGCGCGGCAGCCGGTCCAGGACGGTCTGGAAGGCGGGGTCCCCGCCGCGGGTGTACTGGAACGCGCCGCGCAGGGGGTCGAGCTGGGCGTGCGGCAGGGCGCGCAGCGGGTCCACGACGAAGATCAGGGCGTCCACTCCCAGCATGAAGCGCAGCAGGGCGTCCGTCCGCCGCAGGTCCTCGCCGCTGAGGTCGAAGAAGGCGAGCGGCCGTGTCCTGCCGTCGGCCCCGGTGAGCAGCAGGGCCTCCTCGAAGGTGGCGGAGGTCTCCAGCTGCGGGGTGTGCTCCAGCATCCGGCCGGAGCGCAGCACGTCCACCTGCTCCTCCATGAACTCGCGGTGGTCCTGCGGGTTCACGGACTGCCAGGTGATGCCGTAGGGCTCGAGACCGCCGTCGGTGATCTCGCCGATCATCTGGGTGAGCAGATGGGTCTTGCCGGTCGCGGAGTCGCCGACCATGGCCACGGTGAGCGGGCTGCCGTGGGTG
This sequence comes from Streptomyces sp. NPDC037083, assembly GCF_055606485.1. NCBI lineage: Bacteria > Bacillati > Actinomycetota > Actinomycetes > Kitasatosporales > Streptomycetaceae > Streptomyces > Streptomyces sp. NPDC037083. The sequence goes on along the minus strand of NZ_JBVJSQ010000006.1, from coordinate 164,495 downwards.
AGGTAGGGGACGGGGATGTAGTGCGGGGTCACGCCGTCGGTGTTGCGGCAGCGCTGGTAGGCCGAGCGCAGGGTGTCGGCCCGGCGCAGCGGGCTGGTCTGGCCGCTCAGGTCCAGGGTCTGGTACTGCTGCCGCTCGTCACGGACGTACAGGTGGCGTTCGTCGTAGGAGACGACCTCGAGGCAGTAGGGGCAGAGCATGTCGGGGCCGGCGGCGCCGATGTCGAACAGGCTCATCGGTGGCCGCCCCTTTCGGTGCCCGCGGGCCGGGCGTCGTGGACGGTGCTGCCGCCGTAGAGCCAGGCGCTCTCCTCGCCGGTGCCGGCGGGCGGGCGGCCGACCGGGGCGTCGGCCGGGTGGGGGTCGGCGCGCCAGGGCGGCCCCGACGGAGGCGGAGGCGTCGACGGGGGCGGGATCCGGCGCAGGGAGGCCCGTTTGCGGAGCATCACGGTGTCGAAGTCGCGTCGGTAGGGGTCGAGGGGGTCGGGCTGCGCGGCGGCGGGGAAGTCGGGTCCCGCACCGGGCATGAGGAGTTGGAGCAGTGTCGCGGGCTGCGGCCGGTCGGCGGCGCGGGGCGCGAAGACCGGGGCGAGGGTCTGGGCGAGGGAGGGGTGGGCGGCGAGATCGGAGGAGGGGCCGTCGGGATGCCCGGCCCGCCCGGTGACCAGTTGGTGCATGACCTGCCCCACGCTCCACAGGGCGTCGCGGGCCTCCGTCAGGCCCTCGCCGTGCCGCTGCTCGGGCGAGGCGTAGGGCGGGATGCCGAACGGCCGGCGCGGGCGGCCGAGGTGGGTGACGGAGCCGAAGTCCCAGAGCTGGATGCCGTGGTCGTCCCAGCGCACGGCGGCCGGGACGAGGCCCTGGTGGACCAGTCCCACGGCCTCCATGAGCCGTACGGCGAGGACGAGATCGCGTTCGATGACGCGCTGCTGGCTGGTGGACACGCCCTGGGCGAGGGCGGCGACCGAGCGTCCCCGGGGCGCCGCGTAGACGATGAAGGGTTCCGGGGCGTTGATGTCGTAGCCGATCGGCACGGGGAAGAGACCGCTGTAGCGGGTCCCTGAGTAGGCGCGGTGGACGGTCAGGACGGCGGCGGTCTCGGCCTCGATGCTGGTCTGCGCCGCCTCGTTGCCCAGTTCGGCCTCGGGCAGCCGGACCTGGAGGCCGGACCAGTCGTCCCCGAACTGCACGCGCCGGCCGACGGCGGGCGGGCGGACCATGCGCGGCAGGTCGGGCCCGAAGCGGGCCTTGACCCGGAGCAGGGTGCCCTGCGGGGAGATCATGCTCAGCTCGTCGAACTCGCCGCCGGCCGGCGGCCGGTGTTCGGGTTCTCCGGGATCGCCGGGGCCGCTGCCGTGCGGTCCCGGGCGTCGGTCGTTCACCATGAGGCTCCCCCACTGTCACCGTGCGACATGCCGCTGTCGGCCTTGTCGCCGTCCGCGGCCCGGACGCGGATCCGTACCGTCTCGACCGCCCCCGGGCGCAGGGCGGTCAGTTTGATCGCGCCGACGAAGCGGCCGGACGACATCCAGACGGCGTCGTCGGGCACGTGCGCCGGGGCCGTCCCCAGCGCGGTGCGTATCGCCCGCGGTGCGAACCGGATGACGTGCATGGCCGTCGGGTCGCGGCTGAGCAGCGGCATCTGGGCCGCCGAGCACAGCGATCGCAGCCGGTCGGCCGCCTCGGGCGTCAGCGCGTCCTGGAGGGGCCGCAGGCCGCTGCCGAGCAGGGCCATGGCGTCGCCGCGGCGGCGGCCGTGCCGGGCGAAGGGGGGCACGGCCATCACCCCGCAGCGGTCGAGGTGGCGTCGGGCGGTGCGGAAGCCGTCGCGGACGGCCTCCGCGAGGGTGTCGGCGGGCCGGTGGGCCGTCGTGGCGGGTGCGGCGGCGCCCCAGAACCGGCGCAGGGCGTCGACGGTGGCGTCGGCGAGGTCGGCCACCAGCGTGGGCAGGAGTTCGGGCCCGCCGTCGGCGGCGGTGTGCACCAGCCAGTGCGGCCCGTCGAGGGACGCGGTCCGGTCCTCGGCGTCCGCGGGCGTCTCCGTCTCCTCGCGCGCACCGGAGAACGAGGACGAGGACAGGGGGGAGGACAGGGACGGGAACGTGGACGAGGGCGGGGGCGCGGACGCGGAGAGGAACGGGGGCGTGGCGGTGGACGGGGTCGGGAACGGGGCGGTCCGCCCGGTCGGTGGCCGGTCGCCGTCGGGGTGCTGGCGCCAGGGCTCCTCGTCCCACGGGCCGACGCCGGCCGCGGCCTCGCTCCAGGGGTCTTCGGCCCAGTCCTCGTCCGACCAGGCGGCCGCGGGCCATCCGTCAGCGGTCCGCCCCGGGTGGGCCGGGGCCTCCCGAGTCAGGTGGACGTCGGGGCCGGGGCGCCCGGGGGCGGCGGCGCCGTTCGCGGTCCGGCTGCCGTGCGCCTCGGCGGCGCTGCGGCGCAGCACCACGGCGAGCGCGCGTGCGGAGTCGGCGCACCTGGTGCGTTCGTCGGCCGCCCACCATTGCTGGCGCATCGCCTCGGCCAGGACGCGGTCCACGCCGTCCAGTCCCTGGCGCAGCAGGGCGAGGGAGGTGCCCTCGCACCATTCGTCCACGGCCCGCATCCAGTCGGCGCAGACCATCAGCAGACAGGCCAGCGCGGCCGCCGTCGCGCCGATCACCCCGATCCACGGGGGCGGGTCCAGCAGGCGCCCGAGCAGGAGCGCGCCGGTCGCGCCGAGGACGACGGCGGCCGTGCGCGGGCCTGCGGCCTGTCGGATCGGACCGCGCACGGCCGGGTTGGGCCGGCGGCCCGCGGCCAGGGCCCCGCCCGCCAGCAGCACCAGGACGGGCACCACGGCGAGCACGGTGCCCGGCCACCGGCCCAGCCCGGCCACGGCGATGAGCGCCCCGAGACCGACGAGCCGCCCGAACCCCGCGGAGGCGAAGCCGAAGGGGTGGGAGACGCTGACCCGGCCGGGCAGGTCCGTGGGGCAGAGCTGGTCGAGGCGGTCGGCCAGGCCCGCCGCCGGGACGGTCGCGACCTGCTCGGACAGGGAGGTGAGCCGGCCGGCCACCGTGTGCAGGGCGAGGCCGCGGGAGAGCAGGCCGAGGGTGAAGGCGCCCAGTTCCTCCTCGGCGCCGCGCTCGGGCCGCCCGGTCGAGCGCGGCCCGGTCGGGGGCGTGACCCCCAGCCGGTCGAGCAGGGCGGCGGACTCGGCGGGCGGGACGCCGGGGGCCCCGCTCTCGCGCAACAGGCGGGCCACGACGTCGCGGTAGCGCCGCAGGCCGCGCGAGGCGTCCTCCACGGCCCGGGGCAGGGTTTGCGCGGCCTCCTTGCCGGTGAGCAGCGCGAGCGGCCGGGCGAGGTCGGACCAGGCCGTCTCGGCGGCGTCCATGGACCGCGAGCAGGCCTCGCGTTCCACGGCGACGGAGCCGCCGGGCCGCAGCAGCCGCTCCGCGGAGCGGACGGAGCCGCCCGGCAGCAGTGCGGCCAGCGCCCGGGGCAGGTTCTCGGCCACCGGGCCGGTCTCGTCGGCGGTGGCCTGCGCGGCGGGGTCGCCGGCGAATCCGGCCAGGGCGGCCCGCCAGGCCCGTTCGCGGGCCTCGGCGGGCAGGTCGTAGGCGAGGACGTGGGCGGACAGCGCGGCGGTGGCGGAGGGGCAGCGCAGGGCCTTCGCCAGCACCTCGTCGAACAGCTCGGGCGGACGCAGCAGTTCGACCAGCAGGGCGACCGCGGCCTCGCTCCCGGCGGACCGGCCCCCGGCCGTCCGGTCCTGCGCCGACCGTTCCTGTGCCGACCGTTCCTGTGCCGACCGGTCCTCTGCCGGCCGGCCCCCGGCCGACCGGTCGGCCGCGCGGTGCCGGCCCGGCTCCTCGGCCCCGCACTGCGGGTCGGACACCCACAGGACGGCGGCTCCGGCCGTGCGCAGCACGGTGGGCAGACGCAGCCGACGGCCCGCCCGGGGCGTCGCAACGGGGGTGACCGGTCCGTACGCCCTGCCCGCACCGCCGGTGCCGGTCGCCCCGTCGGTCCCGGCCGGGTGGTCGGCGGGCTCGGGCGTGAGGTCCCCGAGCGGCGGGTCGACGGCGGGCACGTCGCCGACGGCGACGCACAGCACCTGCGGCGCGGAGTGCGCCGGGTGTCCCATGACGCGTTCGTAGGCGGCCGTGTGGGCGGTGAGGCCGACGGCCGTGTCGAGGATCAGCAGACGCAGCGGCCCGTATCCGCCGGGGCGGGCGCGGGAGAGCTGTTCCTGCAGGGTGCGCTGGGCGGCGGTGAGGTCGGCGGGGCGGCCCGGCGGCGGCCTCAGATCGAGGACGAGCACGCCGACGCCGTCGTCGGACATCGCGTCGGTCACCGCGGGTCTCCCTTCCAGGGATCGTGCTCGCCCACGCCGTGCCACTCGTCCTGGCCGTCGCTGTCGGCCATCCCCCAGGGCACCGAGGTGTCGGCGCCGGGCCAGGGCGCGTCGGCGGGGACGCGGTCCGGGAAGGGCGGGTAGCCCACGGGCTGCTCGGAGACCGGGACGGTGCGGCCCGCGGTGGGCACCTGCGCCGGCCCCAGGGGCGCGCCGGGCGGCTCGCTGCGGACGGCTTCGGGGTCCGGCCAGGGGTCCGTGCCGGGCCACGGGGGCGGCGCCCCCTCGGCCGCGGCGCGGGGCGCGGCGGGCGGCGCGGGGGGCGGGCCGGGCGGTGGCACGGCGGGGACGTCGGCCTGGGTGGGGGTCCAACCGGGGCCGCCCGCCGTGGTGGTGGCCCACCAGGACGGGCCGCTCGTCGGTCCGCCCGAGGCCGCGGGGTCCGGCCGGCCGGGTGCCGCGCCGGGCCACGGGGGTGGGCCGCCGCCCGCCGGTTCGGCGGGGGCGGGCCGGCGCCACGGGTCCGGGGGCGCCGGCGCGGCTGCGCCGCCGGGCCGTGGCGCGGGGTCGGACGGGCCGGCGGGCGCCGCGTCACCGGGGTGTTCGCGCCGGGGCGCGGTCGTCGGGCCGCCGGGCGCGCGGCCCATCCGGGTCCACTCCTCGAGCGCGCGCAGGGTCGACTGCACGGCGCGCTCCTCGTTGGGGAAGGGGAGGTCCAGGGCGCCGGGCAGCGACAGGGACCAGAACTCCCGCAGGGGGCGCAGCCATTCGGCGATGCGGCCGCCGTACATGCGCTCCCGCTCGGCCAGCAGGTCCAGTTGACGCGGCGCCACCTCGTGGACGAGCTTGAGGTAGAGGGGCGAGGGCCGGCTGCCGGAGGCGGCCAGTCCGTTGGGCAGGGTGTTCATGAGGACCCGGCAGTAGTCCTCGACGATGGCGTCCTCCTCCAGCAGCGCCCAGCGCTCGTAGGCGCGCAGCAGACCGGCCCAGCTGGACACGCCGTCGCGGTGGTCGTCCAGCCGGAGGGTCAGGCCGGGGGCCTCGGGGCCCATCTCGTCGTGCAGGCGCAGCGTCACGCGCTGCGGGCACGCGGGGTCGCCCTGGACGTCGACCCGCCCGTTCCAGATGACGCACAGCAGACGCTGCAGGATGTGCTTGCGGTCGTCGGCGGTGCAGGCGAGCCAGTCGTCCTGGTAGCCGAGCCGCTGGCGCCAGCGCAGGACGTCGTCGTCGCGGCGGTCCTCCTGTGCGCGGGCCCACTGGCGCATGACCTCCCGGGCGCCGGGCACCTCGGTCAGGCTCATCTCGCTGCGGAACAGCACGACCGTGATGGAGTCGGTGTCGACGGGCCGGAAGACGATGCTGCGGCGGCCCTTGGGCAGGTGGAGGGCCTTCTCCAGGTAGTCCTCCAGCACGGTCCGGCGGCCGTGGGTGCTGGGGTAGGTGATGAGGACCTTCAGGGGGCCGTTGCCCTCGGGGGTGAAGCCGGCCGGGAGCAGCCCGGCCAGCTTGTAGGTGAACTGCTCCAGCGCGGGTTTGCTGACGTTGCGGACGGCCTGGCCGTCGCCCACGGCCGCGGACAGCAGGGTGCCCATGCTGGGCAGCAGGGGCTGGGCGCGCTGCTGGGCGCCGGGCTCGGCGAACAGCTGCTCGACCCGCTTCTGCAGGACGGTCCTGACCTCCGAGACGGCGGCGGCCGGGTTGCGGCGCCCGGCAGTGAAGGCGGCCTCCCAGCGGTCGGCCGAGACCAGGTGCGTCAGCAGGTCCGCCTCGTCGCCGCCGCGGCCCAGCTGGGCGCTCTCCACCAGGCGGTCGATCAGATCCTCGTAGAAGTCGCGCAGGCTGTTCTGTGGGGGCAGCAGGTAGGACACGCCCGCCCGGTCGTCGTACAGCTCCTGCAGTCCGGCGGCCCAGGCCCGCGGTTCCTCCTCGACGTGCTTGTCGAAGGCCTCGGCGAGCTGGACGATGTCGTGGCGCAGGTCCTCCGCGGAGCGGCGCCAGCGCGGTTCCTGTTCGTCCCAGGCGCGGTGCCAGACGTCCTTGGCCCGCCACTCGTACCAGCGGTCCTGTTCGTCGAGGGCGGCGCGGACCTCCTCGTCGCCCCAGCGGGCCCGGGACAGTCCGCCGGCCCGGCGGCGGATGCGGGGCACGGACGGCGGCTGCACGCCGACGCCGGCCGGGCGGGCCGGGTCCTGACGGCGGTTCTCCAGCATGCCGAGGAAGCCGAGTCCGGCGGCTCCGGGCCGGCCCGGCACCCCCTTGACGACCGCTTCGAGGCTCAGCAGGTCGATCTTGCGGAGCAGTTGTTCGGCGGCCACCCGTGGCATGAACGCCTCCGCCAGCGCGGGCACCTGGCGCTTGAGGCGGGTCTCGAGATCGCCGAGCAGCCGCTGCATCTCCTCCAGCCGGTCGCGCAGCGCCTGCTGGATCTCCGAGGTCCCCTTGGGCACCGGGTCCGGTTCGGGCACGGGCAGCGCCTCCCGTCGCCACAGGGGTGCGATGCCGGCGGCGGTGAACATCTCGTGGACCAGAGCGCGGACGTCCAGGGAGGTGTGGGCCGCCGAGTCGGTGAGCCGGCGCACGGCCAGGGCGAGCATCCGCGCCGCGACCAGGGCGGCGAGTTCGTCGAGAGGGGAGGTCATGGCGGCGACCAGGCTGGTGGAGATGCCGCGGTGGCCGATGCCGGTGGCCGAGCGGGTACGGCGGTCCACCTCGGCGTTGATGAAGTTGGAGGAGAACGTCTGGTCGTCGTGGTCGGTGCCGCGGGCGGAGTCCCCGAGGTCGGTGCCGATCAGCGACATCACCAGGGAGACCATGGAGCGGCGCAGGTCGTCGGGACGGATGCCCGCGGTGGGGCTGAACAGGAACGCCGTCGGGACGGTGCCGGTGCGCAGCCGGACCGGGTGCATCTGGGGGTAGCGCATGGCCGTCGGGTCGGGGCGGCCGGTGTCCCCCAGGTTGGCCTTGGGGTCGGGCACGTTCTGCTCGTCCACCAGCCGGGACAGGTCCACCACGGCCCGGGCGGCGTTGAGTTCGGCCCGCCGTCCGCCGCCCTTGCCCGGCGGGAAGGCCTTGGGCATGACGACCAGCGGGTAGACGCGGGCGGCCAGCCGCTTCTCCTTGAAGACCTGGCCGATCAGGTACAGGTAGTCCAGGAAGATCCCGGCGCCGGTGCCGCCCGCCACGGAGAAGGCGACGAAGACGTCACAGCCGTTGAGCGGTCCGCCGCCCAGTTCGCTGAGCTCGCCGCCGGACAGGCCGATGGCGTCGATGGCCCGGCGCAGCGGGTCGAGCACCGGGGCGGGGCCGTCGCGCAGGGTGGCGAACAGCGCGGCGCGGCCGACGGTCGGCAGTTGTCCGGCGCCGCTGCGCAGCGGGGTGACCTTGGGTTCGTCGTCCACCGGGGGCAGCCAGCCGCCGACTTCGGTGCGGAGCACGGCCCGCAGCATCTGGGTGACCTCGGGCGAGCTGTCGAACTCGGCGGGCAGCAGGTCGTGGGTGGCGCGCGCGGTGCGGGAGTAGGCCTGCCGCAGCGCCGGGTCGGCGCTGAGGTGGGGCAGTTTGGCCAGTTCGGCCTCGCTGTAGTCGGCGTACACGAACTGCAGGCAGTCGGGCAGTTGGTGCGGGAGCCTGCGGCCGTCGCCGGTGAGGGCCGTGCCGTCGGGGCCGCAGAGCTCGGCGCGCAGACGGCGTTCGAGTTCGGCCCCTACCAGGCCGCCCGTGCCGCCCAGTCCGACGAACAGCATCGGCTGGAAAATCTTCATCGGTGAGATCCCCTCTGACAGGGCGGTGGTTGACGGCCCGGCAGCGTGTCCGTGTGGACCGGCCGTCCGGTGCGGGCCGGTGGTGTGGTGTGCGCGTGACGGCGGAGCAGCGGCGGCCGGGGGCCGGCCCGCCGGTCACAGATCGGGGTCGTAGGCGTCGGCTCCGGCGGCGGGAACCCGGGAGACGTCGTCGTGGACGGTGTGCGCGAGGGACTGCCCGTGCGTGTCCTGGCGTGGTACCGGGGCCGTGCGGCCGGGCCGGTCGGGGCGGGTGGGCCGGGGCAGCGGCCAGCGCAGGCCCGCGCCGGCCGAGGGGCGCCGGACGCGGCTGCGCGTGGAGTCGACCTTCAGCCGCAGTTCGCCGGTCAGCGGGACCGTCCTGCCGTAGGCGACGGCGGTGCCGGAGGTCTCGGGGGTCCGCAGCCGGGCCATGCGCTGGGCGTCCCGCCGTACGGCGAAGCGGCCCTGCCGGTCCGGCACCAGCCGGGGGTCGGTGCCGCTGCCCGCGACCACGCCGAACCGGTACTCGGGGCCGTCGGTCTTCACGTGGATGGTGCTGACGGGCCGTTCGTCCTGTCCGTCCTCGTCGGGGACGAGCAGGGTCAGGACCAGGCCGCGCACGTTGTGGACGCGTTTGCGCTCCAGCAGACGCCAGCAGGTGTACGCGGCCGCCGCGACCAGCAGCAGGCCGAGGGGCAGCAGCAGTGTCCAGTGCCGTTCCGCCCAGCTCGGCGGCGGGGTCACGAGCACGGTCAGCAGCCGGGCGTCCAGGACCTGTTGGGGGCGCCCGGTGTCGTACACGACGACCTTGGCCGAGAGCCGGCCGGGGGCGACGTCGGCGCCCACGCGCACCTCGGCCCTTACCGTGCGGGTCTGTCCGGGGTCGAGGCGGACGCGGGCCGGGGTCACGGTGAGGTCGCCGCGCGAGCTGTCCTCCAGGACCAGGTTCAGGACGCGTGGGCCGGTGGAGCCGTCGACCGCCTTGAGGGTCAGCGGCACGCTGTCGCCCGGGTGCACGGTGGCGTCGACGACGCCGAGATGGGCCTGCACCGGGGCGTTGACCGCGGCCACGCCGGTCATGAAGGGCCGGTGGTCGGCGCTCAGCCCGATGGCGGTGAGCACGCCCGTGACCTTCAGGCGGTCCTTGGCCGCCCGCGGGACGGTGACCGTGCCGGTGAACCGGCCGTCGCCGGCACGGGCGTCCTCGCCGCGTCCGTCGTCGGCGAGCCGGACGGCCTGCGGGGAGAAGCCGGTGCCGGCGAGGGTCGCCGACACCTTCAGCACCTTCAGGTCGGCCGGGTCGCTGACCGGCCTGCCGTTCCAGGTCTGCAGTTGCAGGCCCACGGTGGCCTGTTCGCCCGGGCGCGGGGAGGCGGGCGTCATGACGATCGACGAGCGCAGCGCGCCGCGCCACTGGACGCCCACGCTGGCGAGCCGGTCGCGGTGTCCCTCGGGCGCGCTCAGGTCCACCGTCCAGGTCCCGGGACGCGGGGCGACGATGCGCAGCGACTCCACTTCCTGGTCGGCGCCGGTGAGTTCGTAGGAGGACACGCCGTCGTCACGGCTGCCGTCGATCTCCTCGCCGCCCGGGGCGCGGATGCGGACCCTGACCGCCGGGTCGCCCTTGGAGACGACGATGGTGGCCAGCGTGGCGAGCGGGGAGATCCGCAGTGCGAAGGTGGCCGGCGGGGTGTCCTGGTGGGTGGGGTCGGCGATGAGGCAGCGAGCGCTGGCGAACGCCTTCTGGACCGCTTCGCCCAGGGCGGCCGAGTCCTTGACGGTCTGGGACGTGGGCCTGGCCTGCGGCAGGTTGGCGCAGGCGCCCTGGTAGCCGCCGGCCGCCATGGCGCGCAGGGCGTCCGGGTCGGGCGAGCCGAAGCCGAGCGGCCAGATCTGCACCCCGGCCTGTCTGGCCTCGGCGAGGGCCCGCCGCAGTTCCCGCTCGCCGTTGGCCTTCCTGCTGGCCGTGTCCGCGCCGTAGGCGGGACTGTCCGACACGTCCAGGACGCCGTCGGTGAGCAGGAACAGGATCCGCGGGCCGGTGACCGACTCGGCGGAGAGGCGGGCGATGCCCTGCCGGACGGCGGCCGGGAAGTCGGTGCCGGTGCCCTCTCCCTCGCCGCGCCGGTCGAGCTTCGCGACGCAGTCGCCGATCTTCTCGCGGGCCACCTCGTTCAGGGTCGTGGTGGGGCACACCTCGTCCACGGCCTGCTGTTCGTCGTTGTCGGCGCTGGCGAAGCCGAGCACCGTCAGCCGCGAGGCGGTGGATATCTCGCCGAGCGCGATGCGCTGTGCGGCGTCCCGCTCGCGGTCCACGTCCCGGGCGCTCAGGCTGCTCGACTCGTCGACCGCCACGGCCAGGTTGATCGGGTCCGGCGGCTCGGCGGCGGGGCGGCCGGCCGCCCCGAGCCCGCCGGGCGCCGGGCCGCCCGCGCCGGTCAGGAGCACCGCCGCGAGCAGTGCGGCCGCGCCTCGGAAGCAGCGACGTGCACGAACCATCTTCGAACATGTGCTCATATAACGGACATCACTGTTGGACAGGTTCCCCACGCTTCCACTTCACCTTCCGACCGAGTCCCGCCCCGCCCCACTTCGCCTGCAGATCGCCACGGATCGGCCGGTCACCCCACCGGCGTCCGCCGCCGGGCGCCACGGGCGGGGCGACGGCGGCAGGGAGCGTGCGGCACGGCGGGGAGGCGTTCAGGCGGGTCGTCGGACCGGGGGCGGGAGCGGAACGGGTCCGCACCCGTCAAGAACCTGTAGACAGCGCCGCCCGCCACCCGCATCGCCCCCCGTCCCGCGTGAACGAACATCAGCATTCCGGAATCCGGAGGGGCGGAATACGGCCGTTCACACATTGCGATGCTCGCGCGGGAGCATCGCCGCCCGCGCGCGCCCGGGCGTACGTACCCGCTCCCGCTTTCACCTCTCCACGCCCCCCGACAGGGACATGAGAACGCTCCGCGCGCCGGGAGCCCGGAGCAACGGAATCACCGCGCGGGACGGCGTCGTGACGGTGCGTCAAAACGGACATCCAGTCGACAGGACGGCCGTTTCCGTCGATGTGGGGCAAGTCTCGCCGTCATATGGACCGTGCAGGTCAGAGCGGTGCCGTCGCGCTACTGCGGAGCCCCGGACGGCCCACCCGAGTGGCCGGCACCGGGGCGCGCGCCTAGCGTCGTACTAAAATTTCCGGCTTGTTACGGAGCCGGACCGGACAACCCCAGGCAAACCTGCGGGCCCGCCGGCGCCCCGGAGGCTTCCGGGATCGAGACGCGAGGACCGATGGCAGCCACACACGAGAGCAGTGCTCTCGGCCTGCTCGACGACGAAATCCGCGCACAACTCGGCGACATCGCCCGCTTCTCCGGCGGCCCCGCGCCCTCCCCCCGCACCCTCGTCGACGTCTTCGACGCGGCCGTCCGGTCGTTCCCGGACGAGCCGGCCCTGGACGACGGCGTCACCTCCCTCACCTACCGCGCCCTCGCCGTCGAGGTGGACGACCTCCGGCGCCGGCTCGCCGTCGCGGGGGTCGGGCTCGGAGACCGGGTGGGCGTGCGCGTCCCGTCCGGCACCAACGACCTCTACGTGGCGATCCTGGCCGTCCTGGCCGTCGGCGCGGCCTACGTCCCGGTGGACGCCGAGGACCCCGACGAGCGGGCCGAGCTGGTGTTCGGCGAGGCCGGTGTGCGGGCCGTCGTCGGCGCCGGGCACCGCATCGACGTCCACGGCACGCCGTCGGCGGCGGCCGGCCGTCCCGGCGCCGGGCACGACGCCTGGATCATCTTCACCTCCGGCTCCACCGGCAAGCCCAAGGGCGTCGCCGTCAGCCACCGCAGCGCCGCCGCGTTCGTGGACGCGGAGGCCGCCCTGTTCCTCACCGAGGAGCCCATCGGGCCCGGCGACCGGGTGATGGCCGGACTGTCCGTGGCCTTCGACGCCTCCTGCGAGGAGATGTGGCTCGCCTGGCGGTACGGAGCCTGTCTGGTGCCCGTCCCCCGGTCCCAGGTCCGCAGCGGCGCCGACCTCGGACCCTGGCTGGTCGAGCAGGAGATCACGGTCGTCTCCACCGTGCCCACGCTGGCCGCGCTGTGGGAGCCCGAGACCCTCAACGACGTACGGCTGCTGATCTTCGGCGGCGAGGCCTGCCCGCCCGAGCTGGTGCAGCGGCTGGTGACGGAGGGGCGGGAGGTCTGGAACACGTACGGGCCGACCGAGGCGACCGTGGTCGCCTGCGCCTCCCTCATGTCCGGCGAGGAGCCGATCCGGATCGGGCTGCCGCTCGCGGGATGGGAGCTGGCCGTCGTGGACGAGGCCGGGGGGCCCGTCCCGATGGGCGGCAGCGGGCAGCTGGTGATCGGCGGGGTCGGGCTCGCCCGCTACCTCGACGCCGAGAAGGACGCGGAGAAGTACGCGCCGCTGGAGTCGCTGGGCTGGGAGCGGGCGTACCGCAGCGGCGACCTGGTGCGCGCCGACGCCGAGGGGCTCGTCTTCCTCGGGCGGGCCGACGAACAGATCAAGCTCGGCGGGCGGCGGATCGAGCTGGGCGAGGTGGACGCGGCGCTGCAGGCGCTGCCCGGCGTCGCGGGGGCCGCCGCGGCCGTGCGGACCGCCCGCAGCGGCAACCAGCTCCTCGTCGGCTACGTCGTCATCCAGGACGGCTGGGACCAGGCGGCGGCCGTGGAGCGGCTGCGCGCCGAGCTGCCCGCGGCCCTGGTGCCGCTGCTCGCGCCGGTGGACGACCTGCCGACCCGCACCTCCGGGAAGGTGGACCGCAACGCGCTGCCCTGGCCGCTGAAGGAGCTGGAGACCGGCGGCCCGGCCGAACAGCTGTACGGCACCGAGGCCTGGCTCGCCGAGCAGTGGACGCAGGTGCTGGGCATCCCGGTCGCCTCCGCCTCCGACGACTTCTTCGCGATCGGCGGCAGCAGCCTGGGCGCGGCGCAGCTCACGACGCGGCTGCGCACCCGCTACCCCAGCGCCGCCGTGCTGGACGTCTACCAGCATCCGACCCTGCGCAAGCTGGCCCGCCGGCTGGAGGACTCGGCGCAGGACGACGGCGGCAGCCGCACCGTCGCGCCCGTGCCGAAGCGGACGCAGTTCGTACAGCTCCTGCTGCTTCTGCCCCTGTTCACGCTGCTCGGGCTGCGCTGGACGGTCGCGCTGGCCGCGCTGGGCGATCTGCTGCCCGCCTACGGCTGGCTGCCGACCGCTCCGTGGTGGCTGGTGGTCGCCGGCGCCCTGCTGTTCTTCAGCCCGCCCGGGCGGCTCGCGCTCGGCGCGGGCGGGGCGCGGCTGCTGCTGCGGGGTGTGCGGCCCGGCCGCCATCCGCGGGGCGGCTCGGTCCATGTGCGGCTGTGGGCGGCGGAGCGGCTGGCCGAGTTCAGCGGGGCCACCTCGCTGACCGGGTCCTGGCTGCAGCGGTACGCGCGGGCGCTGGGCGCCAAGGTCGGACCCGACGTGGACCTGCACGCGCTGCCGCCGGTGACCGGCCTGCTGAAGCTCGGGCGGGGCGCGGCCGTGGAGTCCGAGGTCGACCTTTCCGGCTACTGGCTGGACGGCGACCGGCTGGAGATCGGCGCGATCAAGGTGGGCGCGCACGCCGTCGTCGGCACCCGCAGCACGCTCTTCCCCGGCGCCCGCGTCGGCAAGCGCGCCGAGGTGGCGCCGGGTTCGGCGGTCGGCGGGCAGATCCCGACCGGGCAGCGGTGGGCGGGAGCGCCCGCGGCCAAGCTGGGCCGGGCCAAGCGGAACTGGCCCAAGGAGCGGCCGCCGAGGAGCCGGTACTGGAGTGCGATGTACGGCGTGTCGGGGCTCGGGCTGACGCTGCTGCCGGTGCTGTCGGGCGCGGTGGCGCTGCTGGTGGCGGGCGTGTTCGTGACGCCCGGCGACGGACTCGCGCAGGCCCTGCGGGGCGCGGCCGTCGCGCTCGTGCCGGCCACGCTCGCCTACGGGGCGGCGTACGCGCTGCTGGTCCTGGTCGCCGTCCGGCTGCTGAGCCTGGGGCTGCGGGAGGGTACGCATCCGGCGCACGGGCGGATCGGGTGGCAGGCGTGGACGGTCACGCAGCTGATGGACCGGGCCCGCGAGACCCTGTTCCCGCTGTACGCGGGACTGGTCACGCCGGTGTGGCTGCGGCTGCTGGGCATGCGGATCGGGCGGGGCGCCGAGGTGTCGACCGTGCTGGCCCTGCCCAGCCTGACGACGGTCGGCGAGGGCGCGTTCCTCGCCGACGACACCCTGACCGCGCCGTACGAGCTGGGCGGCGGCTGGGTCCGCATCGGGCGGGCGGAGATCGGGCGGCGGGCGTTCCTCGGGAACTCGGGGATGACCGCGCCGGGCAGGTCCGTGCCGGAGGGCGGGCTGGTGGGCGTGCTGTCGGCGACGCCGAAGAAGGCCAAGAAGGGCACGTCGTACCTGGGACTGCCGCCGGTGAAGCTGCCGAGGAACGCGGCGGACGGCGATCACAGCCGTACCTACGAGCCGCCCTCGCGGCTGCTGTGGGCGCGGGCTCTGGTGGAGCTGTGCCGGATCGTGCCGGTGCTGTGCTCGACCGCGCTCGGTGTGGCGACGGTGGCCGTGCTGTGCGCGCTGGGGGCGTGGGCGCCCCTGCTGGCGGGTGCGGTGCTGCTGGGCGCGGGTGTCACGGCGGCCGTCGTCTCCGTGGTCGCCAAGTGGCTGCTGGTCGGCCGGCACCGCAGCGGCGAGCATCCGCTGTGGAGCGGCTTCGTGTGGCGCAACGAGCTGGCGGACACGTTCGTCGAGGTGGTGGCCGTGCCGTGGCTGGCGGGCGCCGTGCCGGGGACGCCGGTGATGACGGCGTGGCTGCGCGGGCTCGGGGCGCGGATCGGCAGGGGCGCGTGGGTGGAGAGCTACTGGCTGCCCGAGGCGGACCTGGTGACGCTGGGGGACGGTGCGACGGTCAACCGCGGGTGTGTGCTGCAGACTCACCTCTTCCACGACCGGATCTTGCGGACGGATACTGTGGTCCTCCGTGAGGGCGCCACGCTGGGCCCTGGCGGGATCGTGCTGCCCGGCAGCACGATCGGGGCCCGGACGACCCTGGGTCCCGCGTCGCTCGTCATGGCCGCGGAGTCCGTCCCGGACGACACCCGCTGGCTCGGCAACCCGATCGAGGCATGGCGTCCCTGAGGAGGGGCTACTCGGATCCGGTGAGCGGTGTACCGGCGACGGGTGGTTCCAGCACAGGTCAGGGAGCGGACGGGGACGTGGCAGTTCAGCAGGCGGTCGGGCCGGACCCGTATTTTCCGGCCAACGGTGACCCGCGGTACCGGGTGCACCGTTACGAGCTCACGCTGGACTACCGGCCGGATCCGAACCGGCTGTCGGGCGCGGCCCGGATCAACGCGATAGCGGGCCGGTCGCCGCTGACCGAGTTCCAGCTCAACCTGGCCGACTTCAAGATCGGCCGGGTGCGGGTGGACGGCCGGCAGACGCACTACACCCATCGGGGCGGCCGGCTGCGGGTCCGTCCCGCCAAGCCGATCCGCGCCGGGGCGGCCTTCACGGTCGAGGTGCACTGGTCGGGCAACCCCAAGCCGGTGAACAGCCCGTGGGGCGGCCTCGGCTGGGAGGAGCTGGACGACGGGGCGCTGGTCGCGAGCCAGCCCGTCGGGGCGCCGTCCTGGTACCCGTGCAACGACCGGCCCGCGGACAAGGCGTCGTACCTGATATCGGTCACGACGCCGTCGGCGTACTCGGTGGTGGCGGGCGGCCGGCTGCTGACGCGGACGCCGAAGGCCTCGACGACCACCTGGGTGTACGAGCAGTCGGCGCCGACGTCGAGCTATCTGGTGGGCCTGTCGATCGGCAAGTACCAGACCGTCCTGCTGGGCGATCCGGGGCTCGGCGGCGTGCCCCAGCACGGGCACATACCGGCGCACCTGCTGGCCGAGTTCTCCCGGGACTTCGCGCGCCAGCCCGGGATGATGCACCTGTTCCAGCAGCTCTTCGGCCCCTACCCGTTCGACGAGTACGCGGTGGTGGTGACGGAGGAGGAGCTCGACGTCCCCGTCGAGGCCCAGGGGTTGTCGCTGTTCGGCGCCAACCACGTGGACGGGGCCCGGGGTTCGGAGCGGCTGGTGGCGCACGAGCTGGCGCACCAGTGGTTCGGCAACAGCGTGTCCATCGCCGACTGGCGGCACATCTGGCTGAACGAGGGGTTCGCGAAGTACGCGGAGTGGCTGTGGTCGGAGCGGTCGGGAGGACGCAGCGCGCAGCAGCTCGCCGCCGTCGCGCACCGGACGCTGTCGTCGCAGCCGCAGGACCTGCGTCTCGCCGACCCCGGCCGCAAGTCGATGTTCGACGACCGGCTCTACGAGCGCGGCGGCCTCACGGTCCACGCGATGCGCTGCGCGCTGGGCGACGACGCGTTCTTCCGGATGCTGCGCGCCTGGCTCTCGCTGCACCGGGGCGGCGCCGTGACGACGTCGACGCTCACCGCCCACGCGGCCCGTTTCGCCCCGGAGCCCCTGGACGACCTGTTCGGCGCCTGGGTGTACGAAACGGCCCTCCCGCCGCTGCCGGTACAGCCGGTGGGCCGGGGGGCGGAGTCGGCCTGAGCCGGGCGCTCCGCTGCGAACACGTGACGAACCCGCGGGCCGGTGGGGCCGATCGCGCAGTTCCCCGCTCCCCTGAAGGACACCTCACCCGCCACCGAGGCCCACGGCCGGGCACGGGCAGGGGGCCCGGGAGTGCTGGCCGGAGGACGGGTAGGCCCGGCGGATGGTCGGGCCGACGGACGGCGGACGGCCGAGGCCAGAGGCCGAAGGGCCGGCGGACGGCCGAGGCCAGAGGCCGAAGGGCCGGCAGCCGGTGAACCGAGGGCCGAAGGCCCCGTCGGTCGAAGGCCTGGTGGACCCCGGAGGCAGGAAGGACGGTGGACCCCGCAGGCCCAAAGGGCCAGGCGATCCGGGAGGCCGGCGGCCGGTGGATCTGGGAGGCCGGGAGCCCGGGCCGGTGTACCCGCAAAACCCGGGGCCCGGTGGACCAAGGGCCGAAGGCCCGGTTCACCCCGGAGGCAGGAAGGCCGGTGGATCCGGGAAGCCCGGGGCCGGTGGATCCGGAGGCCGGGGGCCCAGGGCCGGTGTCACCGCAAGGCCCGGGGCCGGTGAACCGAGGGCCGAAGGCCCGGTGGATCCGGGAGGGCCAGGGCCGGTGGATCCGAGGGCCGGTGGGCCGGGAGGCCGAGGGCCCGGAACCGGGGGAACCGCAAGCCTGGAACGGGGGCCCGGGGCCGGGGGATCCGAGGGCCGGGGGATCCGGGAGGCCCGGGGCCGGGGGATCCGAGGGCCGGTGGATCCGGGAGGCCCGGGGCCGGGGGATCCGAGGGCCGGTGGATCCGGGAGGCCCGGGGCCGGGGGAACCGCAAGCCTCGAACGGGGGCCCAGGGCCGGGGGAACCGCAAGGCCGGGCAGAATGGGTTCATGGTTCGACGCACCGCCCGCCCGCGACAGCGCGCCGCCGCCCCCGCCACGTGTCCCTGTGGTCTGGCCGAGGTCTATGAGGCCTGCTGCGGGCGCTTGCATGCCGGTGTCGGCGTCGCGCCGACGGCTGAGGCGCTGATGCGCTCGCGCTACAGCGCGTTCGTGCGGGGGGATGTCCCCTATCTGCTGCGGACCTGGCATCCGCGGACGCGGCCGGAGCGGCTGGAACTCGATCCGGGGATGCGGTGGACGGGGCTGGAGATCCTCGCGACGTCGCAGGGCAGCGCGTTCCACACGACGGGGTCCGTGGAGTTCCGGGCGTCCTACCGGGGCGGCGCGCTGCACGAGCGCAGCCGGTTCGAGCGGGTGGACGGCGCGTGGGTGTACGTGGACGGGGAGTTCCCCGAGTAGCCGTGGCGGGAGCAGCCGTCAGGGCGCCAGGATGTCGAGTTCCTGGAGGGCGCCGACCGTGATCTCCCGGGTCAGCCGTTCCGCGCGGACCGGGTCGCCCTCGCGGACCGCTTCCGCCACCTGGACGTGCAGGGTGACGGCGGCCGGGTCGGGGTCCTCGAACATGACCTCGTGATGGGTGCGGCCGGCCAGGACCTCCGCGACGACGTCGCCGAGGCGGGCGAACATCTCGTTGCCGGAGGCGGCGAGGATCACCCGGTGGAAGGCGACGTCGTGAACCAGGTACTCCTCCAGCCGGTGGCCGCGTGAGGTGGCCACCATGCCGAGCGCGCACTGCGTGAGTTCGGCGCACTGCTCGGCCGTGGCGTGGGTCGCCGCCAGGCCCGCCGCGACCGGCTCGACCGCCGAGCGCAGGACGGTGAGCGAGCGCAGCTGGTGCGGGCGGTCGGCGCCGGCCAGCCGCCAGCGGATGACCTGCGGGTCGTAGACGTTCCACTCGGCCTTGGGCCGCACCGTCACGCCCACCCGGCGGCGGGACTCGACCAGGTGCATGGACTCCAGGACGCGGACCGCCTCGCGCATCACGGAGCGCGAGACGTCGAAGCGCTGGGCCAGTTCGTCGGTGCGCAGGACACTGCCCGGCGGGTACTCCCCGGCGGTGATCGCGGGTCCCAGGGCGTCCAGTACACGGCCGTGCAGACCCCGGCCCGGAGTGGTCATGCACACAGAGTACGCGGTAGATCACGAAGCCAAAAAGTCAGACTTATTTTGCTTTCACTCTTGATTCGTCGTACCTAATCGGTTTCAGTGTCGGTCGGCGTCCGAAGACGCCGGATGTCGACGAAGACAGCGAGGCACAGATGCGTACCCCCCACGTCGTCGTGGTGATGGGCGTCGCCGGCACGGGCAAGACCACCATCGGTCCGCTGCTTGCCACCCGGCTGGGCGTCCCGTACGCCGAGGGCGACGACTTCCACCCGCCGGCCAACATCGCCAGGATGTCGGCCGGCACCCCGCTCGGCGACGACGACCGGTGGCCGTGGCTCGACGCCATCGGCGCGTGGGCGGACGAACGGGCCGGGCTCGGTGGAGTGGTCAGCTGTTCGGCGCTGAAGCGGGTGTACCGCGACCGGCTCAGGGCCGCGGCCCCCGGCGTCGTCTTCGTGCATCTCGCCGGCGACCGGTCGCTGATCGAGGACCGCATGGCACACCGGCAGGGGCACTTCATGCCGACCGCGCTCCTGGACTCCCAGTTCGCCACGCTCCAGCCGCTCCAGGCCGACGAGAGGGGCGTCGCCGTCGACGTCGCCGGCAGCCCCGAGGCCATCACCGACCGGGCCGTGACGGCGCTCGCCGCGCTTCCCGGCCAGGCCGGGTAACCCCTCCGACTCGTTCCCCCACCCCGTCCCCCTCACCCCCGTCCCCCTCACCGCAAGGGAACCCCCGTGACCAGACTCAGCGTCGAGATGCTGGCGGCGGACACGGTCGAGCCGATCACCTCGGCCGGCCACGCGCAGCTGGGCATCGCCGTCCTGGCGGGCATCGCCGTGATCGTCCTGCTCATCACCAAGTTCAAGCTCCACGCCTTCCTGGCGCTGACCATCGGCTCGCTCGCGCTCGGCGCGTTCGCCGGGGCGCCGCTCGACAAGGCCATCGCCTCCTTCACCGCCGGGCTGGGCTCCACGGTCGCCGGCGTGGGCGTGCTGATCGCACTGGGCGCGATCCTCGGCAAACTGCTCGCGGACTCCGGGGGCGCGGACCAGATCGTGGACACGATCCTCGCCAGGGCGGGCGGTCGTTCGATGCCGTGGGCGATGGTGCTGATCGCCTCCGTGATCGGCCTGCCGCTGTTCTTCGAGGTCGGCGTGGTGCTGCTGATCCCGGTGGTGCTGATGGTCGCCAAGCGGGGCAACTACTCGCTCATGCGGATCGGCATCCCGGCGCTGGCCGGCCTGTCCGTGATGCACGGTCTGGTTCCCCCGCACCCCGGCCCGCTGGTCGCCATCGACGCGGTCGGGGCCAACCTGGGCGTCACGCTGGCGCTCGGCGTGCTGGTCGCCGTCCCGACGGTCGTCGTCGCCGGCCCGCTGTTCTCGAAGGTCGCCGCCCGCTGGGTGGACGTCCCCGCCCCCGACCGGATGATTCCGCAACGCCCCTCCGAGGACCTGCAGAGGCGCCCCGGCTTCGGCGCCACCCTCGCCACCATCCTCCTGCCGGTCGTGCTGATGCTGTCCAAGGCGCTGGTCGACATCGTCGTGGACGACCCCGGGCACACCGTGCAGCGCGTCTTCGACGTCGTCGGGTCGCCCCTGATCGCCCTGCTCGCCGCCGTGCTCGTGGGCATCTTCACGCTGGGCCGGCCGGCGGGATTCAGCAGGGAGCGGATCTCGCGGCTGGTCGACCAGGGGCTCGCGCCCATCGCGGGCATCCTGCTGATCGTCGGAGCGGGCGGCGGCTTCAAGCAGACGCTGATCGACTGCGGCGTGGGGCAGATGGTCCTGGACGTCTCCGAGGACTGGTCGATACCCGCTCTGCTGCTGGCCTGGCTGATCGCGGTGGCGATCCGGCTGGCCACCGGCTCGGCGACCGTGGCGACGATCTCGGCGGCCGGCCTGGTCGCGCCGCTCGCGGCCGACATGTCGACCGCGCACACCGCCCTGCTGGTCCTGGCGATCGGCGCCGGCTCGCTCTTCTTCAGTCACGTCAACGACGCCGGCTTCTGGCTGGTCAAGGAGTACTTCGGGCTGAGCGTCGGTCAGAACGTCAAGACCTGGTCGGTCATGGAGACCATCATCTCCGTGGTCGCCGGCGGCCTGGTCCTGCTCCTCTCCCTGGTCGTCTAGGGCTACCGGCAACACGGCCCCGGGCAGCGGGACGAACGGGCATCAGGACGCACGGGCAACAAAGCCACGGGCAGCAGAGCTGCGGGCAAGTGGAGAGGAGCACGGGATGAGTCACCCCCTGTTCGACATCGGCGGCCGGACCGCGCTGGTCACCGGGTCCAGCCGGGGCATCGGCCTGGCCCTCGCCCGGGGCCTCGCGGAGGCCGGCTGCACGGTGGTGCTCAACGGGCGGGACGCCGAACGCCTCGCCCAGGCGGCCGACGAGCTGCCCGGCGACGTCCGCACGGCCGCGTTCGACGTGACCGACGGGCCGTCGGTGGCCGCCGGCATGGCGGACGTCGAGGACCGGGTCGGCCCGCTCGACATCCTCGTCAACAACGCGGGCATGCAACTGCGGGCCCCGCTCCTGGAGTTCGCCGACTCCGACTGGCACCGGATCCTGGACACCAACCTCACCAGCGCGTTCCTGGTGGGCCGGGAGGCCGCCCGCCGGATGACGGAACGCGGCCACGGGAAGATCGTCAACATCTGCTCGCTGCAGAGCGAGGTGGCCCGGCCGGGCATCGCGCCCTACGCGGCCACGAAAGGCGCGCTGAGGATGCTCAACAAGGGCATGTGCGCGGACTGGGGACCGCACGGCGTCCAGGTCAACGGCCTGGGCCCGGGCTACATCGAGACCGACCTCACCCGACCCCTCGTTCAGGACGAGGAGTTCAGCGCGTGGGTGCGGCGCCGTACCCCGGCCGGCCGGTGGGGCCGCACCGAGGACCTGGTGGGCGGGCTGCTGTTCCTGGTCTCTCCCGCGGCGGACTTCGTCGGCGGGCAGGTGCTGTACGTCGACGGCGGCATGACGAGTGTGCTCTGAGAGGGCGTGAGGCGGATGCTGGGCTGTGTGATCCATGGTCAGGGCGACCTGCGCGTCGAGGAGTTGGCGTCGCCGGCGCCCGGGCCGGGCGAGGTGCTCGTCGCGGTCCGCTACGGCGGGGTGTGCGGCTCGGACCTGCACTACTGGCTGCACGGCGGGGTCGGCGACTTCCGGCTGCGGGAGCCGCTGGTGCCGGGGCACGAGGTGGCGGGGACGGTGGTCGCCCACGGCTCGGCGAGTCCGGCGGCCCTCCCTCCCGGTACGGCGGTCGCCGTGCACCCGGCCACCCCGTGCGGGGCGTGCGCGGAGTGCGCGGACGGGCGGCGCAACGTGTGCCGGGACACCCGCTACCTCGGCAGTTCGGCCCGGACGCCGCACGTCCAGGGCGGGTTCGCGGCGGAGATCGCCGTCCCCGCCGACCAGGTGCGGCCCCTGCCGAAGGGGCTGGAGCCACGACGCGCCGCGCTCGCCGAACCGCTGTCGGTGGCGCTGCACGCGGTCCGGCGGGCCGGCCCGGTCGGCGGGCGGCACGTCCTGGTCACCGGGGCCGGGCCCATCGGCTGCCTGGTGGCAGCGGCGGCGAAGGCGGCCGGAGCGGCCCAAGTCACCGTGACGGACCTGCTGCCGGCCCCGCTCGGGTACGCGCGATCCGCCGGCGCCGACACCGTCGTCCTGGCCGGCGATCCGGCGGATCCGGGGTGGCCCGCGGAGGTGGATGTGGCCGTCGAGGCGTCCGGCGCGGCCGCCGGGCTCGACGCGTGCCTGCGTCTGGTGCGGCGCGGCGGGGTCGTCGTCCAGCTCGGCATGCTGCCGCCGGGGCGGAGCGCGTTCGCGGGAAACCTGGTGGTGGGACGGGAGATCGAGCTACGCGGGTCGTTCCGCTTCGACACCGAGTTCGACGATGCCCTGGCCCTGCTGGCGGCGGAGCCCGCGTTCGACGGTCTGGTCAGCGCGGTGGTGCCGGCGAGGGATGCGGAATCAGCGTTCGCGCTGGCGGCCGACCGCAGCCGCTCCTGCAAGGTGCTGCTGGACTTCGGGGGTTCCGGGGGTTCCGGGGGTTCCGGAGGTTCCAGGGGTCTCGGGAGTTGAGGGCGGGCCGGGTGCGGCGGGGCCGGGCCGTCGACCGCCCCGGCCTCGCCGCATCCCCCGCTGGGCGTGCGCGTGGGTCATGGGCGCCACAGGCGGTGTTCGCGCTCCGCCCACTCCTGGCTCACCGAGCCCGTGCGCATGCCGCGCCGGGCCTCCGGGTCGCCCAGGGCCATGCCGATGTGCCCGGCCAGGACGACGCCGACGGTCAGGGCCAGCCAGTCGTGGACGAAGGTGGCGCTGGTGCGCCACATGATCGGGGTGAGGTGGGTGAACCACATGAGCAGGCCCGTGCCGAGCATGACCAGGGTCGCCCCGGCGATCCAGGCCGCGTAGACCTTCTGCCCGGCGTTGAACTTGGCCGCCGGACGCGACTCCCGCCGCTTGTCCCGGCGCAGGGCGGCCCGCAGCCAGCGGCGGTCGTGCGGGCCGAAGCGGTTGAGGCGTCCGAGGTCGGCACGGAAGGCGCGGGAGGCCAGACCCGCCAGGACGGGCACGGGCAGGGCCAGTCCCGCCCACTCGTGGACGCGGACCACCAGCTCACGGCGGCCGACCAGTTGGGCGAACTCGGGGACGTACAGGAAGGACGCCGTGACCACGCACACCCCCATCAGCAGGGCCGTGGTGCGGTGCACCCACCGTTCGGCGCGGGTGAAGCGGGGCACGTCCGCGGCGGGCGGCGCGTCAGCTCGTAGGCTCATCATCCCGTCCGTTCGAACGGCCGACCCAGGCGTCGACGTCGTAACCGCGGTCCTCCCAGTAACCGGGCTCGACCTTCTCGGTGACGGTGATGCCGGAGAGCCACTTGGCGGACTTGTAGAAGTACATGGGGGCCACGTACAGCCGGACGGGCCCGCCGTGGTCGTGGCCGAGGTCCTTGTCCTGCATCCGCAGCGCGACCAGGACGTCGGCGCGGCGGGCCTGGGCGAGGGTGAGGCTCTCGGTGTAGGCGCCGTCGAAGCAGGTGAAGCGGACCGCGCCGGCCTCGGCCCGGACGCCGGCCGCGTCGAGGAGGGCGGACAGCCGGACGCCCTCGAAGGGAGTGCCGGGGACCCGCCAGCCGGTGACGCACTGGACGTCCTTCACCATCCGGGTCTGGGGCACAGCGCGGAGCTCGGGCAGCGTGTAGGTGGCGGGCCGGTCGACCAGGCCGTCCACGGTGAGGCGGTAGTTCGCGGCGTTCCTGTGCGGCACGGACGAGGTCACCGAGTAGTAGCGGAAGCCGCCGCCGTTGGGGAGCAGCCCGGTGAGGCCCGTGGGGTCCTTGTCGGCGGCGCTGCCCAGGAACGCCTCCAGGCCCCGCTGGAGCGGGGGCGCGGCGACGACGCCCAGCGCACCCAGCGCGAGCGTGCCGAGGAAGACCCGTCGGCCGATGGGCGCACCACGTTCACCGCGCTCACCACGCTCACCACGCGCCTCGGACACACCGGCGGGCTCGGACGCCGCGAAGCGCTCACGCGGCTCCGACGCTGCGGACGGCACGCGTCGCTCCGCCGACTTGCCGGGCTCGGCCGGGGCGGGCCCGTCGGCCGGCCCGGGTGACTCGGGCCGCTCGGGTGGATCCGGAGGCCCGGGCGGGTCCGAGGGGTCGGGCGGGTCCGAGGGGTCGGGGCGCTCGGGTGGTTCGGGGTTCACCTTTCCATTCGAGCACTCGGGGGCGGGCCGGGGCCAGGGATCCCGGGCGGCCGTCAGACTTCCGTCATCACTTCTCACCCGGCTCTCATCGGCCCGGCACGTCCTCGCCGGCCCGGAGTGCACCGGCTCGGGCCGCCCGGAAGGCCGGGTACGGGTCGCGGTCCGGGTACGCCCAGGGCTCTCGGGTGGCGTACCGCCCGATGCGGTGGAAGAGGGCGGCGGCCTCGGCGCTCCTGCCCTGGCAGACCTTGGCGTGGGCGAGATAGTTCAGGTCGACCAGGTGCCGGGGGTGGCCCTCGTGCTCCCACTCCAGCCACCAGTCGAAGGCCGCCTTCAGCACGTTCCGTGCCCTGCCGCACCGCCAGTGCCCGGAGGCGACGGGGTCGGCGGGCGCCGAGCCGTGGGCGGCCAGCACCCGGTAGCGCTCGGCGTGCGCGACCACCGGGAGGATGGCCAGCGGTGAGTCGGCGGGCGCCTGTTCGGCGGCCCGGGCGGCGAAGTCGTACACCTCGTGCAGCATGTCCGGACCGCCGTCCGGGCCGCCGTCCGGCCGGCGCTCGGCGAGCCGGGCGACCATGAGGTGGTGCGCGTGGTGGTGGTCCCGGTGCCGGGACCGGACCTCCTCGAAGTTCCGGACCGACTCCGCCCCGCCCGCCCGCTCCAGCTGGAGAAGGCCGAGCCAGGGCGTGGGGTCGGCGGGCGCGAGCGCGGCGGCCGACCGGCAGGCGGCGCGGGCCACGGCCGCCTCCTCCTTGCCGCGCAGCGCCCGGCGGACCTGGGCCAGGGCCAGCAGGACGGCGGCGTCGGCGGAGCCCGGCTCGGCGAGCAGCCACTCGGCGGCCCAGGCGGCCGCGTACGGTTCCCGCGCGAGAACGTCGACCCGGTGGGCGCGCCGGTCCCAGTCGTCGCCGGTGCGAGCCAGCAGGGAACGGGCCGGCTGCCGGCGGCCCTGTGCCAGCGCGGCCCGGGCGACGCCGACTTCGACGTCGTCCAGGGCCGGGTCGGGGGTCGGATCCACGCTCTCGCGATCACGGCCGAGGGAAGGCGGGGGTAAGTGCACCGCGGGACTTCCTCATCCTCCTCGGCGGCGGCTGTGACATCGGCCCGCAATCGGCCGATCACGCACAGCCAATCCCCGGCCGGCGCCCACCGTCAAGGGCCGGGAACCGTGACACGCCTCGAGGCGCCGCGGCCGCGGCGCATCCGACGGCGGCCCGTCCCTGGTGGGAGCCCCCGCGGGCAGGTTGGCGCGACGCCGGTGTGGCGTACGCCATGGCGCGGCCCGGCCGGAGCCCACACCATGGCTGTGCGGTCGCTTCCCGCCCCCGCCCCCGGGCCCGGGCGTCGCGACCGACTCAACCGCCCGGTTCGGGGTACTCCCGGAAGCATCGTCCCGGGTGGGCCCGGAGCGAAGGTTCCCGGCTCTCCCAGGGCAATGAGCGGGCTGGGACGCTACAGTCGGCCACCACGCACCCCGTCCGTGGTCCGACCGGATGATCGAGGTACGCAGCGTGTCGGTACTGGTTCTGGTTCTCGCCGTGAGCGCCGCCTGCTGCCTGGGCTTCGGGTTCGTGCTCCAGCAGAACGCGGCCCAGAGGGCGCCCCTCGGCGACTTCCTCTCGCCGCGGCTGCTGCTCGACCTGATGAAGGTGCCGCGCTGGCTGGGGGGCATCGGCCTCATGGTGGCGGGCATGGCGCTGGGCGCGGTCGCGCTCGGCCAGGGCGAGATCTCCCTGGTGGAGCCGCTGCTGGCGACGAACCTGCTCTTCGCCCTCGCACTCTCCCGGCACCAGACGAAGCAGCCGCTCGGCCGCCAGGGCTGGGCGGGGCTGATCCTGCTCGCGGGCGGGGTGACCGCCTTCATCGTGGCGGGCCAGCCGCGCGGGGGCACCGCGGTCAGCGATCCGCTGCGGCACTGGCTGATCATCGGCGTGATGATCGGCTCGGCGCTGCTGCTGACGACGTACGCGAAACGCTCCCGGCTGAGCTCGGGCCCGGTCCTGCTGGCCCTCGCGGCCGGCCTGCTGTACGGCGTGCAGGACGCGCTGACCAGGGTCAGCGGCCAGCGTTTCGCCGCGGGCGGCCTCGGCGAGCTGCTGTCCGGCTGGCAGCTGTACGCGGTGCTCGCGCTCGGCGTGACCGGGCTCGTGCTGGTCCAGAGCGCTTTCGAGACGGCGCCCCTGAGGATGTCGCTGCCCGCCCTGACCGCGGCCCAGCCGCTCGCCGGGATCGTCTGCGGCGTCGGCTTCCTCGGCGACCAGCTGCACACCGACACCGCCGCGCTGGCCTGGGAGGCGGCGGGACTCGCGGCGATCGTCGCGGGCATCGTGCTCCTGGGACTGCACCCGGCGATGCCGCGGGGCACCGCGCCGCGCGAGCAGGTGGCGGACCTGCAGCCGCAGTGACGGCCCTCGCCCGGGCGACACCACGGAACTGAACGGAACTGATGCGCACGGCGGGCCCGCCAGGACGGCGAACCCGACCGGGCGCCGGAATCCGCCCGAGCCGCGGGCCTGCCGCGGACCTGCGCGACCGCAGGGCCTGTCCGACCGCGGGCCTGCTTGGATGGGCGTATGAGCGCTGCTGACGAGATCCTCGACGTCGTCGACGAGCACGACCGGGTCGTGGGGCGGTTTCCGCGGGGACGGGTGTACGCCGAGGGACTTCGGCACCGCTGCGTCTTCGTCCAGGCCCGGGACGCCGAGGGCCGGATCTTCGTGCACCGCCGGACCCCGACGAAGCTGGTCTTCCCCTCTCTGTACGACATGTTCGTCGGCGGAGTGGTCGGCGCGGGCGAGGCCTACGACGACGCCGCCCTGCGCGAGGCCGAGGAGGAGCTGGGCGTGAGCGGACTGCCCCGGCCGGAGTTCCTCTTCAAGTTCCTCTACGACGGCGGCGCCGCCGGGAGCTGGTGGTCGGCCGTCTACGAGGTCCGCTGCGAGCTGCCGGTGAGCCCTCAGGTGGAGGAGGTGGCCTGGCACGACTTCCTGCCCGAGGAGGAGGTCGAACGGCGCCTGTCCGTCTGGGAGTGGGTGCCGGACGGGCTGGCCGCGTACCGGCGACTCGGGGAGTTCCGCGGGTAGCCCTGGTCGATGCGCCGACCCGTGGCGGGCGGCGGGCGGCGGCGGGCCCGCGGCGGGCGGCGGGTAGGGTCCGTCGGGTGATCGAGTTCGTACGGAATGTCAGGCTGTGGTTCGCGCCCGAGCAGGTGCGGGAGGAGGGCACCACGCCCGACTACCGGTTCTCGCTGGCGAACGAGCGCACGTTCCTGGCCTGGCTGCGGACCGCGCTGGCGCTGATCGGCGGTGGTTTCGCGGTGGACCAGTTCCTGCCGGACCTGCGCTGGGGCTGGCGGGTCGGGCTGGCGCTGGCGTTGCTCGCGGCGGGCGTGCTGTGCTCGCTGCGCGCGGTGAACCACTGGATGCGCTGCGAACGGGCCATGCGCCGGGGCGAGGACCTGCCGGCGTCCCGCTTCCCGGCGCTGCTGAGCGTGGTCGTCGCGGTGGTGGCCGTGGCGATGGTCGCGGTGGTGCTGGTGGGATGGGAGGGATGAGCGGCGAGGTGCTGTCCGCGCGCGATCCCGGTCTGCAGCCGGAGCGGACCCGGCTGGCCTGGCGGCGTACGACGCTGGCGAGCACCGTCGCGGCCGTGCTCGGGGTGAAGGCCGCGCTGCACGGTGGGGGGTCGGCGTTCGGGATCGTCGCCTGCGCGCTGTGCTGCGGCCTGTGGCTGGCGTTCCTGGCGCTCGCCCACCGCAGGATCCGTGTTCTCGCCGCCACGGCGAGTCCGGCGGCGCTGGCCCCGCGGCACGCCACGTCGGTGGTGCTGTGCACGGTGGCGACCGCCGTGTGCGCCGCCGCGCTGGTGCTGTAGGTCCGCTCGGCGCGCTCACGCCGGGCCCGCCGAACGCGCCCGGCGCGGTCCCGGCCCCTCCCCGACCTCGGCTCCGGCTCCTCCCCCGCCCGCCCGCGGCGTACGGGGTTACGTCCCAGCTCCCAGCTCCTACTGGGGGGTCTCCCCGGCCGTCGCTTCCCAGTCCACGGTCACGACGATCTTGCCGCGGGTGCGGCCCTCCTGGTTCAGCCGGTGGGCGTCGGCCGCGCGTTCCAGCGGGAACGTCTCGGAGACGTGCACGGACACCACGCCCTGTTCGGCGAGTTCCGCCAGCCGGGTGAGGTCCTCGGCGTCGGGCCGGACCCAGAAGTAGCGGCCGCCGTAGCCGACGACGCTCCCGTCGGCGACCGACACCAGCCGTCCCTCCGGGGCCAGCAGATTGGCGGACACCTTCAGCGTGTCGCCGCCGACCGTGTCGAAGGCCGCGTCCACGCCCTCGGGGGCCAGCCCGCGCACCCGTTCCGCCAATCCCTCGCCGTAGGTCACCGGCTCGCCGCCCAGCGAGCGCACGAAGTCGTGGTTGGCCTCGCTCGCCGTGCCGATCACCCGCGCGCCGAGGTGGCGTGCGAGCTGCACGGCGATGGAGCCGACGCCGCCCGCGGCCGCGTGGACCAGGACGGTCTCGCCCCGCTTCACCTCGAGGGCCTTGATCAGCACCTGGTAGGCGGTGAGCCCGACCAGGGGCAGGCCCGCGGCCTCCTCCCAGGTGAGATTGCGCGGCTTGCGGGCGAGAGTGCGCACCGGAGCGCCGACGTACTCGGCGAAGGTGCCGCGGGAGAGGAAGTCCTCGCGGACGTAGCCGATGACCTCGTCGCCGACCGCGTACTCCGCGACTGACACCCCGAGCTGCACCACGACCCCGGAGACGTCCCACCCCGGGACCACCGGGAACACGGCGTCCAGGATCGGGTCCAGGTGGCCCTCGCGGCACTTCCAGTCGACGGGGTTCACGGCCGCCGCGCGGACCTTCACCAGCACCGAGTCGGGGCCGACCTTGGGGTCGCGCACGTCCCCGTACACGAGCGTCTCGGGGCCGCCGTAGCGTGAGTAGCTGATGGCCTTCATGGGTCCGACCCTCGGGGGTCCCCGGACGCCGCGCAAGCCGAATGATCCGATGCGCGCAGTGCGCGGGGCGGCCCGTCCGACGTCGTCACCCGTGCGCGTGGAACACTGACGGGGCCGGGGGACGGCGGGTGGAACGGCCGTAATCCGCCCGTTCACGGCTCGACGGGTGCTGCCCGGGCAGCGGTCGTCCTATCGTGGCCCCGATCACGTTGGGCGTGACCACTGGACGGCATACCGACCGGTCGGCATCATGGGGCGAGTCCTGTTCACCCGTCCCGCCCACAGGAGCGACGCATGAGCCCCGACCACCCGCCCGGACTCGACCTCGACCGGCTGCGCGCCCTACTGGAGCGCGAGCGGCCCGGCCTGGTCAACGGCCCTCTCACCGGCCGACTGATCGAGGGCGGTCGGTCCAACCTCACCTACGCGGTCTCCGACGGCGAGGCGAAGTGGGTCGTGCGGCGGCCCCCGCTCGGGCACGTCCTGGCCACCGCGCACGACATGCGGCGCGAGCACCGGGTGATCAGCGCGCTCCACCCGACGAGCGTGCCGGTGCCGCGCCCGGTGCTGCTGTGCGAGGACCCCGACAACGGGGCGGCGCCCGGGGCGCCCTTCTACGTCATGGAGTTCGTCGAGGGGACCCCGTACCGGACGGCCGACGAGCTCGTCCCGCTCGGCGAGCAGCGCACCCGGGACGCGGTGCTGTCGCTGGTCGACACCCTGGTGGAACTGCACGCGGTGGACCCCGCCGGCGTGGGCCTGGCCGACTTCGGCCGCCCCGAGGGCTTCCTCGACCGGCAGCTGCGCCGCTGGGGCAAGCAGCTGGACGCCTCCCGCAGCCGCGACCTGTCCGGGGTCGACGAGTTGCACGCGGCGCTCGGCCGCGAGCTCCCGCACTCCCCCGCGCCGGCGGTCGTGCACGGCGACTACCGGCTCGACAACGTCCTGATCGGACCGGACGACACCATCAGGGCCATCCTCGACTGGGAGATGTCGACGCTCGGCGACCCGCTGACCGACCTGGGCCTGCTGGTGATGTACAGCGTGCCGCTGAAGCTGCCGAACTCGCCGATCTCCACGACGGCGTCCGCCCCCGGGCACCCGTCGCCCGCCGAGCTGATCGAGCGCTACGCCACTCGCTCGGGACGGGACGTCTCGGCGGTCTCCTGGTACACGGCGTTCGCCTGGTTCAAGCTCGCAGTGATCCTGGAGGGCATCCACTACCGCTACACCCTGGGCCAGACGGTCGGGCGCGGCTTCGACCGCATCGGGGAGCTCGTCCCCGTCTTCATCGAGCACGGACTGACCACTCTGCAGGAAGGCTGACCGGCATGGACTTCTCCTTCGACGCCCGCACCGAGGAGCTGCGCGCCAAGCTGCTCGCCTTCATGGACGAGTACGTGTACCCGGCGGAGGCCGTCGCCGAGGAGCAGCGCGCGCTGCTGGCGTCGCCGTGGGACACCCCGGCCGTGGTCGAGGACCTGAAGGCGGAGGCGCGCAGGCAGGGCCTGTGGAACCTCTTCCTGCCCGACGCCGAGCACGGCGCGGGTCTGACGAACCTCCAGTACGCGCCCCTGGCCGAGATCACGGGCCGTTCCCCGCAGCTGGCGCCGACGGCCCTGAACTGCGCCGCCCCGGACACCGGGAACATGGAGGTGCTCGCGCAGTTCGGCGACGAGCAGCAGAAGAAGCAGTGGCTGGAGCCGTTGCTGGCGGGCGAGATCCGGTCGGCGTTCGCGATGACCGAGCCGGAGGTGGCCTCCTCCGACGCCACGAACATCACCACGCTCATCGAGCGGGACGGCGACGAGTACCTCGTCACGGGCCGCAAGTGGTACATCTCGGGGGCGATGAACCCGGACTGCAGGATCTTCATCGTGATGGGCAAGACGGACCCGGACGGGACCGACATCCGCCGCCAGCAGTCCATGGTGCTCGTGCCGCGCGACACGCCCGGTGTCACCGTCAAGCGCGCCATGAAGGTCTTCGGCTACGAGGACCACTCGCACGGAGGGCACGCCGAGGTGGTCTTCGACCACGCGCGGGTGCCGGTGACGAACCTGGTCGGCGAGGAGGGCGGCGGCTTCGCCATCGCCCAGGCCCGGCTCGGCCCCGGCCGCATCCACCACTGCATGCGGCTGATCGGCATGGCGGAGCGGGCGATCGAGCTGATGTGCCGCCGGGCCGTCTCACGCGACGCCTTCGGCAAGGCGCTGGCGCAGCAGGGCGTGGTCCACAACTGGATCGCGGACGCGCGTGTGACGGTCGAGCAGCTGCGGCTGCTGGTGCTGAAGACCGCCTGGATGATGGACACGGTCGGCAACCGGGGCGCCCACACGGAGATCCAGGCCATCAAGATCGCCACGCCCCGCGCGGTCGTCGACATCATCGACCGGGCCATCCAGCTGCACGGCGCGGGCGGTGTGAGCCAGGACTTCCCGCTGGCCGAGCTGTACGCCGGGGCGCGCACGCTGATGATCGCCGACGGGCCGGACGAGGTGCACCAGCGGTCACTGGCGCGGCGCGAGCTGAAGAAGTACCTCTAGCCGTCCGGTGAGGGGCGGTCGCCTCGGGCGACCGCCCCTCACGTGTGCGCTCTTACGGCCGCAGGGCCCGCAGCAGCAGATCGGCCAGGTGGTCGGCGACCTCCTGCGGCCCCATCGGCCCGTCCGGCCGGTACCAGGTGGACAGGTGGTGCACGGACCCGAAGTGGTAGTCCACGACGAGGTCGGCCGGGGTCGCCGTGGAGAAGACGCCGGCCTGCTGGCCCTCCTCGACGAGCGCGCGGAAGCGCTCGTGGTAGCGCCGCCGTTCGGCGCGGACCTGCTTGTTCTTCTCCGGGCTCAGGTGGTGCATCGAGCGGAAGAAGATCATCGCGTCGTCGAGGTTCTCGATGGTCGTGACGACGACGTCCGCCGCCGCGCCCCGCAGCCGCTTCTCGATCGGCTCGTCGGCGTTGGCGAAGGCGTCCAGACGCTCCTGCTGGACGCGCAGCACGCGCGCGTACACCTCGTGCAGAAGGTCGTCCTTGGAGCCGAAGTAGTGGTACAGCGCCCCCTTGGTGACGCCGGCCGCCTCGACGATCTCCTGCACCGAGGTTCGGTCGTAGCCCTGCTCGGCGAAGAGCCGGGTGGCGGCGGCCAGCAGCCGCTGGGGCACCGGCGTCCCGTCGCCGTCCGTCGTCCTGGGCACTGCCGCCACCTGCCTTCTTGCTCGATGCGTCACTGGCCGTCGTGTGTGCGGGAACGCAGTTCCCGACGGAGAATCTTCCCACTCGCCGTCTTCGGCAGGTCGGGCAGGATCTCCACCTGACGCGGGTACTTGTAGGCCGCCAGTCTGTCCTTGCAGTAGGCGGCGAGCGTATCGGCATCCGCGTCGGCGCCGGGACGCAGGCTGATGTACGCCTTGACGGTCTCGCCGCGGTAGCCGTCCGGCACCCCGACGACGGCCGCCTCGCGCACCGCCGGGTGCGTGTACAGCACGTCCTCGACCTCGCGCGGCCAGACCTTGAAGCCGGACGCGTTGATCATGTCCTTCTTGCGGTCGACGACGTACAGCCAGCCCAGTTCGTCCATGAACCCGATGTCCCCGGTGCGCAGTTCGCCGTCGGGGAAGGTCTCGGCGGTCGCCTCGGGCCGTCGCCAGTACCCGGGCACGACCTGCGGCCCCCGTACGACGATCTCGCCCTGCTCGCCGAAGGGCACCTCCGCGCCCCGGTCGTCGACGATGCGCACGACCGTGTCGGGGCCGGGCAGCCCGACGGCGAGGGTCCCGGAGGCCGGGTCGACGGGGGCCTCCAGGTGCGGCGGGACGGAGGCGCAGGGCGCGGTGCACTCGGTGAGCCCGTAGCCGTTGCGGATGTAGGGCCCGAAGCCGGCCCGGAACTTCTCCACCAGGGCCGGCGGCACCGGCGCGCCGCCGGAGGAGATGGTCGCGAAGGACGCGAAGTGGTCCCGGGTGCAGGAGGGGTGGGCGGCCAGCGCCATGAACGCGGTGGACGGGCCGACCGTGTAGTGCGGCCTGTGCTCGGTGAACGCGTCCAGCACGACGCCCGCCTCGAAGCGGTACGTCAGCACGAGCGTGCCCGCGCTGTCGAGACAGGCGGCGAGCTGGCAGACCATCCCGGTGATGTGGAACAGGGGCGCGAGCGCGTAGTAGACGGGCGCCTCGGGCAGGTGCAGCCCGGTGCGCTGCCGCTCGGCGTTGAACATGATGTTGCCGTGCGTGTTGGTGGCGCCCTTGGGGGCCCCGCTCGTGCCCGAGGTGTAGCTGATCAGGGCGATGCCGGCGGGGGTGAGGTCGCGGCCCTCGGGCGCCTTGTGGCCCGCGCGGGCGACGGCGGTGAGGTCGTCGGCGTCGGGCGGCTGCGGGAGCCGTTCGAAGGTGAGCACGCGCGCGTCGTCGCGGGTCTGGAAGTCCAGTTCGCAGCCGGTGAGCACGATCCGCACCGGCGAGCCGGCCGTCGTGTCCCGCAGATACGTCTCCCAGGCGCGGTCGGAGCAGATCAGCGCGGCGACCTCGCCGTCCCGCAGGACGTGGGAGACCTCCCCCGACTTGTACATCGGGTTCACCGGGACGACCGTCGCGCCCGCCTTCCACGCGCCGAGCAGGGCGAGCACGAAGAGCGGGGAGTTCTGCAGCAGGACGGCGACCCGGTCGCCGGCCGCGAGGCCGCGGGCGGCGAGGTGGCCGGCGACGGAGTCGCTGAGCTCGTCGACCTCGCGGTAGCTGAGCCGGCCGTCGAAGTAGGCGAGGCAGGTGCGGTCGGGGGCCTCGGCGACGGACCTGCGGAAGGCGTGCACGAGGGAGTCGGCGGGCTCGATCGGGGCGCGCTGACGGTCGTCGAGGAGGGCCAGCCAGGGCTTGGCGGCGTAGCGGGAGGCGGGCTCGGTCATTCGGCGCTCTCCCACTTCCGCTGGAGGTGGTTCATGTTGGTCAGCCATTGGTCGGGGTCGCCGGCGCGCACCTGGTAGTACCCGGCGACCTCGGGGTGCGGCAGGATCAGGAAGCGGTCCTCAGCGATGCCCTTGAACAGGGCGTCCGCCACGTCCTGCGGGTCGATCGCGGTGGGCTTGAGCACCAGGTCGCCCGCGCTGCCGGTGGCGTCCAGCATGTCGGTGCGCACCCCCTGGGGGCAGATCGCGTGGACCTTGATCCCGCGGTGGCGGTAGGTCAGCGACAGCCACTCGGCGAACGCGTACGCGCCGTGCTTGGTGACGCTGTAGGGGGCGGCGCCGATCATGGTGAGCAGTCCGGCGGCGGAGACGGTGGAGACGAACCGGCCGCGGCCGCGCTCCAGCCAGTCCGGCAGCAGCGCGTGGGCCGCGCGGACGTGGGCCATCACGTTGACGTCCCAGGCGAGCGCCCAGACGGCCTCGTCGGCCGCCTCCGAGCCGCCCGAGGCGACTCCGGCGTTGGCGCAGTACACGTCGACTGCGCCGCCGAGGGCCTCGCGGGCCCGGTCCACGATCGCCGAGGCGTCGCCCGGCACCGCGATGCCGCCGATCTCGGCGGCCACCGCCTCGGCCCGTCCGGCGTCCAGGTCGTTGACGACGACCCGGGCTCCCTCGGCGGCGAAGCGGCGGGCCAGCGCGGCCCCGATGCCGCCTCCCGCTCCGGTGACGACCACTCCGGCATTCTGCACGGCTTCCACCCTCGGTCTCCTTCGACGCGACTGCGGCACGAATCGGCTCGAACGTCAGACTAACCAGTCGGTATGTTGTGGCGGAAGGGTTGCTCCGGATTGACGGCCGGTTCGGTTCGTACCCTGTCACACGGTCCCGCGCTAGCGTTCCCGGGCATGACGGTGTCGAGACGGACCCTGCTCGCGACCCCGGCCGTGCTGGCGGTCCCGGCCGCGCCGGCGCCGGCCGAGCCCGGGCGGCGCCCGCTGCGGACCGGCTTCGAGCGCCTCGCCTCCGACGGCTACGCCCTCCTCGCCGGCGAGCGGGTGGGCGTCGTCACCAACCCCACCGGCGTCACCCGGGACGCCCGCCACATCGTCGACGTCATGCACGCGGACGAGCGGGTGGACCTGGTCGCCGTGTTCGGCCCCGAGCACGGCTTCCGGGGCACCGCGCAGGCCGGTGGGTCCGAGGGCCGGCACGACGACCCGGCGACCGGCCTGCCCGTCCACGACACCTACCTCAAGAGCGGACAGGCGCTCGCCGACGTCTTCACCGACTCCGGCGTCGACACGGTCGTCTTCGACGTCCAGGACGTGGGGGCCCGCTTCTACACGTACATCTGGACGCTGTACGACTGCATGGCGGCCGCCCGGCTGGCCGGGAAGCGGTTCGTGGTGCTGGACCGGCCGAACCCGGTGACCGGGCGGGCGGCCCGGGGGCCCGTCCTGCGGCGGGAGTTCGCGAGCTTCGTCGGCCGGCAGCCGATCGCGCAGGCGCACGGGATGACGGTGGCGGAGCTGGCGCTGCTGTTCGACCGGGAGTTCCTGGACTCCGCGGTGGCGCCGGACGTCGTGCCGATGAGCGGGTGGCGGCGGACGGACTGGTTCGACGACTGCGGGCTGCCGTGGGTGCCGCCGAGCCCCAACATGCCGACGGCCGACACGGCCCTGGTGTACTCCGGGACCTGTCTCTTCGAGGGGACGAACCTGTCGGAGGGGCGGGGCACCACCCGGCCCTTCGAGCTGCTCGGCGCGGAGGGGATCGACGGGCGGTGGGCGGCCGCGGCGAACGAACTCGGGCTGCCGGGCGTGCGGTTCAGGGAGGCCTGGTTCGCGCCCGCCTTCTCCAAGTTCCAGGGCAGGACCGTCGGCGGGATGCAGATCCATGTGCACGACCGGGACGCCTACGACCCCGTGCGCACCGGCGTGGCGCTCCTGGTGAGCGCCCGACGGGTGTG
Organism: Streptomyces sp. NPDC037083; assembly: GCF_055606485.1. Lineage (NCBI taxonomy): Bacteria > Bacillati > Actinomycetota > Actinomycetes > Kitasatosporales > Streptomycetaceae > Streptomyces > Streptomyces sp. NPDC037083. The sequence goes on along the minus strand of NZ_JBVJSQ010000006.1, from coordinate 128,287 downwards.
GAGCGGCTTCGCCTGGCGCCCGGACCACTGGATCGACCGGCTGACCGGTTCGGCGCGGCTGCGCACACAGATCGACGCGGGGGCCGGCGTCGAGGACGTGGTCGCGGGGTGGACGCGGGAGCTGGCGGCGTTCCGGCGCACGCGACGGGACTGTCTTCTGTACGGATGAGCCGTGACGTATGGCCAATCGCCGCCGCCGGCAGGACGATGCGCGCACCGGGCGCACCGCTGCGGGGGACGAGGGGGCTTGTCATGGCGGATCCTGCGATGAGCGTGACTCCCTACTGGGAGCTGTGCTTCGACGCCGACGGGGACGTCGACGGCGGGCGGCGCGACCGGCTGCTGACCGGGGCGAGGCGGCGCGGGGTGCGGGATCTGATCGTCTTCTCGCACGGCTGGAACAGCGACCGCTCCGGCGCGACCCGGCTCTACAGCCGCTTCTTCGCGCCGATCCCCGCGCTCGCCCCGGCCGCGAGGATCGGTTACGTGGGCGTGGTGTGGCCTTCGATGCGCTTCTCGGACGAGCCGGTCCCCGACTTCCCGCGGTCCGTGGCGGCCTCGGCGACCCGGCGGCCGGCGCTGGACGCGGACACCCGGCATGCCCTCCTGGAGACCTTCCCCGGCCGGGCCGTCGTGGTCGACCAGATCGCGCGGCTGCTGGAGCAGCGGCCGCCCGAGGAGGCGGAGCTTGAGGAGTTCGGGCGGCTGGTGCGGTCGCTGGTGGACGTGGTGCCGCCGGGGCCGCAGGCGCTGTTCGCGGCGGACACCCTGGCGGAGGGGGTGCCGCAGGACGAACCGGCGATGTTCGCCGGGCCGACGGCGACGGCGTGCGAGGAGTTCGCGCGGGCGCTGGCGGGCCTCGAACCGGCCTCGGGGGCGGCGGAGTTCGCGCTGCCCAACCCGTGGGACGGGGCGCACGAGCTGCTGCGGCAGGCGACGTACTACGCGATGAAGCGGCGCGCGGGGACGGTCGGCGAGCGCGGACTCGGCCCGTTCGTCGGCCGGCTGGCGGCCGTGGCGCCCGGCGTGCGGGTGCATCTGGTGGGGCACAGCTTCGGCGGGCGGCTGGTGTCGTTCGCGCTGCGGGGCCTGCCCGAGGGGGTGCGCACGGTGAAGTCGGTGACGCTGCTCCAGGGAGCCTTCTCGCACTACGCGTTCGCGTCGCGACTGCCGCACGACACGCGCGCGGGCGGTGTGCTGCAGGGTCAGCAGAACCGGATCGACGGTCCCCTGGTGTGCTGTCACTCCTCCTTCGACGCGGCGCTCGGCACGATGTACCCGCTGGCCTCCCGGATGGCGGGCGACGCGCGCGGGGCGGCCGGGGAGTTCGGCGTGGGCCGTGTGCTGGGCGCCAAGTGGGGTGCGATGGGGCACGGCGGGGTGCAGGCGGTGCCGGGCACGCGCGCGTGCACGCTCGCCGAGGCGCTGGCCGGGGGGCTGCCGGCGTCGGGCTGTGTGAACGTGGACGCGGCCGCCGTGGTCCGGCGCGGCGGCGCGCCGGCCGGGGCGCACAACGACATCGTGCACCCCGAACTGGCGCGGGTGGTGCTGGCGGCGGGCCGCATCCGCTGACCCGCCGCCGCTGCTCAGTCGTCCGGCGGGGCGCCGTCCGACCGGGCCGACCCGGTCACCGGTGCGAGGTGAACTCCACCACCTGCTGGAAGGTGGGCCGGTTCTGCCAGCTGATGTTGCCGTGCTTGATGCCGCCCAGGGTGCGCTGGACGATCGAGTCGGCGCACCACTGGTTGCCCGCGGCGCACAGGGTGTCGCCCGGGTAGACCTGGGCCGCGGTCCTGCCGGCCGCCGTCTTCAGGGTGCTGATCAGGACATCCCGGCAGCCGCTGAGGGTGCCGCCGCCGCAGTACTTCTGCGTCAGGCCGCCCTGCACCGACTCGCCGAGCACGGCCCGTACGTCCTTGTCGACATAGCTCCACCAGCCGTACTGGAAGGAGCTTCCGGCGTGCGCCCCGGTCGGGCCGTGGGCGGCCGACGGGGACTCGTCGACGGGCAGGTTGGCGGTGAACGCGGTGAACAGTTCGGCGCCCAGGCCGGGTTCGAACTCGGCCTTCACCAGCAGCGGCCACCAGGCGTCCAGGATGCGGATCGCGTCGGCGTCGGCGTACGTCTTCGAGCCCGCCGAGGTCTCGGTGCGTTTCCCGCCGGCCGTGAGCCAGGTCTGGAGCTTGGTCACGGCGGCCGCGGCCGTGGAGTCGGTGACCGTGGAGCTGTTGATCACCTTCAGCAGGTCGGGCAGCACGTCCTCGGCGCGCAGGTCGGCGAGCGCCGCGTCGGCCATCGCCTTCGTCAGGGAGGCGCGCGTGACGCCGCCCGCCGCGACCAGCTTCTTCACCCGGTCCTCGAGCAGGTTGCCGCGGTGCACGGAGCCGTCGCCCCAGGAGGCCGTGGCGTAGTCCTTGGCCTGCTTGTTGTTCCAGGAGATGTAGTAGTCCTGGTCGACGGAGTTGGGGTGCGCCGAGGCCGGGGTGTACTCGGCCGTGTTGGTGGCCGGGGTCCAGTTCTTCCACTCGTACGCCGTCTGCGCCCACACCGGGAACTCGGCGTCGACGCCGCTCGCGCGCACCGGGTTGTCGCCGCTGTTGTAGTAGGCGGTGCGGGTGGAGTCGGCGTAGAACCAGTTGAAGGTGTAGTTGATGTGCTGCACCGCGCTCTGGAAGCTCTGCGGGCTCTTGACGTAGTCCGGGTCGTTCAGCATCTGGAAGCCGATGATCGAGTCGGCCTCGTGCATGAAGGACGAGCGCAGGGTCGTGTAGGCGACCTTCTTGCCGCCGACGGTCGCGCGGTACTCCACGGGACCGTACTTGGTGCGGTACACCCGCATCGTGTACGAACCGGCGGCCGTCCCGTCGGCGGTGGTGGGCTTCCAGGCGTTCTTCTGCTCCACCACGTCCATGGCCGTGCAGGTGCCGTGGTACAGGTAGTGGTAGTCGTCCTGGCAGAGTTCGACCGCGTAGGTGTCGATGATGTCCTGGCCGGAGGTCGTGGCGCTCCAGGCGTAGTCCTGGCCGCGGCCGAGCTCCACGTACATGCTCAGACCCGCGAAGGAGGCGCCGCGGGCGCTGATGCCGGGGCCCTGGATCTCCTGGAGCATGAGCAGCTGGGGCGCGAAGTAGCCGGTCTGGGGGCCGAAGACGGCGATCGGGTGACCGCTGGAGGTGGCCTTGCCGCTGACGACGAGGGCGTTGGACATGCCGCGCCTGGCAGAGCCGAGAGCGGACGCGGTGGCCGCCTCGGCGGTGGCGGAGGCGCTCTGGTCGCCGCCGGTGCCGGTGGCGTCGTGGACCAGCGGCTGCGTGGTCACCGAGCCGTCGTCGGGGAGCGCCGCGCCCTGCGGGTTCGCGGGCTTCCCGGCGTACGGGAAGCTCTCGCCGTTGTGGACGGTGAGGACGGCCTCGGGGTCGTTGCGCTCGCGGAAGGCCTCCCACACCTGGGTGCCCTGCTGTACGCCGTACTGTTCCTGCGCGGCGAGCAGCGACAGGGCGTTGTTGACCTCGCCGCCGCCGCCGGATCCGAAGAGCGCGCCGATGACCGAGGCCAGCGCCACCAGGTCGGTGATCTTGAAGTGGTCGATGGTGCCGGCGTTGGTGATTGAGTCCTTGTGGCCGGTCAGGACGTATTCACCGGGGAAGTAGCGGCCGCTGTCGGATGCGTCGATGTAGGCGTTGACGCCGGCCAGGTAGGCGTTGGCATCGGCGAGTGCCTGCTGGCCGCGTGCGCCGTTGTTCGCCACGGCGTTGTCGATCTGAGCCTGGAGGTCCGCCTCGGTGTACGGAGCATTGCGCCAGAACTGCTGCTCGAGACCCTGGTTGGAGGGGTCGCCGCCCGCGAAGGCCGTGAGCTGGCCACGACCGACATGACGGAAGACGTCCATGAGCCACAGCCGGTCCTGGGCGGCCGCGTACCCGGCGCCGAACTCGGTGCCGTACCGGGTGGTGCCGGTGATGTGCGGGACGCCCGTCTTCTTGTCGCGGACGATCGTCACGTCGCTGCGGCCCGCGGGTTTCAGGGTGGAGGCGACCTGATCGGAGGCGACGCCGAACGACGCGTCGTTGAAGAACGTGTTGATCGTCGCGTTGGTGAGCGTCGGGTAGCCCTTGGCGAGGTTGGCGTAAGGGCCCAGTTGGTCCTCGGCGTGCTCGGGCTGGGTCCCGAAGGCCTGATTGAGCAGGATCTGGGCAAGAGTGGCGTTGCCGTTCTCGCCGGGCGGCAGGATGTCGGAACACTGGCCGCCGCAGTAGTCGTTCGGGGCTGTGACCTCGGCGGCCGCCGCCACTTGGGAAAGTGGCGACAAAAGACCGGCGATCAGGGCGCATACGGAGGCGGTCTTCAGGAACCCGGGGAATCTGCCGGGAGTTCTCAGTCTGTCGAGAGTGTTGCGTGGGGTTCGCCGTGGCATCGGCTGCTCCTAGCGACGGGGGTGGCCGGAAGGTTACCGCCGGTATCCCCGGGATTGAAGATGAACATGCGTCAAGTTTTCGGCTTGTGGAGGTCATCGGAGATCGGATGGAGCCGAATCGCGTGTCGATACGTCTATTCGACGACGTCCGTACGACGACGCCGAAGTGACCGAAGTACAGGTGCAGATGTGACGGAGGTGCAAGGCGATGGCCGGTTTCCGGAGTCTGGCGAGACAGGTGCGAGACCCGCGGTGCGATCTGGCGCTGCGGCGGTACTCACTGCGCAAGTGCCTTGAGCGGTTCGCCCCCTACGGACACAGGGCGACCTGGGACCACCTGTGCTCCCGGGCCGGGTTCGGCCCGGAGGACCGCTCCCCGGATCCGGCGCGGCTCGTGGCCGCGTTGGACGAGCTGGAGGAGGCCCGGGCGGTATGGCTGGCCTACGAGGTCGAGTTCGCCGAGCGTCGCAGGAAGGAGAAGCACGACGGACTGCGCCGGCCCGGCAGCGTGGACGACTGGCACCGGCTGACCTGGGGCGGGTTCGGCGTCGCCTGGTGCGACGACCCGCGGCTCCACCCCCGTGAGCCGCTGGCCGAGGTGCTGCGCAAGCTGATCGCCGCCCTGGAACGCGAACCGGGCTCCAGCTGTCCGGTGTGCGGCGGCGAGCGGCTGCCCTGGAAGTACGAACTGGACCACGAGCCGTCGGCGGGTCCGGTCTGTGCGGACTGCGGGATTCTCGTACCGCGCCCCGTCCTCACGCCCGAGGCCCTGGCGTACGCGAGGCGCGGACGGCTGCTGGTGTCGGCCTGAGAGCACGGCGGGGGTGCGCCGGGGATGCCGCACCCCCTGTTCTGCCTGCTCCGCCCGCGCTGCCGTTGGCGACCGTCGCCACCGCTGCGCCACCGCTGACTACCGGGGACTCCGCGGACTCCGCGGACTCCGCGAGTGTTCCACCCGTTCCGCCCGTTGTCGGTGGCGGGTGCCACCATCGGGGCATGGTGCAGGTCTGTCTGAACGGAACACGCGGGGCGGCGGACGGCGCGGTCGTGCCGCTGACGCCCGACGCCCTGGCCGAGTCCGCGGCCGAGGCCGTGGCGGCGGGGGCCACGGACATCCATGTCCACCCCAGGACGCCGTGCGGACGGGACTCGGTGGCGCCGCGGGTCGTCGCGGCGACCCTAGAGGCGATACGGGCGCGGGTGGCGGTGCCGGTCGGCGTCACCACGGGCGCCTGGGCGGAGCCGGACCCCGCCTCCCGGCTCGCCCAGGTGCGCGCCTGGACGGTGCTGCCCGACCACGCCTCGGTCAACTGGCACGAGCCGGGCGCGGAGGAACTGGCCGCCGCCCTGGTCGAGATGGGCGTCGGCGTGGAGGCCGGCATCTGGTCGGGGACGGACGCAGCGGCACGGTTCGCGGTCTCACCGCTCGGCCCGAAGGTGCTGCGGGTGCTCGCGGAGGTGACGGACACCTCCCCGGACACCGCCGGGACGAGCGCCCGCGCTCTCCTGGCCGAGCTCGGTCCCGCGTTCGGCCGCCCCGTCCTGCTGCACGGCGAGGACGGGGGCGCATGGCCGGTGCTGCGGCTGGCGGGGCGGCTCGGACTGGCCACCCGGATGGGCCTGGAGGACACCCTGTGGCTGCCGGGCGGGGAACGGGCCGCGTCCAACGCCCAGTTGGTGGCGCAGGTGCCGGCCCAGTACGGATGAGCCCGGGGGCGGACCTTCCGGCGTTCGGGAGGAGCGCGTAGCGGGGCGCCGCGCCCGCTCCTTGTGGGGCGCCCGGCCGGGCTGCCGGACTGCGGGGCTGCCGGACCGCGGGGCTGCCGGACTGCCGAACGACCGCGGGGCCGCTCGCGCGGTCGTGGCGATCCGTGGCGTCGTCGTCCACGCCGCCGCCGTCCCGGCACGGGTTCGCGGTCCCGATCGGAACGGGGTCGCGGTCGTGATGTCGTGGTCGGCCGGTCGTGGCGCGCGTCGGCGCATCGAGGGCGCGGGCGCGCGCAGCGGTGAAGTGGCCTCCGCCGACGGGGACTTCGACGCTAGCTGTTGCGGGGCAGGACCTTGTTGACGCCGTCGGAGGTCCTGATGGTGCGGGCGTGCTTGAGGTACGGGCCAGTGAGGGTGGTTTCAATGTGCAGCACGCCTTCGATGTCGGCCAGCGTGGAGCGTACGTAGGTGTACAGGTCGTGGATGGTCGTGGTGGCGACCGCCGCGTAGAGGTTGGTCGGCCCGGTGACGGCGGCGACGAACGTGGTTGGCTCGTGCTGCGCGAGCGCGGCCCCGGCGTCGTGGAGGTGTCCGGGACTGACATCCAGGTACAGGGTCGCGCCGATGGGGCGGGCCAGCTGGAGTGGGTCGAGGTCCCGGTCGAGACGGATCGCCCCGGAAGCCAGGAGGGTTTCGAGGCGTCGTCGTACCGTCGATTCGGCCTGTCCTGTCGCGGCAGCGAGGCGGGTGGAGGACTGTCTCGCGTCCTGACTGAGCGCCTTGAGCAGGGCATGGTCCCTGGCTGTCAACTGAGGGGCACCCTCGTGCGGTTCGTTCTCGCGCGGCTCGTCGGTGCGGATCCGGTTGCGCTGCTCATCATTGAGCTGGTCGGGGAAACCTTCCCAGTCGGCATGGCCGGGTGTGCGGAAGTGGTGGAGCACCTCATACGCCGTGACCTTGGTGACCCTTCCCGTCCTGGGGAGCTGTTCGAGGAGCAGGTGGTCGCGTTGGTGCGTGGAAGCGGCGCGTACTCCGCAGAGGATTTCCCCGCCGGCTCCTGCCGTTCTGATCCATGAAACATCGTCGCGGCGGACCAGTGCGTCGGCCAGGCGCGTGCCGGATCCGGGATGGACGTGCAGTCTCAACAGCTGGCCGTTGTCGTCGTCTCGTGGTGAGGGCATGGCTACCACGCGGACGACGCCGCGGTCGACCAAGGCGCGATAGCGCCGGGAGACCGTATGTTCGTTCGCGTCCAAGATGGCGGCGAGCTGGCGGAACGCGATCCGCCCATTCACTCCCAGGGCGTGCAGGATCTGACGGTCGAGCCGGTCCATGGGCACGCCTCCTTGAGTATCATCGCGTGATACAGGCCCAGCCATGCTAGTTCCGCTCAAGTCAGACCGATTGACAGGCCATAGCGCTCGGATCCCGCCGACCCTGAGCGCATGACTACGGACAGCGACATCAGTTGCACAGCGGCTCCCGTCGCCCGCGATGCCCGGAGACGGTGGGCCGCTTTGGGCGGGCTTCTGATCGCCGAGGCGATGAACCTGCTGGATGCGAGTATCACGACCGTCGCCGCGCCGGTGATCCGGAACAGCCTCGGTGGACCACCATCGAGCATTCAATGGATCGCCGCGGCCTACGCCCTCCCCTTCGCCATTGCGCTGATCCCCGGTGGCCGCCTGGGTGACATCCTCGGACGTCGCCGGGTGTTCGTGGCCGCCATGCTCGGCTTCCTCGTCGCGTCCGTCACCTGCGCAGCCGCGCCGAGTATGGCCGTGCTGCTGCTGGCGCGCGGTGCCCAGGGCGTGTTCGCAGGGCTCGTCATTCCCCAGACAATCGGGCTCATCAAGGCGTCATTCCACGGTCGGGCACTCGGCAGGGCCCTGGGCCTGATGGGCCCCGTGATGGGCCTGACTGCGGTGGCCGGTCCGGTGCTCGGCGGTGTGCTGACCCACGCCGACCTCGCCGGACTGTCCTGGCGCAGCGTTTTCCTGGTCAACGTGCCCCTCGGAGCCATCGTCCTGGCCAGCGCGTGCTTCCTGGTCGAGGACCGGGCGGCACGCAGGCCCGGTCTTGACGTGGTGGGGGTCCTGCTGAGCGCGGCCGTCGCCGCCGCGATCACCGTGCCCGTGATCAACGAGTCGATGTCGCTGCGTCTGAAGACGCTCACCGCTGTCGCGGCACTCGCCGGAGCCATCGCGCTGATCGCCCATGTGCGACGGCTCAGCAAGAACGGGCGAGACCCCGTCGTCGAACCCAGCCTCTTTCGCGATCGGGGGTTCCCCGCGGCGCTCGCGACGAGCACCGTGTACTTCGCCGTCTCCACCGGATCGGTGTTCACGGTTGTCCTCTACGTGCAAGACGGTCTGCACCGCTCGGTGCTGACAGCGAGCCTGACCGTGCTGCCGTTCTCCCTCGGGCTCGCCCTCGCTTCGCTGGTCGCGGGCCAGGCGCTGCTGCCCAGGGTGGGGCCCGCGCTCATGCTCCCCGGCATCGGCATCCTGGCAGTCGGTTGCCTCGGCGGCACCGTCGCAGCCTGCGTGGCCGCACCCATGCTGCCGTCCTTGTGGGTTCCGACCTCGCTGGCCGTGGCCGGACTCGGCGGCGGGCTCCTGACGGTGCCGTTCTTCACCACGGCGCTCTCCCGGGTCAAGCCGCACGAGACCGGGTCGGCCGCCGGTCTGCTCAACAGCGTCCAACAGCTGGGCGGAACACTCGGCGTCGCACTCCTCGGCAGGGCCTACTTGAACCACGCCGACACCCCGGACCAGGCGCTCGCTCTCGTCTTCGCCGCCTGCCTCGGGCTGGTGCTCCTCCTCGCCCTCACCGCAACGGGCATGCCGCGGTCCCAGCCCACGGAGAACGCGCGATGACACACCGCAATGCGCCGCTGACAGCCCAGGGCAGGCGACCCTTGGTGGAGCGCTGCCGGACCAGCCCGATCGCGCATGTAGCCGCGGAGATGGGGATCTCTCGGGCGTGCGCGTCGAAGTGGGTCAACCGGTGGCGGCGGCAGGGCGAGCTCGGCTTGCTGGACCAGTCTTCGGCCCCGCACACCAGCCCGAACGCAACCCCGCCCGAGGTCATCACTCAGATCGAGACCTGGCGCCGCGACCACAAGTGGTCCGCCCAACGGATCACCCACGGGTTGATCGAGACCGGGTTCAGCATCAACTGCCGTACCGTCACCCGGCACCTGGCGTGGCATGGGCTCAGTCACCGCCGGAACCTCGACCCTTCCGGTGAGTCCAACCGAGAAGCGCGCAAGATCACCGCCCGCCGGCCCGGGCACATGGTGCACCTGGACGTGAAGAAGGTCGGACGGATCCCTGACGGCGGCGGCTGGCGCGTCCACGGCCGCGACTCCGACCAGGCAAAGACCGCCGGCGCAAAGCGCGGCTACGTCTACCTGCACTCGATAGTCGACGGCCTCTCCCGACTTGCCTATACCGAGCCGCTCAATGATGAGAAGGGCAGGACCGCAGCCGCATTCCTGGCCCGTGCCAAGGTGTGGTTCGCCGCACACGGCATCAACCACATCCACCGCGTCGTCACCGACAACGGAGCCTGCTACCGCTCCGCGACTTCGCCCGCGTCGTCGGCAACCGGTCCCGCCACAAGCGGACCAAGCCCTACACCCCGCGCCGTAACGGAAAAGTGGAGCGCTATCAGCGGATCCTGACCGAAGAGGTTCTCTACGCGCGCGAGTTCACCAACGAGGACGAACGCTCAGCCGCGATCAGCGTATGGAACATTCACCACAACTACCACCGCCCACACAGCGCGGCGGGCGGCCGACCCCCAGCGTCCCGACTCAAGACCGGTGTCACCAACGTCCGGTCCTCACAAAGCTAGCAGCCGCTAATCGGGTCGCTCCACCGTTTTCCGCCGGGGACAGTGGGGGCGATGAAACCCGTCTGAGGACCGACCGAGTCCCCGAAGGAGCTCCCTGATGTCGACGCTGCGCGTCACCGCCGAAGTGCTGACCGTCCACGAACACCCCAACGCCGACGCCCTCGAACTGGCCCAGGTCGGGCTGTACCGGGCCGTCGTCGCCAAGGGCGCCTACCGCACCGGTGAGGCCGCCCTGTACATCCCCGAGCAGTCGGTGCTTCCCGCCGAGCTGGTCGAGGAGCTGGGGCTGACCGGGCGGCTGGCGGGAAGCGCGTCGGACCGGGTGAAGGCGGTGCGCCTGCGGGGCGAGCTGTCGCAGGGGATCGTGTGCCGCCCGAAGGCGCTGGCCGACGTCGACCTGTCGCGGGCGGCGGAGGAGGGCACCGACTTCGCGGAGCGGCTCGGCATCGTCAAGTGGGTCCCGCCGATCCCTCCGACCATGAGCGGCGATGTCGAGGTGGCGCCGGATCTGCTGCCGTGGGTCGACATCGAGAACATCCAGCGCTACCCCGGCATCTTCGAGCCGGGCGAGCCCGTCGTCGTGACCGAGAAGCTGCACGGCTCGGCCTGCCTGCTGACGTACGTGGCGGACGAGGAGCGGGTGTACGTCTCCTCCAAGGGCTTCGGCGCGAAGTCCCTGGCCCTGACGGAGGATCCGCGCAACCTTTACTGGCGGGCGATCCGCGCACACGGCGTCCCCGAGGCGGCCGCCCGTCTCGCCGAGCGGCTCGGCGCCCGCCGGATCGGCGTCTTCGCGGAGGTGTACGGCGCGGGCGTGCAGGACCTGACGTACGGCGCGGACGGACGGCGCGACACCCTCGGGTACGCGGTGTTCGACGTCTCGGCAGAGATCGACGGCACGGTCCGCTGGCTGGACGCCGCACAGCTGCTGGAAGGCGAACTTCCCCTGGTTCCCCGCCTGTTCGAGGGGCCCTTCGACAGCGAGCGGATCCTGGGGATCGCGACCGGCCGCGAGACGGTGTCCGGACGCGAGCTGCATCTGCGCGAGGGGGTGGTGATCCGGCCGGCCGTCGAGCGCTACAGCCCGGTGACCGGGGGCAGGGCCATCGCCAAGGCGGTCAGCGGGGCGTATCTGACCCGGAAGGGCGGAACCGAGTACGAGTGAGGCGGCTCATCGAGCCCGGAGTGAGGCACCTCATCGGTCCCGGCACGCAGACTCGCCGGGCCGTTGCTCCACCAGCAGCCGCGAGCCGGAGGCCCGTTCGCCGAACACGTCGTCCGGGTTCGACAGGACACAGGTCGCCAGGGACAGACAGCCGCAGCCGATGCAGTCGGTGAGGTGGTCGCGCAGACGGTTGAGCTGCTTGATGCGCTCGTCCAGCTCAGCGCGCCACGCCTGGGAGAGACGGGCCCAGTCCTCCCGGGTCGGCGTCCGTTCCTCGGGGAGCTCGGCGAGGGCCTCGCGGATCGTGGCCAGCGGGATGCCGACCCGCTGCGCCGCGCGGACGAAGGCGACGCGGCGCAGCGCGTCACGGTGGTAACGGCGTTGGTTGCCGGGTGTGCGGCGACTGCTGATCAGGCCCTTGGACTCGTAGAAGTGCAGGGCGGAGACGGCGGCGCCGCTGCGCGCGGCGAGCTGGCCGACCGTGAGCTCGTGGATCTTCTCGGGAATCTGCGGCACCCCTCGAACCCTACCCACTGCGCTCGACCGCCGGTCCGTTGACATAGCCGCGGCGGGCGACCATGCTAAGCAGTCGCTTAGACCTATGGCATGGTGACATGGGCAGCTAGTGACGCGAGAGGGCCGCAGACATGGCAGAGCCGAGGATCTTCACGTCCGCCGACGACCTGAAGGCGGCGGTGGGCGAGCAGCTGGGGTACACCGACTGGCTGGAGGTCGACCAGAAGCGGATCGACCTGTTCGCGGAGGCCACCGGCGACCACCAGTGGATCCACGTCGACCCGGAGAAGGCCGCCGCCGGCCCCTTCGGCACGACCATCGCGCACGGCTACCTCACCCTCTCCCTGCTGCCGCTCTTCGGCCCGCAGCTGATCAAGGTCGAGAACGTGACGATGGGCGTCAACTACGGCACGAACAAGGTGCGTTTCCCTGCCCCCGTCCCCGTCGGCTCGCGCGTGCGGGCCACCGCGACGATCACCGGCGTCGAGGACGTCACCGGCGGCGTCCAGGTCGCCGTCGCCTTCACCGTGGAACGCGAGGGCGGGGACAAGCCGGTGTGCGTGGCGGAGTCGGTGTCCCGGTACTACCTCTGACCCGGGCGGCGACCGCGGCCCGGGCGCGGCTACTTGGCCGCGCCCACCATCCGCAGCACGAGGTCGGCGTACAGCGCGCCGACCTCGTCGGGTGTGCGCGGGCCGCCGACCTTGAACCAGCGGGCCACGTCGATGCACAGGGAGAGCACCGCGAGGGTCGTGCCGTGCACGTCCGGCACGTCGAACTCGCCGTCTGCCACACCGTCCTCGATGATCCCGCGCACCTCGGCGTCGACCTGCCGGCGCAGGTCGAGGATCTCGGCGCGGGCCGCGGGTCCGAGCGCGTCCAGTTCGTACTGGACGACCCGTGCCGTGGTGCGCCGCCCGGCGTGCCAGCGCACGAAGGAGCTCACGGCCTCGGCGAGGCGCCGGGTGGCGTCCCCCTCGCCGCGGGCCGCCGTGCGCAGGATGTCCAGCGCGCGGTCGTGGCCGATCCGGCTGATGCGGTGGAGCAGCTCTTCCTTGGTCTTGTAGTGGATGTAGAGGGCGGCCGGGCTCATGCCCGCACGGCCCGCGATGTCGCGGGTCGTCGTCGCGTGGTAGCCACGCTCGGCGAAGGCCTCCACTGCGGCGACGAGCAGTCGCCGGGCCGCGTCAGGGGTGACCTCTTCCCACGGCTCGATCTCGCCGCCGGCCGTCTCCTCCGCGGTACTCATCGCTGGTTCGCCCCTCTCGGTACAGGAGCTACACCATACCGCCGAAGGTGAGCGCCCGCTTAGAGTGCCCGCTCAGAGCTTTTCGAAGGGACTGTACGTCCGGGCCGCCGCATCCTGCTTGTCCCGGATCACCTTGGCCAGGGTGAAGGCGGACGTCACCAGATACAGGACGGCGATCGCCAGGAAGGCGCGCACCCAGGCGTCGGCGTTCAGTTTGAAGATGCCGATGGCCGTCGCCGCCATGGCCACGGCGAAGGACGCGACCGCCTGACCGTAGAAGGCGGCGGTGTTCTGCTTGACCGGTGTCTCACTCATGGGACGAGCTTCGCCGGAGCGGGGCCGCGGCCGCATCCGTCCACGTACTCATGACGTACTCAGAACGCCGAGACCCCGGTGAGCGCCCGCCCGATGACCAGCTTCTGGATCTGGCTCGTGCCCTCGTAGAGGGTCATCACGCGGGCGTCGCGCAGAAGCTTGCCGGCCGGGTACTCGTCGATGTAGCCGTAGCCGCCGAAGACCTGCAGGGCGTTGTTCGCGGCGCGGACGGCGGCCTCCGAGGCGAAGAGCTTGGCCTTGGAGGACTCGGTGGCGAAGGGCAGGCCCCGGTCGATCAGGTCGGCGACCCGCCAGGTCAGCAGCCGGGCCGCGTCGACGTCGACCGCGATGTCACTGATCAGCTCCTGGATCAGCTGGTGGTGGGCGATGGTCCGGCCGAACTGTTCACGCTCGCCCGCGTAACGCACCGCCGCGTCCAGCGCGGCCTGCGCGATGCCGACGCAGCCCGCCGCGACCGACATCCGGCCCTTGGCCAGCGCCGACATCGCGACGGAGAACCCCTTGCCCTCGGCGGCCAGCAGCGCGGAGGCGGGGACCCGGACGTCGTCCAGGACCAGTTCGGCGGTCGCCTGGCCGCGCAGTCCGAGCTTGCCGTGGATGGCGCGCCGGGTCAGCCCGGGGGTGTCGGTGGGAACGAGGAACGCGGAGACGCCCCGGTGACCCGGGGCGTCGGTCGAGCGGGCGAACAGCAGGACGACGTCGGCCCAGGTCCCGTTGGTGATGAACGTCTTGGAGCCGTTGATGACGTAGGAGTCGCCGTCGCGGACCGCGCGGGTGGCGAGGTTGCCGGCGTCGGAGCCGGTGCCGGGTTCGGTCAGGCCGAAGCAGCCCACGTACTCGCCGGACGTCAGCCCCGGCAGCCAGCGGCGCTTGTGCTCCTCGCTCCCCCAGGCCGCGACGGTTTTCGCGACCAGCCCGAGCGAGACGGACACGATCCCGCGCACGGACGAGTCCCCGCGCCCCAGCTCCTCCGTGACCAGGCAGTACGCGAGATGGTCACCGCCGGAGCCGCCGTACTGTTCGTCGACGGTCAGGCCGAGAAAGCCGATCTTCCCGAGCTTGCGCACGATGGACCGGTCGACCTCCTCGGCCCGGTCCCACGCGACGACGTGCGGGGTGATCTCACGGTCCACGAAGTCCCTGGCGAGCCGCTGGACGGCCGCCTGCTCCTCGCTGAGACCCAGGTTCACCACGAGATCACCCCACCGACGAAGTCTGACTTTAAATTAGCACTGCTAGTTTCTTTTGCGCAGCCCTACTATGTGCGCCATGGCCCGACCGCGCAAGCCCCTTCTCAGCACCGACCGGATCGTCCAGACCGCACGGGCGCTCGTGGACGCGGAGGGTCTCGCGGCCGTCTCCACGCGCCGGCTCGCCGCCGAGCTGGGGGTGAGCGGACCGTCGCTGTACAACCACTTCCGCACGAAGGACGAGATCCTGGAGGCCGTCGCCGACTCGGTGAGCGCCCAGGTCGACCTGTCGATGTTCGAGGACGGCCGCGAGTGGCGGACCGCGCTGCACGACTGGGCCGTCTCCTACCGGACCGCCCTGCGCGACCATCCGAACATCGTTCCGGTGCTCGCCCAGGGGCCGGGCCGGCGTCCCGCCGGACTGCGTCTGGCCGACGCGGTGTACGGGGCGATGGTCCGCGCCGGCTGGCCGCCCGCGCAGGCCACCTCCATCGGCGCGCTGATGCGGTACTTCATCATGGGCTCGGCGCTCGGCTCGTTCGCCGGCGGCTTCGTCGACGACGTGAACGCCTACGACCCCGCCGACTATCCGCACCTCGGCCAGGCCCACCTGCTCGCCGACCAGCAGGAGAAGATCGACGAGCGGGCGTTCGAGACCGGTCTGACGGCCCTCCTGGACGGCCTCGCCCAGCAGTTCGGGCAACTGCCCTAGCGTCCCGCGCCCTCCGCCGCCGGCTCGTGGAGTCGTCACCTCGTCACCTCGTCACGTCGTCGCCTCGTCGCCTCGTCCGAAATCCGCGAGCCCTCGGACCTCGTCCTTCCTAGCCTGGGGACCATGACGAAGAGCCCCTGGCGTGCCGAGCGCCGTACGGAATGGGCGGCCGCAGGGGCCGCCGTGGTGAGCGTGGTCCTGTGGGCGTCGGCCTTCGTGTCGATCCGCAGTGCGGGCGACGCGTACTCGCCGGGGGCCCTGGCGCTCGGGCGGCTGGTCTCCGGCGCGGCGGCACTGGGGATCATCTGCGCGATACGGCGTGAAGGGTGGCCGCCGAGGCCCGCCTGGCGTGGGATCGCCGTCTCGGGCGTGCTGTGGTTCGGCTTCTACATGGTGGTGCTCAACTGGGGGGAGCAGCAGGTGGACGCGGGGACGGCGGCCCTGGTGGTCAACATCGGCCCCCTCCTCATCGCGCTGCTCGGCGCGCGGCTGCTCGGCGACCCGATGCCGCCGCGGCTGCTGGCGGGGATGGCGGTGTCGTTCGCGGGCGCGGTGGCGGTGGGGCTGTCGATGTCGGGCGAGGGTGGTGCGTCGGTGCTGGGAGTGGTGCTGTGTCTGCTCGCCGCCGTCGGCTACGCGGGCGGAGTCGTCGCTCAGAAGCCGGCCCTGGCCCGGGCGAGCGCGCTGCAGGTGACGGCGTTCGGGTGCCTGGTCGGGACGGTGGTGTGCCTGCCGTTCACGGGCCGGCTGCTGCACGAGGCCGCCGACGCCCCGCTCTCCGCGACGCTCAACATGGTCTACCTGGGCGTCTTCCCGACCGCTCTCGCGTTCACCACGTGGGCGTACGCGCTGGCCCGGACGACGGCCAGCCGCATGGGAGCGACCACCTACGCGGTGCCCGCACTTGTCGTCGGGATGTCGTGGCTGGCGCTGGGCGAGGTGCCGGGTCTGCTCACCCTGGCGGGCGGGGCGCTGTGCCTCGCGGGGGTGGCCGTGTCCCGTTCGAGGCCGCGCACGACGCCGCCGACCCCGCCCGGCCCCAAGGAGCCGGCCCAGACGGCCCCCCTGACCACGCCCCCGCCGCACCCCGAGCGAACCCCGGACTCCGCCTGACCGCGCCCCACTCCGCCCGACCGTGCCCCGGCCCGCTAGCGGCCTGGCAGCGACCCGACTGCGGCCCGGCAGGAACCGGGCTGCGACCGACACGCGTGCGTGGCCATGAGGCGCGCAGGCACGGCCCAGCGCCCGGCGGCGACCCGGCTGCACCCCGGCAAAGACCCGAGAGCGAGCCGACAGCGGCCGCCGCGCGTGCGTGGCCAGGAGGCGCGCCACCCCACGGCCCAGGACCCGGACGGCCCGGCAGCGGCCCGACTGCTGTCTGACTGCTGTCTGACAGCGACCGACTGCGGCCGCGAACGTAATGCGCGGCCATGAGGCGCGCACGACCCACGGCCCCGCGCCGGCAGCGGCCCGACTGCGGCCGCGGCCGCGAGCGGTGCGGGCCGAGCGGTCGGCGGCCGGCGGACGGCGCTCGGCGCTCGGCGCTCGGCGGATCATGGCCCCGCCGCGCCCGACAGCCCGCGGACGGCTTCGGGACCCGGAACCCGGCAGGCGTCGGACTCCACGTGCCCGGGCCACGTGCCCGGGCCGGGCACCGCGAGCCCCTGGCAGCGGTGCTCGAACGCCGGCCGGGCCGAGCACCCGGGCCGTGTCACCCGCTCCCCCGGCACCCGTCGCCCCACAGCTTTCAGCCACCGGGCACCGGACAGCGGAGGTAGGACGCCAGGCACCGAGCGCCGGGCACCGGGGCACCCGGCACCGGACGTCAGGCGCCCGGCGGTGTCAGAACATCACCAGCGCGCGTCCGCCCTTGCCCGCCAGCATGTTGTCGAAGGCCGCCGGGATGTCCTCCAGGCCGATGCGTTCCGTGACCAGGGCGCTCAGGTCCAGGCGGCCGGCGCGCACGTGGTCGGCCAGGACCGGCAGGTCCTGAGCCGGGTCGCAGTTGCCGTACACGCAGCCCGAGAGCGTGCGCCCCCAGTGGAAGAGCTCCAGGGCGTTGAACGTCACCTGCTGGTCCTTGCCGCCGATGCCGACGACCGCGGTGCGGCCGCCGCGCCGGGTGGACTCCCAGGCCGTGCGGATGGTGACCGCGCGGCCCACGCACTCCACGGCCACGTCGACGCCCTGGCCGCCGGTCAGGCCGCGGATGTCGCGGGCCGTCCGGTCGGAGGCGACGACGTACTCCGTGGCCCCCGCCGCCCGGGCCAGGGCCTCCTTCTCCGCGGAGACGTCGACGGCGACGATCGTGGAGGCGCCGGCGATGCGGGCGGCCTGGAGGGTGGCGAGGCCGACCCCGCCGACGCCGAAGACGGCGACCGTCTCGCCGGACCGGACCCGGGCGCAGTGGTGGACGGCGCCGTAGCCGGTGAGGACGGCGCAGCCGAGGAGGGCCGCGTCCGTGAGGGGGATGCCGTCCGGCAGGGGCAGGGCGCAGGAGGCGGGGACGACCGTCTCCTCGGCGAAGGCGGCGACGTTCAGGCCGGGGTGGAGGTCGGTGCCGTGCGTCGTGCGGGCGTAGACCTCGGCGGCCCCGTTGAGGGCGTTGACGCACAGCCAGACCTCGCCGAGCGAGCAGGGATGACAACTACCGCAGGACGGAGCCCAGTTGAGGACCACCCGGTCGCCCGGGGCGAGGTGCTCGACGCCCTCGCCGACGGAGACGACCGTGCCGGCGCCTTCGTGCCCGAGGACGGCGGGGACCGGCACCCGCATGGTGCCGTCGGACAGGGACAGGTCGGAGTGGCAGACCCCGGCGGCGGCGAGCCGGACCCGGACCCGGCCGGGGCCGGGTTGCGGAAGCTCGATCTCCGCGATCTCCAGCGGAGCGCCGATGGCGGACAGGACTGCGGCACGGACGGCCATGTTCGTCGACTCCCTTAGAACTGGAGGGATTTGGTCTGGAGGTACTCGGCGAGGCCGTGGACGCCCAGTTCACGGCCCACGCCCGACTGCTTGTAACCGCCGAAGGGGGCGAGGGGGTTGAAGCGGCCGCCGTTGATGTCGACCTGGCCGGTGTCCATCCTGCGGGCGAAGGCCACCGCCTCCTCCTCGTCCCCGGCCCAGACGGCGCCCGCGAGCCCGTACACCGTGCCGTTGGCGATCCGCAGGGCGTCCTCCTCGTCCTCGTAGCGCAGTATGGACAGCACCGGGCCGAAGATCTCCTCCTGGGCGATCGTCATGTCGGGGGTGACGTCGCGGAAGACCGTGGGGCTGACGAAGTAGCCCCGTTCGCGCGGGGCTTCGGGGCCGCCGGCCACCAGCCGCGCCCCCTCGGCCACGCCCTTCTCGATGTACCCCCGCACGCGTTCCCGCTGCCCGGCGTTGACGACCGGGCCGATGCGGTCGGCGTACTTGGCGGCCGCCGCGGCGGCGAGCTCGACCGCCTCGTCGTAGCGGTCGCGGTGGACGAGCATCCGGGTCCAGGCGCTGCAGGTCTGGCCCGAGTTGGACATCACGTTGGCGACGCCGACGTTGACCGCCCTGGCGAGGTCGGCGCTCGGCAGGATGACGTTGGCGGACTTGCCGCCGAGTTCGAGCGCCACCTTCTTGACGGCCGCGCCCGCCGTCGCCGCGATCCGCCTGCCCACGGCCGTGGAGCCGGTGAAGGACACCAGGTCGACGTCGGGGTGTTCGGCCAGGGCCTGTCCTGCGACCGGGCCGAGGCCGGTGACCAGGTTGAAGACGCCGGCCGGGACGCCCGCCTCGTGGACCGCCTCGGCGAAGAGCTGGGCGGTGAGCGGGGTGTCCTCGGCGGGCTTGAGGACCACCGTGCAGCCCGCGGCGAGGGCCGGAGCGACCTTGGCGACGATCTGGTGGAGCGGGTAGTTCCAGGGGGTGATCGCGCCGACCACGCCGACCGGCTCGTGGAAGACGGTGGAGTTGCCGACCTTCTCCTCGAAGGAGTGGGTGGCGGCGAGTTCGGCGTAGGACCCCGCGACCGCGATCGGCACGGCGGCGTGGACCGCCTGGGAGAAGGCCGGGGGCGAGCCGAGTTCGGCGGTGACGGTCTCGGCGATCTCGTCCTTGCGGGCCGTCAGGACGTCACGGAGGGCGGTCAGGCGGGCCGCGCGCTCGACAGGCGGCGTCGCGGCCCAGCCCGGCAGGGCGGCCCGGGCGGCCCGCACGGCGGCGTCGACGTCGTCGGCCTCGGCCGCCGGGACACGGCCGATCACCTGCTCGTCCACCGGGTTGACGACCTCGATCACGTCCTGGCCCCTGGCCGGGCGCCACGCGCCGTCGAGATAGATGCCGTCGTGTGCCTTCATCGCGTTCCCTCCGGGCGGTCCTCGTCGTCCGCGACCTAAACTAGCGTCGTTAGTTTTCTGGCACCAGGGGACACCGGAGTACGCCTGCTCACTCCTCCAGGTCCGGCAGCCGGGCGGGGGCCGGGCTGACGCGGTCGCCGTACCGGTCGAAGACGAAGACATGGCCGGTGTCCACGAGGAGCGGGACCTGCATGCCGTGCCGGAGGTCGAAGTCCGGGGTGGTGCGCACGACGAGGTCGCCGGGGGCGCGTTCCTCGGCGGTCGTGGGCGACCGCTCCGGCTCCGTCGGCTCGTCCAGGACGACGACCGGGCCGGCCCGCAGGGTGCGCGCCCGCTCCCGCAGCCGGCCCAGGACCCCGGCCTCGCGCCCGCGCCGCCGGGACGGCCGCGGGAGCGGCCGGGGCGCCTCCAGGTCCGCCACGACGGCCGGCCGGGAGCCGGTGTTGAAGTGCACGAGCACCTCGTGGCCCTGGAACTCCACGTGCTCCACCAGGCCGGTGATGTGCGTCTCCTCGGGCCGGGCCTCGGCCGGCGTGGCGATGCGGACGGCCTCCGAGCGCAGTCCGACGATCACCTCCCGGCCCTGCTGCACGCGCAGCAGCTTGTGGTCCGGGGAGAGCGGTTCGGGCAGCCGGAGGGCCTGCTTGCCCAGGCTGATCGTCATCGCGCCGTCCAGCGGGGCCCTGACCAGACCGCGCAGGAGGTTGATGCGCGGGGTGCCGATGAAGGCGGCGACGAAGACGTTGCGCGGCAGGGCGTAGACCGAGCGCGGGGTGCCCACCTGCTGCAGGACCCCGCCGCGCAGCACGGCCACCCGGTCGCCGAGCGACATGGCCTCGGACTGGTCGTGCGTGACGTAGACCGTGGTGACGCCCAGCTCCCGGGTGAGCTTGGAGATCTCGGCCCGCAGGTGGTTGCGGAGCTTGGCGTCGAGATTGGACAGCGGTTCGTCCATCAAAAAGGCCGAGGGGTGGCGGGCGATGGCCCGGCCCATGGCGACGCGCTGGCGCTCGCCGCCGGAGAGCTGGGCGGGGAACCGGTCGAGGAGGTCCTCGATGCCGAGCATCCGGGCGGTGGCGTCCACCTGGGGGCCCGGGTCGGCTCCGGGCGTCTCGATGCGCAGCGGGAAGCCGATGTTGTCGCGGCCGGTCATGTTCGGGTAGAGGGCGAAGTTCTGGAACACCATCGCGATGTCCCGCCGGGACGGCGGCAGGTCGTTGGCGTACTCGCCGTCGAGGCGCAACTCGCCGTCGGTGATGTCCTCCAGGCCGGCGATCATCCTGAGCACGGTGGACTTGCCGCAGCCGGAAGGGCCCAGCAGGACGAGGAACTCGCCGGGCGCTATGTCCAGCGACAGCCGGTCCACGACCCGGCCGCTCCGGGCGTGGACCTTGCTGACGTCGTGCAGGGAGATGGCGCGTGTCATGACAGGTGTCCCCGGGGACTCACTAGGGCGCTGGTGCTCCGCGGTCCGGTCCGCCCCGTGCGGGTCGTACGAGGCGTGTGAGTCACGGAAGTTAACGGACTGTGCGCGGCCGGGGGAAGAGAACGGGCCGGATCGGACGCTCCTGTCCGGCAGGTGAGAAACCGGACTGCCCGGTTCACCGGGCGTCGGGCTCCGGGGCGGCCGGGCCGTCGACGGCGGACGCGGCCCCCCGCCGGGTCAGCGGGTGTCCGTCAGATGGGCGAAGACGACGACGTTGCTGGTGTACCCCGTGGCGTGGCGGAAGAGCCCGCCGCAGGTCAGGACCCTGAGCTCAGGGCGGCGGGTCGGACCGTACACCTCCTTGTCGGGGAAGGTGGCCTTGTCGAAGACCCGCACCCGGTCCACGGTGTAGACGGCGGTGCGGCCGTCGGCGCGCCGGGCCTCGATCCGGGCGCCCCGCGCGACGCGCGCGAGGCCGGCGAAAACCGCGGGGCCGGTCCTGGTGTCGCGGTGTCCGACGGCGACGGCGGTGCCCCGCTCCCCCGGGGTCGGGCCGCCCGCGTACCAGCCGACGAGTTTGGGCGCGTCGACCGGCGGCGTCCCGAGGTGGCGGTCCGGACCGAGCCGGAGCGGGACGATCGGCGCGTCGATGCCCAGCGAGGGCACGCGCAGGGTGGTCGCCGGAGACCGGGTCAGCGGACGTGGCGGGGGCTTGGGGCCGTCGGACCCCTTCTTCCCCTCCGTCCGGTCCCCTTCTCCGTCGCCGCCGGGGGCGGGGTCGGCCGGCGTCCCGTCGGACGCCGCCCCCCCGGCCCGGACCGTTCCGCCCGGGCCGTCGTGCCCCCCGCACCGGACTCCGACCGTCACCAGGACGACCGCCAACACGGCCGTCCTGGTGAGGCGAAAACCGCGCGTCCGGTACCAGGGCCTGCGTACGCGCCTACGCGGCACCATGGTTGCGCCGGCGGGTCAGTCGGAAGTAGGCGACGCCGCCGACGGCCACCAGTCCGACGGCCGCGGCTCCGGCCAGCGGGGTGAAGGCCTGCGAGGTGTCGGCGAGACCGCCGCCGCCGGCGTGGACGCCGCCCGCGGGACCGCTGCCCTTCTCGCCGCTCCAGCTGTTGCCGCCCTGCCCGCTGCCGCTCCACCCGTTGCCGCCCTGGCCGCCGCCGTTCTGGCTGCTGCCGCCCTGACCGCCGCCCTGACCGTTCTGGCCCCCCTGGCCGTTCTGGCCGCCCTGACCGCCCTGACCCCCCTGGCCGTTCTGGCCGCCCTGACCGCCCTGACCCCCCTGGCCGCCCTGACCCCCCTGGCCGTTCTGGCCGTTCTGGCCGTTCGCGGCCCCGACCTCGCGACCGTCGTCCGTGATCGGACGGTTCGGCCCCTCGTTGCCGTCGCGCTGACCCTCACGGCAGTTGATCTTGAAGACCTTCACCTTGGGCGAGACGACGGGGGCGCTCCCGGGAGGGGTGATGGTCCACTCCAGCGTGTACGACCCCTCGGCGAGTCCGAGCGTGTCGGTGTGGCCGGCGCCGTCGGTCAGGGCGATGGAGCCGGTGACGGTGGCGGTGTCGGGCGCCGGGGGCCGCGCCTTGATGGTGTAGGCGACGGTCGTGAGCTCGCCGAAGTTGGCGGCGTCGAGGTAGAACCGGCAGGCCACCGGGTCGTCCTTCGAGACGCCGGGGGGTACCTGCTCACGGTGGATCCTGATGTCGCCGGCTTCCCCTACGGCCATGGCGGACGGCGCCGCGAGACAGGTGAATCCCGCCGCGGCGAGCACCGTGAGAGCGGTGGCGCCGAGGCGGGAGCCGAAGGCGGGCGGGAGCGTCGAGCTGGACATGTGCATTCCTCCGAGTCAGGACGATTTTCATACAAATCGCTCTTGCACCTGACTCTCTTTCACATCGACGCCCGCGACTGTGGGAGCACCGCCCGACGCGCCGTCAGACGTCGCTCGACCGGCGCAATCGCGCCCCGGACCGGCGTCCGGAGGCGGTCCGCCCCGTCCCGTCGTCGGCTCGCGGACCTCCCGGCGACCGCACGGCCACCCCCGACGACAGCACCAGCAGCGCGCCCAGCATCACGAACGGCGCGGCCACGCCCGCGACCCCGGCCACCAGGCCGGCGGCGGCGGGCGCGGCGACCTGGCCGAGCCGGTTGCCGGTGAGACGCAGGGCGAGGGCGGTGGAGCGGGCGCCGTCCGGTGCGGCCTGGACGACCGTGGTCATGGACAGCGGCTGCCCGACGCCGAGACAGAAGCCGAGCGCCGCGAGGATCGCGCCCAGCGCCCAGACCGGCGCCGGCAGGGCGATGCCGGCGCACAGCAGGGCCGCCAGCAGACAGGTGACGGTGAGCAGCGCCGTGCGGCCGAGCAGGCGCAGCAGGGGGGTGAGGACGAGCCGACAGGCTATGGAGGCCGCCGCGCGGACGCTGAGCAGGACGCCGATGACGGACGGCGCGATGCCCCGGTGCTCGCCGACCACCGGCAGATAGGCGGTGAGGATGTCGGTCGCGGACAGCACGGAGAGGCTGACGAGGATGCCGGCGGGGACGCCCCGGGTGCGCAGGATGCGGCCGACGGGCACGCGGTCGCCTTGTCCCGTACGGGACTTGGGCGTCGTGTCGCGGTGCTCGATGCGCCAGAGCGAGGTGAGGGCGACCGCGCAGCCCGCCCCGGCCACGAGCAGGGCCAGCGCACTGCTGTGCGCCATGTCGTCGCCGCCGATCAGCGCGCCGGCCGCGACCGGGCCGACGAGCTGGCCGAGGGAGGCGCCGATGGTGAAGTGGCCGAAGTTGCGGTCCTGTTCGTGCGGGGCGGACTGACGGGCCACCAGCGACTGGGAGCCGATGACGAAGCAGAGGTGGCCGAGCCCCATCACCCCGCTCCACAGGGCCATCGCCCACAGGGAGCCGGCGAGCCCGCTCAGCACGCAGCCGCCGGAGATCAGGACCACGCCGACGGGCAACAGGGGCGCGCAGCGGCCGTGGTCGGTGCGGCGGCCGAGCGGCACGGCGGCGAAGAGCGGCAGCAGCGCGTAGACGCCCGCGATGACGCCGATCGCCCGCTCGTCGGCGCCCAGCGCGAGGGCCCGGTAGGAGACGGCGGGCCGGGCCATCGACACCGCCCCCTGCGCGAAGCCGAAGGCGATGACGAGACGGAGCAGCCAGCCGCGGTTCCCACCGGGCCTCACGAGTTCCTCCATGGGCAGGTCAGATGATCCCGAACAGAATGCCCGCGCCGAGGATCGCCAGGCAGGTCAGGGCGGCCCACTTCACCACGAACCTGGTGTGGTCGCCGAACTCGACCTTGGCCATGCCGACGAGGACGTAGACGGCCGGGACGAGCGGGCTCGACATGTGCAGGGGCTGGCCGACGAGCGAGGCGCGGGCCATCTCCAGCGGCGAGACGCCGTGCGCCGCGCCGGCTTCCGCGAGGACCGGCAGGACCCCGAAGTAGAAGCCGTCGTTGGACATGAAGTAGGTCAGCGGGAGGCTCAGCACGCCGGTGACCAGCGCCATGTGCGGGCCCATGCCCTCGGGAATGACGTCCACCATCCACTTGGCCATGTGGTCGACCATGCCGGTGCCCTGCAGAACGCCGGTGAAGACGGCGGCGGCGAAGACCATGCCGGAGACGTTGAGGACGTTGTCGGCGTGGGCGGCGAGCCTGGCCTTCTGGTCCGGGATGTGCGGGAAGTTGACGGTGAGGACGAGCGCGGCGCCGAGCAGGAACAGCACCGGGATCGGCAGCCACTCCATGATCATGGCGGTCAGCAGCCCGACCGTGAGCAGCGCGTTGAACCAGTACAGCTTGGGGCGCAGGGTGGCCCGGTGCGGGTCGAGGCCCTGGAAGCCGTCGTCGTCGCCCTCGTCCGCCTTGTCGTCCCGGGCGTCGGCGCCGGTGCCGGCGCCACCCGTCCGCACGGGGGTCCTGCCGTCGCCGGAACCGCCGGCGCCGACCAGGACCGTCTCGGTCTCCTTCTCCTCGACGTCCTCGACCAGCACGTCGTCCAGCGTCAGCACGCCGAGCCGGGTGCGCTCGCGGCGGCCGAGGACGTAGGAGAGGACGAAGACGAAGAGCAGGCCCACGGCCAGAGCCGGGATCATCGGCACGAAGATGTCGCTGGCGTCGAGCTTCAGCGCGGTGGCCGCGCGGGCCGTCGGGCCTCCCCAGGGCAGCGTGTTCATCACGCCGTTGGCCATGGCCGCGACGCCGGTCATCACGACGAGGCTCATCTTCAGGCGCTTGTACAGCGGGTACATCGCCGAGACGGTGATCATGAAGGTGGTGGAGCCGTCGCCGTCGAGGGAGACGATCGCGGCGAGCAGCGCCGTGCCGACCACGATGCGCAGCGGATCGGCCTTGCAGAACTTCAGGATGCCCCGGACGATCGGGTCGAAGAGACCGACATCGATCATCACACCGAAGTAGACGATCGCGAACATGAGCATCGCCGCGGTGGGGGCGAGGCTGGTGACGCCGTCGATGACGTAGTCACCGAGCTTGGCGCCCTTCCCGACGAAGACGCAGAACAGTGCCGGGATCAAAACGAGCGCCGCGATCGGCGACATCTTCTTCAGCATGATCAGGACCAGGAAGGTCGCGATCATCGCGAAGCCGAGGATGGTCAACATGAATGGATACCTAACGTTCGCCCTTGAACATCCCACCTGGGGGTCGGCGGTGCGTTGACGTTAGGTCGGTTCAAACGGTGTTAACAAGACGTTGACCTGCGAGCAATAAGCGCAAAACTCCAGGTCACGGCTTTGCTCAGGTCACACGGTCGGGACGGCGGCGACTTCCACCGGCACTCCGTTGAGCACGGCGTTGCCCGACAGGGGGTCGAGCAGGCTGCCGTCGAGGAGTTGGTTGACGTTGACGCCGGGGTCGGCGGCGGCGTGGTTCAGCCGGGTGCCGGGACGGTCGTGACCCCAGCCGTGCGGCAGGCTGACGACGCCCCTGCGCACACCGTCGGTGACCTCGGCCGGTGCGGTCACCTCTCCCCCGGACCCCTTGACCCGCACCTGGGCGCCGTCCAGCACGCCCAGCCGCTCGGCGTCCTCGGGGTGGATGTGCAGGGTGCAGCGGTTGGTGCCGCCGGTGAGGGCGGGGACGTTGTGCATCCAGCTGTTGTTGGACCGCAGATGCCGCCGGCCGACGAGCACGAGCCCGTCCGTCCGCTGCCGCATGCTCTCCCGCAGCCGCGGGAGATCGCCGGCGATCGGCTGCGGCAGCAGCTCGATCCGCCCGCTGCGGGTCTTCAACGGCTGCGGCAGACGGGGGCCCAGCGGCCCGAGGTCGATGCCGTGGGGAGCGGCGAGCAGCCGGGCCAGGCTCAGGCCGTCCGGGCGGGCGCCGAAGCCGTCGCCGTAGGGGCCCAGGCGCAGCATCATGTCGAGGCGGCGCTCGGGGCCCGTGTCACCGGAGAGCTGACCGGCGAGTTCGCGCGGGTCGCGGCCGTGCACGGGCGAGTGGGGCTCCTTCACCGCCTTGCCGAGGGTCTGGCCGATGACCAGGTCGTCCACGGCGGAGGGGTCGGCGCCGTGCATCCCGGTGGCGGCCAGGATCAGCCGGGCGAGGATCTCCGTCTCGGCCATCCGGCCGGCTTCGAGCGGCACGGCGGCGCGGGTGTAGCGGACCTGGTTGCGGACGGCGAGGGTGTTGAAGGCGAAGTCGTGGTGCGGGCTCTGCGAGGGCGGCGGCGGGGGCAGCACGACATCGGCGTGGCGTGAGGTCTCGTTGAGGTAGGGGTCGACGCTCACCATGAAGTCGAGGGAGCCGAGCGCCTTGTCGAGCCGGTCGCCGTCCGGGGCGGACAGGACCGGGTTGGCGGCCACCGCGACGAGCGCGCGGATCGGTTCGCCCTCCTGCGTCGCGGTGTCGATCTCCTCGGCGAGCGCGGAGAGCGGCAGCTCGCCCTTGGCCTCGGGGTGCCGGCTCACCCGTGAGTGCCAGCGCGCGAGCTGGAAGCCGTGGCCGGGCCCGGCCGGGCGGGGGGTGCGGTCGGTGGCCGCCTGCGGGAAGAGCGCGCCGCCGGGCCGGTCCAGGTTGCCGGTGAGGATGTTGAGGACGTCGACGAGCCAGCTGGCGAGGGTGCCGTGGGGGACCGTGCAGCTGCCGATGCGGCCGTAGACGGCGGCGGTGGGCGCGGCGGCGAGTTCGCGGGCCAGGGTGCGGATGAGCGGGGCTTCCACGTCACAGGCGTCGGCGACCGCTTCGGGGGTGAACTCCCCTACGGCTTCGGCGAGTTCGTCGAGGCCTTCCACGTGTTGGGCCAACTCGCCCAGGTCGACGAGGAGTTCCTCGAAGAGCACCTGCGCCATGGCGGCGAGGAGCAGCGCGTCCGTGCCCGGCCGGATCGCGATGTGCCGGTCGGCGAGCTTGGCGGTGCGGGTGCGGCGCGGGTCGATGACGGTGAGGGAGCCGCCGCGGGCCCTGAGCGCCTTCAGCTTGCCGGGGAAGTCGGGTGCGGTGCACAGACTCCCGTTGGATTCCAGCGGGTTGGCGCCGATGAGCAGGAGGTGGTCGGTGTGGTCGAGGTCCGGCACGGGGATCGCGTTGGCGTCGCCGAAGAGCAGTCCGCTGGAGACGTGCTTGGGCATCTGGTCGACCGTGGAGGCGGTGAAGAGGCTGCGGGTGCCGAGGCCGGCGATCAGGACGGGCGGATAGAGCGCGCCGGCCATGGTGTGCACGTTGGGGTTGCCGAAGACGAGTCCGACGGAGTTCGCCCCGTACCGCTCGACCACCGGCCGGATCCCGGCGGCGACGGCGTCGAAGGCCTCCTCCCAGGTGGCCTCGCGAAGCTCCCCGTCCCGGCGCACGAGGGGGGTCCGCAGCCGGTCGGGGTCTCCGTCGACGGCGCCGAAGGAAGCCCCCTTGGGGCAGATGAAGCCCTTGCTGAAGACGTCGTCCCGGTCGCCGCGGGCGCCGGTGACCTCGGTCCCCTCGATGGTGAGCGTCAGCCCGCAGGTGGCCTCGCACAAGGGGCAGATTCGCAGGGCGGTGCGGGACACGGGGCCTCCTGGGGGCGGCATTGCCTTCTCCGGGAGAGCATACCGACCGGTATGACTCCTGGGGAGGGGTCGGCCGCGACCGTCAGTCCAGCGCCCGCGCCAGATACGCGCGCAGCAGCTCACGGGTCTCGTCGATCACCTTCGGGTCGCCCTGCGGATCCACCCGGAAGGCCAGGTGGACGAGGGTGTCAGCGGTCTCCACGGCGACCAGGAAGGTGCGGCGCAGGTCGTCGTCGGGCTCGCGGACGAGGTAAGCGGAGAGCAGTTCGGTGAGGCGGTCGGCGACGCGGTGGTTGGGTTCGGCGTGCCGGGCGCCGACCGGGATCTGGTTGCCGAAGTCGACGAGGGAGAAGCCGGGCGCGGTGCGCTTCATGGCGAGGTACTCGTCGAGCACGGCGTCCATGGCGGCCCGCCAGTCTCCCGGGCCGGCCCCCTTCAGGCGCTCGGTGACGCGCTCGGCGTAGCGCTCGAGGTTGCGCTGGGCGAGCGCGTCGGCCATCTGCCGCTTGTTGCCGAAGAAGCGGTAGACGGAGCCGATGGGGACGCCGGCGCGCTCGGCGACGGCCCGGGTGCTCAGGGCGTCGTAGCCGACCTCGTCCAGCAGGTCGGCGCAGGCGTCGAGGATTCTGGTCAGCCGTTCGGCACTGCGCCGCTGCACGGGCGCACGACGGAGCGATGTCGCTTGGGGCACGGAATTCATGATGCCTTTCCGCCGCGTCCGGGTGAACCTCGCCCCTTCGTACGGAGAAAGGTGCCTGATGCACTCAAGAGGAGGGCGATCCGGCCGGGGACGCGCCGGGCGACTGCTCCGACGCCGTGACGTCCGCCGTGGCCTCCACCGGCTTGCCCTCCACCGCCCACACCGTCGCGTCGTCCGCGTACAGGCGGACGGTGACCTCGTGCGTGCCGTGCGGCAGATAGCCGGCCGGAATGCGGTATGCCGGTTCGCGCAGGTCGGCGACGCGCCGGCTGTCGACGTAGAGCCGGGCGACGCCGCGGCCGCCGACGGCCTCGCGCCGCGCCCCGGCCGGCGAGAGCCGGAAGTTCGCCAGCTTCAGGCGCACGTCCCAGCCGCCGACGGCGTCCGGCTGGACCTCCACGCGGACCTCGGGCGCACCCTTCTTGGCCACCTCGCGGTAGTGGCTCCCGTCGTCGTCGGTGTGGTCCAGGACCTTGCCCACGGGGGCGGGCGAGTCCGCGGGCCCCGGCCGGCGCGCACCGTCGGAGCCGCAGCCCGCGGATCCGGCCAGCAGCAGGACACAGACCGCGAGCGCGGCGGGAAAGGAGCGCGTCCACGACATGATCGGGACACTAGAGCACCGCTCCCGCACGCGGATCCCCCTGAAGTCTGGTTCCGGCCGGGCGGCGATCGTCCTCCGAGAGGAGGACCGACGGACCTCTTGCGCCCGGGAAAACGCAATCCTACGGTGATGCATAGGAATCAGTCGGCAAGGGAGCCATGATGAACAGCGGGGACGCACGCAAGACGGCCGAGGGGCTGACCTATCTCTCCGGGTTCGGCAACGAGCACGCCTCCGAGGCCGTCCCGGGCGCCCTGCCGCAGGGCCGCAACTCGCCCCAGCGGGCCCCCCTCGGCCTGTACGCGGAACAGCTCAGCGGGACGGCGTTCACCGAGCCGCGCGCCCACAACCGCCGCTCGTGGCTGTACCGCATCCGCCCCTCGGCCGCGCACCCGGCGTTCACCCGGGTCGCCGACGGAGCGATCCGCACCGGCCCCTTCGTCCAGACGGTTCCCGACCCCAACCGGCTGCGCTGGGACCCCCTGCCCGAGCCGCCCGCGGGCACGGACTTCCTCGCGGGTCTGTGGACCCTCGGCGGCAACGGGGACGCGGCCCAGCGCACCGGCGTGGCCGTGCACCTGTACCACGCGAACGCCTCCATGGACCGCGTCTTCGGCGACGCCGACGGCGAGCTGCTGATCGTCCCGGAACAGGGCGGGCTGCTGCTGCGCACGGAGTTCGGGCTGCTGCACGCCGAGCCCGGGCAGGTGGCGCTGATCCCGCGCGGGGTCCGCTTCCGCGTCGACCTGCTGGACGACTCCGCGCGCGGCTACGTCTGCGAGAACTACGGCGCGCCCTTCCGGCTCCCCGACCTCGGCCCGATCGGCGCCAACGGGCTCGCCAACCCGCGCGACTTCCAGGCCCCCGTCGCCGCGTACGAGGACGTCGAGGCTCCGGTGGAGGTGGTCAACAAGTTCTGCGGCCACCTGTGGAGCGCGACGTACGACCACTCGCCGCTGGACGTCGTCGCCTGGCACGGCAACCTGGCGCCGTACGTCTACGACCTGCGCCGCTTCAACGTGATCGGGACCATCTCCTACGACCACCCCGACCCGTCGATCTTCACCGTGCTGACGTCCCCGTCCGACACCCCGGGCCTGGCCGGCGTCGACTTCGTGGTCTTCGCCCCGCGCTGGCTGGTCGGCGAGGACACCTTCCGGCCGCCGTACTTCCACCGCAACGTGATGAGCGAGTACATGGGCCTGATCGAGGGCGCGTACGACGCCAAGACGGCCGGCAAGGGGGGCTTCGTGCCGGGCGGCGGCTCGCTGCACAACATGATGTCGGCGCACGGCCCGGACCGGGAGACGTTCGACCGGGCGAGCGCCGCCGAGCTGAAGCCGCAGAAGATCGACGACGGGCTGGCGTTCATGTTCGAGACGCGCTGGCCGCTCGTCCTCACCCCGCAGGCGGCGCGGGCGGACCATCTGCAACCGCGCTACGACGACGTGTGGCAGGGCCTCGAACGCCACTTCCGTCCGTCCGACGGCACATTGCACTGAACGTTCCCGACCGGTACGGATAGCCCGTGACCTCCTTCGCCCCGGATTCGATCGTCCTCACCCGCAAGCTGCCGCTGTGGTACCAGGTGTCGCAGTCGCTGCGCGCCTCGATACTCGGCCGCTCGCCCGGCGACCCGCTCCGGCTGCCCACCGAGGAGCAGCTGGCGGGGCACTACGGGGTGAGCGTCCTGACGATGCGGCAGGCGTTGAAGGAACTGGAGGACGAGGGGCTGATCACCCGGCACCGCCGCCGGGGCACGTTCATCGAGCCGACCGCGCAGCGCGGCGCCCCGGTCCGGCTGCTGGGCTCGGTCGACGCGATCGTGGCCCAGCAGTCCGGAATGGCGACGGAGCTCCTGGACCACGGCCGCACGGCCGTCCCCGCCGAGGTCGCCGAGCACTTCCCGGACCTGGCCGAGGTGGCGACGTACCACCGCCTCAGGAGCGACGAGGAGACGGGCGATCCGACCAACCACGCCCGCAACTACGTCCGCCCCGAACTCGCCGCCCGCATCGACCCCGACGACCTGGTGCGCTGGCCCATGACGAAGGTGCTGCGGGACGTCGTCGGCGCGGACATCAGCAGGATCACGGACACCGTCGAGGCACGGCTCGCGGACCCGGAGACGGCCCGGCTGCTCCGGGTTCCGCTGCTGAGCCCGATCCTGCACTACACAGGCGTCACCTACGACGCGGCCGGCCGCGTCCTGGACGCGGCCGTCATCCACTACCGGGGCGACCGCTTCTCCTTCACGGTGACGCTCGACGCGACGTGACGCGGCGCGCGGGAGCCGTCGTACGATGCCCAGCGTGACGCACGACGACGCTCCGCCGCTGGCGGACCTCATGCCGTGGTCCGTCGCACCGCCGCGGCTCGGCCGGGGGTGGCCGACGGCGCCCGACCCGGCGTCCCTGAAGGCCCGCTGGGACGCCCTGATGAAGGCCGACGGCGACGGCCGCGAGGCCCTGTTCGAGCCGACGCGCTCACGCACCCTGCACACCGCGGTCGGGCAGCTGCCGGGGCGTCCCGGCGGCACGGAGAAGCTGGCCCGCGCCTCGGGCCCCTGCCCGGAGCCCGTCCGGGTGCTGGCGGCGCCCTTCGACGAGCGGTGGCTCATCCCCGACCACCGCCTCGTCGATGCGGCCCGCCCCGAGCTGTGGCGGGTGGCGGACGACGCGCAGGTGTTCGTGGTCGAGACGCCGGACGCGCCGACGTGGCCGCTGCTCGCGACCTCCCGCATCCCCCTGCTGCGCCCGGGCCGCGTCCGCCCGCTGTACCGGCGGCCGGGCGGCCGTGAGCCGAACCTGGCGCCGGGCCTGCCGGACCTGCTGCGCCGGCTGGGCCACTCCCCCGATCCGGTGGACTTCCTGGCGTGGACCCTGACCGCCGTCCGCCCCGGTCTCACCGTCCCGCTCACCCGGGATCCCGAACTGTGGGCGCACGGCGTGGAGCTGGGGCGTCGCGCCCTGTGGCTGCTCCGCCGCGACGGCGAGCGCCCCAGGCTGCCCGGCGGCCGCCGCCCCTACGTCCGCGCCCCGCTCCCGCCCCGTCCCCTCACCCTGCACTACGACCGCGACGAGGAGACCCTTCACCTCGACGGGGGCCGTGTCTCCCCCGTCCCGCCGGAGGCCTGGGACTTCATGACGGGCGGCGGGACACGGGTGCTGGAGCAGTGGTTCCTCGCACGGACCGAGGAGAGCGCCGAGCCCGGCACGCTGGCCGCGATCCGCCCGGCGGCCTGGCAGCAGACGTGGACCTCCGAACTCCTGGAGCTCGTCACGGTGTTGACGCTGCTGGCGGAGGTCGGCGCTCAGCGTGAGGAACTGAAGGTGACGGATCCGGTCACCGTGGCGGAGCTGCGGGAGGCGGGCGTTGTGCCGGTCCCGGAGACGGCCCGCCGCCCCGCGACGGTCCTGGACCACCTCGAGGAGGGCCCGGAGGGCCAGTTCGCCCTGATCTAGCCCTGGCCCCGGCCCTGGAAGGGCTCACCTGGCCTGCGCGACGGCGGGAGGTGGGGAGGCCTGCCGGCCGCTGCGGGCGCTGCCGCCGCCGATCGCGCTGCCGGGCGGGGCGGAGGCGCACCCGCGCTCGGGGAGCACACCGAAGCGCTGCCGCGTGCCGTGGGGATGACGGACGAGGAGGTCGCAGCGCCGTGCCGGGACGGTGTGGCCGCCTGAGCGCGGGACTCAGTACGTGAGGAGGTGCGGACGTGCGGACGTGCCGGCCGGTCAGTGCTTGTGGCCGCCGAAGAGCGAGCGGCGCAGTCGGCGCAGGGGCGCGAAGAGCGAGACGCGGCTCACCCGTGCCCGCGTCGTCTTGGAACCGTGGTCGCGCACGGGCTCACGCGCGGTCAGCTCCCGCATGAGCGAGGTCGCCTCGACCGTCTCCCGCTGCGGTATGGCGGGACCCGCCAGCACCGAGAGATGGCGGTCCAGGCGCGAACTCGTCGCGCTGCTACCGCAGGTGATCGCAGGGACCCTCGCCCTGCTGTGCATCGTTATCTGTTCCATGTCACTCCCCACCCGTACGAGTCCACCCGGCCCGGGCAGGGTAACCCTATCGCCCCGTCGAGGCACACGTGTATCGAGCTCACAGGATTCACCTTCCCCGTAAGGGGGTTGACGACTCCTCCGCGATCACTCTCCGAATCCAACCGATTTCAGGGTGAGTTGGACAACCGGCTGAGTAGTGGGCTGCGCCGACCCCCCGTCCGGCTCGACGGTCACAGCGAGTGATGTCGCCGCCTTGTCGAGACCGGTCGCGACCAAGGGCGTGTCGCCGTCGAAGAGCCCGAGGGAGCGCGGTTGCGCGCCCGGGCGCATGAGCCACAGCTGATGCGCCCGCCCGGCGGGCAACGCGCCGTATCCGCTCAAGGTGACGATCGCCTGCCCCTCCGAAGCGGAGGCGATCACTCCGATACTGCGCCCCCGAGCGTCCTTCCCGTTGTCCGCTCGCGCGTCCGGAGCGGCGAGAACGTGGGCGATCTCACGTGCCTGGGCCCGCTCGGCGGTCAACTGGTCCTGGGTGCGGTCGGCCTGGACGGCGAAGAGCGAGGCGACGACGAGGGCCGCGGCGGCGGTGGCCGTCGCGAACGGCACGAACAACGGTCGGCGCGCACGGGGCGCTCCCCCACGGCCGGCCGCGTGGGAGGTGCCGCCGGAGCGTCCCGGCGGTGGCTGCGTGCCCCAGACGTGCGGGGGCAGTTGAGGCGCGTGCTCCCGGACCGGCGCACGCGAGGACTCCTGCGGGGTTCTCTGCACGGCGGCCAGCACCCGCTCGCGCAGGGCGGCGGGAGGCGGCGCGGCCGTGGACCAGGCGAGCCGGACGGCGTCCTCCGCCAGCGCCCGCACCTCGGCGGAGCAGCGGTCGCAGCCCTTGAGGTGCTTCTCGAAGCGGCGGCGTTCGTCGGCTTCGAGGGCGTCGAGCGCGTAGGGGGCGGCCAGCGAGTGGAGATCCTCGCGGCGGAACAGGCCGAGCAGACTCATGCGGCGCCTCCCAGGCAGTCGCGCAGCCGCGTGAGCCCGTCACGCATCCGTGTCTTCACCGTGCCGAGCGGCAGCGAGAGCCGGTCGGCCACCTCACGGTACGTGTAGCCGTCGTAGTAGGCGAGGGTGACGGACTGACGCTGAAGGGTCGTCAGCCGGTCGAGGCAGCGGCGGACCCACTCGCGTTCCAGGCCGGCCTCGACCTCCTCCGTCACCTGGTCGAAGGCGGGGTCGTGGTAGCGCCGGGCCTCGCGCTGCTCGCGGTCGACGGCCGCGCGGGCGCTGCGCACCCGGTCGACGGCGCGGCGGTGGGCGAGGGTGAGGATCCAGGAGAGGGCGCTGCCGCGGCTCGGGTCGAAGCGGCCGGCCGAGCGCCAGGCCTCCAGGAGCACCTCCTGGGCGACCTCTTCCGACTGCGCGGGGTCTCGCACCACCCGGCGCACGAGTCCGAACACGGGCCCGGACACGAGCTGGTAGAGCTGTTCGAATGCCTTCTGGTCGCCTCCCGCCACGAGCACCAGCAGCTCGTCCGCCTCCACGCGGTCCCCCTCTCTGCGGCCGCCGCACCCGGGCCGCCCCGTCACACCAGGCAATCGCAAACGAACACACCTCCGGTGGATGGGTACGGATCCGAAGGCCGAAAACGCGGGTGAGCAGGAAAGAAAAAGTTTTTGGGTTTCGACCAATCCAAACCCGCCCTCCGCTCCGTATCACTGTCCGTCAGGCAAGTTGGCACAGAGGACGGACGGCATGACAGCTATCTCCAGGAGCGGCAACGGACGCAGGAGCGTCGCGACCCTCATATGCGGTGCATTGGCCGCCGGGGGGCTCGCAGCCGCCGGCGCCGCCACGCTGGCGCCGGGGGCGGCCTACGCCTCCAGCCACCGTGAGGCTCCTCTCATCTCGGGCACTCCCCAGTACGACAACACGGACGTGTACGCGTTCGTGAGCCCGGACCACCCGGACACGACGACGATCGTCGCGAACTGGATCCCCTTCGAGGAGCCGGCCGGCGGTCCGAACTTCTTCCCGTTCGCCGAGGACGCGCAGTACGACCTGCACATCGACAACAACGGTGACGCGAAGGAGGATCTGACCTTCCGCTACACGTTCAAGACGCACACGAAGAACAAGAAGACCTTCCTCTACAACACCGGTGCTGTCGACAGCCTGTACGACCCGGACCTGAACGTCACGCAGTCGTACGACCTCGAGCTGATCAAGCTGAAGAAGGGGAAGGTCGAGCACAAGACGAAGATCGCGGACGACGTGCCGGTGGCGCCGTCGAACGTGGGCAAGGCGTCGATGCCGAACTACAAGAAGCTGCGCGACCAGGCGATCTACAAGCTTCCCAACGGCGCCAAGACCTTCGCCGGCCAGGCCGACGACCCGTTCTTCCTGGACCTGCGCGTCTTCGACCTGCTCTACGGCGGGGACCTCTCCGAGGTCGGCAACGACACGCTCAAGGGCTACAACGTCAACTCGATCGCGCTGCAGGTCCCGAGCGACATGATCACCGAGTCGAAGCACCAGCCGATCGTCGGCGTCTGGTCGACCACCCAGCGCGAGAACGCCGAGGGCTACTACACGCAGGTCTCGCGCCTGGGCAGCCCGCTGGTCAACGAGGTCGTCAACCCGATCAAGGACAAGGACCGGTTCAACGCGTCCAAGCCCAAGGACGACGGCCAGTTCCTGAAGAACGTCACCAACCCCGAGCTGCCGAAGCTCATCGAGGCGATCTACAAGATCAAGGCGCCGGCCGAGCCGCGCAACGACCTCGTCGACGTGTTCCTGAAGGGCGTCAAGGGCCTCAACCAGCCCCCGTACGTGACGCCTTCGGAGGAGCTGCGCCTCAACACCTCGATCAAGCCGAACATGCACCCGAAGCGGCTGGGCGTGCTCGACGGCGACAACGCGGGCTTCCCGAACGGCCGTCGCCTCAGCGACGACGTGATCGACGCCTCGCTGCAGGTCGTCGAGGGCGAGCTGGTCGGTTCGAAGAACGACCTGGGCGACGCGGTCGACAAGAACGACAAGGACTTCGAGAAGTCCTTCCCCTACGTCGCCCTGCCGACCGAGGGTTCGCGCGGCGCGAGCGCCAAGAGCGGCGCCGACGTCCGCAGCTCGCTCGGTGACGCCCTCACGGGTTCCGACAGCAACACCGCGCTGATCGCGTCCTCCGCCGGCGCCGGCGCCGCGGGCATCCTCCTCATCGGCGGCGGCCTGATGTGGTGGCGGGGGCGGCGGCGGGCCTACTAGGCCCTCCCCCTGAGCGGGCCGGGGAGAATCCTGCGCTCCCCGGCCCTGTCCCACCGACTGGCGCGGCCCGCGTACTCATCCCCCACGGCGCGGGCCGCGCCACCCCCACGCTTGCAGACTGATCCACCCCAGGCGACCTAGGAGAGGGCATGTCCCCGCGGACGAACGACGGCGAACCGGAGCGGGCGGCCTCCGGCCGGCCGGCAGCGGCTTCTGATCAACCGGTCCCGGACTCCGGGCGGGCGCCCGAGGGCGCCTCCCTCGTGGGCGACGTGGTCGAGGCGAAGCCCGAAAGCACCGTCGCCGGGGACACCGAGCCGGAACCGGCCATCGGGGACGCGACTGCCGAGGACACGACCGCCCGGGACGACCTGACGCGGAAGGAAGCCGTGAAGGCCCCGGCGGAGACCGGGCCCACGGACACCGCGCGCGGGAACACCGCCTCCGGGGGCGCCACCCCTGTGGGCGACTCGGCGGGGGCGGAAGTCACCGACGCCTCGAAGGCCACGGGCCCCCAAACGCCTGTCGCCGCCGTGGCCACCGCCACCGCCGGCAACGCCGCCGCCCACGACGAGGACCGGGTCGCCGCCGTTCGTCGGGTCGGGGCCGCGGGGCGTCGCTGGCGGGCCGCCCAACTCGGGGCCTGCGCCGCCATGCTGGCCGTGGCGCT
The DNA here is from genome assembly GCF_055606485.1 of Streptomyces sp. NPDC037083. Classification (NCBI taxonomy): domain Bacteria; kingdom Bacillati; phylum Actinomycetota; class Actinomycetes; order Kitasatosporales; family Streptomycetaceae; genus Streptomyces; species Streptomyces sp. NPDC037083. Next base: position 91,151 of record NZ_JBVJSQ010000006.1, on the reverse strand, counting down.
GACCGCCGGGGCGATCGCCCTCGGGGCGGTGCGCGACGGCCAGGACATGCCCGTGGCGACGGCCGCGGCGGTCTCTCCCGGCCTGCTCGCCGGCGGAGACCTCGACTCGGGCATCACCGCACTGCAGGCCCATCTCCGCGCTCAGCCGAGGGACTTCGGCAGCTGGGCCACTCTGGGGCTCGCCTACGTCGAGCAGGCCCGCACCAAGGGAGACCCCTCCCGCTACCCGCAGGCCGAGCAGGCTCTGAAGCGTTCCCTCTCCCTGCGCTCCGACAACGACCAGGCGCTGGCCGGCCGGGCCGCCCTCGCCGCCGCCCGGCACGACTTCGCGAACGCCCTGAAGCTCGCCGACGAGGCGCTGAAGCAGAACCCCTACAACGAACGCGCCCTGTGCTCGCGTATCGACGCCCTCGTCGAACTCGGCCGCTACGCCGACGCCGAGGCGGCCGTCAAGACGGCCGACGAACGGCGGCCCGGCGTACCGGTGTTCACCCGCTACGCCTACGTCCACGAACTGCGAGGCGACGTCGCCACCGCCCGCCGGGTCCTGGAACGGGCGCTCGCCGCGTCGAGCTCGCCCGGCGACATCGCCTACGTGGCCGCCCAGCTCGGCCAGCTCGCCTGGAACCAGGGCGACTACCCCACCGCCCTCACCCACTACGCCCGCGCCCTCGCCGCCGACGAGAACTACCTCCCCGCGCTGGAGGGCCGGGCCCGCGCCCAGGCGGCCGGCGGTCAACAGGCCGAGGCCGTCGAGGGGTTGGAGCTCATCGTGGCCCGCTACCCTCTCCCCGGCCCGCTGGTCGAGCTCGGTGAGCTGTACGAGGCCCGGGGCGGCGAGGGCGACAGGGCCAAGGCCCAGGACCAGTACGCGCTCGTCGACGCCTGGACCGCGATCGCCCGCGCCAACGGCGTCAACGCCGACCTCGACACCGCGCTCGCCGCCGCCGACCACGGCGACAGGGCGACGGCCCTGCGCGCGGCCCGCGACGACTGGTCACGCCGCCACACCGTGCACACGGCGGACGCCCTCGCCTGGGCCCTGCACGTCAACGGCAAGGACGCCGAGGCCCTCCCCTACGCCCGGCAGGCCACGGCCACCGGCTACCGCAACGCGTCCTTCCTCTACCACCGCGGTGTGATCGAGAAGGCGGCCGGTCACCCCGACGACGCCCGTACCCACCTGACCGCCGCCCTGAAGCTGAACCCCGGCTTCTCCCCGCTGGGCGCCCGCGAGGCGCGCACGGCACTCAAGACGCTGGAGGCGAGCAAGTGATGACCCGTCGGCTCTTCGCCACCTGCGCGGCCGTTCTCACGGCCGGGTGCGCGCTCGTTCTGGTTCCTTCCGCCGCCGCGAGCGCGCACCCCCTCGGCAACTTCACCGTCAACCGCTACGACGGCCTCGTCGCCGCCCCGGGACAACTGCGCGTCGACCACGTCGAGGACCTCGCCGAGATTCCGGCGACCCAGGCGAAGCCCGACATCGAACGGCTCGGGATGAACGCCTGGGCCCGGGAGCGCTGTGCCACGGCCGCCTCCGGCAGCAGGCTCACCGTCGACGGCCGTGCCGTGCCCCTCACGGCGGGCGCGAGCAAGGCGGTCGTACGCCCCGGTCAGGCGGGACTCGACACGCTCCGCGTCGAGTGCCGGCTGACCGCCCCGCTGCCCGACGCGGCCGACGGGGACACCGTCTCCGTCGGCTTCCACAGCGAGGGTGCCTCCAGTGGACCCGGCTGGCGTGAGATCACCGCCCGCGGGGACCGGATGACGCTCGCCGACTCCGACGTTCCGGAGAAGTCCGTGTCGGGCGAACTCACCGGCTATCCCAAGGAGTTGCTCTCCTCCCCGGCGGACACCTCGACCGCGTCCCTGACGGTGCGGCCCGGTGGCGCGGCGCTCGTCGAGGACGGCCGGGACGCTCCGGCCGCCTCGGTGCTGCCGCGTGGCGCCGACCGCTGGACGCGGGCCCTGGACGAACTGGTCGCCCGGCAGGACCTCACCCTCGGCTTCGCCGCGCTGGCGCTGGTGATCGCCGTCGGCCTCGGCGCGATGCACGCCGTCGCCCCCGGCCACGGCAAGACCATCATGGCCGCGACGGCGGCCGCCCGGGGCGGCAGGGCACGGATGAAGGACGTTCTCCCCCTCGCCGCGTCCGTCACCGTCACGCACACGCTCGGCGTCGTCGCCCTCGGCCTGCTCGTCACCGCCGGTTCGGCCGCGGCGCCCTCGGTGATCGCCTGGCTGGGACTGGCGAGCGGCGCGCTGGTGCTGTTCGCGGGCGCGACGCTCGCACGCCGAGCCTGGCGCGGCCGCGGCCCTGGCACCCCCCACGGACACACCCATCCCCACCCGCACCCGCACCCGCACCCGCACCCGCACGGTGGTCACTCCCACCCGCACGAGCCCGCGAAAACGCCGGACCGTCAACTCGCCCTCGTCGGAGCCCCCACCCCGCACACCCATGCCCATCACGACCACGACGACGACCAGGACCGCGGGCACGGCCACGACCACGGCCACGACCACCACCACGAGGACGGTCACCGTCACGGTCACGATCACGGCCACACCCACACGCACACCCACGGCGGTCACACGCACACCCACGCCGTCGCCCCCACCCTGCGCGGCACGATCCTGCTCGGCTTCGCCGGCGGCATGGTGCCCAGCCCGTCCGCGGTGGTGGTGCTGGTCGGCGCGGCCGCACTCGGGCAGGCCTGGTTCGGGCTGCTGCTCGTCGTCGCGTACGGCGTCGGCCTCGCGCTGACCCTCACCGCCGCCGGGTTCGCCGTGGTCAGGCTCGGCGCGGGGGCGACCCGTCTGCTGGACCGGCAGCCACGCTGGACCACCCACCCGGCCGTGACGCTCGTGCGCCGCAACATGCCCCTGTGGTCCGCGTTCCTGGTGGTGGCCCTCGGCGCCGGACTGGTGCTCAAGGGGGCCGCATCCGTTCTCGGCTGAGCTACGTTTGTGGAGTTGCGGAGGTTTTCGCCCGGATGCGAAGAGCGAAATGGGGGCGCGGTGTCCGAAGAACCGGGCAGTGAACGTCTGATTGCGGGCCGCTACCGTCTGCTGACCCCGCTGGGCGAGGGCGGCATGGGGACGGTGTGGCGGGCCCGCGACGAGGTGCTGCACCGCGAGGTCGCCGTCAAGGAGGTGCGTGCGCCGCACGGGCTGGCGGCCTCGGACGTCGAGCGGCTGTACGCCCGGCTGGAGCGCGAGGCCTGGGCCGCGGCCCGGGTCGCGAACCGGAACGTCGTCACGGTGTACGACGTGGCCACGCAGGACGGCCGGCCGTGGATCGTCATGGAGATCGTGCACGGCATCTCCCTCGCCGACCTGCTCGACGCGGAGGGGCCCATCGAGCCGGCCCGGGCCGCACACATCGGGGCCGAGGTGCTGGCCGCGCTGCGGGCCGCGCACGAGGCCGGCGTGCTGCACCGGGACGTCAAACCGGCGAACGTGCTCATGTCGAACGACGGACGGGTGGTGCTCACCGACTTCGGCATCGCGACCGTCGAGGGCACCTCGGCGCTGACCATGACCGGCGAGGTCATCGGCTCTCCCGAGTTCCTCGCGCCGGAGCGCGCGCTGGGGCGTACGCCGGGGCCCGAGTCTGACCTGTGGTCGCTGGGCGTGCTGTTGTACGCGGCGGTCGAGGGCAACTCGCCCTTCCGGCACGACACTCCGCTGAGCACCCTGCGCGCGATCGTCGACGAGGAGCTGCCGCCGCCGCGCCGGGCAGGGCCGCTCGGGCCCGTGATCGAGGGGCTGTTGCGCAAGGACCCGGCCGAGCGGCTGCCCGCCGACCGGGCCGAGCAGGACCTGCGGCTGATCGCCGCCGGGGGTACCCCCTCCGGGGGTGGCGTCCCCCGTGCGGACACGGTCCGCGGGGCGCCGTACGCACCGTATCCGCCGACGGCGGCGACCCCCGCCGAGCCCTTCGGCCACGCGTCGCAGGGCGCGACTCCGCCCCAGCCCTGGACGGCGGCCCCGGCGACGACCTCCTCGACGGAGCCGGACCGGGGCCGGCGCACCGGCGTCGTCCTGCTCGCGGGGGTGGCGGCGCTGGCGCTGGCGGTCGCCGGGCTGACGTACGGGTTGCTGAACGACGACGACGGCGACGGGGGCGGCTCCGGCGGGGTCACCAACAGCGCCTCGCAGGCGGTGAGTTCGCCGGCGCCGCAGCAGCAGCAGCAGACGAGCGAGACGGACGGCGAGGAACCGAGCCCGAGCCCGAGCGAGAGCCCCAGTTCCGCCGCCCCCGAGCAGACCGTCTCGGTCAGCGTCGTCGGCGCGCACACGGACTACTCCGGCACGTGTCCGCCGCCGGACGCCGAGGCGCCCGCCTTCACGGCGACGATCACGGTGGGGCGGCTGCCGGCGACGGTGTCCTACCGCTGGGTGTCGCGGGACGGCGAACTGTCCGGGCAGACCTGGAAGACGCTCGACTTCCCGTCGGGGGGCGGGAAGTCGAAGCAGGACAAGGTGATCGTGTCGACGTACGCCGAGAGCGGGACGCACGAGAACGCCATCGGCGTCGAGGTGCGGGACCCGGTGAAGGTGACGTCGGACTCGGTGCCGTTCTCGGTCACCTGCGAGTCGGAGGCCCCGTCGACCGGGACCTCCCCCTCGCCCTCGCCGTCCGAGTGAACCGGACGGCGAGCGTCAGGCCGCGCCGTTGAGGACCGGCAGGTAGCCACCCGACTGACCGGACGCGGTCGGGTGGTAGGACTCCCCGATGTTCAGCCAGTTGAGGCTGTGCAGCCAGGAGCTGCCGGAGCAGATCTCGTGGCCGCCGAACGGGGTGCGGACGTCACCGAACACGAAGCCGTGGGCGGCTGCGCGTCGTGCGACGGCGGCGTCGAGATAGTCGGCCGCGTTGTTGATGGCGGAGCGCTTGGTCTCGGACAGGCCCAGGCAGACCGTGCCGAGCTGGTAGAAGCGGGGGTAGCCGATGACGACGACGCGCGCGTTGGGCGCCTTGGAGCGGATCGCCGAGTAGACGCCGTCCAGCTTGCCGGGGAGTGTCGAGTCGACGTAGGCCCTGGCCGTGGCGATGCGGTTCAGGCAGGTGGTGTCGGAGCCGGTGACGCAGGTGGTCATGACGTCGGCGAAGCCCGCGTCGTTGCCGCCGACGGTGAGGGAGACGAGGCCGGTCGAGGAGCTCAGGCCGCCGAGCTGACTCGCCAGAACATCACCCGTACGGGCTCCCGAGCAAGCCGCGAAGGTGAACGAGGCGGGGCCGTGGGCGGCGTTCCAGAGGTAGGGGTACGCCTTGGTGCTGCGCTTGCAGTCGCCGCTGGAGCTGATGTAGCTGCCCGCGCCGACGCCGGAGGAGTAGGAGTCGCCGAGGGCCACATAGCCGCCGGTGGCGGCGAGTTGGGTTCCCTGCGCGGTGGCCGCCCCGGTGAGGGCGGTGCCGAGGGCGAGGAGGACCGAGCTGATGAATACGACAAGTCGGGAACGTCTCATGGAACCTCCTTTAGCAGGTTCTCTGCCACAACTGTCGTAGCAACTACGCGCATTGACGGGAAGTGTCCATGCCAAGACTTTCGACGCCTCTGCGGCCACCGGGGAGCACCTGTGTCCGTTCCTGCCAACGGGACGCACCGTTGTGTAACGGTCAAACGAACAAAAAGGTGAGAGGACCGTCAAGGGCTTGCCATCCGGGCTTAATCATCAATACCGTCATACATCTCACTCGCATCGGACCGTCGGCATCGGCTCCAGGGGAGGGCTCAGGGACCGCGGCGGAATCCGGGGCGGGAGCGCGGTAGGGGGGTGCCGAGCTCGATGGCCGCATGGGCGATCGGGCCGTGCCGCGCGGTCGGCTGCCGTCTTCGGCCGGTGGCCGGTCAGTTCTGCCAACTCACCTGACAGGCGCGGAGAGCACTCCGCCACGGGTGGGAAACAACCCCCCTTTCGAACCGGACGTGGATTCCGGGCCGCCCAGGGGCGGGCGGCCCACCGGACGAGAGGGACACGACGCATGAGTTCCGTTCTGCAGCCGGCGACTTCGGGCGAGGATCTCCAAGGCCCGTCGACCGCCGGCACGTACCGGCCGATCTCCTCCCACCTGGCCATCGCGCCACCGGTGAGCGTGGTCATTCCCGCGATGAACGAGGCCGAGAACCTTCCGTACGTCTTCAGGACCCTGCCGGACTGGATCCACGAAGTGGTCCTGGTCGACGGCAACTCCACCGACGACACCGTCAAGGTGGCACGTGACCTGTGGCCGGGCGTCAAGGTCGTCGGACAGCAGGGCCGGGGCAAGGGCGACGCCCTGATCACCGGCTTCGAGGCGTGCAGCGGCGACATCATCGTGATGGTCGACGCGGACGGCTCGGCCGACGGCAACGAGATCGTCTCGTACGTCTCCGCCCTCGTCTCGGGCGCGGACTTCGCCAAGGGCTCCCGCTTCGCCAACGGCGGCGGCACCGACGACATGACGTTCGTCCGCCGGCTGGGCAACCGGGCGCTGTGCGCCGTCGTCAACCGCAAGTTCGGCGCCCGCTACACCGACCTGTGCTACGGGTACAACGCCTTCTGGCGGCACTGTCTGGACAAGATCGAGCTGGACTGCACGGGCTTCGAGGTCGAGACCCTGATGAACATCCGGGTCGTCAAGGCGGGCCTGAAGGTGCAGGAGATCCCCAGCCACGAGTATCTGCGCATCCACGGCGTCAGCAACCTGCGCGCGGTCCGCGACGGGCTGCGCGTGCTGCGGGTGATCCTCCAGGAGCGGTCCAACCGGCGTGCGCTGCGCCGCCTGGACCGCCGCTCGCCGATGCTCGACTCGGGCCGGGGAGAGGCGTCTTGAGCGCGATCGACGTCTCCGTCGTCATCTGTGTGTACACCGAGGACCGCTGGGAGGACATCCTCGCGGCGGTCGCCTCGGTGCGGTCGCAGACCCATCCGGCCCTGGAGACCCTGCTCGTCGTCGACCACAACCCGACGCTCCTGGACCGGCTGAGGACCGAGTACAAGGAGGGGGACGACGTACGGGTGCTGCCCAACGCGGGCCCGCGCGGCCTGTCGGCGGGCCGCAACACCGGCATCGCGGCCTCCCACGGCGAGGTCATCGCGTTCCTCGACGACGACGCCGTCGCCGAGCGGGACTGGCTGCGCCGGTTCGCCGACCCGTACTCCGACCCCCGGGTCCTCGCCGTGGGCGGCCGGGCGGTGCCGGTGTGGTCCTCCGGACGGCGGCCCGCGTGGTTCCCCGAGGAGTTCGACTGGGTGGTGGGCTGCTCCTACCGGGGTCTGCCGCCCGGCCGGGTCCGGGTGCGCAACATCCTCGGCGGGAACGCGTCCTTCCGGCGCGCCGCGTTCGACTTCGTGGGCGGTTTCGCCACCGGCATCGGACGCGACGGCAGCAAGCGCCCGATGGGCGGCGAGGAGACGGACCTGTGCATCCGGCTCAGCCGCGCGAGACCCGACGCGATCCTGCTGATGGACGACCGCGCGGTGATCCACCACAAGGTGCCCGAGGCGCGCGAGCACTTCGGCTACTTCCGCACCCGCACCTACGCCGAGGGGCTGTCCAAGGCGCTCGTCGCCCGCAGTGTCGGGGCCGGCAAGGGGCTGGAGTCCGAACGCCGTTACGCCACGCGTGTGCTGCCGGCCGGTGTGGTCCGCGGGCTGCGCGACCTGGTGCTGGCCCGGCCCGGCGGGGCCCGGCGGGCCGGCACGATCGTCGCCGGGGTGCTGACGGCGGCCGGCGGGTACGTGGTCGGCAGTGTGCGGGCGCGGCGGGCGGGAACGACGTTCGCCGTGGTGCCGATCTCCCCGGACGAAGTGGAGCGGGCCGCATGACGCAGGCGCGCGTGCCGATCCTCATGTACCACTCGGTCGCCGCCGACCCGAGCGACGCCACCCGGACGCTCTCGGTCGCCCCCGAGGCGTTCGCCCAGCAGATGGCGGTGATCGCGGACCGCGGTCTGACCCCGCTCACCACGGCCGACCTGGCGGCCCGCTGGCGCGCGGACCGGCCGCTGCCGGCCCGTCCGGTCCTGATCACCTTCGACGACGGCTACGAGGGCGTGCACCGGCACGCCCTCCCGGCGCTGGCCGGGTTCGGCTTCCCGGCCACGCTGTTCGTGTCCACCGGCTGGATCAGGGGCGCGTACGAGACCGGCGGCGCGCTGGACACCATGCTGGACTGGCGGCAGGTGCGCCGACTGGCCGACGACGGCGTCGAGATCGGCGGCCACAGCCACACCCACCCGCAGCTCGACCAACTCCACGACGCCCGGCTGTGCGCCGAACTGGTGCGCTGCCGGGACATCGTCGCCGACGAACTCGGCGCGCCGCCGGTGTCGTTCGCCTACCCCTACGGCTACTCCAGCCGCCGGGTGCGGGCGGCGGTGCGCGCCCACGGGTTCACCCAGGCGCTCGCCGTGGGCAACGCCCTCGCCCGTCGCGCCCAAGGGCCGTACGCCCTGCGCCGGGTGACGGTACGGCGGGCCACCGGCCCGGCGGAGTTCGAACGGCTTCTCGACGGCCGGACGGTCGGCCGTACGTTCGCCAGGGACCGGGCGCTGACCAAGGGGTACGCCATGGTCCGCAGGACCCGGCGACTCCAGCGGCTGGTGTGAGGGGGTGGCCCCGGCGAAGCCCGTCGGGGCCGCTCGGCGCGAGCCCGGACCGCCGGGGACGTCCGGCATACCCGACACACCCGACACACCACGCGCACTGCGGAAACCGGGTGCGCACGGGGCCCCGGTGGCGGATCATGGCCGCATGTCTGCCCAGCCACAGGACGCTCTGCCGATCCGGCTCACCGTCGACGACTCCGACTCTCCGTCCGATGTCGTCGACGCGCTGTTCCTCGGCCGCTTCGCGACCGGCGAGCAGCCGTACTCGCACGCCATGAACATCGACCGCGTACGCTCCGGCGCGACCCTGCTGCCCGCGCACGCCCGCGTGCTGCGGGTCGCCCGCGACGACGACCGCAGCGCCACCCTGGCCGAGGGCGACGGCTGGACGCTGCTGATCTCCCGCTGGAACCGCGGCGCGGACGTGACGGTCACCGCGACCACCGCCGAACTGGCCGCCAAGGTGCTCGACGAGGCCACCGACGGCGCTGCGGACGAACCCGAGCCCCAGCCGGAGAACGTGACCATGGGGTTCTGGTACGTCTCCCCGCGGCGCGGCCCGCACCGCACGACCCGCCAGATCTCCGCGGGCACCTGGGACGAGGTGCGCCCCAACTACACGGCTCCCGTCGCCGACGCGATGGACCGCCTGATGGCGACGACCCCGCAGGACATCGCGGGCCGGCTGCTCCTGCTGCACGGCCCGCCCGGCACCGGCAAGACCTCGGCGCTGCGCACGCTGGCCCGCTCCTGGCGCGAGTGGTGCCAGGTGGACTGCGTCCTGGACCCCGAGCGGCTCTTCTCCGACGTCGGCTATCTGATGGACATCGCGATCGGCGAGGAGGACGGCCCGGGCAAGGGCCGCTGGCGGCTGCTGCTCCTGGAGGACTGCGACGAACTGATCCGGGGCGAGGCCAAGCACACGGCGGGCCAGGCCCTGTCCCGGCTGCTGAACCTCACCGACGGCCTCCTCGGACAGGGCCGCAACGTCCTGGTGGGGGTCACGACCAACGAGGACCTGGAGCGTCTGCACCCGGCCGTCGTACGTCCCGGCCGCTGTCTGGCCCGCGTCGAGGTCGGCCCGCTGACCCGCCGGGAGGCGGTGGACTGGCTGGGCACGGAGGAAGGGGTCGGCCGCGAGGGCGCCACGCTGGCGGAGCTGTACGCGCTGCGCCGGGGCGTCTCCCCCACCTCGCTGCCGGAGCCGCGGGGCGGGGCGGACGCCGGGCTGTACCTGTGAGGCACGCCGACGGCGTCCGGGTGTTTTGATGGAGGTATGACGCTGTACGTCGGCACGTCGGGCTGGCAGTACAAGGACTGGAAGGGCGTCCTGTACCCGGCCGACGTGCCCGTGCGGCGGTGGCTGGAGGAGTACACGGCCCACTTCGCCACCGTCGAGATCAACAACGCCTTCTACCGGCTTCCGTCCCGGGACACCTTCGCGTCCTGGGCCGAACGCGTTCCCGCGGACTTCACGGTGGCGGTGAAGGCGAGCCGCTATCTGACCCACATCAAACGGCTTCGCGACCCCGAGGAGCCGGTGCACCGGCTGATGGCCCACGCGGCCGGCCTCGGAGCCCGCCTCGGCCCGGTCCTGCTCCAGCTGCCGCCGACCCTGCGGGCCGATCCCGGACTCCTGGACGCCTGTCTGGCCTGCTTCCCGTCGGACACCCGCGTCGCGGTGGAGCCGCGTCACGACTCCTGGTGGACCCCCGAGGTGCGGGAGGTGCTGCACTCCAGGGGCGCGGCCCTGTGCTGGGCCGACGTCCAGTCCCGCCCGGTCACCCCGCTGTGGCGCACCGCCGACTGGGGGTACGTCCGCTTCCACCAGGGCCGCGCCCGGCCGTGGCCGCGCTACGGGCACCGCGCCCTGGAGACCTGGGCCGACCGCATCGCGACGACCTGGGCGGCCGGCGACGACGTCTACGCCTACTTCAACAACGACCCCGGCGGCGCGGCGGTGGGGGACGCGGCGCTGTTCGGCAGGACGGCGGAGCGGGCCGGCCTGAAGGCGACGCGGACGCCGCGCGCGCTCGCCACGCGCGGCTGATCACGCCCGGTAGGCAGCCCGAAGGGCGTCCCGCACGGCGGCCGAGGCCTGTTCCTCGGTGAGCCCCAGCCGCAGCGCCCGCTCGGCGTAGGCGCCTGCGGCGACGGCGGCCTCCCGTTCCGCGGCCGACCCGGCGGCGGCGACGAACGTGCCGTTGCGCCCCCGGGTCTCGATCACGCCGTCCGTCTCCAGCGCCCGGTACGCCTTGGCGACGGTGTTCGCGGCGAGGCCGAGCGACTCGGCCAGCCCCCGCACCGTCGGCAGCCGGTAGCCGACCGGCAGCGCTCCCGACCGGGCCTGCTCGGCGATCTGCGCGCGCACCTGCTCGTACGGAGCGGCGCCCTCATCGACATGGATCTTCAAGGTCACGGGCCGATTGTCCCGCACCCGCGGGAAAATGAGAGGCACGCGAACGCCGCCCGTCCGTAGCGTGGCCCGACATGACCGTCATCGTGCGCGATCTGCGCCCCGACGCGCCTGCCGACATCGAGGGCTTCGTCCGGGTCCGGCACCATGCGCTGCCCCATGTGTTCGTCAGTCCGGCCTCCTTGCTGCACGGCCTCGCGCTGTCCCACCCCGACGCCCACGCCCGCAGGCTGGTGGCCGTGGCGGACGGCGAGGTCGTCGGCACGGCCCAGGTGGGCCTCGCCCACGACAGCCCGGAGCCCGGCCAGGGCTCGCTCAACGTGTACGTGGACCCGGCGCACACCGGACGCGGCGCGGGCGCGCTGCTGGTGAGGGCGGCCGAGGAGCACCTGGCGGCGCACGGGGCGACGAAGCTGTTCGCCTGGGTGCTGGACGAGCCGGGCAACCGGGCCTTCGCCGAGCGTCACGGCTACCGGGCGAGCCGCTCCGCGCACTTCCTGCGCCTGGATCTGGCCGGGGCCGTGCTGCCGCCGCCGCAGGATCCGCCGCCCGGAGTCGAGTTGCGCACCGCCGCGGACTTCGCCGACGACCCGCGCCCGCTGTTCGTCCTGGACACGGAGGCGAGCTCGGACGAACCCGGCGACATCGGCACCGAGTTCACGGACTACGAGGCCTGGGTCGACGAGTACTGGAAGCACCCCCACCTGAACCGGGACCTGACCTCGGTCGCCGTGGCCGACGGCCGCCCGGTCGCCTTCAGCGTGGCCCACACCGAAGGCGCCGGCCGGTACGGCACGGGCATGACCGGCACCGCCCGCTCCCATCGCGGCCGGGGTCTGGCCAAGCTCGTCAAGAACGACTCCCTGCACCGCGCCCGCGCCGCGGGGTACACGGAGGCGTACACGGGCAACGACGCGGACAACGGGCCGATGCTCGCGATCAACCGGTGGTTCGGATACGAGATCTGCGCGACGGAGGTGCGGTATGTCCGCGAACTCGGCTGAGCCGGTGCGCTCGGTGGACGTCGTCCTGGTCAAGGCCGGGCGGACGAAGATCCGTTACGCGGCCGAGCTGCTGTCCGACGACGGCGCCAGGATCGCGGTGCGCGCCCCCTGGGCCGGGTCGGGAGTGCGCGACTTCGGCTTCGTCCGGTTCGAGGCGGGCGACGTCTTCACGGAGTACTACTGGCGTGAGCGCTGGTACGCCGTGAAGGAGGTCCGCGACGCGTCCGGCGCCCTGAAGGGCTGGTACTGCGACGTGACCCGCCCGGCCACGCTGTCCGGCGCCGAACTGGTCGTGGAGGACCTCGACCTGGACCTGTGGCGCTCCGCCGACGGGTCGGACGTCCGGCGGCTGGACGAGGACGAGTTCGAGGAGAGCGGGCTCGCGCGGCGGGACCCGGCGGCCGCCGCCGCGGCGCTGGCCGCCCTCGACGAACTGGAGGCGCTCGCCACCGGCGAGGGCGGCCTGGAGTCGCTGCTGGCGTGAGGGGGCGCCTCAGACCGTGGCCACCACCGCGTACCGCTCGTCGCCCACCGCCCCGCCCCACAGCGGCGTGTCCTGCGACAGCCGCTCCAGGTGCACGTGCCCGGCCAGCGGGGCCAGCAGGGCGGTGAGCCGGTCCGCCGGTATGCCGACCGGGTCGACGTCCCCCCACACGCCCTCGACCAGCACGAACCGCCCTCCCGGGCGCAGCAGGCCGCGCCAGTGCCGCAGGACGCGGGCCGGGTCGGGCAGGGTCCACAGCACGTGGCGCACGAGCAGGGCGTCGAAGCGCTCCTCACCGACGGGCGGGGCCGCCGCGTCACCGACGAGGAACGCGGCGTCACGGCCGGCGAGTTTCGCGCGGGCCAGGTCGATCATGGCCGGGGACAGGTCGACCCCCGTCACCCGGTGTCCCTGGTCGGAGGCGAGGAGCGACAGGCTGCCGGTCCCGCAGCCGAGGTCGAGCAGGTCGCAGCCGTGTCCGGGGAGCCAGTCGCGTAGCCGCCGGGCCCAGGCGGAGCGCACCTCGGGGTCGCGCAGGCCGTGGTCCGGCTCCTCGTCGAAGGCGGCCGCCGCCGCGTTCCAGTCGATACGCGGCGAAGTCGTTTCGTCACTCTTTCTCACCATGTGCCCAAGAGTGACACCTGCCACTGACACTCGAATCGTGACACCCGCCACTGACAGACCGGGGGGCGATGAGGAACTCTCCCCGAAAGGGTCTACCTCCGTGAGATCGCGGAACTCGGTAGTTCCTCTAGGAGGCAGCCATGCGCCGTACGACCGTGCAGAAGCCCCTGAAGAAGACGGACCCCCGCCGGATCCGCGAAGAGGCCGACGAACGGCCCGCCGGACGCCCCGAGGTGCGCAAGGACATCGCGCGCACGTGGTGGCCCGACGGCTGACCGGAGCGGGACTCCCGGTCGGACCCGGCGCACGCGCGCGTACGGCGCGACGTACCTGATCTCAGGCTCAGCGCTTCCTTAAGGCGGCCCTAAAGATCGCCTCCGGCCGCCTCCAGCAGGCGTTCTCACGATTTCCTTGGTTCCGGCGCACCCGTCGTCGCCACCCGTTCCGGTTCCGAGGAGATCCCCCATGCCCGCACGCCGCAAGGCCGTCACCGTCGCGGGGCTGGCTGCGCTGACCCTGCCGGCGCTGTCCGCCTCGCCCGCGGCCGCGCACGGCTCGATGGGCGATCCGGTCAGCCGGGTCGCCCAGTGCTACGCGGAGGGCCCCGAAAGCCCGAGGTCGGCCGCCTGCCGGGCCGCGGTCGCGGCGGGGGGCACGCAGGCGCTGTACGACTGGAACGGCATCCGCATCGGCGACGCGAACGGCCGCCACCAGGAACTGATCCCCGACGGCAGGCTGTGCAGCGCGAACAACGCGGAGTTCAAGGGCCTGGACCTGGCCCGCGCCGACTGGCCCGTCACCGGCGTCGAGAGCGGCCCGTACACCTTCAGGTACCGCGTGACCGCCCCGCACAAGGGCACCTTCACGGTCTATCTGACCAAGCCCGGTTACCGGCCGGCCGAGCCCCTGGGCTGGTCCGACCTGGATCTGGAGCACCCGGTGGCCACGGCCGTCGACCCGGTCGCGACGGGCGGCTTCTACACCTTCTCCGGGACCCTGCCCGAGCGCTCCGGCAGGCAGTTGCTGTACGCGGTGTGGCAGCGCTCGGACAGCCCGGAGGCCTTCTACTCCTGCTCGGACGTCTCGTTCGCCGCGGCCGGCGGGGGCGGCGCGCCCTCCACTGCCGCGCCGTCCGCCTCCGCGCCCTCCGACGAGCAGATCGAGGACGGCGCCGACGAGTCGACGGTCGAGCACCACGGCCACGGCGACGACGACGCCGCCACGACGACGGACCCGGGCGGCGCTCCGGCCGCCGGCTCGTCGTCCGCTCCCCGGGCGGCCGCGGCGAACGAGCCGAAGGCGGCCGGACCGGGCTCCGACCCGGCCTCCGCCGCGGCCGGGAAACTCGCGCGCACCGGCGGCGACGGCAGCGCGCCGTATCTCGCCGTGGGCGGTGCGGCCGCCCTGGCGCTGGGCGCGGCGCTGCTGTTCGCGTCGGTGCGCAGGCGGGCGGCGGCAGGCGGCCGGGGCCGCTGAGGCGCCCGCACGACTCCGGGGCCTGACCGGCGGCTCAGGCCGGTCAGGCCCCGGCGGAACGATTCTGCGTCAGCTCAGCGCGGACGCACAGGTGGTGGCGGTGGCGTGGGCCGGGTCGAGGGCGTTGGCCACCTCATGGAAGGCGATCCGGTCGAACAGCCCGATCGCCACGTGCTCGGAGAGGTCCAGCGGGCACAGGTCCTGCAGCAGGACGTTGCGTACGCCGGAACCGCTGAGGTACTGACTGCGCCACGGTGTGACCACCTCGTCGTACTTGGTGGCGATGACCGTGTAGCGGACGCCTGCGACGGTGTCGCCGCCCGCGTTGAGCCGGGTGAGGAAGGCCGACCCGGCGACCTGGTCGGCGAGGCCGGGGGTGGCGGCCGAGAGCAGGTCCTCGGCCGCCACGGGAAGTAGGGCAGCAGGTTGGCGAGTCCGCCGAGCGTGGTGCCATGGTTGTCGGGGGCGATGCCGACGAGCGCGTTGACCTTGGCGGCTCCGCCGAGGAACTTCAGGTAGTAGCGCGGCATCATGCCGCCCTGGGAGTGTCCGACGAGGTCGGCCTCGGCGGCGCCGGTCGCGGCGAGCACCTTGTCCACGAAGGCGGAGAGCTGACCCGCCGACTCGTCGATGGGACCGAGGCCGTTGAAGAACGGAACGCCCGGCAGTTGGCCGTAGTCGACGGAGTAGACGCAGTACCCGCGGACCGTCAGATAGGGGGCGAGGGCGAGCCAGTTGTCGATCGAGTTCCCGAGGGTGCCGTGCACCAGGACGACGGGATGGGGGTGGGCGGCGGAGGGCTTGCAGCGGTAGTCGTTCCAACCGCTGGAGGGGGCTGCGGCGGTGGTGTCGGCGTGGACGGCGGTGGCGGGGACGGTGGCGGCCGCGGCGGCCAGCAGCAGTGCGGCGAGTGGTCTGAGCACGCGCTTCCAGGGCAGCATCGTGTGATCTCCTTGCGGCTCAAGGGAGGTGCGATGGCCTTACGCCCTGTGATCCGGATCACGAGGATGCTGTTCACTCGTCAAGTTACGGGCGGGTAAGTGAAGTGTGAAGTTACGCGTCAGTAAAAACTTCCAGTGGTAGTCGACGGCGCCGCGGCTCCCCCGTGGCCGGCCGTCACGCCGCCAGCGTCCCCGGCTTCACCGCGTCCGGCCCGAACTTCGCCCGCACCCGGTCGGCCACCTCCTCGACACGACGGACCTTCTCGTCGACCGGGTCGAAGGTGAGCTGGTGGGAAGCATGTTCGGCGGGGCCGAGGGCCTCGGCGCGCAGAACGACCGCGCGGACCCGGGCGCGCTGCAGACCGAGCGCCTCGTACAGGCCGTACGCGGTCCTGGTCAGGGCCGCCGAGTGCGCGGTCGGCTCCTTCAGGGTGCGGCTGCGGGTGGTGGAGGACCGGTCGGCGTAGCGCACGGTGAGGGTCAGGGTGCGGCAGACCTTCTCCACGGCGCGCAGCCGCACACCCAGCTCCTCGGCTGCCGACAGCAGGGCGCGGCGGTGCCGGTCGGAGTCCAACTCATCGCGGGAGAAGGGGCGTTCCGCGGCGAGCGACCGCGACACGGCGTTCGGCACCACCCGGCCGCGGTCGACGCCGTTCGCCTTCTCGTGCAGCTCCCGGCCCCCCTTCGCGCCGACCAGGCGCTGAAGCGTGGACAGGGGCGCGGCAGCGACTGCGCCGAGGGTGTCGAGGCCGTACTCGCACAGCGTGCGGGCGGTCGCCGTGCCGACCCCGGGCAAGGCGGTGACGGGCTGTCCGGCGAGGAACTCCCGCACCTCGCCCTCGGGGACCGCGCTGGTCACCCCGGGCCGGGCGGCCCGCAGCGCCATGCGGGCCGACAGCGGGCCGGGGCCGGCGCCGATCACGCAGTCCACCCCGTACAGCGCGAGCGCCCGCACCCGGATCACCGACGCCAACTCGACCGCGCTGCGCCCGAAGTACCGCTCGGCGCCCCGCAGATCGGCCAGCGCCCCGTCCGGCGGCAAGGCCTCGACGACCGGTGTGAACTCCTCCAGCAACCCGAGCAGCGTCGGCAGGGCGGCCTCGCGCGTCGCAGACAGCTGGAAACGTACACAGAGGATGGTCATCCCGCACTCCCCGGACTCTGGTGCCACAACTTCCTTCCCACCGCGGGCCCTTCGCCCGCGGGGCGCAGATCGGCCCAGGGGTGCATCTCGTACCCCGTGGGCATGCGGATGCGACGCCGCTCCATCGCGTCCTGGGCGGCCGAGCCCGCCGGTGCGGGCGGCCCCTCCGAACCGGAGAGCCGGCTGCGCGCCGGGCCGTCGCCGCCGGCGTCCGCGTCGGGGGCGCCGCCGGGGGCGGCAAGCCGGGCCGCGACCCCTTCCAGCCCCTCGTCCCGGCGCACCTCCAGCAGTTCGGCGAGGTTCCAGGCGGCCGACCCCACCACGCTGAGACTGCGCGGACCGCGCCGTTGCACCACCCCGCGCACCAGCAGCAGCCAGGAGTGGAAGACGGTGTGGGCGCAGGCGTCGTGGGAGTCGTCGAAGAAGGCCAGGTCGACCAGGCCGGTGCCGTCGTCCAGGGTGCTGAAGATGACCCGCTTGCCGGACCGGATCGGCGGGGTCTGAGTGGCCGCCTTGGCGCCCGCGACCAGCACGGTCTCCCCGTGCCGCGCCTCCCGCAGCCGCCGCGCCGAGACCACGCCCAGCTCGGCGAGGAAGGCGCGGTGATCGTCCATCAGATGGCGCGAGGCGTCCATGGACAGCACGCCCAGCTCGGCGCTGAGCCGCTCGGCCGAGGACAGGTCGGGCAGCCCGGCGGAGGCGGTCTTCCGCCCGCCCGCGAGGGGAAGCTGACCGCCGCCCGCCCCGCGCGCGCCCCGGTGCAGCTCGGTCAGATGCAGTTGCAGGTCACGGCGGTTGGCGCCGAACGCGTCCAGCGCGCCGACCTGGGCGAGCCGCCCGGCCAGCGGCCGGCTCGGGCGAGCCCGCTCCCAGAAGTCGAGCAGCGAGGCGTACGGCTGTCCGTCCGCCACCCGTGCCGCCTCGGCCTCGCTGATGCCGTGCACGTCGGAGAGGGCGAGCCGCAGCCCCCAACGCCCTGGAGAACCCGCCGATTCAGACACCAGTTCGATACGGTGGGCGACGCCCGACCGGTTCACGTCCAGCGGAAGGATCGGCACCCCGCGCCGCCGCGCGTCCGCCAGCAGCAGCCGCTTCGGATACATCCCGGGGTCGTGCGTGAGCAGCCCGGCGTAGAAGGCGGCCGGGTGATGCGCCTTCAGCCACGCCGACTGGTACGTCGGCACCGCGAAGGCGACCGCGTGTGCCTTGCAGAAGCCGTAGGAGCCGAAGGCCTCGACGATCTCCCAGGTCCGCTGAATCGTTTCTGCGCTGTATCCCCTCGCCGCCGCGTGCTGCGCGAACCACACCCTGATCCGCCCCTGCGACTCCGGGTCGGACAGCCCGCGCCGCACCCGGTCCGCCTCACCGCGCCCGCAGCCGGTCATGATCGCGACGATGTCGATGATCTGTTCGTGGAAGACGACGACGCCGTACGTGTCCCGCAGCGGCTCCTGGAGATCCGGGTGCGGATACCGGACCGGCGCCCGACCGTGCCGGGCCTCGATGAACGGCCGCACCATGTCGGCGGCGACCGGACCGGGCCGGAACAGGGAGATGTCGACGACGAGGTCGTGGAAGGCTGCCGGCTGCAACCGCCCCACCAGGTCCCGCTGCCCCGGCGACTCGATCTGGAAGCACCCCAGCGTCTCGGTGGACCGGATGAGTCGGTACGTCGCCGGGTCGCCGTCCTCCAGCGCGTCCAGGTCGATCCGCTCGCCCGTGGCCCGCTCCACCTCCGCCACGGCGTGCGCCATCGCCGACTGCATCCGCACGCCCAGCACGTCCAGCTTGAGCAGCCCGAGGTCCTCGACGTCGTCCTTGTCGAACTGGGCCATCGGGAACCCCCCGCCGCTGGTCGGCATGACCGGCGTGCGGGAGAGCAGGGAGGCGTCGGACAGGAGCACCCCGCACGGGTGCATGGCGATTCCGCGCGGGAGGGCGTCGAGGGCCTCGACCAGCTCCCACAACCGCCCGTACCGGTCCTTCTCCCCCGCCAGCGCCCGCAGTTCGGGCAGCTCCTCCAGGGCCGCGCGGGCGTCGCGCGCCCGGATGTGCGGGAAGGACTTGGCGATGCGGTCGATCTCGGCGGGGTCCATGGACAGGGCCGCGCCGACGTCCCGGATCGCGTGCCGGACGCGGTACGTCTCCGGCATCGCGACCGTCGCCACCCGCTCGGCCCCGAAGCGGCCGATGATCGCGCGGTAGACCTCCAGCCGGCGCGCGGACTCCACGTCGACGTCGATGTCGGGCAGCACGACCCGCTCCCTGGACAGGAAGCGCTCCATCAGCAGCCCGTGCTCGACGGGGTCGGCGTGGGCGATGCCGAGGAGGTGGTTGACGAGGGAGCCCGCGCCCGAGCCGCGCGCGGCGACCCGGATGCCCATCTTCCGTACGTCGTCCACGACTTGAGCGACCGTCAGGAAGTAGGAGGCGAAGCCGTGGTGGGCGATGATGTCGAGCTCGTCGTGCATCCGTTCCCAGTACGGCCGCGCCTTGGCGGACCGGTCGTACCCCCGCAGCACCATCCCCGCCGCCGCTCGCGAGGCCAGCGTCCGCTGGGCGGTGCGGCGGTCCGCGCCGACGAGGTGCGGTTCGGGGAAGTGGACGGCGCCCATGCCCAGATCGTCCTCGGGGTCGACCAGGCACTCGGCGGCCGCCGCCGCGGTCTGCTCCAGCAGGCGGCGGGCGGTGTCGCGCCCGAAGCCGGCGGCCTCCACGATCCGCTCCGCCGACCCGAGCATCGCCCCCGCGTCCTTGAGCCAGGCCTCGCCCGAGTCCAGTTCCCCCGTGGGGTCGACGGGGACGAGCCGGCGGGCCGCGTCCAGGACGTCCGCGACCGGCCCCTGGCCGGGGTCGGCGTACCGGACGGCGTTGCTGAGCACGGGCCGGATCCGCTGTTCGGCGGCGAAGCCGACGGTGCGGGCGGCCAGCCGCAGGGAACCGGGCCCGGTGCCGGTACGCCCGTGCCAGACGGCCTCCAGGCGCAGGGCGTCGCCGTACGCCTCCCGCCAGGGGACGAGGAGCCTCGCGGCCCGGTCCGGGCGGCCCGCGGCGAGCGCGCGGCCGACGTCGGAGGCGGGGCCGAGCAGGACGGTCAGGCCGTCGCCGTGGTTGTCGGCCCAGGGCAGCGCCGGGACGCCCGCGTCGCTCCCGCCCGCGTGCGCGGCCGTGACGATCCGGCACAGGTCGGCCCAGCCCCGGGCGCCGTCACGGGCGAGGAAGGTGACGCGGGGCGTCGACTCGTCGACGAAGGCGCCGCCGCGCACGGGGGTCCGGCGGCGGTCCCGTCGTACGGACGCGTCGCCCCGCGGGCGCTCGGGCGCCGTCACCGCCAGGTCCGCTCCGAACAGCGGGCGCACGCCGGCCTTCGCGCAGGCCTTGGCGAAGCGGACCGTGCCCGCGAGGGTGTCGCGGTCGGTGAGGGCGAGGGCGTCCATGCCCCGCTCCGAGGCGCGCTCGGCCAGCCGCTCCGGATGCGAGGCCCCGTACCGCAGGGAGAACCCGGAGACGGTGTGCAGATGCGTGAACCCTGGCATCCGCACCTCCCGCTATCGAACATCAGTTCCCAACTCTCCCACCCCCACCATAGACCAAATCCCGAACGTATGTACGACAGCCGTTCGGACGCCCCCCACCTGCGGAAACACCCCGCGCCCCGGACCGTGGGGACATGACACAGAGCACCGGCGCCGGCGCGCCCCGCGCCCCCTCGCGCGGCTCCTTCCTCGACGAGGTGAAGGACGCCGTCACCCCGCGGGCCACGTTGCTGGTCGCGGGCGTGGTCGCGCTCCATCTGCTCTTCATCGCCTCCTACGTGGGAGCGCTGCACGACCCGAAACCCAAGGACGTGCCCTTCGGGGTCGTCGCGCCCGGGGCCGCCGCCCGGCAGACGGTGGCCCGGCTGGAGAGGCTGCCCGGCGATCCCCTGGACCCGCGGAGCGTGGCGGACGCGGCGACGGCCCGCAGACAGATCCTGAACCGGGAGATCGACGGCGCCCTGATCATCGGCCCGGCCGGCGCCGACACCCTTCTGGTGACCACCGGCGGCGGGAAGGTGCTGGCCACCACCCTGGTGACGCTCACCACCGCCCTGGAGAAGTCCGGGGCGCGCACCCTGCGGACCGTCGACGTCATCCCGGCCGACAAGGAGGACGCCAACGGGCTGTCGTCCTTCTACCTGACCGTCGGCTGGTGCGTGGGCGGCTATCTGTGCGCGTCGATCATGGTGATCAGTTCGGGGGCGGGCCGCTCGACCCCGCGGCGCGCGGTGATCCGGCTGCTCGCCATGGCCGTCGTCGGGATCGTCGGCGGACTGGGCGGCGCCCTGATCGTGGGGCCGGTCCTGGGCGCCCTGCCGGGGAGCCTCGCGGCCTACTGGGGGCTCGGCGCGCTGATCATCTTCGCGGTGGGCGCGGCCACGCTCGCCTTCCAGAGCGTCTTCGGGCTGGCCGGCATCGGGCTGGTCATCCTGCTCGTGGTGATCCTGGGCAACCCCAGCGCGGGCGGCGCCCTGCCGCCCCCGCTGCTCCCGCCGTTCTGGAGGGCGATCGGCCCGGCGCTGCCGCCGGGCGCCGGGACCTGGGCGGCGCGCTCGATCGCCTACTTCAAGGGCAACGACATGACCGCGTCGATGCTGGTGCTGTCGGCGTGGGCGGTCGCCGGGGTAGTCGTCACGCTGCTGACGGCGGTGCTGCGGAGCCGACGGCAGACGGCGGACGACCACGGAGGGGAGGCGACAAGAGGCCATGACGGCGTGACGGCGTGACGGAATGTGGCGTGACGGCGTGACGGGATGCCGTGTGACGGAATGTGGCGTGACGGCGTGACGGCGTGACGGCGTGACGGCAGGAGGTCCCGCCCCATTGTTGCGGGCGGGACCTCCACGTGCGCCGGGTCAGCCGATCTGCGTCCCCGTGGCCGACAGGGCCTCCGTCACCGGCTGGAAGAACGTCTCCCCGCCGGCGGTGCAGTCGCCGCTGCCGCCCGAGGTCAGGCCGACGGCGCTGCTGCCCGCGAAGAGGGAGCCGCCGCTGTCGCCGGGCTCGGCGCACACGTCGGTCTGGATGAGGCCGTTGACGATGTCGCCGTTGCCGTAGTTCACGGTGGCGTCCAGGCCGGTGACCGTGCCGGAGTGGACCTGCGTGGTCGAACCGCTGCGGGTGACCTTCATGCCCACGGTGGCCTGGGCGGCGCCGGTGATCCGCTGGGCCGAGCCGTTGTAGAGGTCGACCTCGCTCGGGTGGGCCACGCCGGCGGTGTACTTGACCAGGCCGTAGTCGTCGCCCGGGAAGCTGGAGGTCTCGTTGGCGCCGATCCTGGCGCCGGAGGAGTCCGACCACGTGGAGATCGATTCGGTGCAGTGCCCGGCGGTGAGGAAGTACGGCTCGCCGCCCTTGACCACGTTGAAGCCGAGCGAGCACCGCCCACCGCCACCGGTGATGGCGTCGCCGCCCGCGATGAAGGGCTTGAACTCCCCCTTGGTGCGCTGGAGTTCGGCCACCTCGCCGAGCCCGTCGACGACCTTGGAGAGCTTGGCCCACTCCGCGTCGGAGACCGTGCGGTCGGCCGTCACGACGACCTTGTTGGTGGTCGGGTCGGTCACCCAGGCGGTGCCCGGGATGGTCGCGTCCGCCTTGAGTGTCGCGTGGGCGCCGTTCAGTTCGGCGAGGGTGTTCTGGACGAGTCTGGCCTTGGCGCCCGCCGCCTCGACGGCGCTCGCGGCCGTCTCGTCGAGGACGTTCACCACGAGGCTGCCGCTCTTGGCGTCGTAGTACGTGCCCGCCGCGTCGTCGCCGAGGTCCGCGCCGAGGGTCGAGGCGAGCTTTCCGGCCGCGAGGGCCGACAGGACGGCGGGCTGTGGGGGCTTCGCCGGCTCGCTGGCGTTCGCGGTCTGGAAGGTGACTCCGGCCGCGACGAGCGCGGTGACGGCCGCGCCCGCCATGACCGCCCGCCGGCCGGGTATGCGTCGATGCTTCAACTCGGGTCCTCCTGTGGGGGGTCGGCCCGCAACGGTGACGAAGACCGCAGCGGGCCGGAAGGATGGTTGGAG
This sequence comes from Streptomyces sp. NPDC037083, assembly GCF_055606485.1. Classification (NCBI taxonomy): domain Bacteria; kingdom Bacillati; phylum Actinomycetota; class Actinomycetes; order Kitasatosporales; family Streptomycetaceae; genus Streptomyces; species Streptomyces sp. NPDC037083. The sequence continues at coordinate 68,413 of NZ_JBVJSQ010000006.1, read as the reverse complement.
GGCGCCCACTCTTCCCAACCTCACAGAGAGCACACAAGGTCGACCTCGGGAAGCGCACAGGGTGGGCACCGTACGCCCTCCACTCCTTCACCACCCCCGTTCACCACCCCGTTCACCACCCCGTTCACCACATCGTCCGTCTCCTTGTCGTCTCCTCGTCATCGCTTCGTCGTCGCCTCGTCCGTCGCCTCGTGCGTCGTCTCGTGCGCCGCGAAGGGGCGTGTGCCGTGCGCGGCGGCCCGGCCGGCCGCTCTTGTCACCCGGGGACGAACCCGGTTCCCGGAAGACTCATCTCGCGCACACAGAACGGCGATCCCCTCGGTCCTCTCCCTGCCCGCTGCCATATTCGAAGCCACTTTTCGGAGGTGGCTGTGACGCGAGAGGCGACGACATCCCGAGGGCGGGAGACGGCGACGCGGGTGCCGGACGGCACCGCCGCACGCCTCGCCGGACTGGAGAGCCGACGGGCCCGGGCAGTGGCCCCGGGCGGGCCGCGGCGACGCGGCGAGCACGGCGCGCGCGAGCGGATCAACCTGCTCCTGGACGTGGGTTCGTTCACCGAGACCGGTCTGTTCGTCCGGGGGCGGCCCACCGACGACGGAGCCCGCCGGCCGGACGGCGACGGGGTGATCACCGGCTACGGCACCGTCGACGGACGCCCGGTGTGCGTGTTCGCCCAGGACTCCACGGTGTTCGGCGGCAGCATGGGAGAGGCGTTCGGCGAGAAGACGATCGCCCTGATGGACCTCGCCCTGAAGACCGGCTGCCCGGTCGTGGGCCTCAACGACGGCGGCGGCGCCCGCATCCAGGAGGGCGTCGCCTCGCTCGCCCTCTACGCCGAGCTGGTGCGCCGCAACGTCCAGGCGTCCGGGGTGATCCCCCAGATCTCGGTCGTCCTGGGGCCGTGCGCCGGAGGCGCCGCGTACTCGCCGGCCATCACCGACTTCACCGTGATGGTGGACGGCGCCTCGCACATGTTCGTCACCGGACCCGACGTCATCCAGGCGGTCACCGGCGAACGCACCACCGCCGAGGAGCTGGGCGGCGCCCGCGCCAGCAACACCGTCAACGGCAACGCCCACTTCCTCGCCGCCGACGAGGTGAACGCCCTCGACACCGTCCGCGACCTGCTGTCCTACCTGCCGGCCAACAACCGCGAGCAGCCCCCGCGGTACGCGCCGACGGCCGCGCCCGCCGCTTCGGCGCTCGACGGCGTCGTGCCGGACCGCCTCGCGCAGGCCTACGACATGCGCGACATCCTGCGCGCCGTCGTCGACGACGGCGAACTCCTCGAAGTACAGGAGTTGTTCGCGCCCAACATCGTGTGCGCGCTGGCCCTCGTCGAGGGTGCTCCCGTCGGCGTCGTCGCCAACCAGCCGCTGCACGCGGCCGGAGTCCTCGACATCGACGCCTCCGAGAAGGCCGCGCGCTTCGTGCGGTTCTGCGACGCGTTCGGCATCCCGCTGCTGACCTTCGCCGACGTCCCCGGCTATCTGTCCGGGGTCCGCCAGGAACAGGCCGGGATCATCCGGCGCGGCGCCAAACTGCTGTACGCCTACGCCGAGGCGACCGTCCCGAAGGTCACCGTGGTGGTGCGCAAGGCCTACGGCGGCGGGTACGCGGTGATGGGCTCCAAGCACCTGGGCGCCGACATCAACTTCGCCTGGCCCACGGCCCGGATCGCGGTCATGGGCGCCGAGGGCGCCGTCGGCGTCCTGCACCGGCGTGAACTCGCCGCCGCCGACGACCCCGACGCGTTGCGCGCCCGCCTCGTCGCCGCGTACGAGAGCACCCACGGCACCCCCTATCCCGCCGCCGAGCGGGGATACGTCGACGCCGTCATCGCCCCGCGCGACACCCGCGCCCAGATCTGCCGTGCCCTGCGGGCGCTGCGCGGCAAGCGTGCCCCGATGCCGGAGCGCCGGCACGGCAACATCCCGCTCTGACCGTGTGAGGAGCCATCCGTGACGGACACCCCCCGCCCCCCGCTCGCGCCCGTGCGCCGGAGCCTGCCGGAGTATGTGCGGCACTGGGCCGAGACCGCCCCCGACCGCCGGGCGTTCACCTTCGTCGACCACCCCGCGGCGACCGCGCGGGGCGTCCACCGCACCCTGACCTGGCGTCGCCTGGACCTTCGGGTGCGGGCCCTGGCCGGCCGGCTCGCCGAGGAGGCCGGGCCCGGAGCGCGGGTGGCGCTGCTGTGCCCGCAGGGCACGGAGTACGTCACCGCGTTCCTCGGCGCCCTCGCCGCCGGGCTGGTCGCCGTACCGCTGTATCCGCCGGGGCTGCCCGGGCACGGCGACCGCCTCTCGGCCGTTCTCGCCGACGCGGCTCCGGCGGTCGTCGTCACGACGAGCGGCGCCCTCGACGAGGTCCGGGAGTTCTGCGCGGACGCCGCGGTGACGATCCTCGCCGCCGACCTGGTGCCCGACTCCGCCGCCGGGGACCGGCGACCGGTCACCGTGGACGACGCCGACGTCGCCTACCTGCAGTACACCTCCGGATCGACCCGGACCCCGGCGGGCGTGGAGGTCACGCACGCCAACGTCGTCGCCAACGCCCGGCAGGCACTGACCGCCTACGGAGCCGACGACCGGCCGGTGACCTGTGTGGGGTGGCTGCCGCTGTACCACGACATGGGGCTGGTGCTGAGCGTCGCCGCCCCGGTCGTGCGGGGGGTGCTGTCGGTGCTCATGGACCCGGTCGCGTTCCTGCACGAGCCCGCGCGCTGGCTGCGGCTGCTCGCCGCGTATCCGCGGGCGGTGAGCGCGGCGCCCAACTTCGCCTACGACTACTGCGCCTCGGCCGTCACCGACGGGCAGAAGGCGGAGCTGCGGCTGGACCGGGTCGCCGCGCTGATCAACGGCAGCGAACCGGTCCGGCCCGGCACGGCCGACGCCTTCCACGCCGCCTTCGCCGCTCAGGGACTCGCGCCGGAGACCCACTGCCCGTCGTACGGGCTCGCCGAGGCCACCGTCTTCGTCAGCGCCGACCGGCCCCGGGAGCCGCTGCGCCGGTTCGCGCTCGACCGCGACGCCCTGGCCGCCGGAAAGGCCCTGGCCGCGCGGCCCGACGACCCCACGGCCGTGCTGCTGGCCGGCTGCGGCACCCCGGCCGGCCAGCAGGTCCGCATCGCCGACCCGGTGTCCCGCACCGCCCTGCCGGAGGGGGAGGTCGGGGAGATCTGGGTGCGGGGCCCCAACGTCGGCCGCGGCTACCGGAACCAGGACCGGCTGACCCGCCGCGTCTTCGACGCAGCCCTCGCCGACCCGCCGACTGGCACGACGGGCGGCGCGACGGCCCGCACGACGGCCAGTGCGGCGGCCGACACGACGGTCGGCGCGGCGCTCGGCGCGGCGGCCGACACCACGTCCAGCACGATGTCCAGCACGACGACCGGCACGACGACCGGCACGACGACCGGCACGACGGCCGACACCACGTCCAGCGCGACGACCGGCACGACGACCGACACCACGGCCCGCACCACGGCCCGCACGACGGCCGGCGCGGCGGCCGGCGTGCAGGGTGTCGGCGGCTGGCTGCGTACCGGTGACCTGGGGACGGTCCTGGACGGGCAGTTGGTCGTCACCGGCCGGTTGAAGGACCTCATCGTCGTCGACGGCCGCAACCACTATCCGCAGGACGTGGAGGCGACCGTCCAGGAGGCGCACCCGGCCGTGCGGCGCGACCGGCTCGCCGCCTTCGCCGTGCCGGGTCCCGAGGGCGAGCGGGCTGCCGTCGTCGCCGAGCACGTACGGACCACGGGCCTCGCCGAGATCGACGTGCCGGCCCTGGTGCGCGCGGTACGGGCGGCCGTGTCCGCCCGGCACGGGCTGCGGCTCGCCGACGTCGTGCTCGTGCCGCCGGGCGCCGTGCCCCGCACGTCGAGCGGCAAGGTGTCGCGGGTGCTGACCCGCGAGCGGTATCTGGCGGGCGCCTACCCGACGGGGACGGCGCGATGAGCGCCGTCGACGAGGGGGCGCTGCGCCGGCTGATCGCCGGACGGGCGGCCTCCTGGAACGGCACGCCCGCCGCGGAGGTCCCGATGGACCGGCCGCTGGCGGACCTCGGCATGTCCTCACGGGACGCGGTGGTCCTGGCCGGGGAACTCTCCGCGGCCACAGGGCGGGACCTGCCGGCGACGCTGCTGTGGGAGGCGCCCACCGGCGACGCCCTGGTGGCGCACCTGTGCGGTGGCGCGGCGGAGCGGACCGCTCCCCCGGCCCCGCTCCCGGTCGCGCCGGGGTTGCCCGGTGAGCCCGTCGCGGTCGTCGGGGTCGGCTGCCGGCTGCCCGGGGGCGTGCATGGGCCGGGGGACTACTGGCGGCTGCTGAGCGAGGGCGTCGACGCGATCCGGCGGGTCCCGGAGGACCGGTGGCGCGACTTCACCGCCTTCCCGCCCGCCGAGGCGCCGCGCCACGGCGGCTACCTCGACGACGTCGCCGGGTTCGACGCGGACTTCTTCCACGTCACCCCGCGCGAGGCCGCGGTGATGGACCCGCAGCAGCGGATCCTGCTGGAGGTCGTCCACGAGACCCTCGACCACGCGGCCGTTCCCGCCGCGTCCCTCGCCGGCACCGCCACCGGCGTCTTCGTGGGCGTCTCCGCGCCCGAGTACGGCTCGCTGACCGGCGCCGACCCGGCCGCCGTGGACCCCTGGGCGCCGGCCGGCGGGGCGTTGAGCGTGACCGCGGGGCGCGTGGCGTACGTGCTGGACACGCGGGGGCCGAGCATGGCCGTCGACACCGCCTGCTCGTCCTCGCTGGTCGCCGTGCACCACGCCTGCGTCAGTCTGCGCACCGGCGAGGTGGACACGGCGATCGCCGCCGGGGTCAACGTGCTGCTCTCCCCCACCGTCACCGTCGCGTTCCGGCGGGCCGGCGCCCTCGCGCCGGACGGACGCTGCAAGCCGTTCTCCGCGGCGGCCGACGGCATCGGACGCGGCGAGGGCTGCGCGGCCGTGCTGCTGAAGCGGCTGTCCGACGCCGAACGCGACGGCGACCGCGTCCTCGCCGTCATCCGCGCCACCGCCGTCAACTCCGACGGCCGCTCCGGCGGTCTGCTGGCGCCCAACCCCGCAGCCCAGCAAGCCCTGTTGGCCACGGCCTACGCACGGGCCGGGCTCGACCCGGCGCACATCGACCACGTCGAGGCGCACGGCACCGGCACACCGCTCGGCGATCCGATCGAGGCGGGCGCGCTGGGCGCCGTGCTCGGTGCGGGCCGTGCCGCCGACCAGCCGCTGCTGCTGGGCTCGGTCAAGGGCAACCTCGGTCATCTGGAGTCCGCCGCGGGCGTCGCCGGGCTGGTGAAGACGGTGCTCGCGCTGCACCACGGCCTCGTTCCGCCCTCCCTGCACTGCGCACGGGGCAGCGCCCTGGACGACGGGCCGCTGCGGGTGGTGACCGAGCCGGAGCCGTGGCCCCGCTACGGCGGGACGGCCACCGCCGGAGTCTCCGGGTTCGGTTTCGGCGGCACCAACGCCCATGCGGTGCTGGAGGAATGGCGCCCCGCCGTCCCGCCGGCGCCTCCCGCCGCGGAACCGGCTGCCCGTCTCCACCTCCTCTCCGACCACGACACCGCCCGCGTCCGCGACACGGCGGCCCGGCTGGCCGAGTGGCTGCGTACGCCGGAGGGGGGTGCGGCGCACCCCGGCGACGTGGCGCGCACGCTCGCCGGACGGACCGGGCGCGGCCGCGTGCGGGTCGCCGTCACCGCCCGCGACCGCGGGGAACTCGTCGACGCGCTGGACGCGTTGGCGCGGGACCGGCCCCACCCCCGGGTCGTCGCCGACGACCGCCGGCTCGTCGGTCGCGGGCCGGTGTGGGTCTTCTCCGGGTACGGCAGCCAGTGGGCGGGCATGGGGCGTCGTCTGCTGGCCGAGGAGCCAGTCTTCGCCGCGGCCGTGGAGAAGCTCGACGACCTCCTGGCCCCGCAGTGCGGTGTTTCCCTGTACGAGCAGTTGGCGTCCGGCGCCGCTCTCGACCGGGTGGAGGCCGTCCAACCCGTTCTGTTCGGCATGCAGTTGGCGCTCGCCGAACTGTGGCGCGCCCAGGGCGTCGAGCCCGCCGCCGTCATCGGGCATTCGCTGGGCGAGGTGGCGGCCGCGGTGTGCGCGGGCGCGCTGGACGTGTCGGACGCGGCCCGGGTCGTCGCCGTGCGGGCCCGGCTGCTCGGCGGGCTGCGCGGCGGCGCCATGGCCGTCGTCGACCTCGACGACGGCGAACTCGACGCTCTGGCCGAGGAGTTCCCCGGCGTGCAGGTCGCCGTGCACTCCTCGCCCGGGCAGAAGGTCGTCACCGGCGAGGAGACGGCCGTCGCCCGGCTCGTGCGGCGGCTGGAGCGGCAGGGCCGGGCCGCCCGCGCCCTGCCGGTCGTCGGCGCCGGGCACTCCCCCCAGGTCGACCCGCTTCTGCCGGAGTTGACCGAGGCACTGGCAGACGTCCGCGGCGGGCGGCCGCGGGTCCCGGTGTACTCCACCGTCCTGGACGACCCGCGCGGCGACGTGGTGTTCGACGCCGCGCACTGGGCGGCGAACCTGCGGCGGCCCGTGCGCCTGGACCGGGCGGTGGCGGCCGCCGCGGCCGACGGCCACACCGCCTTCGTCGAGATCTCGCCCCACCCGGTGCTGACCCGGGCCGTCGCCGGCACCGCGCCCGGCGCCCTCGCGCTCAGCACGCTGCGACGGGACGCCGACGACTTCGCCGCGTTCCTCACGCAGGTGGGCGCCCTGTACGCCGCCGGCGGGCGGCTGCCGCTGCCGCCGGGGCGGGTCGTCGACGTGCCCGCACCGCGCTGGCGGCACGTGCGGCACTGGTGGACGGACGGGCGTGCGGCGGTCGCGACGACGCGGGCCGAGGCGACGGCGGCCCCCGAGGACACCTCCGTCACCGGCCGGCTGCGCCACCACATCGCCGCGGTCACCGGCCACCCGGCGGCCCGCATCGCGCCCGCCGCCGCCGTGGCCGACCTGGGCCTGGACTCCCTGATGGCCGTCCGCATCCGCACCGCCCTCGAGCGCGAGTTCGGGATCGGCCTGCCGTTGCGCGGTCTGCTCGGCGCGGGCACCGTCGAGGAGGCCGCCGAGCACATCCGGCGGACGCTCTCCGCCCGGGCGCCGGACTCCCCGCTGCGGACCCTGCACGCCGGCGGCGCACGGGCCCCGCTCTTCCTCCTGCACGCCGCCGGCGGCACGACCGACGTCTACCGGGCGCTCGTCGACCGGCTCGGGGGCGATCGGCCGGTGTACGGGCTGGAGCGCGTCGAACAGGCCCGCACGGTGACCGAGAAGGCGCGCCGCTACGCCGAGACGATCACCGCCGTGCACCCCGGCGGACCGTGTGCGCTGGGCGGTTGGTCCTTCGGCGGCTTCCTCGCCCAGGAGACCGCGCGGCAGCTCACCTCGGCCGGTCGGGACGTGGAACTGGTGGCGCTCCTGGACTCCGTACGCCCCCTCGCCCTGCCCGGCGTGACCCCCGCGGACCGGATCCGCGCCCACTTCACCGGCTTCGCCCGGCACGTCGCCGACGCCTACGGGGTCCGGCTGGAGCTGCCGTACGACGAGCTCGTCGCGACGGACGACGACGGCGACCGCATCGACGCCGTGCTGCGGGCCCTGCGCGCGGCGGCCGACGTGCCGGCCGCCGCGCTGGAGCACCAGCGCTCCTCCTACCTGGACCTGAGGATCGGCGAGGCCCACCGGCCGGGGCCCTACGAAGGGCCGGTGGTCCTGTACCGGGCCGCCGAGCCCGCCCCGCACACCGTGCGCGACCCCGCCTACGAACGGGACGACGAGGCGCTGGGCTGGGACGAGGTGTGCCCGCGTCTGACGGTCGTACCGGTCGCGGGACACCATCTGTCGCTGCTCGATCCCCCGCACGTCGACGAGCTCGCCGCCCATCTGCGGCGCGCGCTCGCCGAGCAGAGCCGCTGAACCGGACGACGAGGAGCCCCCATGTCCCACCCCACCACCGGAGTGTCCCGACGCGCCCTCGGCAGGGCCGCGGCCGCCGCCGGTCTGACCGCGCTGTTCGGCGCCGGGGCCGCCACGGCCCAGGCCGTGACCCGGCTCGGACCGCGCACCCTGGACGTGTCCGTGCCCTCCGTCGCGCTCGGCCGCAGCGCGCCGCTCCGGCTGATCCTGCCGTCGGACTTCGACTCCCGCCCCGGGCGCACCTACCCCGTGCTGTATCTGCTGCACGGCGCCCACGACGACTACACGTCCTGGACCCGGGAGACCGACATCGAGGCCTTCACCGAGGGCCGGGACCTGATCGTGGCGATCCCGGACGCGGGCCCCACCGGCATTCCCACAGGCTGGCGCGACGGTCCCGACTACGAGACCTTCCAGGTCGAGGAGGTTCCCGCGCTGCTCGCCCGCGCCTACCGGGCCTCCGGCGTGCGGGCCGTCGCCGGGGTCTCCACCGGCGGCTACGGGGCGATGGCGCACGCGGCCCGTCACCCCGGCCGGTTCGCCGCGGCGGCCTCCTACAGCGGCATCCTCGACACCACGGCGCCGGGGGTGCCGCCGATCGTGGACGCCATCGTCGCCCGTGAGGGCCTGCTGCCCCGCGCCCTGTGGGGCAGCCCGGTGCTGAACCTGCTCACCTGGCGCGACTTCAACCCGCGCGCCCGGGCGGCGGGGCTGCGCGGGACCGGCCTCTACGTCTCCAGCGGCAGCGGTGTGGCGGGCGGCAGCGGCGACTGGCTGCCCGAGGCGCTGGAGAGCGCCCTGTGGCTCTCCGCCCACGGCTTCACCGACACGCTCGCGCTGCTCGGCATCCCGGTCACCACCCACTACTACGCGGGAGGAGGACACAGCTGGACGTACTGGAAGCGGGAGTTCGCCGCCTCGTGGCCGATGCTCGCCCGTGCGCTGGGGGTGCCGGAGTGACGCCCGCGGCGCCGGGGCACGGAACGGAGCGCAGGGGACGTCCGTCCAACACGGGACTGTCTCCTCGTCCCACGGGCAACGGCCCGCGGGTGAGCCGTCTCCGGGTGAAAGGAGTGTCCGCCGTGGCTTCCCCCACCCCGCAGGGCGTGCCGCAGGGCCTCGGAGCCTCCCCTGTGCCGCCCGACCTGGCCGAGCTGCTGCGCGCTCAGCTCGAGGCCGTCGCCGACGAGGTGGAGGAGGAGGTGCGCGGTCAGGTCCCGGAGTACGCGCGGCCGGCCGACGGAACCCAGCGCGCGCACCTCAGGGCGGGGGTCGTGCAGGCCCTCACCCTCTTCGTCGACCACATCGCCGACCCGCGCGGCCGGGGGGACGCGATCGCGGCGACGTACTACGAACTCGGCCGGGGCGAGGCCCTGGAGGGCCGCAGTCTGGACGCGCTGCAGTCCGCGCTGCGCGTCGGGGGACTGCACGCCTGGCGGCTGATGGGCCGCACCGCGGAGGAACTCGGGCTGGACTCCGCGGTGGTGGCGGCCCTGGGCGAACTGGCGTTCCGGACCGTCCACGAGGTGGCGGAGGCGGCCGCGGCCGGCTACGCCGAGGCCCGGCTGCACAGCACGGACGAGCTGGAACGCCGCCGGAGGCGGCTGCTCGAGCTGCTGCTCGGCGACGGCCCGGTCGCCCTGGAGGCCGTCCAGGACCTGGCGCACGGCGCCCGGTGGTCGGTGCCCCGGCAGGTCGCGGTCGTCGCGCTCGCGGCCGTCCCGGAGCACCGCGAGGAGGACCGGCCGCTGGCCGCCGCCGGGGCGCTGGTGGACATGGAGTCGCGGCCGCCCCGGATGCTGGTGCCCGACCCGGACGGTTCCGGCCGCTTCGGCGGGCGGGCGTTCGCCCTCGCGCTGCGCGGCCGTCCGGCGGCGATCGGCCCGACGGTGCCGCTCACCGAGGCCGCCCGGTCGCTGCGCTGGGCCACCCGGGCGCTGGGGCTGATGGGCCGTGGGGTGCTGCCCGGGCAGGGCGTGGTGCGGTGCGCCGACCATCTGTCGACGCTGCTGCTGCACGGCGACGAGCCGCTGCTCGCCCAGGTGCAGGCGAAGGTGCTCGCGCCGCTCGACGCGGTCTCCGAGGGGCAGCGTCCCCGGCTCGCCGAGACGCTGCTGGCCTGGCTGCTCGGCGGCAGCAACGTGCCCGACGTCGCCACCCGGCTGCACGTCCACCCGCAGACGGTCCGCTACCGCCTGCGCCAGCTGGAGAAACTGTTCGGCGACGCGCTGCACGATCCCGGCGCCCGGCTGGACCTCATCCTGGCTCTGCGCGCCGAGGAGCTGCGGGGCCGCGGCGAATGCGCCCCATAGGTGATTCTCCGCTCGTGTCGGCGCTCGTAAGGACGCCGGTGTCCGCACTCATCAAGGCAACAAAAAGCCGGGAGTTTCTGAATTCCCGTCCATAACGATCGGCCAGGAAAAGCGAATACGTTCGGGATGTCCTTTCCCCCAGGCGCTTCACCGCGCCCCACCCGCAAAGGATCCCCATGCGTATTCGCTTGTGCCTCGCCGCTCTATCGCTGCTCGGCGGGGCCGGACTGGCCGGCCTCACGGCGCCCGCGGCGTCGGCCGCCGCCTGCTCGGACATCGACGTCGTGGCCGCTCGCGGCACGTTCGAGCCGGGCACGCTCGGCCTGATCGTCGGCGACCCGGTCTATTCCTCTCTGCAGAGGAAACTGACGGGCAAAAACCTGTCCAGCTACAAGGTGAACTATCCCGCGGACCTTTCCCTCACCTCGGCCGCGCAGGGCAATGCGGATCTGGTGAACCACGTCAGGAACCAGGCGGCCGCCTGCCCGAATCAGCGGTTCGTCCTCGTCGGTTATTCACAGGGCGCGAACGTCGTCGACAACTCCATCGGCATCAGCAGCGCCGGCGCGGTGGTCGGCAGCCCCATCGTCGCCACGATCCCCGCCGCTCTCGAACCGCGGGTGGCGGCCGTGCTGCTGTTCGGCAATCCGATCCGGGCCCTCGGCAAGAGCGTCACCGGCACGTACCAGAGCCGCACCGTCGACTTCTGCGCCCAGGGCGACCCCATCTGCCAGAACGGCGGCGGTGACGTGCTGGCCCACCTCGGCTACACCGCGAACGCGGACGCGGCGGCCGTCTTCGCCGCGAGCAAGGTCTGAGACTCCGCCCCACGATGAAGGGCCCGGGAGGACATCCTCCCGGGCCCCTCCGCTGTGCGGTGCGGCTACCGGGGGTCGCGGGCGAACGCGGTGAGGCCGGTCGAGACGGGCTCGGGCCGGCCGTTGTTCTGCACGGGCGCCGCGGTCAGCACGTCGAGGTGCTGGTAGCCGTCGGCGACCAGAGGATGCAGGTCGGCCGGGATCCGGCCGGCCAGCAGTCCGTCGCCCGCGAGCACGGTGAGCACCGGTTTGGCGCTGAGCCCCTCCGGGTGCGCGACGAGCCGCTCCACCTGTGGCGAACCGGCCAGTTCCAGATCGGTGACGAGCTTGGTCGGGAAGTACTGCTCGGTGAAGTCCAGCGGCTGTTCGGCGAGGCTGCGGGCCAGCTCCCGCAGGTCGGTGACCTCCTTGTCGGCGCCGGTGAACGGCGTGCCGTCGGCGGACCGGTACCCAGGGTCGTCGGGGTCGCCGACGCGGTCGTAGTCGCGCCAGGTGTACAGCGGCCCGTGCGGCCGGTCCGGGATGGCCTTGTACGCGGTGCCGAACAGATCCGGCTGCCGGTCGCCGCCGTTGGCGACGGGGAAGCTCTTGTCGGCGACCGGGCCGCCGTCGAAGAAGCCGACGCTGCTCTGCAGGAACGCCAGCGGCACGGAGTTGTCGTCCATCAGCGCTCCGAGCACCGCCGCGTTGGTGAGCCGGAAGTCCTTCACCGCCGGGGAGCCGGTGAGGAAGGCGGCTGCGTCCCTGGAGAACAGGAAGCGGTTGGTGGCCTCGATGTTGACGCCGGACGGAAGGTAGGCCGGCAGGTCTGCCTCGCCGCCCGGATCCCGCATCGCGCCGAGGCCCGCGATGGCCAGCAGGGTCATGGTCTCGGGGTTGAGCAGCACCGGCGCGGACAGCGAGCGCGGCAGCACTCCGCTGTCGAGCCCGGCCTGGACGACGCCGTAGCCGAGGCCGACGTCGGGCAGGTCGGTGTCGTCCGGGATGCTGCCGCTGAGGTCGGCCAGCGAGGTGGAGACGGTGGTGTCGAGGGCGAAGTAGCCGGCGCACTGCCGGTAGCCGGCGTCGGCGGTGGTGGCGCGGTCGCCGTCGAAGTCGGCGGTCACGAAGTACCCGGTGACGACTCCGCCGAGCGAGTGGCCGCCGCACAGCACCTTGCGCGCCCGCAGGCCCTGGTCGGGCAGTTCGGCGACGAGCAGGTCGTACTGGTCGCGGACGGTCTGCTCGATGCCGAGCCTCGCCATCCAGCCCAGCCGCTCGTTGCCGGCGAACCCGGCGAAGGTGCGCCCGCCGACCTGCCTGCCGCGGTAGTAGTAGTCGACGGCGGCGTGCTGGTCGCGGGAGTCGATGCCGGTGTGGTCCTCCAGGCAGTTGGAGCGCCGGTCCAGGGCCCAGAACTCGATGTGCAGGCCCTGTTCGGCGGCGCGGGCCACGGTGTTGCGGGCGACGCTGTCGAACGCTCCGGCGCCCTCCAGGATGCCCGGCTGGGCGACGAGGATCCGGTCGGCGTCCGCCGAGGCCGCGGGGCCGTCGGACGAGCGGTAGCGCAGGTACGACAGCCAGTCGCACGCCGCCGGGCGCGCTCCGAAGGAGGCCGGCAGCGGCGCCTTCACCCGTACCGCCGACTCGGTCACCCCGGCGACCGGACTCGACGACGTCACGGGCGTCTCGGTCCTGGCGTTCTGCCCCTGGGCGTTCGGGGCGGCCGCGGTGAGGGCGCCGGCGGTCAGCAGCACCGCGAGCGCGGCACTGCGCAGGGCTTTCGCGGAACTTCCCGTGCTGCGACTCGGTTTCATAGCCGGACCGTAGGGCCGGGTGGAGCGGTCGGTCGGGCAGTGCTCACAAGAACTCAGCAGTCGTCCGCGCTTTTGTCAGAGCCGGACGAACGGGCGCCCGACGGCAGCGGGCCCCCGCACGACGGTTCGCGTGCGGGGGCCCGCCGACGATGCTGCGGGACCGACCGGAGGCGGACTAGAAGACGCTGACGCCGTAGGCGTTCAGGGCCTCCACCACCGGCTGGAAGAAGGTGGTGCCGCCGGAACTGCAGTTGCCGCTGCCGCCGGAGGTCAGACCGTAGGCGACGCCGCTGGTCGAGTACAGCGCACCGCCGGAGTCACCGCCCTCGGCGCAGACGGTGGTCTGGATCATGCCGTAGACGACATCGCCGCCGCCGTAGTTGACGGTCGCGTTCAGGGCCGTCACCCGGCCGCTGTGGATGCCGGTGGTCGAGCCGTCGCGGTAGACGGTGGCGCCGACGCTGGGCGTGCCCGCGCTGGTGATGTCCGTGTTGCCCGCGGTGCCGGACTTGGTGACCGAGGTGTTGGTGTACCGGACCAGCGCGTAGTCGTTGGTCGGGAAGCTGTAGCTGACGTTCGTGCCCAGGGTCGTCGTCTGCCCGGAGTTGGAGTACCAGGTCGACGCGACCTCGCCGCAGTGGCCGGCGGTGAGGAAGTAGTAGGTGCTGCCGCTGCGGACGTTGAAGCCGAGCGAGCAGCGGTAGCCGCCGCCGTAGATGGCGTCGCCGCCCGCGATGAGCTTGTTGAACTTGCCCGGGGTGTGCTTGATCGTGAGGGCGCCGGCGTTGCCGCCCGCCTGCTCCTTGATCTTGGCGATCTCGGAGTCCGAGACCGTGCTGTCGACGGTGACCACGAGTCGGTTGGTCTTGCTGTCGACCGCCCAGGCGGTGCCCGGGACGTCCGCCTTGAGCACCGAGGCGCCGGCGCTCTTGAGTTCGGCGGCGCTGAAGGTGGTGTTGTCCGCCGCGCTCGCGTTGGGGATCGCGATGGCGGCCGCGGCCACGAGTCCGGTGGCCACGGCGGTCAGCCGGGTCCGTCTCGAGATACCGCTCATGGGGGTGGTGGGGGTGGTGCGCTTGATCCTCACGTTTCGTTCCCTCCCAGGGGAAGTCGGGGGCCCGTCGTGTGGGGTCGAGGCCCGTGAGGCGCAGCCAGGACCGACGTTCGTCCGGATTTCGGACACGTCGTGACCCTGACAAGCGCTGAGGGGGAGTATTCGGCCGAACGGCCGGTAGGCGCAAGGGCGCCTTTCGGCCGTCCAACGGTGAACGAACTGCGTGAGTCGATCCCTCTTGCAGCCCTCTTGCCCCAGCTCAGACCAGGTTGCGCTCCCCTGCCTCGACCGCCACGTCCCATGTGTTCCCCGGCGGCGGGAAGGGACAGATGAAAGCGTCGGCAAAGGCGCACGGAGGCAGTACGGCACGGTTGAAGTCCACCGTGGTGCGTCCGTCCGCGTCCGGTGCGCCGGAGTACAGGAACCGGAAGCGATAGCTGCTCACCCCACTGGTGGAGTCGGCGAAGACAACCCACAGCGAGCCGTCGCCCTGCACACCGGCCTGGAGCGTGAGCTCCAGGCCGTCGAGGACGACCGCCAGTTCCCCGCCGAGTGCGAGACCCCGCTCGCGCCCGTCGGCGTTCGGCACCCGTACGGTGCGGTCCTCGCCGTACGGGGTGAAGCGCCCCGGCACCGACCAGCGCGGGTCGTACGCCGTGGCCTCGATGCCGGCGAACCGGCGACGCGCCTCGGAGGCGGGGTCGAAGTCGCGCACGCCCCAGACGCCTTCGCGGACCAGCACGACCAGCCGCCGCTCGCCGTGCGCGACCCGGGCCGCGCTCACCGGGCCGGGGTCGGCGCCGAGCCGTATCCGCCCGGTGAACTGCTCTCCGTCCACGGTCAGCCCGTCGGAGCCGGTCGCGGTGAGCACCACGGCGTCCTCTTCGGCCACCCACACCCCTGGGGTGTCCGGAAGTCGACCCTCCGGATGGTCCTCGAGCCACCGGGTGCCGGTGAGCGCGAGCGGCCCGTAGGGTGCCGCGACCGTCTCGACCCGGCGCTCGTGCCAGCGCTTCCAGGCGTCTGCCGCATGCGCATCCGTCGTCATGTCGGTCGGTTCCTCTCGTCGTTCTCCGGGTTCTCCGGGTTCTCCGGGTTCTCCGGGTTCTCGGCGTTCTCGGCGTTCTCGGCGTTCTCGGCGTTCTCGGCGTACTCGGCGTCTCTGCCGGTCGTCATGCCACTCCCCCCGCGTACCGGTCGGCGGGCCGGGTCAGGCCCAGGTGCTCGCGCAGGGTGCTGCCCGGATAGAAGGTGCGGAACAGGCCCCGGTGCTGAAGGAGCGCCACCGTGCCGTTGACCAGGCGCTCCAGGTCCCGGCGCGGTTCCACGGGGGTGAGGTGGAAACCGTCGACGGCTCCTTCCCGACGCCAGGTGGCGACGAGGTCGGCGAGGTCGACGGGGCCGCCCCGGTAGAGCGGGCCCCGCGCGCTCTGCCGGGGGCCGCCTCCGCCGTGGCCGGGGTCGGCGGCGTGCTCGCCGTCGCCGAGGTCGATGAGCAGACTCGCCAGGACCCGCAGGGAGTTCGGGTCGCGCCCGGCTCCGGCGGCTTCGGACCGCAGCCGGTCCCTGGCGGCACTGGCCTGCGCGGCGCTCACGGCGCGGACGAGAGCCACGTCGGCGTGACGGGCGGCGACCGACCGGGCGTGCCCCTCGGCGGCGTCGATCACCCGCACGGGGCGGCCCTGCCGGGGTCCGGGCGCGCCGGAGGACCCCTGTCCCGGGAGGGCGGAGCCGCTGAAGCCGACGGGATGCAGCCTGTCCCGGTCGGTGCGGTGGCCGTTGCGCGGCTCCCGCGTCCCGGCGTCGTCCTCGCGGCCGCTTCCCGACCTCGCCGCCGCGTCGGCGACTTCACCGGCCT
The DNA here is from genome assembly GCF_055606485.1 of Streptomyces sp. NPDC037083. NCBI lineage: Bacteria > Bacillati > Actinomycetota > Actinomycetes > Kitasatosporales > Streptomycetaceae > Streptomyces > Streptomyces sp. NPDC037083. The sequence goes on along the minus strand of NZ_JBVJSQ010000006.1, from coordinate 52,639 downwards.
CCTGCCATAGCGCGTCCGGGACAGCGGCGGGCCGACGGCCGAACAGCCGGGTCTCCTCCTCGGCGGTGAAGACGTCGACGCGCAAGCCGGCCCGGCCCCGGCTGACCCGGTCGAGCTCGGCGATCGCCGCCCGAACGCGGAACGGCTCGGGGTCGGCGAGCGTGGGCACCAGTCCGACGCGCCGCGTGGCCGACGCCACCCGGGACAGGACGGCCGGCGCGTCGGGTCCGGGGCGGGCGACGGCGTCCGGGTGGGTGACGGCGTCGTCCAGGGTGACGAAGTCGAGCCCGCCGCGTTCGGCGAGCCGCGCCAGTTCGACGTACGGGCCGGCGTCGCGCACACCGGGCTGGTCGACGGCGGCGGCCAGGTGCAGCATCCCCCGGCCGGGCGATGAGGTCATGGTGAAGAACCCTTTCTGTGGCGCTTCGAGGTGGAGTCGGTTCAGCCGACGGCGTCGACGCCCAGGTCCCGCAGGAACACCAGGGCGGAGCGCGCTGCGGCGTCGTTCTGCCGGAACGCGGGGCCGCCCGTGCGCGGCCGGGTGAACGCGCCCGGGGTACGTCCGTCGGTGTGCGGCCCGAGCGCGAAGCGCCGGGGATGCGGCCGGCCGGACCGGTCCAGCACCCGCCCGTCCGCGCGGTCCACCCGCAGCAGCCCGTCCGGGGTCTCGCCGGCGCCGTCGGCGTGCAGCCCGCGCAGCAGCGGATCGAGGGCGCGGCGCAGCGTCGGCTCCGGCAGCCGGGCCTCCACCAGCGCCCGCGCCTCGACGGAGAAGCCCGGCACGGTCGCGCCGGACGCCCGGAACACGCCGTCCTCGGCGCGCACGGTCATGCCCGCGCCGACGAACTTCACCACCCCGGCCCGGGACAGCGCGAGCAGCTGCCGCAGCCGGGGGCCGGGCGGCCCGGAGGCGAGGTAGCTGAAGAAACCGTGCCACCCGGAACCGATGTCCCCGAGCCTGACCAGTTGCCCGTAGACGGACAGCAGAGCGAGGAAGACGGCCAGGTCGGGGCTGTGGGAGGCGTCGTGACGGCGGCTCAGGTCGTCCTCGACGTAGGTGCGCAGCCCTTCCTGGAACTGTTCGAAGGACCCGTAGGCGATCCCGTCCAGCGGGCGGTCCAGTGCGGCCAGGTCGAGCCGGTCCCGCGGATCGGGCACGGCGGAGGCCACCAGCGCCTCACGCTCGGCCCCCTCGGCCGCGGCCGCGTACTTCTCCTCGAAGTCGGTCCAGGCGATCGCGGTCCGCTCGGCGTGGACCGTGAACAGCCGGTGGTAGTGGGCGAAGCCCAGCTCCTTCTCCACCAGCGGCCACACGTCCCGCCGGAAGTCGAAGCCCCCGGGCCGCGCCAGCAGTTCGTCGATCTCGGCGGGCCCCAGGAAGCGGGGCAGCGGCGGCCGTTCGCCGGTCCAGTCGTAGCCGATCTTCGAGTGGTACGGCACCCCGCGGCGCGAGCCGACGTACAGCACCGGCTCGCGGCCCGACGGCACGTAGACGTCCCCCTCGTACCGTCCGCCGCGCCCCTCGGTGAGCAGCACCATCAGGTCGACGAAGGCGAGCCCGAAGCCGCGCACCAGGACGGGTTCGCCCGCCCGGAGCGCGGACAGGTCGCTGTCGGCGGTGAAGTCCGGCGGGAGGTGGACGAGCCCGTGCTCGCGGGCGTACGCGGCCAACGCGCTCTGCTCCTCGTCGAGTTCGGCGTCGAGATGGCCGAGGGCGAGGACCACGAGGTCGGCGGCCAGGGGCCGGGGCCGGCCCTCCAGCCACACCTGCTGGCGCTCCTCGCGCGAGCCGTCCACCCGCAGGGCGCGCCGTGGGTGGTGGTGGACGGTGATCTCCGGGGGCAGCGCGGCGACGGCCTGCTCGTGCACCCAGCGCAGATAGGCGCCCTGGATCTGCCGGTCGGCGAAGACGCGACCGTCGAGGCCGGCCCACTCGTGCAGGGTGGGCCCGGGCCGCACGGGTCCGGCCATCTGCACCGTGTCGTCGGTGAACATGGTGACGTCCTCGGCGTGCGAGTTCATCCACAGCAGCGGCGACTGGGCGGCCCGCCAGATGCGTCCGGCGCCCGGCGGATGCGGGTCGACGAGATGGATGTCGAGCCCTGAACCGGCGTACAGCTCAGGAGCGTTGGCGGCAATCCGCTCGATGAGACCGGTCCCGCGCGGACCGGCCCCGACGATCACGAGAGACCGTCTCGCCGGGGGTTCGGCCGGGGGTGGGGCAAGGGGCTCGGAAGGCATGCGAAGGCTCCGTGACACGGGTGGGCGCCTTCACCACACGGCTGGAGACACGGCCGAGCCCCTCAGCAGGGCCGTGCAGCGAGAGTACGGGGGTGTTTCCCCTCACTGTCAAGGCTGTCCGAACTGTGAGCGCTACGTCTCGGATCAGTTGACGACCAACCGGGGACCTGTTCCACTTGGCCCATGCATCCGCAGCAGTGGCTGGTCACCCGCTCCCACATCGACTTCGGTCGAGTGTGGTCCTGTTCCTGTTGAGCTGACCCCCTGCGCGCCCGGTTTCCGGGCGTCCCCTGCGCGTTCCTCCCTCGCCAGTTCCGTCTTCACCCACGCACCCTCCCCTCGCCTTTCCTCATCCTCGTGCCACCGCGGCCCGGCGCTCGGGCGCCGCCCGCACCCCGATCACCCGGTCCATCAGGGCGCCCAGCACATCCCGGACCGACCCCCGCTCCCGCGCGTCGCACTCCAGCACGGGAACGTCCGCACCGAGCCCCAACGCCTCCCTGACCTGGTCCAGTTCGAACCGTTCGGCCCCGTCGAAGCGGTTGACGGCGAGGACGAACGGCGCGCCCTGGGCCTCGAAGTAGTCGAGGGCGGGGAAGCACTCCTCGATGCGCCGGGTGTCCGCGAGGACGACCGTCCCCAGCGCGCCCTCCACCAGGTCGTCCCACAGAAAGGAGAAGCGGTCCTGGCCGGGCGTGCCGAACAGGTACAGCGCGATGGCCGGGTCGAGCCTGATCCGCCCGAAGTCGAGCGCGACGGTGGTCTTCGTCTTGGACTCCACGCCCTCGAGCGAGTCGACCCCCACCGACACCTGGGTGATCGCCGCCTCCGTGTCGAGCGGTTCGATCTCGGAGACGGCCGCGATGAAGGTGGTCTTGCCCACCCCGAGCCCTCCGCTCACGACGATCTTCACGGCGAGCGGCACGGTCTGGTCAGAGCGCCCGGGCATGGTCCGTGGTCCTTTCGAGCATCCGCGTCCTTGGCGGGAGATACGTCCCGGGGACGCCCGGCGCTCACCGTCCCGGCGTCCGCCACGGACGATGAGCGCGCACACACGGCACGTGACGTCCCGTCAGCACGAGCAGTCGCAGGCGCAGCACTCACAGCACGAGCAGCCGTCACAGCAGTCGCAGCAACTGCAGTCACAGCTGCCACAGTCGCCGCAGTCGTTGCAGAGGCCCTCGCGCTTCTTCCGCGACCAGGGCCCTTCGAACTCGTCGGCGCAGCAGACCTTGCAGGTGCAGCACAGGCCGAGCGCGACCGCGCAGCCGGCCAGGAAGCCCCGCTTCCCGGGGCGGGGCGGCTCGCCCCCGTAGGGGTTGCCGTACGGGTTGCCGGGTGCGTTCGGGGCGTGCGGATCCGCCGGGTTCTGCGGGGCGTAGGGGCCGGTCGGCGGCCCGAACGCGTCCTGCGGTCCATGCGCGTGTCCGCACGACTGCGTCCCGAACGCCCGGTCCACCGAGCGTCCCAGCTCGTGCGCGAGCAGCAGATGCGCCAGCCTGCCCTCCTCGAACTCGACGTCCTTCAGGGCCAGCCGGATGCCGTGCAGGGCGTCGTCGGCGAGCCTGCGGGCCTCGGCGAGCGGGGTGTGCGTGGCCGTCAGCGGGTTCCAGGCGCCGGCCGCCGCGTCCGCTGCCTGGTCCTCGACCGCGTCCAGCAGATGCGCCAGCCGTCCGAAGAGGCGGCCGGCCTCGGCGAGCGGCGCGGCGTTGCCGGGCCGGCCCGCCAGAACCGCTGTGTGCGCGAAGGCGGCGGCCGTTGCGGTCTCGGTCGGCTCGGTGACGGTCAGCAGTGAGGTGCCCGGCCCGGCGAGGGCCTCGATGCCGACCTGCCGGTCGACGGCGTCGACGAGGACGGCGGTGTCGAATCCGACGGCGGCTCCGCTCCGTTCCCCGGCCCGCCCCCAGCTCGCGGCGACCCTGCGCGCGGCGACGGCGACCGGCCGCCGCGCCAGCATCCCGTCCCCGTCGGCGACGTGGTCGCGCACCTTGGCGGAGGCGAGCACCAGCGAGACGGCCGCCGCGAGCCGTGCGCCCTCGCCCTGCGCGACGGAGGCGGTGCGCATTCCGCGGAGCGGGCACGGTCCCGCCGTGCGCCGCCGGCCGCCGGCGGCGGTCCGCTCGGCCTGAGCCTCCGTCAGAACCGATATCAGCAGCCCGTCGTAGTTGGTGACGACCCGCGCGAACTGCCCGTGATCACCGCGCAGCGCGAGGCACAGCCCGCACAGGTGCGCCATCCACTGGGTCTTGAGACCCTCTCCGAGCCGGTGACTGCACGGCCTGACGATTCCGAACACGACAACCCCCGTCGTCCTTGGGACATTGAGCTGCGGCATGCTATCGACTGATTGTCACGCCGGATCGGGGGCACTCGGTTCACCCGGACGCACCGTCCGTCACCCGTCCGCCACGAAGAATCATATTTCACTCACAGTCAGCAGCCGTATGCGATACGACCCTTGGGAGACGCGGGCTCTCGACGTATTCGCTGTGCACCAGTACCGTCACAAACCCCCCGCGCGGCGTCTATCCACTTGGCGCGACATCCGCATCATGGACGACCATGGGGAATGCGGAAAGCAGAAAGACCGCTGTGAGAGGAGGCGTCCATGGGATCGGTGCGCAAGGCGAGTGCCTGGCTTGGCCTCGTCGACGACAACGATGACGAGCGTTACTACGACGACGACTATTCCGAGGGGACCGACTCCGGAGACGCCTGGGTCACCGACCCCCGCGTGAAGGTGGCGGCGGACACGGCCGAGGAGAAGGGCCGCCGGATCGGCACCGTCACCCCGGACAGCTTCCGGGACGCGCGGGCGATCGGCGAACTGTTCCGCGAGGGCGTGCCGGTCATCATGAACCTCACCGCCATGGAGGCCGCCGACGCCAAGCGCGTGGTCGACTTCGCGGCGGGGCTGATCTTCGGCCTGCGGGGCTCGATCGAGCGGGTGTCCACCCGGGTGTTCCTGCTGACCCCCGCCAACACGGAGATCGTGAACGGGGACCCGTCCGCGCATCGGGCGGACGGTTTCTTCAACCAGAGCTGAGGCAGGGCCGCTCGCCGGCCCTGCCCCCCTCCGGGGGTCAGCGGAAGGCGTCGAGCCCGGTGAGTGCCTTGCCCAGCACGAGCTGGTGCATCTCGACGGTGCCCTCGTAGGTGAGGACCGACTCGAGGTTGGTCGCGTGCCGCATGACGGGGTATTCGAGGGAGATCCCGTTGGCGCCGAGGACGGTGCGCGCGGTCCGGCAGATCTCGATCGCCTCCCGCACGTTGTTGAGCTTGCCGAAGCTGACCTGCTCGGGACGCAGGCGGCCGGCGTCCATGCGCCGCCCCAGATGGTGGGCGAGCAGGATCCCCTTGTGCAGTTCGACCGCCATGTCGGCGAGCTTGGCCTGGGTGAGCTGGAACCCTCCGATGGGCCGCCCGAACTGCTCCCGCGTCCTGGAGTACTCGACAGCGGTCTCGAAGCACGACCGCGCCGCGCCCATCGCGCCCCAGACGATCCCGTAGCGCGCGTGGGACAGACAGCTGAGCGGACCACGCAGTCCGGTGACCTCGGGCAGCACGGCGTCGGCGGGCAACCGCACGTCGTCGAGCACGAGTTCGCTGGTCACACTGGCGCGCAGAGACCACTTGTGCTTGATCTCGGGGGCGGAGAAGCCGGGACTGCCCGCCGGGACGAGGAAGCCCCGGATCCCTTCCTCCGTCTGCGCCCACACGACGGCGACGCCGGCGACCGACCCGTTGGTGATCCACATCTTGCGCCCGTCGAGCACCCAGTCCGAGCCGTCCCGCTTGGCGTACGTCCGCATGCCCGCGGGGTCGGACCCGTGGTCGGGCTCGGTGAGGCCGAAGCACCCGATGACCTCACCGGCGGCCATGCGGGGCAGCCACTGCTGCTTCTGCTCCTCGGAGCCGAACCGGTGGACGGCGTACATGGCCAAGGACCCCTGGACGGAGACGAGCGACCGGATCCCGGAGTCGGCGGCTTCGAGTTCGAGGCACGCGAGCCCGTACTGCACGGCGCCGGCGCCCGCGCACCCGTACCCCTCCAGGGACATCCCGAGCGCGCCGATCCCGCCGAGCTCCCGGGCCAGCTCCCGGATGACCGGCAGCTCCCCGCGCTCGTACCACTCGGCGACGTACGGCAGCACCCGGTCCGCCGCCCAGCCGCGGACGGTGTCACGGATCGCGAGATCCTCCGGCTCCAGCAGGTCGTCGATCCCGAGCGGATCGGCGGGGTCGAAGGGGGGCAACTTCGAGGACGCGGACATACGACAGCCTCCGGCAGGAACCAAAAACTAGCACCGCTAACCAAAATATCCCGCCCGACGTTACGACCCCACACCCCCCACGTCCAGTACACCGCCCACAACGCCACCCACGAGCCGCCTGCGGCCTGGTGCGTGGGTGGGTGGCTCATGCCGAGACGCGGGACTCCGCGACTTCCCTGGGTGCGGGGAGCTCCACCCCCGCCGGAGGCGCCTCGCACTGCATGACGCGCGGCAACCGCAACGCCATCACCGCGCCCAGCAGCAACAACCCCGCGCTCACCAGCAGCGTGACGTGCAGACCGTGCACGAAGCTCTCCTTCGCGACCCGCCGCAGCGCCACCCCGGCCGGCCCGCCCAGCTGCCCGGCCACCTCGTAGGCCTCGCCCAGCGAATGCCCCGCGGCCGCCGACGCGGACCCCGGCACCCCGGGCACGGAGGACAGCCCAGGAGTGTACGCAGCGTTCATCACGCTCCCGAGGAGCGCGATCCCGATCCCCGCCCCCAACTGGTACGACGTCTCCCCGATCGCCGCCGCCCCGCCCGCCTGCTCCGGCGGGGCCTCGCTCAGCATCGACTCGTACGCCGCGAAGAGCGTCGTCTCCAGGCCGAACCCGAGCAGTACGAACCCGAAGAGCAGCAGTCCCGCGTTGTCCGACCCGCCCATCGCGGTCAGCACCAGCACCGCCAGCGCGGTGAGAACGAACCCCCCGCAGACCATCCGCCGCGGCCCGAACCCCCGCAGCAGCCGTGCCCCGGCCAGCCCCGCCGCCATCGCGGCGAAGGTCAGCGGCAGCAGTCGCAGGCCCGTCTCCAGCGGGGACAGACCCAGCACCAGCTGCAGGTACTGCGCCGCGATCAGTTCGAGACCGACCAGCGCCAGCATCGCCAGCACGATGCATCCCACCGACGTGCTGAACGCCGGCCGCGCGAACATCCCCAGGTCCACCAGGGGGTGCGCCCGCCGTCGCTGACGTCGTACGAAGAAGACGATCAGGACCGCGCCCACCGCCAGCGGCACCACGGTGAACGGACCCAGCTCCCCGCCGCCCAGCCGCTTCACGCCCAGCACGACGCCGAACAGCCCCGCCGCCGCCATCAGCGCGCCGACCACGTCCCAGGGCCCGTCTCCCGCGCCCCGCGACTCGGGCAGCAGCAGCCGTCCCACCGGGAGGCTGACCAGCATCAACGGAATGTTGACGAGGAAGACCGAGCCCCACCAGAAGTGTTCGAGGAGGAAACCGCCGAGCAGCGGGCCGATCGCGGCGCCCACCGCCGCCACCGCGCTCCAGATGCCTATCGCCAGCGCCCTCTCGCGCCGGTCCGGGAACACCTGCCGCAGGATCGACAGCGTCGCCGGCATGATCATCGCGCCGCCCACCCCGAGGAGCGCGCGCGCCACGATCAGCGTCTGCGCGCTCCCGGCGAACGCCGCCATCGCGGAGGCGACGCCGAACAGGGCGTAGCCGAGCAGCAGGACCCGTCTGCGCCCCACCTTGTCGCCGAGCGTGCCGAAGAGGATCAGCAGCGAGGCGCAGACCAGTGGATAGGTGTCGACGATCCAGAGCAGCTCGATGGCGCCGGGCCGCAGGTCCTCGGTGACGGCGGGCACCGCCACGTGCAGCACGGTCGCGTCGACGGCGACCAGCAACAGGCTGACGCACAGCACCACCAGGACGACCCAGCGGTTGGCACCGGCCCCGGCCGCCCTACGGCGCAGCCCAGCGGCGGCCGTGGTCGTCCCGGACATGAACGTACCTCCCAGGTGATCCCCCGGTTCGGCGGGCTCACGGGGTGGGGAAGCCCCGCGGCTCGGCCGGAGAGGAGCGGTGATCTCCGGCCCGCGCAGACGAACACGAGTGACACGCAGCGTACGCGAGTTCGCGCCGGGGCCACGTGGCGGACATCTCACCGTTCACGAGGACCCGTGTGGCGTGCGCCACTGTGTTGCCTCTGCGTACACCGTTGCCCGCCCTTCGTGCATCCGCGCGTACGCGGTCGAGTACACGGCGTCGCGCCTCGGCCCCCGAGAGCCCGCCGATCACCCTCGCCGGCCGCCGCGTCGATAATCGGGCCCGTGACCGATCTCGAGACGCGTGTGACGCTCCGCGGCTCCGCGCCCCTGCGCCGGGCGGCCCCCGCCCTCCTGGGGTACGCGGCCGTACGCGGCCTGGGCCTGCTCGTCCTCGCCGTGTGGAGCGCGGTCCGCGACAAGGACGCGTACACGCTGCTGACCGCCCGGTGGGACGCCCTCTGGTACACCAGGGTCGCCGAGCTGGGATACGGCTACGAGGTCCGTCTGCCGAACGGCGACGTCCATTCCAACCTCGCCTTCTTCCCGCTGCTGCCCTGGCTGGAGAGGCTCCTGCACGCGGTGACCCCGCTGTCGTACGCGGACGCCGGTTTCGTCGTGTCCCTGCTCGCCTCGCTCGCGGCGGCCTGGGGCGTCTTCGCGGTCGCCGACCACGTCCACGGACGCCGGGCCGGGGTGTGCGCGGTCCTGCTGTGGGCCGTCCTGCCCGTGGGGATCGTGCAGTCGATGGCGTACAGCGAGTCGCTGTTCACGGCACTGGCCGCCTGGTCGCTGTACGCGGTGCTCACCGGCCGGTGGGTGACCGCGGGCGCCCTGGCGTCGTTGTCCGGTCTCACCCGTCCCGTCGGGCTCGCGGTGGTCGCGGCGGTGTGGGCGGCCGGCGCGGCGTCCTTCCTCCGTGACCGCGGGGACGCGAGGGAGGTCTCGTTCGCGGGAACCCGCAGCGCAGCGCCCACGTCCGGCGCACACGCCCCCGAACACGCCCCGCGTCCGTCGGCGGGGACTCCGGACCGGCGCGAGGAGGGCGCCGCGAGGCCCGGCTTCGCGCCGCGCGCCCTCGGCATGCTTCTCGCGCCCCTCGGCGCCGCCGGATACGTTCTGTGGGTCGGCCACCGCACCGGCCGGGGCCCCCTCGGCTATCTCGACGTCCAGGCCGGCTGGCGCAACGGCTTCGACGGGGGCTTCACCTTCGCCCGCTTCGTCGCCGACAAGTTCACGTCGTTCCCGTCCGCCCTCGCCGGGCTCGGACTGATCGTCGGCGTCGCCCTGCTGCTCCGGCTGTACGTGGTCTGCGTACGCCGGGGTCAGCCGCTCCCGCTGCTGGTGTACGGGGGCGTGGTCCTCGCGCTCGCCCTGTGCGCGTCGAGCTACTTCGGCTCGAAGCCACGCCTGTTGATGCCGGCGTTCCCGCTCCTGCTGCCCCTCGCGGTGGCGCTGGCCCGGCTGCGGACCGGCAGGTCGGTCCTGGTGGTGGGGTGCGTGGCGGCGGCGTCGGCCGTGTACGGGGCGTGGTGGCTGAACGGCTCGGGTCCCCCCTGATCGAAGTCCGGCTTTTCAGTGAAGCCTTTCATCGGTTACCTAAAACCATCCCCTCGGATGATCAAAAGAATTGAAGGAAACGGTGTTCGACGCTTAGTGATTCCGCAGGGATAAACAGCGTTCTGAGAGCAATCCCACATCACATCGTCATCACAAACCAGCGGAATCGGCCGGGTCTCGAGCTCACTCGCTGTAACGTCGTTTAGGTGCGTACCGAACAAAACCTCACCCGTCTGGACCGGGTGTTCGCCAGGCTCGACCGTGAGCCGGAACGACCGGCCCACATCGATGTGCCGAAGATGAGCAGGCACCGGGTCGCCCTGTTGCTGGCGACCCTGGCCTTCTATCTGGCGATCGTGTGGCTCGTGGTGATCACCTCGTGGCTGGTCCGCCTCGACTGGCAGGTCATGTTCTTCCGGCCGTACCAGCAGTGGCCCGAGATCCACGCCTTCCTCGACTACTACGTGGTCCTCGGCCAGCGCGGCCCGACCGCCGTGATGGTCGCCGCCTGGCTCGGCTGGAGATCCTGGCGTCAGCACACCCTGCGCCCGCTGCTCACGCTGGGCGCCTCGCTGCTGCTGCTGAACATCACCGTCGGCGCCGCCAAGCTCGGCATGGGCCGGCTGGGACCGCACTACGCGACCACCATCGGCTCGAACGAAATGGGCCTGGGCGGCGATATATTCCCCAGCGGCCACACCGCCAACGCGGTGGTGACCTGGGGAATCCTGGCGTATCTGGCCTCCACGCCGCGGGCCCGCCGCTGGCTGTCCGCCGTGTCCGCCGTGGTCTCCCTCGGCGTCGGCCTCACCACCGTCTACCTCGGTACGCACTGGCTGAGCGACGTCGTGCTCGGCTGGGCCGCGGGTCTGCTGATCCTGCTGGCGCTGCCCTGGTGCGAACCGCTGATCGCCCGTGCCGAGGTCTCGATCTTCGCCCTGCGCGACCGCCTGCGCGAGCGTCGCAGCGGCACGGTCCCGGCTCCGGTCACCCCCGTCGCGGTGTCCGTGCCCCTCAAGCACCGCCCCGCGCCCCAGGACGAGCCCTCCACGGGCCGTGAGCCGGTTTCTCCGACCCGTTCGCCGCGCTCGCCCGTCTACCTGGCCCCGGGCCCGCACACGGCCCGCTCGGAGCGCACCCCGGTCACCCCGGCCGGCAGCCGCCGTCCACCGCACGCCGACCGCCTCCCGCGCGGCGCCGCGACCTCGGCGGCCCGCCCCGTCACCGGCGGCTGACCTCGGCGAACGCCGCCCCACGACGGCGGGACTCCGGTACGCACACCTTGGTCCCGCGCACGAAGGCCCCGGTTCCCCCTTCGGGAACCGGGGCCTTCGTCGTACCCCGTGCGCGCCGGCCCGGCCGCCTCAGCCCTTCCAGGCGCGCGCCACGCGCCCGTCCCGCACCTCGAAGTTCAGCCGCCCGAAGCGGTACTCCATGGTGACGATCGTCCCGGGCTCCAGCAGGCGCACCGTCGACCACCCCCGCTCGCGCGCGAGCCGCTCGGCCTGTGCGGCCTCGAGGCCGACGTACCCGTCCGGGTTGTCCTGGGGCTCCACTGGCGGAGTGCTGTTCGGTGCCATGCCGCCACGCTAGGCCGCGCGCCCGGCCCCGGGGAACCCCGTACGGCGGCCGCGGATCACTCCGGTCACACTTCTGTCACAGGATCACGACATGTGTTTAGGTCGCCGTTCCGCCATCCGTGCACAGCGGAACGTCACACGTACGGGCGGTTCCGCGCGCGTTCCACGCGTATTCGAACGCAATTCCCGGAGGTCGTTCCGACGCTCCGGATATCGCGTCGGAAAGCGCGTTCAGAACCACTCCCGGACCCTGCTGCATTTCCTTCCGTGCGGGGCCGGAAAAGCTGACGGCTCATAGGAAATACACGGCTCCCCCACACATCCTCCGTACGTCCTCCGGGGGGCGGGGACCCGGCCGGCCCGCGCGGCCCGGACCCCGGGGCCTGTGCAACCGTGGCGGCCCCAGCCGGTCGTCTCACCGGGTGGGGCCGCCGTGTCACGGAGGGGGAACGGCTCAGAGCGTGAGGCGCTGCCCGGGGACGATCAGGTCCGGGTCGCCGCCGATGACGGCCCGGTTCTCGGCGTAGACCCGCTGCCAGGTCATCCCATTCCGGGCCGCGATGGTGCTCAGCGTGTCGCCCTGGCGGACGGTGTAGTCACCGCGGGACGAGCCGCGCGAGGTCTGGCTCGCCGTGCGCTCCTGCGTCTGCGAGGAGCTCGACCTGGTGGAGCTCGACTCCGAGGAGCGCGACTTCGTGGACTTCGAGCTGTTCGACTTGTTCGAGTGGTTCCAGCTGTTCGAGGAACCGGACTTCGAGGAGGCGGACCCGGCCTCGCCCGACCCGGAGGACGAGCCCGCCCCCGGTGCGCTGCCGGACGCCCCGGCGCGCGCCGAGCAGGTCGGCCACGCGCCCCACCCCTGGGAGTTCTGCACCTTGGTGGCGACGGAGATCTGCTGTGCCTTGCTGGCCTTGTCGGCGGTGGACGCGTAGGCGGTGCCGCCGTACGCGCGCCAGGTACCGGCGGAGAACTGCAGCCCACCGTAGTAGCCGTTGCCGGTGTTGATGTGCCAGTTGCCGCCGCTCTCGCACTGGGCGATGCGGTCCCACACCCCGCTGTCGGCAGCCGCCGCGTCACCGGTGGCGGACAGCAGTCCGAGGGGGGCGAGAAGCACCGCCCCGGCGAGGACCGCCGTCTTGCGCGACGACTTGCGGGTGTAGTGATCGGCACATTCGGACATGTAGATCCCTCTCTACGTACCCGGGCTCCCCCTGACCGGGGCGCGTCGGCCGCGCAGGGACGCGGTCGTCGCGCTCCGCCCCGTCCGTCGGCGGTCGTGCTGCGCGGTCTGGCTCTGCGCGGCCGGCGGACGTACCCGAGCGGTGCTCGTTGCACACGGCGGAGCAATCTATGGACCTGACGCCCCGTTATCAACCAACCCCCCGTTCCCCCAGGCCAGTTGGCGGTTACCTTAGGTAGCGGCGAATTCCGGTCACCCGGTTCATTCGTTCATTTCCTGATTTGTCGACCGGAAGTCCGACCCGACTGTGAGCCAGTTCACCGGGCCAACCTCCGTGACCTGCCCGTTACTTGACATAAAGTGCCCGTCCGGGCACGCAGTGCGACCAAGCACGCAGAATGGTTCGATTCCGTTCGCCGTACAGCGTGACTCCCGCCACAGATCGCCCGTTGTCTTCTTCATGAGCCGGGGACCCACCCGGACCACGAGCCGGAGTCACCCGGCCTCGCACGCACCGCATCCGAGGGAGCCACCCGTGCCGCGCATGCTCGACGTCAGCGACGAGGTACGCGCCGAGATCGGCGACGAAGAAGCCGACCGGCTGCTCGCCGGAGACAACGCCCCGGGCAGTTACGACTGCACGTCCTGCCGCACCCCGGGCGACTCCGCGAACGAGCACACCAGCACCGTCCTGTTCATCGGGGACGAGACCGCCGTCCTCGCCTTCGCCCACGCCACCTGCCTGCCCTCCCAGGTCGTGCAGGTCACCGAGGAGCAGTTGCAGGGCGCGGTGCGCTCCATCAGCGGCGACACCGTCGACCTGGACCCCGACAAGGTCGTGCCCGAGCAGGCGGTGCTCGGCGTGACCAGCGGACTCGTCCTGATCGCCGGGGAGTTGCACCCGGCCCTGGTGGTCGAGCCGACCGCGCCCATCGTGCGGCCCGGCACGATCGGCGCGGGCGACGACTTCCTGCCGCTGCTCATCGAGCAGGGCTTCATGCCGCTGAGCGAGCTGACCGAGGTGCCGCCGGTGCAGCACGGCTGGTCCGTGCTCCTCGCGATGGGACAGCTGCACGCCGTGCTGCAGCCCTCGTCGAACGGCGGCCAGCCGGTCGCCTGGTGGCAGGCGCACCAGCCGCTGCAGGTGACGGAGGGTTGGCGAGCCGCGGCCAACAAGCACCAGCAGGTCCTGATGTTCGCGGCGCCGGTCGGCTCCATCGGGCGCCAGCCGCGGGAGGACCTCCTGCGGGACGCGCTGGACAAGGCCGCGGCGAACGGGCAGTTGGTCGGCGCGGCGATGCCCCTCGCGGGCACCTGAGCCCGCGTCGGACCGCGGGCCCGGGGCCCGGGGCCTGGGGCCGGAAGCCCGGGGGTCGGGGGTCAGAGCCCGGAGCCCGGGGGGCCGGAGCCCGGGGGTCGGGGTCGGGGGCTGGAGCCCGGGGGTCGGAACCCGGGCGCCTGGGGTCCCACGGCGCGGAGCAGCCGCCGGTGATCCGCGGCCCCGCTCCCTCCCCTGTGATCCACGACCCCGCGTCCGCCCCCGTGATCCGCGCCCGCGCGTCCGCCCCCGTGATCCGCGGCCCCGCGTCCACCCTCGTGATCCGCGACTTCGCGTCCGCCCCCGGGATCCGCGGTCCCACGCCCTCCCCCGCGTTCCGCGCCCGCGCGCCCTCCGCGGACGGCCGGTGTGCCGCATCCCTTCCCGTGCCGCGTCGTTTGGACATACGTGCACACCTACGACGTTCCCCGCCGCCCGCCCTACCCGTCGATCCCGTCCACACGACCGGCCGAGGACTCCCAGGGCGGCCCATCGGCCACGCCGATCTACGACGCGCTCTACTCCGAGTACGTCAAGACGTTCCGTTCGCTGCCGGGCGACCGCAGCGGCGAGGACGAACTGGGCTTCACCGCCTTCGGGAACATCCCGCACCACACGAGCTCGTACCCGGCGCCGCGCCCGGGGTCGTTCAGCAGCTCGTACAGCGCCTACAGCGCGGGGGCGCAGACCGCGCGGCACGGCATGGGACAGCAGTCCCAGTGGCAGCGCGTCGGGCAGATCGGCCAGCAGGCCACGCCCACGGCGGCGATGCACCACGTCCCCGCGGCGCTCCCGCCGGCCCCCCGCAGGGCCTTCTGAGCGACTCCGGACGCGGCTGGAGGGCGGCACCCACTTGGGGTGCCGCCCTCCAGCCGTGTCGTGTCACTTCTTCTTGTTGCCGCCGCGCTTCTCGCGCACCCGCACCGAGATGTGGATCGGCGTGCCGTCGAAGCCGAACTCCTCGCGCAGTCGGCGCTCGATGAAGCGCCGGTAGCCCGCCTCGATGAACCCGGAGGCGAAGAACACGAACCGCGGGGGCTTGGTGCCGGCCTGGGTGCCGAAGAGGATGCGCGGCTGCTTGCCGCCCCGGACCGGGTGCGGGTGGGCCGCGACCAGCTCGCCGAGGAAGGCGTTGAGGCGGCCCGTCGGGACACGGGTCTCCCAGCCGGCCAGGGCGGTCTCGATCGCCGGGACCAGCTTCTCCATGTGCCGCCCGGTGCGCGCCGAGACGTTGACCCGCGGCGCCCACGCCACCTGGGCGAACTCGGTCTCGATCTCCCGCTCCAGGTAGTAGCGGCGCTCCTCGTCGAGGGTGTCCCACTTGTTGTAGGCGATGACCAGTGCGCGCCCGGCGTCCACGGCCATCGTGACGATGCGCTGGTCCTGCACCGAGATCGACTCGGAGGCGTCGATCAGGATGACCGCCACCTCGGCCTTCTCCACGGCCGCCGCGGTACGCAGCGAGGCGTAGTAGTCGGCGCCCTGCTGGAGGTGGACGCGCTTGCGGATACCGGCCGTGTCGACGAACTTCCAGGTCACGCCGCCGAGTTCGATCAGCTCGTCGACCGGGTCACGGGTGGTGCCCGCCATCTCGTTGACGACGACGCGCTCTTCGTTCGCCACCTTGTTGAGCAGCGAGGACTTGCCGACGTTCGGGCGGCCGATGAGCGCGATGCGGCGCGGTCCGCCGACCGCGGCGCCGAAGCTCTGCTCGGGGGCCTCCGGCAGCGCCTCCAGGACCGCGTCCAGCATGTCGCCGGTGCCGCGGCCGTGCAGGGCGGAGACGGGGTGCGGCTCGCCGAGGCCGAGGGACCACAGGTACGCCGCGTCGGCCTCGCCGCTCTGGCCGTCGACCTTGTTGGCGGCGAGCACGACGGGCTTGCCGGCCTTGCGCAGCAGCCGGACGACCGCCTCGTCGGTGTCGGTCGCGCCGACCTTGGCGTCCACGACGAAGACGACGGCGTCGGCCGCCTCGATCGCGTACTCGGCCTGCGCGGCCACGGACGCGTCGATGCCGAGGACGTCCTGCTCCCAGCCGCCGGTGTCGACGACCTTGAAGCGGCGGCCCGCCCACTCGGCCTCGTAGGTCACGCGGTCGCGGGTGACGCCCGGCTTGTCCTCGACGACGGCCTCACGGCGGCCGATGATCCGGTTCACCAGGGTCGACTTGCCGACGTTCGGACGGCCGACGACGGCGAGCACGGGCAGCGGGCCGTGACCGGCGGCCTCGATCGCCCCCTCGACGTCCTCGATGTCGAAGCCCTCTACCGCGGCGAGCTCCATGAACTCCGCGTACTCGGCGTCGCCGAGCGCCCCGTGGTCGTGCTCGAAGGATCCCGAGCCGTCGGGCTGGATGTGGTCGTTCATGAAGTCCGTACCTCGTCGTTCATTCGTGGTGATCGGTGGAGCGCCCGTTTTGTTCAGGTTGATCCACTACTCGGTTATTCAGTGTCGCTCAGCGCCCGGTCAGGCGCCTGGCGTTTTCCAGGTGTGCGGCGAGCTGCTTCTGGATGCGTTCCGTGGCCTCGTCCAGCGCCTTGCGGGTGCGCCGTCCACTGCCGTCGCCGGCCTCGAAGGGGTCTCCGAAGACGACGTCGACGCGGGAGCGCAGCGGGGGCAGCGCCTTTATCAACCGTCCGCGCCGCTCCGTGCTTCCCAGCACGGCGACGGGGACGATCGGCGCTCCGCCGCGCACCGCGAAGTAGGCCAGCCCGGCGCGCAGGGCGGCGAAGTCGCCCTCGCCGCGGGTGCCCTCCGGGAAGATCCCGAGGACCCCGCCGTTGTCCAGCACGCCCAGCGCGCGGGTGATGGCCGTCCGGTCGGTGGTGTCCCGGTCGACCTTGAGCTGGCCGATACGGGTCAGGAAGGGGTCCAGCGGGCCGATGAACGCCTCCTTCTTGATCAGGAAGTGCGTCGGCCGCGGCGCCACGCCCATCACCATCGGGCCGTCGATGTTGTGGGAGTGGTTGATCGCGAAGATCAGCGGACCGGTCGCGGGCACCTTCCAGGCGCCCAGCACCCGTGGCTTCCACAGCCCGTACATCAGGCCGACGCCGATGCGCCGTCCGACCTCTGCGCCCTTCTCCGAGGGCGCGGGCGTCGCCGTCACCTCGCGGTCCGCTTCTCCTCGACGAGGGTGACGACGCACTCGATGACCTGGGTCAGCGTCAGCTCGGTGGTGTCCACCTCGACGGCGTCGTCCGCCTTGGCGAGCGGGGAGGTCTTGCGGGAGGAGTCGGCGGCGTCCCGCTTGATCAGCGCCTCCCGGGTGGCGTGGACGTCCGCGCCCTTCAGCTCGCCGCTGCGGCGGGCCGCGCGCGCCTCCGGGGAGGCGGTGAGGAAGATCTTCAGGTCGGCGTCGGGCAGCACGGTGGTGCCGATGTCCCGTCCCTCGACGACGATGCCCTTCTCCGCGGAGGCCGCCAGCGAGCGCTGCAGCTCGGTGATCCGGGCCCGCACCTCCGGAACCGCGCTGACCGCGCTGACCTTGGAGGTGACCTCCTGGGTGCGGATGGGAGCGGACACGTCGACACCGTCGACCGTGATGGTCGGGTGGGCCGGGTCGGTGCCGGAGACGATCTCCGGCTTGCCGGCGACGGCGGCGATCGCCGAGGGGTCCTCGATGTCGATCGCGTTGCTGACCATCCACCACGTGATCGCCCGGTACTGGGCGCCGGTGTCCAGGTAGCTCAGCCCGAGCTGGGCGGCCACGGCCTTGGACGTGCTCGACTTGCCCGTGCCGGAGGGGCCGTCTATGGCGACAATCACGGGCTGGGCGGCGCCGTTTTCCACGGGGGGACACCTTCCTGGTGCGAGGCGGTGGGTGTACGGGGGCGCGACTGTGCCCCGCACAAGGTTACCGGGCACAGGTCACTCGTCCGGCCGCGGCCGATTTGCGCCTCCGTCGGCCCGTCCGGCGTCCGAGGACGCGTCCCGTCCGGGCCCGCGGCGGGGGCCGGGGGCAGCGGGGGTCCGTGGTGCGCCCCCGGGTGACGGCCGCACCGGCAACACGCGTCCACGCCGCCGCGCCCCCGCGTCCCCGCCCCCCGGGACGTCTACTGCCGGATCGCCCAGCCCTTCTCGCGCAACGCCGCCGAGAGGACCGGCGCCGACTTGGGCTCGACCATCAGCTGGACCAGGCCCGCCTGCTGCCCCGTCGCGTGCTCGATGCGGACGTCCTCGACGTTGACGCCCGCCTGCCCCGCGTCGGCGAAGATGCGGGCCAGCTGCCCGGGCTGGTCGTCGATGAGCACGGCGACGACCTCGTAGGCCCGCGGAGCGGCCCCGTGCTTGCCGGGGACGCGGACCTGGCCCGCGTTGCCGCGGCGCAGCACGTCCTCGATGCCGCCGGCGCCCTCGCGCCGCTTGGCGTCGTCGGAGGACTGCAGCGCGCGCAACGCCTGCACCGTCTCCTCCAGGTCGGCGGCGACGTCGGTGAGCAGGTCGGCGACCGGCCCCGGGTTCGCGGAGAGGATGTCGATCCACATCCGGGGGTCGGAGGCGGCGATCCGGGTGACGTCCCGGATGCCCTGTCCGCACAGCCGTACGGCGGCCTCCTCGGCGTGCTCCAGGCGCGCCGCGACCATGCTGGAGACCAGGTGGGGCATGTGGGAGACGAGCGCCACCGCGCGGTCGTGGGCGTCCGCGTCCATGACCACCGGGACGGCCCGGCAGTGCGAGACCAGCTCCAGGGCGAGGTTCAGCACCTCGGTGTCGGTGTCCCGGGTCGGCGTGAGGACCCACGGCCGGCCCTCGAAGAGGTCGCCGGTCGCGGCCAGCGGACCCGACTTCTCGCGGCCCGACATGGGGTGCGTGCCGATGTACGCCGACAGGTCCAGGCCGAGCGCCTGCAGCTCGCGGCGCGGTCCGCCCTTGACGCTGGCCACGTCGAGGTAGCCGCGGGCCACCCCCCGGCGCATCGCGTCGGCGAGCACGCCGGCCACGTGTGCGGGCGGGGCGGCGATGATCGCGAGGTCCACCGGGCCCTCGGGCTGCTCGTCGGAGCCCGCGCCCAGCGCAGCCGCCGTACGGGCCTGCTCGGGGTCGTGGTCGGCGAGGTGGACGGTGACGCCCCGCTGGGCGAGGGCGAGCGCGGCGGACGTGCCGATCAGCCCGGTGCCGACGACGAGTGCGGTCCTCACTGGGCGATGTCCTTGCGCAGTCCGGCCGCGGCGCCGAGGTAGACGTGGTTGATGTCGGCGCGCGGCCGGTCGGACTCGATGTGCGCGAGGATGCGGACGACCCGCGGCATGGCGCCCTCGATGTCGAGTTCCTGGGCGCAGATCAGCGGCACGTCGACGATGCCGAGCTTGCGGGCCGCGGCCGCCGGGAAGTCGCTGTGCAGGTCGGGCGTGGCCGTGAACCAGATGCTGATCAGGTCGTCGACGCTGAGCGAGTTGCGCTCCAGGACGGCGGTGAGCAGAGCCCCCACCTGCTCGTCCATGTGGCCGGCCTCGTCCCGCTCGAGTTGGACGGCTCCCCGGACCGCTCGTACCGCCACGGCGCTGCTCCTCGCTGAAGTGCTGACGTGCTGCTGAGTGCTGCTGTGCTGCTGTGCTGACGTGCTGACGTGCTGCTGAATGCCGATGTACCGGCCTACGGCTCTTGACTCATCCAGCCTAGTCATGCCGTGCCGGTCCGGTGCGCGCCGCCCGCGTGCCGAGACGACAACGCCCCCGCACGCCCTTTACGGCGGGTGCGGCCTGCGCTCTGATGACACTCTGACGGCAGGACACCCGCATCGGGGAAGGCCCGACATGAAGCGTCCAGGACCCCTGCTCACCCTTCTCGCGGGACTGGTGTTCGGCCTGTTCCTGCTGACGCTCAACGCGACGACGGAGACGCGCACCGCGTCGTCCTCGTACGAGAAGCGGCCGCCCAGTCCGGCCCCCGCCCGGAGCACGGTCTCCCCCACGCCCGCGCCCACCCCCTCCCGCGGCCGGGCGGCCGACGCCGACTACGCCGGCCGCACCGACGACGACGCGGCGGCGGTCGCCGTCTCCGTCCGCGACGGCAGGGCGATCGCCTACTACTGCGACGGCCGCACCCAGGAGTCCTGGCTCAAGGGCGACGTGAAGGACGACGGCACGCTGCGGCTCACCGGCGAGCACGGCGCGAAGCTGGAGGGCACGCTGCGGGACGGCCGGAGGATCGACGGCACGGTCGACGTCGGGGGGCGCCACGCCTTCACCGTGGACCGGGCGAGGAAGCCGTCTGGGCTGTGGCGGGCGACGGCCACCGTGCGCTCCGCGAGGATCGACGGCGGCTGGATCGTCCTGAAGGACGGCGGTCAGGTCGGCATCGTCACCCGCGACGGCGAGCCCTCCCCCGCTCCCCGCATCGACCCGCGGACCGGCACGGTGACGGTCGACGGCGAGCGGCTCACGGCCCGCCCCGCCACCCCCTGACCCCTTCGAGCAGGGAGCCACCATGACCATCGACCCGAACGCCGCCACCCAGGGCTTCCCCGCGCCCGAGCCCGCGGGACGCGGCCCGCACCCGGCCCGCTATCTGGTCCCGGCGCTCGTCGCCGCCGCGGTGGCGCTCGCCCTGGGCGTGTACGGCAAGGTCCACGACCCGGCCGGGACGGCCTTCAACCTGGCCGGCTTCAGCAGCACGGGCGCGGTGAAGTCCTGGCTGGCGTCGGCCGCGATGTTCTTCGCCCTGGTGCAGCTGGTCTCGGCGCTGATGCTGTACGGGAGGCTGCCCGGCCCGGCCTGGTCGGGCAGACTGCACCGCTGGTCCGGCCGCGCGGCCTTCTTGATCGCGGTCCCGGTTGCCGTGCACTGTCTGTACGCGCTTGGCTGGCAGACGTACGAAACACGCGTGATGTGGCACTCCGTCCTGGGTTGCTTCTTCTTCGGCGCTTTCAGTGCCAAGATGCTGCTGCTCCGCTGGGAGCGCCTGCCGGGCTGGCTGCTGCCGATCGTCGGCGGACTCGTCTTCGCCGCGCTGACGGTGATCTGGCTGACCTCGGCCCTCTGGTTCTTCCGCACCTTCGGAGTGACGACATGACCCTCCCCGCGACACGACGCACGGTTCTCCTGGCGACGGGCGGCGC
This sequence comes from Streptomyces sp. NPDC037083, assembly GCF_055606485.1. Lineage (NCBI taxonomy): Bacteria > Bacillati > Actinomycetota > Actinomycetes > Kitasatosporales > Streptomycetaceae > Streptomyces > Streptomyces sp. NPDC037083. Next base: position 31,637 of record NZ_JBVJSQ010000006.1, on the reverse strand, counting down.
GGCAGCGGCGCTCACGGCGGGGTGCAGCACCTACGGCGACGACAACGCGTCGTCCTCGTCCGAGAAGTCGTCGGCCGCCGCCGGCCAGGAACTGGCGAAGACGACCGACATCCCCGTGGGCGGCGGCAAGATCTTCGCCGACGAGAAGGTGGTCGTGACCCAGCCGGCGAAGGACGACTTCAAGGCGTTCTCCGCGGTCTGCACGCACCAGGGCTGCACGGTCGCCGGCATCGCCGACGGCATCATCCACTGCCCCTGCCACAAGAGCGAGTTCCGCATCGCCGACGGCTCGGTGGCCGGCGGGCCGGCGCCCAGTCCGCTGCCCGCGCAGCAGATCACGGTCACGGGCGGCACGATCAAGCTGGCCTGAGCCACCGGCCCACCGGCGGCTCACTGGTCCCAGAGCGCCCCGAGCGTCACCAGTTCCCCCTGGTACTCGATCCGGTCCGCCCATGCCGTCGGCCAGGCGTCGGCGCCGGCGTAGGCGCCGGCGAAGGCCCCGGCCAGACAGGCGATGGAGTCGGAGTCCCCGGACGAACAGGCGGCCCGGCGCAGCGCGGTCACCGGCTCGTCGGGGAAGAGCAGGAAGCACAGCAGGCCGGCTGCCATGGCCTCCTCGGCGATCCACCCCTCCCCGGCGTCCAGACAGGGGTCGGTCTCGGGCGACGGGCGGCGCAGCGTCTCCTGCAGTCGCTCCAGCACGCCCAGGCACTCGTCCCAGCCGCGCGCGATGAAGTGCTCCGCGCTGGGGTCCTGGCTGCGGGTCCACAGGTCGCCGAGCCAGCGGTGGTGATAGCGGGTGCGGTTGTCGAGGGCGTACGAGCGCAGCAGCCCCACCAGGGCGGCCGGGTCGGCGCCCTGGGCGAGCAGCCGTACGGCGTGGGCCGTGAGGTCGGAGGCGGCGAGCGCGGTGGGGTGACCATGGGTGAGGGCGGACTGGAGCTGGGCCGCCCCGGCCCGCTGCTCGTCACTGAGGCCGGGGACGAGGCCGACGGGGGCGACGCGCATGTTGGCGCCGCAGCCCTTGGAGCCGATCCGACTGGCGTCCTGCCACAGGCGTTCGTCGTCCTCGAGGAGGTCGCAGGCGGTCAGGCAGGTCCGGCCCGGGGCCCGGTTGTTGTCCGGCGACCGGTACCAGTCCACGAACTCCTCGCGCAGCGGCCGCTCCAGCGACGCCGGCACGAGCAGCCCGCGGTCCATGGCGGTCCGCAGGGCGCGCCCCACCGCGAGGGTCATCTGCGTGTCGTCCGAGACGAAGGCGCGCGCGGGCAGTTCCATCTCCCGCCACGGCCCGCACTTGGCGAGGATCGACGGGACGTCGTTGAACTCGGTGGGGAAGCCGAGCGCGTCGCCCAGGGCGAGGCCCAGCAGGGAGCCGGTGGCGCGCTTCCTGACGGTGGTCGAGGTGGTCATGCGGGGCGTCCTTCCCGGGGCGGTCGCAGCAGGGGCGGGTGGAGTGCGGTGGCGGTGCCCGCGCGGTAGAGGGCGGCGGGCTTGCCGCGTCCGCCGGTCAGACGTGCGGCGCCGGGCACGGGCTCGACGAAGCCCGGGGTGGCGAGCACCTTGCGCCGGAAGTTGGGACGGTCGAGGACGGTCCCCCACACCGTCTCGTAGACCTGCTGCAGCTCGCCGAGGGTGAACTCGGGCGGGCAGAAGGCGGTCGCGAGGCAGGTGTACTCGAGCTTGGCGCCGACCCGGTCGTGGGCGTCGGCCAGGATCCGGTCGTGGTCGAAGGCGAGCGGCTCGACGTCGTCGTACGGCTGCCAGCGCGCCTGGGCCGCGTCGCCGCCGCCGGTGGGCTCGGGGGCGTCGGGCAGCAGGGCGGCGAAGGCCACGGACACGACCCGCATCCGGGGGTCGCGGCCGGGCTCGCTGTAGGTGCGCACCTGCTCCAGGTGCAGCCCGGAGACGTCCTTCAGGCCGGTCTCCTCGGCGAGTTCCCGCCGAGCGGCGGTCTCCGCGGACTCGTCCGGGAGCACGAAGCCGCCGGGCAGCGCCCAGTGTCCGGCGTACGGCTCCTGACCGCGCTCGACGAGCAGGACGTGCAGGACGCCCGCGCGCAGCGTCAGGACGGCGAGGTCGACGGTGACCGCGAAGGGCTCGTAGGCGTGCTTGTCGTAGCCGTGCGGGCCGGACACCATGACGAACACCCCCTAGTAATAGTCACTACGACTATAAAAGGGGGTGCCGTACCGCACAAGGCTTTAGAGGTCGACTTCCTTCATCAGCATGCCGACCTCGGTGTTGGACAGCCGGCGCAGCCAGCCCGACTTCTGGTCGCCCAGGGTGATCGGCCCGAAGGCGACGCGCACCAGCTTGTCCACCGGGAACCCGGCCTCCGCCAGCATCCGGCGCACGATGTGCTTGCGGCCCTCGTGCAGGGTCACCTCGACCAGGTAGTTCTTGCCGGTCTGCTCGACGACCCGGAAGTGGTCCGCCTTCGCGTACCCGTCGTCCAGCTGGATGCCGTCCTTGAGCTTCTTGCCCAGGTCGCGCGGGATCGGGCCCACGATGTGCGCGAGGTAGACCTTCTTCACGCCGTACTTGGGGTGCGTCAGCCGGTGCGCGAGCTCGCCGTGGTTGGTGAGCAGGATGACGCCCTCGGTCTCGGTGTCGAGCCGGCCCACGTGGAACAGCCGCGTCTCGCGGTTGGTCACGTAGTCGCCGAGGCACTGACGGCCCTCGTTGTCCTCCATCGTGGAGACGACGCCGGCCGGCTTGTTCAGCGAGAAGAACTGGTACGACTGGGTCGCGACGGTCAGGCCGTCGACCTTGACCTCGTCCTTCTCCGGGTCGACCCGCTTGCCCTGCTCCAGGACGATCTCGCCGTTGACCTCGACCCGCGCCTGCTCGATCAGCTCCTCGCAGGCCCGCCGCGAACCGTAGCCCGCGCGCGCGAGGATCTTCTGCAGCCGCTCGCCCTCCTGCTCGGCGCCCGGGAAGGTCTTGGGCAGCTTGACGTCCTTCTTGGCCGCGTACCGCTCGCGGTTGCGCTCCTCGGCGCGGGCCTCGTACTCGCGCGAGGTCGCCGGGACCGAACGGCCGCGCCCGGTGCCCTGCCCCTGCTTGGGGCCGCCCTTGGCGCCGCCGCGTGCGGAGGCGCCCCGCCCGGACTTGGGGCCTTCATGGGTGCCGCCCGGGCCCACGTCGTAGCGGCGCTCCTCGGGGCGGGGCTTCTTCGGCCGGCCGCCCTGCTTGTCGTCACGGGCGTTACCGGCGCCGCGGTAGTTACCGCGCCCACCGCTGCTCCCGCCGCGGCCGCCGCTGTTGCCACCACGGCTCCCGCCGTTGTTTCCGCTGCTGTTCCTGCCGCTGCTGCTTCGCATCAAATTTCCGTCTTGTCGTCTGCGTCCTCGGAATCCGGAGCGTCCGGATCGAACGACGGCACCGCCTCCTGGGTCTCGGCCTCGATCGCCTCCGCCTCCGGGAGGAAGGGCGCGAGTTCCGGGAGCTCGTCCAGGCCGCGCAGGCCCATCCGCTCCAGAAAGTAGTTCGTCGTCACGTACAGGATCGCACCTGTTTCGGGTTCCGCGCCCGCCTCCTCCACCAGACCGCGCTGGAGCAGGGTGCGCATGACACCGTCGCAGTTCACTCCGCGCACCGCGGAGACCCTGCTGCGGCTGACCGGCTGACGGTAGGCGACGACCGCCAGGGTCTCCAGCGCCGCCTGGGTGAGCCGGGCCTGCTGCCCGTCCAGGACGAAGCCCTCCACGGCCGCCGCGTACTCGGGCCGGGTGTAGAAGCGCCAGCCGCCCGCGACGAGCCTGAGCTCGAAACCGCGCCCCTGCACGGTGTACTCGTCGGCCAGCTCGCGCAGCGCGTCGGCGATCTGGCGCCGGGGCCGCTGCAGGATCTTCGCGAGATGCTCCTCGGTCGCGGGTTCGTCGACGACCATCAGGACGGCCTCCAGGGCCGGCTTGAGGTCCAGTGCGGCGACGGTCTCCTCGCTCACTTCCGCGTCTCCTTCTCGGGCTCCTCGGGCGGCCGGTCGAACTCGTCGGTGACCGTCGGCTGCGCGTTCCCGTCCCCGCCGGTCCAGCGCACCAGCAGCTCGCCCAGCGCGGTCTCCTGGTCGAGGGCGACGGCCTTCTCCCGGTACAGCTCCAGCAGCGCGAGGAAGCGGGCGACGACGGTGAGGGTGTCGTCGGTGTCCTCGACCAGCGTCCGGAAGCTGGCCTCGCCGAGCTCCCGCAGCCGGGCGACGACGATCCCGGCCTGCTCCTGCACGCTCACCAGCGGCGCGTGGATGTGGTCGACGTACACCTGCGGCTTGGCCCTGGGCTGCATCGCTTTGACCGCGAGCTTCGCGAACCCCTCCGCGCCGATGCTGATGACCACCTCGGGCAGCAGCTCGGCGTGGTGCGGTTCGAGTCCGACGGTGCGGGGGTAGCGGCGGCCCTCGCTCTCCAGCCGGTGCGTGAAGATGTCGGCGACCTGCTTGTAGGCCCGGTACTGCAGCAGACGGGCGAAGAGCAGGTCCCGGGCCTCCAGCAGGGCCAGGTCGGCCTCGTCCTCGACCTCCGCGGCGGGCAGCAGCCGGGCCGCCTTCAGATCGAGCAGCGTGGCGGCCACGACCAGGAACTCCGTCGTCTGGTCGAGGTCCCAGTCCGGCCCCATGGCCCGGATGTGCGCCATGAACTCGTCGGTGACCTTCGACAGCGCGACCTCGGTGACGTCCATCTTGTGCTTGGAGATCAGCTGCAGCAGCAGGTCGAAGGGTCCCTCGAAGTTGGCGAGCCGCACCTTGAAGACGCCGTCGGACGGTTCCTGCGCCACGGCGACCGGATCCGGAGCGACGGCTTCGGCCATGACGGGCTCCGGAACCGCGGCTTCCGCGGGAACCGGCCCGGGAGCGTCGGCCCCCACGACGGCCGACTCCATGGCTGCCGACTCCGCCGCGACCGGATCCGCGGCAACCGGATCCGCCGTCGGCGGTTCACCTGCGGGCGGTTCCGTGAGAGCAGGTTCGGCAACGGGCGGTTCCGGTGCGGCCCGGTCCGCCACCGGCGGTTCGACCGCGGGCGGATCCGTGACGGCAGGTACGGCGAGCGCCGACTCCGGGACGGCCGGTCCGGTCGTGGCAGGCTCGGTCGCGGCCGGCTCCGGTGCTGCCGGCTCCGTGACCGTCCCGTCCGGTGCTGCCGGTTGCGCGACCGACGGTTCCGGGGCGGCCGCCCCGGACTCCGGCTCGACGGGTACCCGCGCCGTTCCCGGACCCCGCCCCAGCGCACGCCTGCGACCGGCTGCGCCGCCGGAGGCAGATGCGGGTACGTCGTTCGAGGTCATGACCCCCGCAGGCTACCGCTACCGCCCGCGCAGCCGTCGTACGAGGATGCTGGCGTCCCCGCGGCTCTCCAGGTCGGCGAGGACCACGGCGACCGCCTCGCGGACGATGCGCCCCCGGTCCACGGCCAGCCCGTGCTCGCCGCGGAGCACCAGACGGGCGTGCTCCAGGTCCATGAGCTCCTCGGCGGAGACATAGACGGTGATCTTCTCGTCGTGGCGTTCGCGCCCGCTGGGCCGACGAGCGGCGGCTCGCCCGCGCTTGCGGGGCTGGCCGTCGTCGGCGGCGCCTGCGGCAGAACCTTCCTGCGCGCCCTGCCGCCGCTCCGGACGCTCCCCGGCGGCGCCCCTGGTGCGGGACTCCCCGGCGTCGCCCTGGCCGGCGTCGGCCGCCGCATGCTCGGCGCCGTCGCCGTCGCCGCCCTGCGCGGGCACCGCCTGCGGCGCGTCCTCCGCGCCGCCGGCCGCCACCCCGTCGCTCTCGCCGGCCGGCGCCGGCACCCGGGCCTCGCCGTTGGCGGGGCGCCGGGGCGCGGACGGCTGGAGCGCCATTCCCCCTGTCGTACGGAAGAGTTCGTCGGCCCCCGGCAGACTCACTCGGCGTGACACCGGGCGAGCACCTCCCTGGCGAGCTGACGGTAGGCGGCGGCGCCGACGGAGTTGGAGGCGTACGTGGTGATCGGCTCACCGGCGACCGTGGTCTCCGGGAAGCGGACCGTGCGCCCGATGACCGTGTGGTAGACGTGGTCGTCGAACGCCTCGACGACACGCGCGAGCACCTCACGGCTGTGCACGGTGCGCGAGTCGTACATGGTCGCGAGGATGCCGTCGAGCTCCAGCTCCGGGTTGAGCCGCTCCTGGACCTTCTCGATGGTCTCGGTCAGCAGCGCCACACCCCTGAGGGCGAAGAACTCGCACTCGAGCGGCACTATCACCTTGTGGGCCGCCGTCAGGGCGTTCACGGTGAGCAGGCCGAGCGAGGGCTGGCAGTCGATGACGATGTAGTCGTAGTCGTCCAGGAGCGGCTTGAGGGCACGCTGGAGCGTGGACTCGCGCGCGACCTCGGAGACCAGCTGCACCTCGGCGGCCGACAGGTCGATGTTGCTGGGCAGCAGGTCCATGTTGGGGACCGCGGTCTTCAGGAGCACCTCGTCCGCCGCCATGCCCCGCTCCATGAGCAGGTTGTAGACGGTGAGGTCGAGCTCCATCGGATTGACGCCGAGACCGACCGACAGCGCGCCCTGCGGATCGAAGTCGACGAGCAGCACGCGCCGGCCGTACTCCGCGAGCGCGGCACCCAGGTTGATGGTCGACGTCGTCTTGCCGACGCCGCCCTTCTGGTTGCACATCGCGATGATCGTCGCGGGGCCGTGCTGGGTCAGCGGGCCCGGGATCGGGAAGTACGGCAGCGGGCGTCCGGTCGGTCCGACGCGCTCACGGCGCTGTCGGGCCGCGTCGGGCGCGAGCGTGGCCGCGTACTCCGGATCCGGCTCGTACTCGGCATCGGGGTCGTAGAAGTGCCCGTCGGGCAGTTCGTCGTAGTCGGCGAAGTGGTTGTGGGGCGCGCCACTTCCGTCGCCGGCCATGGCGTTCACGTGATGGCCATCCATGCTCTGGTGTGCTGACAGAGCCATATGGGGGCTGCTCTGGCTCTGGTGGGCTGCGAAGGTTCGGACAGCGACGGAGCCGACAGCCTCGAGCCCCGCGGAACCCGGGTCCCGCGTAGGCATTCCTGGTTGACCACCCCCGGGAGCAAATGTCGACTCATTCACAAGTCGTCTTACCTCCTTGGTGACCAGGAAACTTCTAGACAAGGTCAGCGTGGCACCATGCCGACAGTCGGCGACTCTATGGCGTGTCGGGCGTCCGCAGCAACACAATCCGCCGGACCCGGCCCGATGTGTCGGCAATGAAACATCCCTCTGTCAAGGGCGTACGGCCGTCGCACGGCAGGTTTCACCGGTGTGCGAATCGGTCGAAGAGTTACGTTCGAGGCGAGTTGGCCGAGAGCCGCAAAGTGACCATACACACATCCGGCCGGACCTTGTCGGGCAAGGTCCGGCCAGGTGGACGCCGTTGACGCGCCTTGTTGACGTATCGCCTTTACGAAAAGGTGACTTAGCCTCCCGGCTCAGCCGAGCAGCGACTCGAGCTCCACGTGCTCCAGCCCGTGCGCCTCCGCGACCTCGCGGTAAACGACCTTGCCGTCATGGGCGTTGAGACCCTTTGCCAGTGCCGGATCGCGGCGCAGCGCCTCGACCCAGCCCTTGTCGGCGAGTTCGACGATGTAGGGCAGCGTGGCGTTGGTGAGCGCGTAGGTGGAGGTGTTCGGGACCGCGCCGGGCATGTTGGCGACGCAGTAGAAGACCGACTCGTGGACCGGGAAGGTCGGCTCGGCGTGAGTGGTCGGCCGGGAGTCCTCGAAGCAGCCGCCCTGGTCGATGGCGATGTCGACAAGGACACTTCCGGGCTTCATCCGGGACACGAGCTCGTTGGTGACCAGCTTCGGGGCCTTGGCGCCCGGGATGAGGACGGCGCCGATGACGAGGTCCGCCTCCAGGCAGGCCTTCTCCAGCTCGAAGGCGTTGGAGACGACGGTCTGGATCTTCGTACCGAAGACCTTGTCGGCTTCCTTGAGCTTGTTGATGTCCCTGTCGAGCAGGGTCACGTGGAAGCCCATGCCGATGGCGATCTGCGCCGCGTTCCAGCCGGAGACGCCGCCGCCGATGACGACCGCCTTGGCGGCCAGCACGCCCGGGACGCCGCCGGGCAGCACACCGCGGCCGCCGTTGGCGCGCATCAGGTGGTAGGCGCCGACCTGGGGGGCCAGCCGGCCCGCGACCTCGGACATCGGGGCGAGCAGCGGCAGCGCGCGGCTCGGCAGCTCGACGGTCTCGTATGCGATCGCGGTGGTTCCGGACTGGACGAGCGCGTCCGTGCACTCCTTGGAGGCGGCCAGGTGCAGGTAGGTGAAGAGCGTCTGGTCCTTGCGCAGGCGGTGGTACTCCTCGGCGATGGGCTCCTTGACCTTCAGCAGCAGGTCGGCCGTCGCCCACACCTCGTCGGCGGTCTCCAGGATGTGCGCGCCGGCGGCCACGTACTCCTCGTCCGTGATGGACGAGCCGACGCCGGCGCCTCGTTCGACGACGACCTGGTGGCCGTGGCGCACCAGCTCGTGCACACCGGCGGGGGTGATGGCCACCCGGAACTCGTTGTTCTTGACCTCGCGGGGGATGCCGACCTTCACGTCGATCACGGTCCTTGGCTCAGAGGGTGTGGGGGTACAGCGAAGACATTCCCGGAGGTATAGGGCGCACCGGGATGTACCGCAGGAGAACGCGCGGCAGAGCCAGTCTAATGAAGGTGTTCCCGCTGTCTAGCCTTTCATTGCATCAATCTTCAGCGGATGCACTGCGGATTTCGCAGGTGTTAGCGGTATGTTCCGGCCGCTCGGGCTCTGCAGGGCCGTCCGCGAGCTCCTCTCCCAGGATGCGCTCGGCCGCGCCCCGGTGCAGGCGGGCCGCCTCCGGGTCGCCCAGCCGCTCCAGGGTGTCGGCCAGCCTCAGCTGCACCGCGGCCTGCAGACGCGCGTCCTCGGCGCGCCCGGCCCACATCACCGCCTCCTGGCAGGTGCGCAGCGACTCCTCGGGGCGGCCCGCGTACTCCTGGACCCGGGCCAGCTCGCTCAACGCCCGTGCGTGCGCGCCGACATCGCCGTTCTTGCGGTGTCCGGCCGCAGCGGCGCGCCAGGCCCGCTGCGCCTCCCCGTAGCGGCCGGCGTAGGTGTGCGCGGCCCCGATGCGGCCGTAGAGCCGGGCGGCGTCCGCGCGCTCGTCGCGGCCCAGCCGCTGGGCGAGGGCCCGGCCGAACCAGTCGGCGGCCCGCTCGTAGTCCCCGAGCTCCAGATGGGCGCCGCCTACGGATTCCATCGCGCGGCCGATCGCGTACGGGTCGTTCGCCGCGCGTCCGGCGTCCAGAGCCGCCCGGTAGCGCACCAGCGCCTCGGCCGTGCGGCCCGTCCTGGCGTCGACGTCGGCCAGGTTCAGCAGCGCGGCGGCCTTCTCGCGGGGCAGTCTCCGGCGCTCGGCCACGTCGAGGACGAGCTGGTGGACGCCGTACAGGTCGGCGGCGGCCGCCTGGGTGCCGAGATGCGCGACCATCGCCCTGACCAGCTGGGACATCAGCCGGCGGGCGAGGGTGTCCAGCTCCCCGTCGGCTACCGCGAGGCGGGCCGAGGCGAGCAGGGCGGGACGGCGCGCGTGCAGCCACTCGGCGGCGGCGCTCGGGGTGGGGAAGCGCAGGGCGCGGGGCGTGCCCTGGAGCTTCTCGCGGGCCTGGGGGTTGTCGGTCTCGGTGACGGCCCGGCAGGACTGCAGCAGCCGTACCGTGCGCTCCAGCATGCGGGCCCGGGCCAGCTGGAGCTCGGCCGGGCGGTCGTGGGTCTCGGCGGCGGCGCGCAGCAGGGGATGCAGGCAGCCGGGGACCTCGTACTCGGGCAGCGGGGATTCCACGGCGCGCAGCAGTCCGAGGGAGGTGAGGTCGTCCAGGGTGGTGCGGGCGGTGCCCACCGAGCAGCCGGCCAGCGCGGAGGCGGTGTGCGGGTCCGCGAGGCCGGCGGGGGCGAGGCACAGCAGTCGCAGCATCCGGGCGGCGGGGGCGGGCAGCGCGGCGTGCACCAGCGAGAACATCCGGCTGAGCGGGGAGCCCTCGTCGACCTCGGCGTTGAGCTGCTTGGCGAGGTCGGCGACGGCGGCCTGGGGGCGGGCGGCGAGCCATCCGCCGGCCAGGGTCAGCGCGGCGGGCTGGCCCTGACAGGCCTCCACGAGGCTCTCGGCCGAGCGCGGGTCGACGGTGACGCGGACCGAGCCGGTGTACCGGGTCAGCAGTTCGAGGGCGGACTTGGTGTCCAGCCCGCCCAGGGTGCAGGGACGGACGTCCGCGATGCCGGTGAGGGGCCCGGACGAGACCGCGACGAGCAGGCACTGGGGGGTGTCCGGAAGCAGCGCGTCGACCTGTTCGGCGCCGGCCGCGTCGTCGAGCAGGAGGACCGCCCGCCGCTCCGCGAGGGCCGCGCGCAGGATGGCCGACAGGTCGTCCTCGTCGGCGCCGGCCGGGGCCGGCACGTCCAGGGCGGCGAGCAGTTCACGCGCCGCGCGCTCGACCGGCGCCGGTGTGCCGTCGGGCTCGGCGAGACGGGCGCGCAGCACCCCGTCCGGATAGCGGCCGGCGATCTGCCGGACGAGTTCCTCGGCGAGCGCCGTGCGCCCGGAGCCGGGCCGGCCGGCGATGAGCAGCACGCGCGCGCGGGGTGCTTTCCGCCCGGAGATGGTGTCCAGCCCCGCGCGCTCGATGTCGGCGCGCAGTTCCTTCAACTCCCGGGTGCGGCCCAGGAAATGGCCCTCTGTCGCAGCGTGTCCGGACAGCTGCGCGCCGCCTGTGTCCACTGCCTGATCCGTCACGGGCCACACTCCCGTCCCACCGCACACGCAAGCCCGCCGGGACTCCGGATCGGGTGATTCCAGAGCCTAGTTCACGCTCTGCGACGTTCCGGGAGGAGCACGGCGGGGCGGCCCGGAGGTCCCCCGATCGGATCAGCCGATCGTCACACCGCGAGTGGTCCGGAAGGGGTACGCGATCGGCCGGATCCGGACGGCGACGGGTCTTGGCAAGGCCGGATCCGGACGGCGACGGCTCCGGACGGCGACGGCTCCGGGCGAGGGCGGGTTCAGGCCTCGAACGGACGGGCCGGCCAGGGCGCCTCCGCCGGACGCAGCGCGTCGATGCCGTCCCCGCCGCGCGCGGCCGCCAACGACAGCACGCCCACCACGAGGCAGTTGTTGTGCACGTCGCCCGCGAGGACCGCCCGGACGAGCTCGGCGACCGGCACCCGGGCGTGCTCCATGTCCGCCTCCTCGTCCTCCACCTCGAAGCGCTGCCCGTCCGCCTCCGACAGGCCCCGGGCCAGGAAGATCCGCACGGACTCGTCACAGCCGCCGGGCGTCGTGTACACGTCGGTGAGCACCCGCCAGTCCTCGGCCTTGACGTGCGCCTCCTCGTACAGCTCGCGCTGGGCCGCGTGCAGCGGGTTCTCGCCGGGCACGTCGAGCAGGCCGGCCGGGATCTCCCACAGCTTCTGCCGCACGGGGTGGCGGTACTGCTTGATCAGCAGCACGCGGTCCTCCTCGTCGAGGGCGAGGACGGCCACGGAGCCGGGGTGGACCTGGTAGTCCCGGCGGACCACCGAGCCGTCGGGCATGACCACCTCGTCGGTGCGCACCGAGGTCTTGCCGCCCACGAACGGGGTCTGGGTGGCCCGGATCTCCCACGCCTGGGGAGTGTCCTTGATCGTCATGCCCTGCGTCCTTCCACATGCCACCTGCGCAAACGAAAACCGGGGCGCCAACCCTTGAAGGTTTGCACCCCGGCAACCGTACAACCGGTGTGTTACTTCGAAGTCTTCCCCGCGGCGACCTGCCGCTCGACCGCCGCCTTCACCAGGCCGGCGAACAGCGGGTGCGGACGCGTGGGCCGCGAGCGCAGCTCGGGGTGCGCCTGCGTGGCCACCAGGTACGGGTGGACGTCGCGCGGGTACTCGACGTACTCGACGAGCTTGCCGTCCGGCGAGGTGCCGGAAAACAGGATGCCCGCCTTCTTCTCCAGCTCCGCGCGGTAGGCGTTGTTGACCTCGTAGCGGTGCCGGTGGCGCTCCTCGACGTACTCCTTGCCGTCGTAGACCTCGCGGACGATCGAGCCCTCGGCCAGCTTCGCCGGGTACATGCCCAGCCGCATGGTGCCGCCCATGTCGCCCTCACCGGCGACGATGTCGAGCTGCTCGGCCATCGTGGAGATGACGGGGTGACCGGTGGCCGGGTCGAACTCGGTGGAGTTGGCGTCCGAGATGTCGAGCAGGTTGCGCGCGGCCTCGATCACGATGCACTGCAGACCCAGGCAGAGCCCCAGCAGCGGGATCCGGTTCTCGCGGGCGTAGCGGATCGCCCCGACCTTGCCGAGCACACCGCGGTCGCCGAAGCCGCCCGGGATGCAGATGCCGTCGACGTCGGCGAGCTGCGCCTTGGCGCCCGCCGGGGTCTTGCAGTCGTCCGAGGTGACCCACTTGATCTTCACGCGGGCCTTGTGGGCGAAGCCGCCGGCGCGCAGCGCCTCGGTGACCGACAGGTAGGCGTCGGGCAGATCGATGTACTTGCCGACCAGCGCGAGGGTGATCTCGTGGTCGGGGTTGTGGACGCGGTCGAGCAGGTCGTCCCAGGTCGTCCAGTCCACGTCGCGGAACGGCAGGTCCAGCTTGCGGACGACATAGGCGTCCAGACCCTCGCCGTGCACGGTCTTGGGGATGTCGTAGATCGAGCGCGCGTCGGGGCAGGCGACCACGGCGTCCTCGTCGACGTCGCACATCAGCGAGATCTTGCGCTTGATCGCGGTCGGCACCTCGCGGTCGCAGCGCAGCACGATCGCGTCTGGCTGAATACCGATGTTCCGAAGGGCCGCGACCGAGTGCTGGGTCGGCTTGGTCTTCAGCTCACCCGAGGGACCGATGTACGGCAGGAGCGAGATGTGAACCACGAAGACGTTGTCCCGGCCGACCTCGTGCCGGACCTGGCGGACCGTCTCCAGGAACGGCAGCGACTCGATGTCGCCGACCGTGCCGCCGACCTCCGTGATCACGACGTCGACCTCGTCCGTCGCCATGCGGCGGATGCGGTGCTTGATCTCGTTGGTGATGTGCGGGATGACCTGGACGGTGTCGCCGAGGTACTCGCCGCGCCGCTCCTTGGCGATCACCGTGTTGTAGACCTGACCTGTGGTGACGTTGGCGGAGCCGTCGAGGTCGCGGTCGAGGAAGCGCTCGTAGTGGCCGATGTCCAGGTCCGTCTCGGCGCCGTCGTTGGTGACGAACACCTCACCGTGCTGGAAGGGGTTCATCGTGCCCGGGTCGACGTTCAGGTACGGGTCGAGCTTCTGCATGACGACGCGCAGACCCCGCGCCTTGAGCAGCATGCCGAGGCTGGAGGCCGTCAGACCCTTGCCGAGCGAGGAGGCGACACCCCCGGTGACGAAGATGTGCTTGGTCGTCGTGGATTTGGGCGTCATGGCCAAGAGGGGGCTCCCGTGGTCGCGATTTGGGGGTGCGGTTCGGGGGCTTCGAGACCACCGGTCCACGGGCTACCAGGGTATCAGCGCCTCGGAGAGATGGCTTCCGGCCACGCTCCGCGCACGGCCCGACACGGGCAGCCGTCCCCGCACCGGTTTATCACCCGTTGCTCACCCGTTCGGCCCACCCGCGTTGCCGCGAGCGGCACGCAGATCATCTACGTGCGTCGTATCCTGCTCGGACACTCGCTGCCGAGCCCGGCCGGCAAGACGGCACACCCCAGCCCGTATCCCACCGGAACAACGAGAGCTCGTCAGTTCGTTGAGCAATAATCGGCGTTTTGCCCTGAGGGCCGAGCGGCTGCTTTGCTTCAGCGCTCAACGACGCATTACAAACGACCCCTTGACCGCACTAGCGACAGCCCCCGTTCTCGCGGGGGCGACGTGGCCGTTCGACTGGAGTTGCACGTGGCCGGGCGCATCGAAGACTACGCACTCATCGGAGACATGCAGACCGCTGCCCTGGTCTGCCGTGACGGGACAGTGGACTGGCTGTGCCTGCCCCGCTTCGACTCGCACGCGATCTTCGCCGGTCTGCTCGGCACGGAGGAACACGGGTTCTGGCGCCTCGGGCCCGCGCACGCCTCCGACGCCCCGCCGCCGCGCGCGGCCCGGCGGACCTACCGCGGCGACTCGCTGATCCTGGAGTCCGAGTGGGACACCCCGCGCGGCACGGTCCGGGTGACCGATTTCATGCCCCCGCGAGACGGCGCGCCCCAGCTGATCCGGATCGTCGAGGGCGTCTCGGGCCGGGTCCCGATGCGCTCGGCGCTGCGGATGCGGTTCTCCTACGGCCGGGTGGTCCCCTGGGTGCACAAGCACGAGGGCCGCACGGTGGCCGTCGCGGGCCCGGACTCGGTGTGGTTCGACACCGACTGCGAGACCTACGGCAAGGCGCTGACGACGTACGCCGACTTCACGGTCGCGCCCGGCGACCGGATCGCCTTCACGATCTCCTGGGAGCCCTCGCACAAGCAGCCGCCCGCGCTGCCGGAGCCGGAGCAGTCCCTGGAGGCGACCGAGGAGTTCTGGCGCGAGTGGGTCGAGCACTGTACGTACCACGGCCCCTACCGTGAGGCCGTGGTCCGCTCCCTGATCACGCTCAAGGCGCTGACGTACGGCCCGACCGGCGGCATCGTCGCCGCCCCGACCACCTCGCTGCCCGAGGACATCGGCGGAGTCCGCAACTGGGACTACCGCTACACCTGGCTGCGCGACGCGGCCATCACCCTGTCCTCGCTGTTGCGCACCGGCTACCGCGAGGAGGCCCGCGCCTGGCGCGAGTGGCTGCTGCGCGCGGTCGCCGGCGACCCCGAGAACCTGCAGATCATGTACGGCATCGCGGGCGAACGCGAACTGGGCGAGGCCGAGCTGGACTGGCTGCCCGGCTACGAGAACTCCGCCCCGGTCCGGGTCGGCAACGGCGCGGCGCACCAGCTCCAGCTGGACGTCTACGGCGAGGTCACCGAGGCCCTGCACCTGGGCCACATGACGGGCCTGGCCCGCAACGACTACGCCTCCCTGCTCCAGCTGAAGCTGATCCGCTACCTGGAGAAGCACTGGGACGAGCCCGACGAGGGCATCTGGGAGGTGCGCGGCCCTCGCCGCCACTTCGTGCACTCCAAGGTCATGGCCTGGGTCGCCGTCGACCGCACGATCAAGCTGATCGAGTCCGGCGACGCGGACGGCCCGCTGGAGAAGTGGCGCGAGCTGCGCGACGACATCCACCGGGACGTGTGCGAGAAGGGCTACGACAAGGAGCGCAACACCTTCACCCAGTCCTACGGCTCGAAGGAGCTGGACGCGTCCCTGCTGCTCATCCCGCAGATGGGCTTCCTGCCCCCGGACGACAAGCGCGTGATCGGCACCATCGAGGCGATCCAGCGCGAGCTGTCCACCCCGGACGGCTTCATCCTGCGCTACCCGACCTCGGGCGGCGACGAGGGCGTGGACGGCCTGCCCGGCGACGAGGGCGCCTTCCTGGCCTGCTCGTTCTGGATGGCGGACGACCTCGCGATGATCGGCCGGGTGGACGAGGCCCGCAAGCTGTTCGAGAAGCTGCTCTCGCTGCGCAACGACCTCGGTCTGCTCGCCGAGGAGTGGGACCCGCGCCTGCAGCGCCAGGTCGGCAACTTCCCACAGGCCTTCAGCCACGTCCCGCTGATCGACACGGCTCTGCGCCTGACGGCGTCGGGCGCGTACGGCGGCTGATCCCGACAGGGCGACGGCGTCCGGCGGCCGAACAGGGCCGCCGGTCCCGTCCCGTCCCGCCGCGCCGGGCGGGGACCGGATCCGGTGGACCGGGATCCGGTGGACCGGGATCCGGTGGACCGGGATCCGGTGGGCTACGCATCGCCCCGCGGGCCGCGACCGGGCACAGGCCCACGGCCCGCCACCGCCCGGCCGCGCGGTGTCCGACCGGGTCCGCGGCTGTCACCGCGCCGTGGGCGCAGGTAGCGTCCGCTGCATGGACAGCCGCACGGACCACCGATTCGACAGCCAGAGCGCCGGCATCACCGTGCAGCGCGCGCTGGAGCTGCCCGGCCTGCGCAGCGGGCTGCCGGAGATCCTCGCGGGCGGCGAGCGGCTGGACCGCACGGTGCGCTGGGTGCACGCGGGCGAGGTCCCGAACATCGCCTCGCTCCTCAAGGGCGGCGAACTGCTGCTGACCACCGGCTACGGCCTCGGCACCCGACCGGCCGAACAGCGGGCGTTCGTGCGCACCCTGGCCGAGCGGGGCATCGCGGCCCTGGTGATCGAGCTGGGCCCGCGCTTCGCCCGGCTGCCCGCGGCCCTCGTGGAGACGGCACGCACAACCGGGCTCCCGCTCGTCCAACTGCACCGCGAGGTGCCGTTCGTGACGGTCACGGAGGAGGTCCACACCGAGATCGTCAACGGGCACTACGCGCTGCTCCAGCGGGCCGAGGAGGTGCACCGGCGCTGTACGCAGGCCCTGCTCGGCGGCGGCGGGATCCCTCAGGTGCTGGGCATCCTGGCCGACTTCGGCGGCAACCCGGTCTTCCTGGAGACGACCGACGGCCAGCTGCTGTATGCGGCCGGGGAGGGCCCCGAGGGCGCGGACCCGCTCCAGGTGTGGGAGGGCCTGCGCGGCCCGCACAAGGACGCCCCGCCGCCCGCCGGTTCGGTGCTGGTGGACGTCCCCGGGGGCGGGCCGGGGACGGGTTCGGTGCGCGCCCGGCTCGTGCTGCTGCCCGTACGCGCCCCGCTCGCCCCGGTGCACCGGATCGCGGCCGAACGGGCGGCCGGGATCCTGGCCGTGGTGCTGATGCAGGCCCGCCAGGAGGAGGAGCTCGCCGCGCGCGGCCGGGGCGACTTCCTGACCGACCTCGCCGAGGGCCGGATCGCCGCGGAGGACGCCCCGGCGCAGGCGCGGGTGTTGGGCTTCCGGCCCGGCGCCGGTCCGCTGCTCCCGGTGGTCATGCGGCTGGGCGAGGGCATCTCCCCGGGCGGGGGCTGGGCGGTGCTGGCGCGGGCGGTCGCCGAGGAGCTGGCGTCGGTGGGCGTGCCGGTGCTGCTGGGCGTGCGGCCGGTGGAGGGCCGGGTGCCGGTGCTGCTGGGGCTGCGCTCGGAGTCGGAGCGGTCGGCGGTGGCGGAACGGGTCGCGGCGGCGCTGCGGGCCGGGGTGGAGCGGGCCGGCATGCAGCGGCCCGGGGCCCCGCCGCCGGTGGTGGTCGTCGGCGTGGCGGGCGGCTGGGCGGCCGCCTCTGCGGGCCTCAGACACGCCGCGGAGACGGCGACCGCCGCACAGGGTCTGCCGGACCGGCCCTGGTACGACGCCCGCCGCCTGGACATCGACCTGCTGCTGTGGAGACTGCGCGACCACCGCGACCTGGCAGCCTTCGTGGACCGTGCGATCGGCCCGGTCCGCGATCACGACCAGCGTTCCAGGCCGCCGCTGCTGCCGACCCTGGAGACCTATCTGGCGCACGCCGGCCGCAAGGCGGAGACGGCCCGTGAGCTGCACCTGAACCGCCAGACGCTCTACAACCGCCTCGCCCGCATCGGCGAGTTGCTCGGCACGGACCTCGACGACCCGCAGACCGTGCTGGCATTGAGTCTGGCGCTCCGGGCCCGACGGCACGTGCCGCAGGTCTGACGCCGTCGGCCGGTCATCGTCTGCGGCCACCGTAGCGGTCAACCGTCAGCCGTCAGCCGTCAGCCGTCAGCCGCTGATCGTCGACCGCTCACCGCTGCCGTTCACTCTCCGGCCCTCGTCGCCATCGGCCGGCCGCCATCGGTCTCTCTGATCGTCGGCCGGCCGGCGTCATCCCCTCTGGTCTTCGGCCGGCCGGCGTCAGCCCCGTGATCGTCGGCCGGCCGGCCTCAGCCCTTGCCGTCTTCGGCCGGCCGCCATCGGCCCGTTTGGTCCCGGCCGACCGGCGTCGGCCCCCGTGGTCGTCGGCCGGTCGCCGTCGGCCCTGCGTTCGGCTCAGATCATCGGTCGGGGCTGGGTGAGCTCGTCGTAGACGCTGAGCACCTGGGCGACGGTCTCGTCCTCGGTGGGCCAGGTGGCCGCCTGGCCGGTGCCCAAGTCCCGCAGGTGCTCGGACCGTTCGGGATCGCCGAGAAGCTCGACGACGGTGCCGGCGAAGGCCTTCGGGTCGCCGGGCGGCACCAGTGCGGCAGCGTCGCCGACGAGTTCACGGATGCCGCCGGCGCGGACCGCGACGAGCGGCACGCGCGCGTGCAGGGCCTCCTGTGCGAGGACCGAGCGCGACTCCCCATCGCCGGGCAACAGCGCGAGGTCGGCGGCGGTGAGCAGTTCGCTCACGTCGTCCCGCAGCCCGACGAGCCGGACCGGCAGCCCCTCGTCCTCGATCCGGCGCTGGAGCTCCGCCCGCTGCGGCCCCTCCCCCGCGATCACCACCAACGGCGCCGGATCCAGTTCGCGCCACGCGCGCGAGGCGTCCAGCAGGAGGTCGTAGCCGCGGTGCCGGTCCAGGGAGCCGACCGCCATCAGCAACGGTCGGCCGATGGCGCCGAGTTCGGCCCGCAGCTTGGAGGGCGGCTGCTCGGACTCCTCAGGTCCCTCGGTCCGCGGGGGCCGGGGCAGCGCCACGGCGGCGAGCCGTGCGTCGCGGGCTCCCGTCCGGCGGGCCCGGTCGACGAGGTCGGAGGTGGTGCCGAGGACCACCGCGGCCGTCCTCGCGACCCGCCGCTCCAGCAGCCGCAGCAGGTGGGCACGGGCGCCCTCGGCGTGCGCGCGGTTGTGCCAGGTGACGACGAGCGGGGTGCGCCGGCCGCCGAGCGCGAGGGTGGCCCGGAAGGAAGCGTGCAGTCCGTGGGCGTGAACGAGGTCGGCGTCCGCGCAGGCTGCCCTCAGCGCCGCCACGGACCCCGGGTCGCTGCTGCGCGGCACATGGACGTGTTCGGCCCCGGCACCCGTGAAGTCGTAGGCGTCGTCCGCGTCGGCGGGGGCGCACACCGTCACCCGCACGCCCCGCGCGACGAGCCCCGCGGCCAGGGAGCGCACATGCGCGCTGCTGCCGGCGTTGCCGCCGCCCAGCACCTGCACGGTGCGCAGCGACGACTGGCCGTGCGGTGAGTGGCTGCTCACGTGGCCGGGGCTCCTGGTTCGGCGTCGGACGGTCACGAAGGAACGTACTGAAGGACCGGGCGGAGGGGTGGACCGCTGGCGTTCCTCCACGCACTACGCCCAAGGATGCCAGGACGTACGGGTGTTCCGTGCCGCCGAGCACCCCGGGACCGGGCAACAGACCCCCTCGCATCACCCACACGGGTGAAGGAAGCAAGGGTTCCGTTCGATTACCGGCGTTCCGCTCGCCCCGGTTCCCGGCAACCCGGTTCCCCTGACCCCCGCCCCGGTACCCCTGAGCCCCGCCCCGGCTCCACCCACAACCTCCCCCACTGACCCGGACGCCACCCGAAACCCCGCGGGGCGGGCGGTACGGGTCACCCCGTACCGCCCGCCCCGCGCCCGCTGCGCCTGCCGTGCGCGCCGGCCGTGGCCGTGCGCCGCTACCCGTCCGCGCGAGCCGTGGCGAGGAGCTCCTCCGCGTGCGCCCGGGCCGTCTCGGAGTCCTCCTGCCCGGCGAGCATCCGGGACAGCTCCCGGATCCGGTCCTCGCCCTCCAGCACCTTCACGCCCGACCGGGTGACCGACCCGTCGTTGGTCTTCTCGACCAGCAGCTGGCGGTCGGCGAAGGCGGCCACCTGAGGAAGGTGGGTGACGACCACGACCTGGGCGGTCTTGGCGAGCCGTGCCAGCCGGCGCCCGATCTCGACGGCCGCCTTGCCGCCCACGCCCGCGTCGACCTCGTCGAAGAGATAGGTCGGCACGGGATCCGTCCCGGCGAACACGACCTCGACGGCGAGCATCACGCGCGAGAGCTCACCGCCGGACGCGCCCTTGGCGATGGGCCGCGGCGGCGCGCCCGGGTGCGGGGCGAGCAGCAGCTCGACCTCGTCCACGCCGGCCGGCCCGTAGGCGACCGGACGACCGCCGACCTCGACGCCCTCCGGGTCCTCGGTCTGGCGGATGTCGAACGACACGCGCGCGTGCGGCATGGCCAGCGAGGCCAGCTCGGCGGTCACGGCGGCGGCGAAGCGCTCGGCGGCCTCGGTGCGCGCGTCCGTCAGCGCCTGTGCCAACCCGCCGAGTTCGGTCCGCAGCGCGTCCCGCTCGGCGGTCAGCTCGTCGATGCGCTCGTCGTCGCCGTCCAGCTCGGTGAGCCGGGCGGCGCTCCGCTCGGCCCAGGCGAGGACGGAGTTCACGTCCTGGCCGTACTTGCGGGTGAGCGCGGTGAGCGCGGCCCGCCGCTCCTCGACGGCCGACAGCCGCAGCGGATCGGCGTCGAGGTCGTCGGCGTACCCCGCGAGCTCTCCCGCGACGTCGCCCAGCAGGATCCCGATCTCCCCGATCCGGTCGGTGAGCGCGGCCAGCGCCGGATCGTGCGACCTGACGGCCTCCAGGGCCCGCTGTGCGCCCGCGACGAGCGTGGCGGCGTCGATGCCCTCGGGATCCTCCGGATTGCCTGCCAGGGCGGCGTGCGCGGCCGTGGCGGCCGACGACAGCGCCTCCGCGTGCCCGAGCCGCTCGGCCTCCTCCGCGAGCTCGGCGTCCTCCCCGGCACGGGGTTCGACGCCGGCGATCTCGTCGAGCCCGAAGCGCAGCATGTCGGCCTCCTGGGCCCGCTCACGCGCGCGGGTGACGATCTCCTCCAGCTCGACGGCCACGGCCCGCAGCCGCCGGTAGGCCTCGGTGTACTTGGCGAGCGGCACGGTCACGGCATCGCCCGCGTATCGGTCGAGGGCCTGCCGCTGCCGGGACAGCTTCAGCAGCCCCTGCTGGTCGGTCTGCCCGTGCACGGCCACCAGCTCGTCGGCGAGCTCGGCGAGCAGGCCCATGGGCACGCTCCGCCCGCCCACGTGCGCCCGCGACCGCCCCTCGGCGGACACGGTGCGGCTGATGAGCAACGCCCCGTCGTCGAGCTCGGCCCCGGCCTCCTCGGCGCGTACGACCACCGGGGCGCCCGCGGGCAGGGTGATCCGCCCCTCCACGACCGCCTTCTCGGCGCCGATCCGCACGAGCGCGGGATCCGCGCGTCCGCCGAGCAGCAGTCCGAGGCTGGTGACCACCATGGTCTTGCCCGCGCCCGTCTCACCGGTGACGGCGGTGAAGCCGGGCGACAGCTCGACGACCGCGTCGTCGATGACCCCGAGCGACCGTATCCGCATCTCCTCCAACACGGGGAAGACCTTACGAGGTCGGAGAGGGAAAGTGCGAGGCACCCTGTCACCCGGGCGAGTGGACGCGCCTTTCCCGCCCCCGCGAGCGCTAGTGCCGGGCCCCTCGCCATCCCGAGACGGGCAGGGCGAACTTGGCCACCAGCCGGTCGGTGAACGAAGCGTGGTGCAACCGGGCGAGCCGCACCGGCACGGCGCCCCGCCGGACCTCCACCCGGGCCCCCGGAGGCAGTTCGAAGGTCCGCCGGCCGTCGCACCACAGGACCCCGGGCGGGATGTGCGGCAGCAGCTCGACGGCGAGCACCGAGTTCGGCGAGGTCACGAGCGGCTTCGCGAACAGCGCGTGAGCGCTGATCGGCACCATCAGCAGCGCCTCCACCTCCGGCCACACCACGGGCCCGCCGGCGGAGAAGGCGTACGCGGTGGACCCGGTCGGGGTCGACAGGACGATCCCGTCGCACCCGAACCCGGTGACCGGCCGCCCGTCGATCTCCAGCACGACCTCGAGCAGCTTCTCGGCGCCGGCCTTCTGCACCGCCGCCTCGTTCAGCGCCCAGTCGGTGTGCACGATGTCCCCGTTGCGATGCACGACGACGTCGACGGTCATGCGCTCCTCGACCTCGTACGCCTTCGTCACCACCCGGTCGACGACCTTGTCGAGGTCGTCGCGCTCGGCCTCGGCGAGGAAGCCGACGCTCCCGAGGTTGACGCCCAGCATCGGCACCCCGGACGCCCGCGCGAACTCCGCGCCGCGCAGCAGCGTGCCGTCACCGCCGAGGACGATGAGCAGCTCGCACCCCTCCAGGCACTGCGGGGTGGCCTCGGCGACCAGTTCCACGTCGTCCGGCACATGCAGGTCGGACGCCTCGTACTCCAGTACGCGCACCCCGATGCCCTCGCGCAGCAGCCCCTTGACCACCAGCTCGGCGCTGCGGATGGCCGCGGGCCGCCCGGTGTGGGCGAGCAGGAAAACAGTACGAGCTCGGTTCTGACTCAACGCGGCCCCTCCGCAACTGCACGGTCGACGTCGGCCGGGTCAAGGGCAGGCGCCCCGGCCCGGAGCCACAGAAAGTACTCGACGTTGCCCGAGGGCCCGGGCAGCGGACTGGCGGTCACACCGCGCACCCCGAGCCCCAGGTCCCAGGCCTTCGCCGCCACACCCCGAACGGCTTCCGCCCGCAGCTGCGGGCTGCGCACGACGCCCCCGCTGCCGAGCCGTTCCTTCCCCACCTCGAACTGCGGCTTGACCATCATCACCAGGTCCGCGTCCGGCTTCGTGCACCGCTTCAGGGCCGGCAGCACCAGCCCGAGCGGAATGAAGGACAAGTCCCCCACGACAAGATCCACAGGCTCCCCATCGATCGCTTCAAGCGTCAACTCGCGTACGTTCGTACGGTCCTTGACGGTGACGCGTTCATCGCTGCGAAGAGACCAGGCGAGTTGTCCGTATCCGACGTCGACGGCGACGACGTGCGCGGCCCCCGTCCGCAGCAGCACGTCCGTGAACCCGCCGGTCGACGCGCCGGCGTCCAGCGCCCGCCGCCCCCGCACCGCCAGTCCCTGCGGTACGAACGCCTCCAGGGCGCCGGCGAGTTTGTGCCCGCCGCGGGACACGTAGTCGGGGTCGGCGTCGTCGACGGCGACGACGATCGCGGCGGCGGTCTCGACCTGCGTGGCCGGCTTCGTCGCGACGGTCTTGCCGACGGTGACCCGGCCGGCGGCGATCAGCTGTCCGGCATGCTCGCGCGAGCGCGCGAGCTTCCGGCGGACCAGCTCCGCGTCCAGACGACGACGTGCGACTCCTGCCACGTTCGGTTCAGCTCCTAGTGCCATACGAGGGTGAGGGCGCCCTCTGGTCGTGCGACGGCGAGGGCGCCGGGGGTCCCGGGCGGGCGTCGAGCGCGGTCAGCGCGTCGCGCAGCCCCCGGTGTACATCCTCGTACACCTCGACGTGTCCGTCGGTGGCGAGGTGGTCGGCGTCGGCGAGCCGCTCCAGGTGCGCGTCCACGTCGGCGTCGCCGGTGGGGACGCGGGTGACGCCCAGCGGCGCGGGAGCGGCGGGGTCGTACTCCTGCTCCGGCCCCTCGGGCGCGGGCTGCGGGCCCGTCTGCGGCACTGTGTCGCTCATGCCCAGACGCTACCCCGAACGCCTGGGGTACCGTCGGTCGCGATGGCCACGACCGAGGAGTGCCGCGCCGCACTCGAGAAGCTCTCCCAGAACATGCAGAGCGCCGAAGGGGACGTCCGGGCGGCCACGGCCCTGGACCGCTCGGTGAGCTGCCGGATCACCGACCTGGACGTCACGTTCGTCGGCCGCATGACGGACGGCCGGATCGTGGTGCATGACACCCTGCTGGGCCCTCCCCGGGAGAAGGCCCAGATCCGGCTGACCATGTCCGGCGACGACCTGGTGGCGCTGGTCGCCGGCGAGCTGAACTTCGCCAAGGCGTGGGGCTCGGGCCGGGTGAAGCTGGAGGCCGGCCTCAAGGACCTGTTCCAGCTCAGGAAGCTTCTGTAGCCACGGCCCGCCGGGCGTCGGCCCGCGCCCTGCGCGCCGCCGGAACCACCAGCGGCGTTCCCGTCTCAGGGTCGTCGATGACCTGGCAGCGCAGCCCGAAGACCTCCTCCACCAGTCCGGCCGTGACGACGGCGGCGGGCGCGCCCTGCGCGATCACCTCGCCGCCCTTCAGGGCGATGAGATGGGTGGCGTACCGGGCCGCGTGGTTGAGGTCGTGCAGCACGGCGACGAGCGTGCGCCCCTGCTCCTCGTGCAGTTGGGCGCACAGGTCGAGGACGTCGATCTGGTGCTGGATGTCGAGAAACGTGGTCGGTTCGTCGAGGAGCAGCAACGGCGTCTGCTGGGCGAGGGCCATCGCGATCCACACGCGCTGGCGCTGCCCGCCGGACAGTTCGTCGACGTACCGGTCGGCGAGCTCGGCGACCCCGGTCTGCGCCATCGACTCCTGCACGACCCGCTCGTCCTCGGCCGACCACTGCCGCAGGATGCCCTGGTGCGGGTAGCGGCCGCGCCCCACCAGGTCGGCGACGGTGATCCCGTCGGGCGCGATGGACGACTGCGGCAGCAGTCCGAGCGTCCGCGCCACCGCCTTCGCGGGCATCGACTGGATGACCTGCCCGTCCAGCAGCACCCGGCCCCGGCTCGGCTTCAGCATCCGGGACAGCGCCCGCAGAAGCGTCGACTTGCCGCAGGCGTTCGGGCCGACGATCACGGTGAAGGAGTTGTCCGGTATCTCCACCGACAGCTGTTCGGCGATGACCCTCTGGTCGTAGGCGAGGGTGACGTTCTCGGCGGACAGGCGGTTCACGGTGCTCCTTCGGTTGTTCTGTTCGGCCGAGCGGCTGTGGTGGTCGAACGGGCCGCTCATATGCGGCCCGCCTTGCGTTCGGTGACCAGGAGCCACAGCAGGTAGACCCCGCCCAGCACTCCGGTGACCACGCCCACGGGCAGCTGTCCGTCGCCGAAGAGCCGCTGCGCGGCCCAGTCGGCGATCACCAGCAGGGCGGCGCCCATGCACAGGGACGCCACCAGGTTCGGTCCGGGCGAGCGGGTCAGCCTGCGGGCGAGCGGCGGCGCGGTCAGCGCCACGAAGCTGACGGGCCCCGCCGCGGCGGTGGCCGCCGCGGTGAGCAGCACGGCGGCCACCATCAGCAGCAGCCGCACGCGCTCCACGCGCACGCCCAGCGCGTGGGAGACGTCGTCGCCCATCTCCATCATCCGCAGCCCGCGCGCGTTGGCGAGGACGAGCGGAACGAGCACGCAGGCCAGCGCGAGCAGCGGCCAGACCTGCTTCCAGTCACGGCCGTCGAGGGTGCCGGTCATCCACACGACCGCGCGGGACGCGTCGACGAAGTCGGCCTTGGTGAGCAGGTAGCCGTTCACGGCCGTCGCGACGGCCGAGACGCCGATGCCCACGAGCACCAGCCGGTACCCGTGCACGCCCCGCCTCCACGCCAGCAGGTAGATGAGGGACCCGGTCACCAGACCCCCCACCAGCGCGCCGACGGTCACCTGGGTGGCGCTCCCCGAGAACAGCACGATCATCACGAGCGCGCCGGCCGTCGCCCCCTGCCCGAGTCCCAGGACGTCCGGGCTGCCCAGCGGGTTGCGCGACACGGCCTGGAACAGCGCCCCGCCGAGCCCCAGCGAGGCGCCGACGAGGAGCCCCACGAGCACGCGCGGCAGGCGCAGTTCGTTCACGATGAACTCCTGCCCCGCGTCGCCCTCGCCGAGCAGCGTCCTCACCACGTCACCGGTCGAGATCGGGAAGTCGCCGGTGCCGATCAGCAGCACGCTCGCACCGAGCGCGGCGGCCGCCAGCAGCACGACGACGAGCAGCGCCCGCACATCCACCCGGACGGAGAGCCCGCCGGGGGTGCGCAGAGCACGCGGGCCACGACGGCCGCGGGCGTCACGCGGGTCACGGGGACCGCGGAGGGTCTTCTGCTCGCTCTTCACAGCTGGGCCGTCCTCCGCCGTCGTACGAGAAAGATGAAGACCGGGCCGCCGATGATCGCGGTGATGATGCCCACCTGGACCTCCGACGGCCGGGCCACGACCCGGCCGAGGACATCGGAGCCCAGCAGCAGCACCGGGGCCAGGACGGCCGCGTACGGCATGATCCAGCGCAGGTCGGGGCCGGTGAACGAGCGCACGACGTGCGGGACCATCAGCCCGACGAACACGATCGGACCGCAGGCGGCGGTCGCGGCGCCGCACAGCACGGTCGCGGCGAGCATCGACAGCGCCCGGGTCCGGTTGAGGTCGGCGCCGAGCGCCTTGGCGGTGTCGTCGCCCATCGCCACGGCGTTCAGCGGCCGGGCGAGCGCGAGCGCCAGGAGCGTGCCGACCACCAGGAACGGCAGCACCTGCCGAATGGTCCCGTCGGTCGCCGAGGACAGCGAGCCCACCGTCCAGAAGCGCATCCTGGCCAGCGCCGCGCCGTCCAGGATCATCACGGCCTGCAGATAGCCGTAGAGCGCCGCGCTGATCGCGGTGCCGGCGAGCGCGAGCCGTACCGGCGTGGCCCCGCGGCTGCCGCCCAGGAACCACACCAGTGCGCCGACCGCGGCCGCCCCGAAGAACGCGAACCACACATAACCGGTCAGGCTCGTGACGCCGAAGTAGGAGATGGCGGTGACGACGGCGGCCGACGCGCCCGCGTTGAGGCCGAGCAGTCCGGGATCGGCCAGGGGATTGCGCGTCAGCGCCTGCAGCACCGCCCCGGACAGGCCGAGCGCGGCCCCGACGAGCAGCCCGAGCACGGTCCGCGCGAGCCGCTCGTCGACGACGACGTCCGCGTACGTGCCAGAGTCCTCGAACAGGCCGTGCCAGACCTGCGCGACGGACAACTCCTTGGCCCCGACGGCGATGCTCGCCACCGCCACCAGCAGCAGGACCGCCACGGCGGCGAGGAGTCCGGCGGAACGTATCGCCCGGCGGTTCGGGGGCGCGGGGGCGGTCTCCGCGCGCGGTACGGGAACACTGTCGACCAACACGCAGTTAGGTTAGCCTACCCTGCTATTTGGTCGGTGCCCTGGTCCGTCCCGGGGCCGGCTGCCCTTCGGCGCCTCACAGGCCGAGCCGCGCCAGGGCCTTCCCTCCGTCCAGCCCACAGGCTCCGTCCCCCGCAGCCGTCCAGGCCGCCGCGCACAACGCCCGCAGCCCGTCCAGGGCTTCGCCCTCGCCCGCCAGCTCGAGGCGCTCGGCTCCCGCGGTCGCGGTCCAGCCCCCGCACCGGAAGCCGTCCCCCTCCGCGCACACCTCCGGCTGTCCGGTGAGCATCCCGCGCAGGTCGCCGTCGACGTACGTCGGCCGGTGCTGCGGCGGCGCGGCGAGCAGGTGCGCCCCGTCGGTGACACCGGTGAGGACGAGCAGCGAGTCGACCTCGCCGTTGAACGCGCCCTCGATGTCCGTGTCCAGCCGGTCCCCGACGACCAACGGCCGCTCGGCTCCCGTCCGCAGGATGGTCTCCCGGTGCATCGGGGGCAGCGGCTTGCCCGCGACCTGCGGCTCGGCGCCGGTCGCGATCCGCACCACCTCCACGGCCGCCCCGTTGCCCGGCGCGATCCCCCGTCCGCTGGGGATCGTCAGGTCCGTGTTGGACGCGAACCACGGCACCCCACGCGCGACGGCGTACGAAGCCTCAGCGAACCGCCCCCACGGCAGGTCGGGACCGCCGAACCCCTGCACCACGGCCGCCGGATCGTCGTCCGCCGACTCCACCGGCTCGAGCCCGCGCTCGCGCAGCGCGACCCGCAGTCCCTCCCCGCCGATCACCAGCACCCGCGACCCCGCCGGCACCTGCTCGCTGATCAGCCGCGCCACGGCCTGCGCAGAGGTGATGACGTCGTCGGCGCCGGTCGGTATCCCCAGCTCCGACAGATGACCGGCCACCGCGTCCGGCGTGCGCAGCGCGTTGTTCGTGACGTACGCGAGCCGCATTCCTCCCGCCCGCGCGGCGGCGAGCGACTCGACGGCGTGCACGATCGCGTTCCCGCCCGCGTACACCACCCCGTCGAGATCGAGCAGAGCCGTGTCGTACGCCTCGCTCAGGGCCTGCCCCCTGCCCTCCGGTCGCGTCCTGACGCTCCGGCTCATTACACATCGCTCCTCGCTCGATCTGCTTTCCCTCGATCATCCCGCACGCCGCCGACACACGTACGATGCCGGGATGAACACAGCAGGTCCCCCTGAGGCAACGGTGCCCCGAGGCCTGGAACTCACCCCGTTCCGAGGCCTGCGCTACGACCCCGACCGGGTCGGCAGTCTCGCCGCCGTCACATCCCCGCCGTACGACGTGGTCGTGCGCCCCGACGGCCTGCACCACCTCCAGGACGCGGACCCGTACAACATCGTCCGTCTGATCCTGCCTCAGGCCACCGATGCGGCCGCCCGCAACGAACAGGCCGCCGACACCCTACGCCGCTGGCTGGCCGAGGGCGTCCTCACGGCCGACTCCGAGCCCGCCCTGTACGTCTACGAGCAGCGGCACTCCGACGGCATGCTCCAGCGCGGCCTCATCGGCGCCCTGCGCGTCTCGGAACCGTCGGAAGGGATCGTCCTCCCCCATGAGGACGTCATGCCGCACGTCGTCGCCGATCGCGCGGCCCTGATGCTCGCCACGCACGCGAACCTCGAGCCGCTCCTTCTCACCTACCGGGGCGACGGCGCCGCCGCGGAGAGCGTGGAGCGCGCGGCCGCCCTCCCCCCGCTCCTGTCCACCACCACGGAGGACGGCTACAGCCACCGCCTCTGGGCGATCACCGACCCCGCCGAGACCGCCCGCGTCCAGGAGGACCTCGCCCGGCACCAGGCCCTCATCGCCGACGGGCACCACCGCTGGGCGACGTACCTGCGTCTACGCGCGGAGCACCCTTCTCCCGGCCCCTGGGACCACGGCCTCGTCCTCCTGGTCGACACCGCGCGCTACCCCCTGCGCGTCCGCGCCATCCACCGACTCCTGCACGGTCTGCCGGTGACCGAGGCACTGGCCGCGCTCGACGGCCGGTTCCGCGTCCGGCGTCTGGACGTCCCCCTCCCGCAGGCTCTCGAGGCCCTGGCCGACGCCGCCTGCGCGGGCAACGCGTTCCTCCTCGCGGGCGACGGCGCCTTCCACCTCCTGGACCGCCCGGACCCGGCCCTCCTGGACCGCACGATCCCCGCCGACCGCCCGGAGGCCTGGCGCACCCTGGACGCGACGGTCCTGCACGCCACGCTCCTCGGCCACATATGGGGCATCCCCGAGGACGACCCCGCCCGCATCGCCTACATCCATGACACGGCCGCCACCGTGAGGAAGGCCGAACGCGACGGGGGTACGGCGGTCCTGCTCCACCCCGTCCGCGAGGAGGTCGTCCGCGACCTCGCCCGGCAGGGCGTCACGATGCCCCGCAAGTCGACGTCGTTCGGCCCGAAGCCGGCCTCGGGACTGGTCCTGCGCGCACTCGACGTCTGACCGCACGAACTCGACGTCCGAGCGCACGAAAAAAGGGCGGGACCCGGTTACCCCGGATCCCGCCCTTCGACCTGCGTCAGTCCTCGTCGCGGTCGGCCTTGCCGTCCGCCGCGTCCTCGACGTCCTCCGCCGCATCCTTCACGACGGCCCCGCCGGTCACGTCGTCGTCGTGGTCCTCGTCGTCCTCGTTCAGGGCGTCGACGAAGTCCACCCCGTCGAGCTCGGCGAGCCGGTCGGAGGCGTCGGTGCTGCCGTCCCGGTCCGCCTCGACGGCCTTGGCGAACCACTCCCGCGCCTCGTCCTCACGCCCCGCCGCGAGCAGCGCGTCGGCGTAGGCGTACCGCAGCCGCGCGGTCCACGGCTGGACGGAGTTCGACGCCAGCTCGGGGCTCTGCAGCGTCACGATCGCCGCGTCCAGCTGCCCCAGGTCGCGCCGGGCCCCGGCCGCGACGAGCCGCATCTCCACCTGGCCGGCCTTGTCGAGCTTGTGCACCTCGGGAGCGCCGGCCATGTCCAGGGCCTTCTCCGGCCGCCCGAGCCCGCGCTCGCAGTCGGCCATGACGGGCCACAGCTCCACGGAGCCGCTCATCCGCCGGGCCGCCCGGAACTCGGCGAGCGCCTCGCTGTACTTCTGGTTGGCGTACGCGGCGAACCCGCCCGCCTCCCGCACGGCGGCGACGCGCGACGCCAGTCGCAGCGCCACCTTGGAGTACGCGTAGGCGCGCTCGGGGTCCTCGTCGATCAACCGGGCGACCATCACCAGGTTCTTGGCGACGTCGTCGGCCAGCGTCTTGGGCAGGCTCAACAGCTCCTGCCGCACGTCCTTGTCGATCTCCTCGCCCGTGACGTCCTCCGGGATCGGCAGCCGCTTGATCGGCTCACGGTCCCGGTCCCGCTCGTCACGGAAGCGGCCACCGCCGCCACCGCGCCGGTCGTCCCGACGGTCGTCACGCCCGTCACGGCCCCGGAACCCACCGGGCCGTGCACCACGATCGTCCCGACGCGGACCGCGGGGGCCGCCCCTGTCGTCCCGACCGCGGAAGCCACCGCTCTCACCCCGGTTGTCGTCGCGCCGCCCGAAACCCCCACGGTCGTCCCGGCGATCGTCCCGCCTGTCGTCGCGACGGTCGTCGCGGCGGAAGGCGGGGCGGTCGCCACGGTCGTCGCGACGGAAGCCGCCACGGTCCCCACGGTCGTCCCGACGCGGCCCGCGGTCCCCGCGGTCGTCACGCTGGAACGCCGGACGAGAACCCCGCTCACCCTCACGACGATCATCACGGCGGTCATCACGACGGTCATCGCGCCGGTCGTCCCGTCGGCCGTAACCACCGCCGGCACCGGCACGATCGCGTCCCTGGCCGCCACCGAAGCCACCACGACTGTCATCGCGACGGAAGCCACCACGGCTGTCGTCCCGCCGACCGTAGCCGCCACCGCGATTGTCGTCGCGTCGGCCCTGTCCCCCACGGTCGTCGTCGCGGCGGAAGGCGGGGCGGTCGCCACGGTCGTCGCGACGGAAGCCGCCACGGTCCCCACGGTCGTCCCGACGCGGCCCGCGGTCCCCGCGGTCGTCACGCTGGAACGCCGGACGAGAACCCCGCTCACCCTCACGACGATCATCACGGCGGTCATCACGGCGGTCATCGCGCCGGTCGTCCCGTCGGCCGTAACCACCGCCGGCACCGGCACGATCGCGTCCCTGGCCGCCACCGAAGCCACCACGACTGTCATCGCGACGGAAGCCACCACGGCTGTCGTCCCGCCGGTCATCGCGCCTGTCGTCGCGACGGTCGTCCCGACGGAAGGCGGGGCGGTCGCCACGGTCGTCACGACGGAAACCGCCACGGTCCTCACGGCCGCGGTCGTCACGGCTGCCGCGGTCATCGCGACCCCGGTCGTCACGGCGGTCGTCACGGCGGTCATCTCGGCGGACGAATCCGCCGCGGTCGTTGTCGCGGCGGAAGCCGCCACGGTCCCCGCGGTTGCCGGCGCGGTCGCCGCGGTCCCCACTGTCCCGTCGCCGCTGGTCGCGCTCAGGTCGGTCGTCGGGAGAGTTGGTGGACATCGGTGACTCCTGTCTTCGGTACAGCAAACATTCTCGCGCACCCGGGTACCCGGCGCGCTCCAGAAAAACAAAAAAGGACCCCTGGTCCCAGCTGAACGCTGGGACCAGGGGTCCTTCCAAAGATTGTTCGGCGGCGTCCTACTCTCCCACAGGGTCCCCCCTGCAGTACCATCGGCGCTGTAAGGCTTAGCTTCCGGGTTCGAAATGTAACCGGGCGTTTCCCTCACGCTATGGCCACCGAAACCCTAATGGTTTCGAGCGAACAAGCACACTTTTTACTTGTTTTCAGCTCTAACCGGCAACGGTCGTTGCCTCAGAACTAACACAGTGGACGCGAGCAACTGAGGACAAGCCCTCGGCCTATTAGTACCAGTCAGCTTCACCCATTACTGGGCTTCCACATCCGGCCTATCAAC
>NZ_JBVJSQ010000005.1:0-585105 GCF_055606485.1 Streptomyces sp. NPDC037083 | reverse complement strand
GCAGGGGGGACCCTGTGGGAGAGTAGGACACCGCCGAACAAATATTGTGGGAGACCCCCGCACCTCATGGTGCGGGGGTTTTCTGCGTTCCGGGTACGTTCAGGGATCCGCAGCTCTGTGGTGCCGGCGAATTCGGGATGAGGAGAGTCGTACTCGGGTACTACGGTGACCTGCATGAACTACGTGATCCGGTCCGTGCGTGCAGATGAGTGGCCTGCAGCGAAGGGCCTGCGGCTCCTGGCGCTGCGCGATCCGGTCGCGCACCTGGCCTTCCTTGAGACGTACGAGGCGGCCGAGGCGAAGCCGGACTCGTTCTGGAAGGAGCGGACGGCCGGCGCCGCCGAAGGGGCAGAAGGGGCGCAGCAGATCATCGCCGAGGCTCCCGACGGGGAGTGGGTCGCGACGCTGACCGTGCTGGTCGAGGAGGCCGGGACGACGGACTGGGCGGGGTTTCCGGTCGATCGGCGGCAGGCGCAGGTGGTCGCGGTGTTCGTACGGCCCGAGTACCGCGGGATCGGACTGACCGAGGTGCTGTTCGACGCCGCGGTCGAGTGGGCGTGGGGGCGCGGTGTGGAGCGCGTGCGGCTGTTCGTGCACGAGGACAACGGGCGGGCGCAGGCCTTCTACCGCAGGGCGGGTTTTCTGCCGAGTGAGGTGGTCGTGCCGGTGCCGGGAGACCCGGACGCGCGTGAGCTGGAGTTCGTGGTCGAGCCCGACCGGGACCCGGTCAGGTAGATCCGATCAGGACATGCCGGCGGCTCCGCGTTCGGTCGTCAGACCGGCAGTTCCGCGTTCGGCCAGCGGCTGCGGGCCTGTTCGCGGGAGCGGAGGAGGGCGAGCGTGGGGAGGCCGCGGGTCGTTCCGGTGGACAGCAGGTCCGGGAGTTGGGGGATCGGGGCCACGGCCGCGACGTCGTCGAGGACCAGGGTCAGTGGTGGGTCGAGGCGACCGGAGGATGACCGTTCGGCCATGCGCCGGCCGCGCTCGACCACGCTCGAGACGAGGGCCGTGAGCAGGGGCATCGCTCCGGGGCTCGTCCTGGGGTCCTCAAGGGATTCGCCGACCACATAAAGCGTTCCCCCTTCGTCCACGAAGGAATCCAAGGCGAGGGCGTCAGTTCGGTTTGGAGTGCACGCCTCGCGGATGTTGATCGTGGAGAGGGCGGAGAGAGCGCGGGAGGTCAGTTCCTGGGCGATGTCCCGGCGTTCGGGGTGCGCGGTCAGGGCGGCCTCGAGCTCGCCGGCCGCGCCGGCGGCCGCCTTGGGGTTGGTACGCAGGATGCGGACCGCTTCCTGGATGCCGTTGCCCTGGGACCAGCGGTGGACGTGGCGGATGGTGCGGCCGTCGACGGCTGCCGCGTGCAGACAGCTGCGGAGGAGGGTCTCGGCCGTCTCGGCGACCGCCTGGTCCAGGCGGGCGGTGGGGCGTACGGGGGACAGGAGGGCGGCTGCTCTCGCCACCGCGGTGGCCTTGTCCTCGCAGCCCGCGGTGGGGGACCAGTGGAGGCGGGCGGGGGTGTCGCAGCGGTGGACGGGGTCGTAGAGGTGGACCGGGCCCAGTTTCGCTCTGGCGTCCTTGGTGTCCTGCCAGAGGGCGGGATTGGAGGTGAGGACGAGGGCGGGCCCCTCGGCGTCGCGGACGGCTTGGGCCGCGGTCGCATGGCGGACCTCCACGGGGGCGTAGTGCACCCCGCCCTCGCCGCGGCTCGGCTCCCAGCCGGTCCCGACCAGCGTGTCGCCCGCCAGGGGCGAGGGGGACGGGGAGAGCGGCGGGGAGGGCTGCGGCGGGAGGGACTCCATCGCCGCCGGTACCGAAGGTTCCCGCGACTCCCGCGATTCCCGCGACTCCCAGGAATTCCGGGGCTCCTGCGGTTCCCGCACATCCTGCGGCTGCTGTGACTCCCGCGGCTCTCGTGATTCCCGTGGTTGCGACTCCTGGCCTGCTGTCGGGCGGGCCGCTGCCTGTTCCGCCCCGGGCCTCGGGCCGGTTTCGCCCCGTGGGACCGGTACCTCGTGGCGGGTCAGTGGGGTTTCGGCGCGTCTCCTCGCCCGTACCGCCTTCCACCGGGCCAGTGTTCCTATGACGAACACCGTCAGGACGAAGAGGATCATCAGCTGGCCGACGAACAGGCCCCAGAACAGGCCGTAGCCGGGGAGGGTCGGCGCTTCGGCCTCCGGCCAGGCTCCGGGGATGTCGTGGGGCTGCCCGACGAGGTGGCGCATGGCCAGCGGGGTGCGGGCGAAGGTGACGCCCGCGGGCCAGGAGCCGTGGGCGAAGAGGGCTGCCAGGCCGGTCGCCGTCCAGACCAGCAGCGTCATGCCGAGCAGGAAGGCGAGAATGCCGACCAGCAGACCGTCGGGGATGCCGCCCTGGCCGTCACGGCGCTGCTCGTCACCCGGTCTCATGACACTCCCCTGCCTGCCTAGGCCACCGTCGACTCGGACGAGCCGTCCAGGTCGGCCAGGTGCTGTTCCATGAACGCGGCCGCTCGTCGTTCCTGTTCCAGTTCGGCGGCGAGCAGCGCGTCGTCGTCGGCGGCCGCGTGGTCGGCGGAGGACTCCGTCATCGCGCGGTCGGTGAAGACCAGGGGCCGTTCCGTCTCGGTGACCAGGTGTTTGACGACCTGGACGTTGCCGTTGACGTCCCATACCGCGATGCCGGGCGTGAGGCTCGGGATGATCTCCACCGCCCAGCGGGGGAGGCCCAGCACCCGGCCCGTCGCCCTCGCCTCGTCCGCCTTCTGGGCGTAGATCGTGCGGGTCGAGGCCATCTTCAGGATGGCGGCCGCCTCCTTCGCGGCCGCTCCGTCCACCACGTCGGACAGGTGGTGGACGACCGCCACGAAGGACAGGCCGAGTCGGCGGCCGAACTTCAGCAGGCGCTGGAACAGCTGGGCCACGAACGGGCTGTTGATGATGTGCCAGGCCTCCTCGACCAGGAAGATGCGCTTCTTCCGGTCGGGGCGGATCCAGGTGTGTTCCAGCCAGACCCCGACGATCGCCATCAGGATGGGCATGGCGATCGAGTTGCGGTCGATGTGGGACAGGTCGAACACGATGAGGGGGGCGTCCAGGTCGATGCCGACCGTGGTCGGACCGTCGAACATGCCGCGCAGGTCGCCGTCGACCAGGCGGTCCAGGACCAGTGCCACGTCCAGGCCCCAGGCCCGTACGTCGTCTATGGCGACGTTCATCGCCTCCGCCGACTCCGGCTCGGGATGGCGCAGTTGTTCCACGATGTCGGTCAGCACGGGCTGGCGGTCGACGATCGTCCCGTTGACGTAGGCGTGGGCGACCTTGAGCGCGAAGCCGGCGCGCTCGTCCAGGCCGTGGCCCATCGCCACCTCGATGATCGTGCGCAGCAGCGCCAGCTGGCCCGTCGTGGTGATCGACGGGTCCAGGGGGTTCAGGCGGATGCCGTGGTCCAGCGCTGCCGCCGGGTCCAGCCGGATGGGAGTTATTCCCAGCGCCTGCGCGATGAGGTTCCATTCGCCGACGCCGTCCTCGCCCTGGGCGTCCAGGACGACGACCTGGCGGTCGCGGAAGCGGAGCTGGCGCAGGACGTAGGTCTTCTCCAGGGCCGACTTGCCGTTGCCCGACTCACCGAGGACCAGCCAGTGGGGGGCGGGGAGCTGCTGGCCGTAGAGCTGGAAGGGGTCGTAGATGTAGCCCTTCCCGGAGTAGACCTCGCGGCCGATGATGACGCCGGAGTCGCCGAGGCCGGGGGCGGCCGTGGGGAGGTAGACCGCCTGGGCCTGGCCGGTGGAGGTGCGGACCGGAAGGCGGGTCGTCTCCACCTTGCCGAACAGGAAGGACGTGAAGGCGTCGGTGAGGACGGACATCGGGTCCCGCATGTGAAGCCCCTACCTTCGGATTCCGGTGGCGAACGGGAGGGTGTTCACGAACGCGCGGTGGTGCTCGCGATCGCACCACTCCAGCTTCAGGTACGACTTGCCGGCCGACGCCCTTATCGTGCGTTTGTCGCGGGCGAGTGCCTCGGGGCTGCGGGAGGAGACGGTGATGTAGCCGACCAGGTTGACGCCGGCCGCGCCGGAGGCCAGGTCCTCGCCGCGCTGGTCCAGGCGGGAGTGGGCGGCGACGTCGCGGGGGTCGACGGTGCGGTTCATCTTGGCGGCGCGGCTGGCCTCCGCCTCGTCGTTCGTCTTCTCCGTCAGCATGCGTTCGATGGCGACCTCGGTGGGTTCGAGGTCCATCGTGACGGCGACCGTGCGGATGACGTCCGGGGTGTGGACCAGCAGGGGAGCCAGGAAGTTGACGCCCACCGGGGTCATCGGCCACTCCTTCACCCAGGCCGTGGCGTGGCACCAGGGGGCCCGGGTGGCCGACTCGCGGGTCTTGGCCTGCAGGTACGTCGGCTCCATGGCGTCCAGCTCGGCCGGCCAGGCGTTGCGCTTGGTCATCGCCTGGATGTGGTCGATCGGGTGGTCCGGGTCGTACATGGAGTGGACGAGGGAGGACAGCCGGCCCTGGCCCAGGGGCTGGCGGACGCGGATGTCCGCCTCCTGCAGGCGGGAGCAGATGTCGGTGAGTTCGCGGGCCATGACGACGGCCAGGCCCGCGTCGCGGTCGAGTTTGCGGCCGGACTGGGGGCGGGCGGCGCGGGCCATGGCGTGGGCCTCGGCGGCCAGCTCGCGGGTGTAGTGCATACAGGCGACGAGGTAGGCGCGGTGCTGCTCGCTGCTCGTGGACACCATGGACTGCAGCTGGTCGTAGGAGCGGGCCAGCCAGTCGGGGGACTTCTCGTCACCGCGCACGGCGACGTCCTTGGCGTGGGCGTCGGGGTCGGCGGGGAGGGTGCGGGCGAGCATCTGCAGGCGGGTGACGAAGCCGTCGCCGTTGGCCACGTGCTTGAGGAGGGTGCCGAAGCGGTCGACGAGGGCCTCCTGGTCCTCGCTGTCGCGCAGGCCGACGCCCGGGCCCTCGATCTCGATCGCGGCCGTGACCGTACGGCGGTCGGCGTGCAGCAGGACGGCGATCTCGTCGGGGCCGAAGGGGGCGGCCAGCCAGCTGATGCGGCCGATGCCCGGGGGCGGGCCGACCTCGATCTCCTGGCCGTCGAGCCGGGTGCCGGCTTCCACGGCGGTCGAGCGGTAGGTGGTCCCGCGGCGCAGGGTGCGCTTGTAGCTGCGGTTGATCTCGAACCACTTGTAGAACGTCCGGTGCTTGTACGGCACGTAGACCGCGGCCACCGCGAGCACCGGGAAGCCGCTCAGCAGGACGATGCGCAGGGCGAGGACGGGAACGAGGAGGCCGCACATCATGCCGAGGAACGCGCCGAGGACGATGAGCGCGATCTCGCCGGTCTCGCGGTTGCGGCCGACGATCGCGTTGGGCCTGGCACGGCCGATCAGATACGTACGGCGGGGCGTGATCGCGTGGGACACGTGGGACTCGGTCGTCAACGCCCTTCACCTCCCGTGCGGTTGTTGCTGCTGTTGCGGGTGTTGCTGGCGTGCGGGGTGTTGACCGGGCTGCCCGCGCGGGGGGCGGGTGCGGCGGAGGGAACAGATCCGCCGCCCCCGTTCGAGGTGCGCGAGCTGTGCGCGGCGACTCCGCCGGAGGCGGGGTTGGAGGGGCGGGCGCCGGAGGACCCGGACTGGCCGCCGCCGTTGTTGTCCGCACGGGTGCTGTGCGTCTTGATGCCCTGGGCGACGAGGGTCGCCGGGGAGCTGATGACGGCCGCGGCCTTGCCCTCTGCCCCCTGCATGATGCGGTTGTTGCGGCCGTTCGCGATCTCGTCGCCGAAGCCGGGCACGAAGCGGTAGATCATCGCGCTGGCGAAGATGGCGAGCAGGATGATGGCGAGGCCGGAGACGACGGCGGAGAAGGCGTTCGGGCCGTCGCCGGCGGACAGCGCCCCGGCGAGGCCGAGCACGATCACGATCACCGGTTTGACCAGGATGACGGCGATCATGATGCCGGCCCAGCGGCGGACGTGGCTCCACAGGTTCTTGTCGACCAGACCCGCGTAGACGACGGTGCCGAGCAGTGCGCCCACGTAGAGCAGCGCGGCGCGGATGACGAGCTCCAGCCAGAGCACTCCGGCGGCGAGGATCGACACCAGGGACACGACGATCAGCATGATCGGGCCGCCGCCGATGTTCTCGCCCTTCGCGAGGGCCGCGGAGAAGGTGCCGAAGAACGTGTCGGTCTGGTTGCCGGTGGTCTTCGCGAGGACGTCGGTGATGCCGTCCGTGGCGGATACGACGGTGTAGAGGATCAGGGGGGTGAAGGCGGAGGCCAGGACGGTGAGCCAGAGGAAGCCGACGGCTTCGCCGATGGCGGTGGAGAGGGGGACTCCGCGCACCGCCCGCTTGGCGACGGCCAGCAGCCACAGCAGCAGCGTCAGGACGGTCGAGGCCGCGAAGACCACGGCGTACTGCTGGAGGAACCGCTCGTTGGTGAAGTCCACGTTCGCCGTGTCCTTCACGGCCGCGCTGAGCTTGTCGACGGTCCAGGAGGCGGCGTCGGCACAGCCCTTGGCGAGCGAGGAGAGCGGGTCGAGGGTGTCGGAGACGCCGGGGTTGGTGGTGGAGGAGGGGTTCTCGCCCTTCTCGCAGTAGTCCCTGGCAGGGCCTCGGATGAGTTCGCTGCAGGCGCTGTCGGTCGGCGACGTGGAAGGGGACGGCGACGGGCTGGGCGACGGCGCGGCGACGGCACGAGTCGCCAGCAGCACGGCCGTGGCCTGAAGGGCGGCCAGAGCGGCCGTCACCTTGAGTGAGAGGTGCTTAGCGCGCATAGGTGAACCCTCCGTACTCCTCGACGGCCTTCGTCATGTCGTCGGCGGTGGAGGCCTTCTGGTCGCGCCCGACCGGCACGGGCCCGTCCTTCTGCTGGAAGTCGGTGACCTTCCAGTCGTTGTCGGTCCAAGCGAGCTGGTAGGTGGTGGTGAACCAGCTCTCGGACACGGGGTTGGTCGAAGCTGCCCCGGAGAGACCGAAGAGCGATGTGTACCAGACCTCGACGGTGGCAGCGCTCGCGCTGGAGGCGGTGACCTTGGTGCCCACCGGGACGACCCGGGAGACGAACGTCTGGTCGTCCGGCGCGGTGCCGTCCTTGTCGAGCCCGATGTTGCTCAGGAACGTCTCGTTCGAGTAGGCCGCGTCCAGCGCGGACTGCCGGGCGGCGGCGACGTCCGGTGCGTACACGGTGTCCACGATCTGGTGCCGCTGGGCCGTGGTGAACATGTCCGCCGAACCCAGCGCCACGGCGTAGTTGGCCGCGGCACTCTGGGCGCCCTGCGCATTGTGGGCGTACCCGACGGGAATGCCGCCGGTCGTGGACCGCACCGGCTTCGTGCCCGTGGCTGCTGTGCTGGTCGCGGCGGGCTTGTCCGCTTCGCCGCCCGCCGTGGACGTCGAAGCGGAATCGTCCCCTCCACGGTTCGCGAAGGCGATCGCTGCGATCAGCAGGACGACGACGCCGACCACGGTGACGAGACTGCGGGACGACGAGCGGCTGCCTCTGCGGGCTCCGCCGTAGGGGTCGTTCTCGGGCAGGCGCAGGCGTGTTCCGCCGTAGCCGCGACCCTCTTCGGTGCGCGCGGATTCGCCGTAGTCGTGTTCGTCGCCGGGAGTCATGCCGGGTACGCCCCCTCGTTGCCGTACCGGAACGCGTAGAAGTACGACGGTAGCCGTGCTGGTTCCCGCGCGGGCGCGGTGTGGTGACTCGACATCAGGGACATCAGGGAAACGCAACCTCAGCCGGTGGGCACGACAGGTGGGTGGGGGTGGCGGGCCGGGCGCGCCCGGACGGGACTGGGGTGGAGCAGAGGGACGCGGCTACACGGCCATGCCGTACACGATCGTGAACAGTGTCCCGAGGGAGCCGATGATGAAGACGCCTGTCAGGCCCGCGATGATCAGGCCCTTGCCCTGTTCCGCACTGAAGGTGTCCCGCAGGGCAGTCGCGCCGATACGTTGCTTGGCCGCGCCCCAGATGGCGATGCCGAGGCAGAGGAGGATGGCGACCGCCATCACGACCTCGATCATCACCTTGGCCTCGTTGCCCAGGCTGCCGAAGGGCCCCCAGTCCGGAGCGATCCCGCCGATGATGGTGTTGATGTCGCCTTTGTCGGCCGCAAACAGCATGTAAGTCACCGCCCCTGGTGGGTAGTTCCGCAGTTCCTCTGCCGGTGTGCAGAGGTCACGTCTCATTCTCGCCGACAAATTCGCCGTCGTATGTCGACTTGGCGTCATTGGCGGGCGGGAATCGTACGATTGGCTCGTATGGTCACTCTGTGTATCACGGCAGGTCACGCCGGGCAATGAGGCCGGAGCGGAACCTGTGGTGTGGTTCCGTCGTTAGCCCACTTCACGGCCCCGCACCGTTTCTGACGGCTGGTCGGGTGAGCGTACGTTTCGATGTTCTCACGACGACGATGTCACGGTCCGCACGGCGAAGGGCGAACGGGCCACGGCTGGATGCCGTGGCCCGTTCGCCCTTCGCCGCGTGTGGCCCCCACGGCCCACTGCGGCTGCTCTGTGTGACGGATGTGACGCGGGGTCAGCCGGTGAAGGCGTCCGTGCCCTCGGGGGTGCCGAGGCCGGTGGGGCCGTCGTAGCCGGACTTCGCGGTGCAGAGGTAGGCGGCGCCGGCGGAGCAGGTGCCGTTGCTGCCGCTGGTGACGTCGTTCAGCGCGGAGGTGCCGGAGGCCGCGTAGGGGTAGGCGGCCGGGTAGTCGCCGCTGCCGGGGGTGCCGGCGAGGGCGTAGACCGCGGCGATGACGGGTGACGCGGCGCTGGTGCCGCCGTAGGTGTACCAGCCGGCGGTGACGCCGTAGGAGTCGTAGACGGAGACTCCGGTCGCCGGGTCGGCCACGGCCGAGACGTCGGAGATGGTGCGCTTCGAGCAGCCGGTGTCGGTCTGCCAGGTGGGCTTGACGTCGTAGGCGGAGCAGCCGGAGCCGGTGCCTTCGGTGGAACTGGTGTTCCAGACCTTCTCGGTCCAGCCGCGGGCCGTGGAGGACCGGGACAGGGCGGTGCCGCCGACGGACGTCACGTACTGGGACGCGGCCGGGTACTCCGCGCCGTAGCCCTCGTCGCCCGCGCTGACGGTGATGGCGACGCCCGCGTGCTTGAAGTACGAGGTGTCGTAGGAGGTGTCCGACGCGGACTCCGAGCCTCCGTAGCTGTTGGAGACGAACTTCGCGCCCAGCGAGACGGCCTCGTTCACGGCCTTGCCCAGGTTGGTCATGGACGGCGAGGTGGCCTCGACCAGCAGGATCTTGCAGTTCGGGCAGACCGCGCTTGCCATGTCGAGGTCGAGGGACTCCTCCTCGGCCCAGCCGCTGTCGGCGGTGGGCAGTGAGGTCGTCGAGCCCGTCTGGCTCACCTTCTTGAAGCAGCCGTTGGCGACCGTGCAGGAGGGCAGGCCGTAGAAAGAGCGGTACTTGGCGAGGTCGGCGGCCGCGTTGGGGTCGTCATAGGCGTCGACGATGGCGATGGTCTCGCCGGAGCCGTTGCTCGCGGCCGCTTCGGTGAGGCCGTAGGCGTCCTGGAGGTCGGACGGGCCGTAGCCGGTGGGGCTGGCGGCGGCGGCCTTCGGGGTGACCTTGGCGGTGGTGCCGGTCTCGGCGGCGCGTTCCCTCTGGAAGGCCGTGGTGCCGCCGGTCACGCGGAAGGAGTTGCAGGTCAGGTCGCCCTTGTGCCTGGGGGTGGCGCAGGGGGTGGCCGCCCAGGTCACCTTGGCGGAGGCGGTCCGAGCGGTGGCCGCGGGCGCCGCGCTCGCGTGGGCCGCGCCGCCGAGTCCGGCGAGCACGAGGGCGGCGGTGCCGAGGGCCGAGGCGCTGATGCGGCGCCATCTGCCCGATGTGGCAGAGGAGTTGGGGGGTGTCGTACGCAACGTACACGCTCCTGGGAGTGG
Source organism: Streptomyces sp. NPDC037083 (assembly GCF_055606485.1). Taxonomy (NCBI): domain Bacteria; kingdom Bacillati; phylum Actinomycetota; class Actinomycetes; order Kitasatosporales; family Streptomycetaceae; genus Streptomyces; species Streptomyces sp. NPDC037083. The sequence continues at coordinate 575,221 of NZ_JBVJSQ010000005.1, read as the reverse complement.
GGTGGCAGGGGCAGTGCGGGTGGTGGTGCTCGTGGGTGGTGATGGCCGCCGGTACGTGGTCCCCGGCGGCGGGCGGCGGCCCACGGACGACTGTTGCTTTGTTGAGTACGCGACAACAAGATGGGCGGCGGAATCCTGACTTCCGCCTTACCGAAGGGGGTTGCGGTATTGCTGATCAATGGCGGGCGGATGGTGCGCGGATGGCCGGGGCTTGACCTCAAGTGCGCTTGAGCTAAGAGGATCGCCGGCATGGAGACGACAGAAACGACCGATGTCCGTGAAGCCGACCTGGCCGCGATCCGGGCCGTGGTGGCCGCCGTCGAACACTCCCAGCGGAACGAGCTGCCCGACGAGTTCGTCGCCCTCTTCCGCGAGGACGCGCTGTGGACCACGGCCCACGGCAGACGCCTCTTCGGCCGCGCCGAGATCTCCGCGTTCACGCACCGGGTGCTGCCCGGCGCGATGAAGGACGGCATGACGGTGACGTACGAGGTGGAGCACGTGCTGTTCATCCGGTCGGACGTGGCCGCGGTGAAGGTCCGCGCGCAGTACCGGGGTGCGGACGGCGAGCCGATCGGGAACCCCACGAGCCCTCTGTACGTGATGGCGAAGGAAGGCGGGCGGTGGCTGCTGACGGCCTGCCAGAACACGGAGGTGATCGACGGCTGACGGCCCGGCGGCGTCCGCGGGCGGCGGGAGTCTCGGGTGGACGCCGGGCCGGACGCCGCCCTCGCCCCAGCCTCCGTCCAGGCGGTCCAACCCTCCGCGTTCCCGCACACCGACGGGCCGTGCGCCCTCCGGCTGCGGCTGCGGCTGCGGCTGTGGCTGCGGTCGGCGGAACCGGGGCGGCTGCGGATCGGGGGCTGGGACACGGATCCCCGCGTGCCGCCCGGTTTCGACTTCGCCGGGGGGCCTGCGCGACGTCACGCCGCCCGACGTCCACGACGAGCACGGGCGGGGACCGCACCTCGTGCGGGCCCGTGCCGCCCGCTGGGGGGCCGCGGCGCTCGGCGGCGAAGCCGGGAAGGTTGTGTGGGCCGAGTGCGGGTAGCGTCGAAAGAGGTAACTGACGTTTCTCTCACCTTCGTGGGACACAGTGAACCCGATGAAGCGAAACGCCCTGCTCGGTGCGGTCGTCCTGCTGGCCGTCACCTCCGCCTCCGAGGCGGCCGCCGACGGCGGGCCCGGCCCCCTGGGGGTGACGGCCGTCGCTGTGGCGACGCCGCAGACCGCTCGGGTCGGCGCGCTGTTCACGGCCGAGGACGCCGAGGCCGGCAGATTCGACGGCGAGCACTTCTGCACCGCGTCGGTGGTGCACAGCCCGCACCACGACCTCGTCGCCACGGCCGCGCACTGCCTGGAGGAGGCCGATGAACTGGTCTTCATCCCCGGGTACCGCGACGGGGAGGCCCCCTACGGGGTCTGGAAGGTCGGGCGGGTCTTCCTGCCCGACGGCTGGGCCAAGGACCGGGACGAGGACAGCGACGTGGCGTTCGCCGTCCTCGACGACCAAGACGGCGAGGGCGTCGAGGACGTGGTCGGCGCCAACGGGTTCGCCACGCGTACCGCCACCGGGGCCACCGCCGTGACCGTGACCGGGTACCCCCATGCCGCCGAGGAGCCGGTCCGCTGCACGAACCGGCCCACCCTGCACAACCCCGCCCAGCAGCGCATAGCCTGCCCCGGCTTCACGGGCGGCACGAGCGGCAGCCCGTGGGTGAACGGCGACGGCCAGGTCGTGGGCGTCCTCGGCGGCCATGAGCAGGGCGGGGCCACGGCCGACGTCTCGTACAGCGTGGTGCTGGGGTCGGAGGCCGCGGAGCTGTACCGGGACGCGGCCTCCGACCCCTAGGGGCAGCCGCTACGGGGTGTTACGCAAGGCGGTGCACGAGCTGGGTGGTCAGCTCGTAGCGGGCGCCGACGACGGCCAGCTCGCCGGCGGCGATCTTCGCGGCGAGGTCGGGCTCGGCGGCGAGACTCGAGCGGACGGCTCGCACGTTGGCGTCGATGGTGGAGTCGACGCGGGCGTCGCCGTCCTTCGTGCGGTCTATGGACGGACTTATCCGGTCGGCCAGGTACTGGATGTGCGCGGGCAGCCGCTCCCCGGACAGATCCGCCTGGACGGCCGCCTTCACCGCTCCGCACGACTGGTGCCCGAGCACCATCACCAGCGGTATCCCCAGCTCGAGCACCCCGTAGGCCACGCTGCCGAGCACGGCCTCGTCGAGGACCTCACCCGCCGTGCGGACGGTCATCAGGTCGCCGAGCCCCTGGTCGAAGACCAGCTCGGGCGGCACACGGGAGTCGATGCAGCCGAGGACGACGGCGAAGGGATGCTGACCTGACGTCAGGCTCGTGCGGACGACGGGCGTTTCGTCCGGGTGCCGCTCGCGGTAGGTGCGCCAGCGCCGGTTGCCCGCGGCGAGCTCCCGCAGCACCTCGTCGGCGGTGGCCGGTCGGCGCCCGGTACCGCGCGGGGTGGCTGCGCCGGGGGCGGCGGAGGCGGAGGTCGCTCCGAGGGCGAGGCCGCCGAGGGTCGCCGCGCCGGCCAGGCCGCGCAGAAGCGCGCGGCGAGCGGTGGCGGCCCGACCGTGGTGGACAGATCCGTGGGGGGTGTCATCCGGGTTCACGGGGTGGAACGTACGTCCGAGCCCGAACCCCGTCGTGGACGTTGCCCGATCATTGCCCTGGATGGGGATCACGGGATCGAACGCTGGGCGATCCTTGGCGTCGGCGTGGGCCGCCTTTTACCCGGCCCGCTAGCCCAAAGCGCTCACGACCAGGAACACCAGCCAGCTCGCGACGAGCGTGATGCCCACGTACGCCATCGGACGCCGGAAGACCGGCTTGCCGGGGGTGAGGGTGGCGGCCGTCGGGGCGGGATGCGGGAGCTTGGCGATCTTGAAGTGGGTGTAGAGGTTCCACGCCAGGGTCAGCCAGCACAGCAGGAACAGGGACAGCACGCTGAACCAGCCGCCGGCCAGCGTCTTGGCCGTCATGTCACGGTGGATCGCGGTCGCGCAGGTACGGCACAGCGGCCCCTCCACCTTGGCGGTCCGCATGGCCAGGATCAGCCCCGTGTGCTGACGGATCTCGATGTCCGCCGAGGCCGGCTGCGCAGCGCATATCCGGCAGACGGCCACTCCGCCGTGCACGGGGTACGGCGACTGCCCGCCGTGGGGCCCGTACTGAGACCCCGGCACAGCAGCCTGCGGAGGCGGGCCGTACCCGGCCCCCGGCGCCGCGTAGGCCGGATGCTGCAACGGGTTCGACGCGTAACCCCCTTGCGGACCCGCAGGGTTGGGCTGAAGGGGCTGCTGCGGTGGGTAGGGCGTCGCCACGTGCGGGTTTCTCCTTGTGCTTGGTCGCCCCGCAGCGAGAGGGCCGCCCCTACACTGTCGGGGGCGGACTCCTGGGCGGTGAGGGGCGGTTGACGGTGCGTAAGGCATGGATCGTAGCGACCGCTGCCGTCAGTGCCGGGGTCGCCTTCATGATGGCGCTCGTCATCGGGGTCTACGTGGTCGGTGGGAACCTCGCCAACGAGGTGAGCGGAGCGACGCGGCAGCTGGCCAAGGGCGCCGTGCCCGCCGCCTATCAGACGCTCGTGCAGAAGTGGGGCAATCTCTGCGCGGCCATCAATCCCGCGCTGCTCGCCGCCCAGCTCTACCAGGAGAGCGGGTTCAACCCGAGGGCGCGGAGCGCCGCCGCCGCGCAGGGGATAGCGCAGTTCATCCCGGGGACGTGGGCCACGCACGGCGTCGACGGCGACGGGGACGGCGACCGCGACGTCTGGGACCCGAATGACGCGATTCCGTCGGCCGCGTCGTACGACTGCCAGCTCGCGTCGTACGTGAAGACCGTTTCCGGGGACATCACGAAGAACATGCTCGCGGCGTACAACGCGGGGCCGGACGCGGTCATCAGATACGGGGGTGTGCCGCCGTACCGGGAGACCCAGAACTACGTGAAGACGATCACGACTCTGGAGGAGTCCTTCGCCGCCCCCGTCACCCGGGTGGATCCGTCGAAGCAGGCCGCCGGGGCCATCTACTTCGCTCAGAAGAAGCTCGGGACGCCCTATCTGTGGGGTGGGAACGGCACCGCTGACCAGGGCGGACGCTTCGACTGTTCCGGGCTGACCAAGGCCGCCTACGAGAGCGTCGGGATCACCCTGCCCCGGGTGGCGAACGACCAGTACAACGCCGGTCCGCATCCGAAGCGGAGCGAGTTGCTGCCGGGGGACCTGGTGTTCTTCTCCACCGACCTCGGCAACTCGCGGGCCATCCACCACGTGGGTATCTACGTCGGGGGCGGGTACATGATCGACGCCCCTTACACGGGCGCCGTCATCCGGTTCGACCCCATCGACACGTCCGAGTACTTCGGGGCCACCCGGGTCACCGAAGATGGCGCGAAAGCGCTGCCGACGACGGTGTGAGGCGAGCCGGGACCCCGGCCCTGAGCTGCGGGGATCTGTCTCTCTTCGATAACGTCTGAGTGATCATTCAGTGGAGAGTGGAACGTATCAACCGGGGCCGTGCGTTCCTGTTGAGGCGGGCGCATGTGAGGTGCGCCGGGCAGCACACGACGAAGGGGCCGCAGCACCATGGCTGGACTCGCCGAATCCGGGTCGAACCCCGACGTCGACCTGCTCTACGACATCAACGGGCTGGCCAAGGAAGCCCCCCACTGGCTCGACCGGATCGTCGAGTTCGTGGGCGAGTACGGGCTGCTGCTCGCCATGGTGCTGCTCATCGTGTGGTGCTGGTGGGGCGTCCGGCGGCGGCCCGGTGGGGCCGAGGAGGCCGCGTCCTCCGTCGCCGCCCTGGTGTGGGCGCCGCTCGCCGCCGGCGTCGCCGTGCTGGTGAACGTGCCCATACGCGGTTTCGTCGAGCGTCCCCGGCCCTTCCGCGACCATCAGGGGCTGGAGGTGCTGGTCTCCGGCAAGACCGACTACTCCTTCGTGAGCGATCACGCCACCCTCACCATGGCCATGGCCGTCGGACTGTTCGTCGCCAACCGGAAGTTCGGGCTCGTCGGGATAGGGATCGCCCTGCTCGAGGGGTTCTGCCGGGTGTACATGGGGGTGCACTATCCGACCGACGTGGTCGGCGGGTTCGCGCTCGGGACCGCGGTGGCCCTGCTGCTGTCGCCCATCGCCTCCATGATGCTCACCCCCGTGCTGAAGGCCGTCGACCGCTCGCCGCGGGCCGGGTGGCTCGTGCGCGGACGGGCCGCCCGGGTCGGAGAGCTGGACGGGTTCGTCACCGGCTCGCGCGCCGAACTCGCCGCGGAGGAACGGGACCTCGCCGCCTAGGAGCCGTCCGGCGCGTCGGGTTCGTTCGGCTCGTTCGGTTGTTCGGTCCGTTCGGCTCACACGCCTTGTCGGGCCGGTCGCCTTGTGGGGCGTTCGGCCCGTGGTTCCCGGGCGGCTCTCCGCGGCGTTCGGATTTCAGAGGGCCTGGGGGTAGCTGAAGAAGCCGTTGGGGTCGTACTGCTTCTTCAGCTGGGTCAGGCGGGGGAGCGCCGCGCCGTAGTAGGCCTTGCGCCAGTTCGTCAGGGTCGGGTCCGCGTAGTTCTGGTAGGCCGCCCCCGAGGCGTACGGCGCCATCGCCTTGTGGGCCGTGTTCAGCCAGGACTGGGCCGCCGTTCCCGTCGTGCCCGCCCGCCAGGAGGCGATGTACTGCGCCAGCATGCGTGAACGGCGGTGGACGAACGCCGTGGCCGTCGGCGAGACCCGGTTCACCGCGCCGCCCAGGGCCGTCAGGGCGATGCTGCCCGAGCCGCCCTGGACCGTCCGGATCTGCTTGAGCAGGGTCTGGATGCCGGCCGTCGACAGGGAGACGTCGAAGAAGTCCGAGCGGGCCGCGTACGTCTCCCGGCCGAGCGCGCCCTGCGGGGAGCGGCCCGGAGTGGAGCCGGGCAGATGGCACTGGGCGTCGGAGGAGAAGGAGGAGCAGCCGGCGTAGATCTCCATCGCCTGCTCGTACGAACGGCGGCGCAGCGAGACGTTCGTCGCGGGAGCGCCCACCCGGTCCGCCAGCCGGTCCACGGCGTTCTGGAGCTGCCCGTACGTGCCGATGCAGAAGGCGGCGACCGAGATGGTGGGGGTGCCGCCCGCCGCGTTCGCCACGTGGAGGGAGGACCAGATCTCGTCGGGCTGGGACGGCCCCCACTCCTGCCAGGCCTTCACCACCGCGGCCGCCCTCGACCAGGGCCAGGTGAGGTAGCCGGTCACGGCCTGGGGGGCGGGGTGGGTCTTGAACTGCAGTTCCGTGACGACGCCGAAGTTGCCGTTGCCTGCTCCGCGCAGGGCCCAGAACAGGTCCTTGTTCGTCGTCGCGTCGGCGGTGAGCTGCTTGCCGTCCGCGGTGACGATCGTGGCCCGGGTGAGGCTGTCGCAGGTCAGGCCGTAGGCGCGGGAGACGACGCCGTGGCCGCCGCCCAGGACGAGCCCGGAGACGCCCACCGTCGGGCAGGACCCGGCCGGGATCGTGACGCCCTTCGCGGCGAGCGCCCGGTAGACGTCGATCAGCTTGGAGCCCGCGCCGACCACGGCCGTGCCGCCGCTCGCCCGGACCCGGTTCAGCTTGGAGACGTCGATGATCAGCCGGCCGTCGCCCGAGGACCAGCCGCCGTAGGAGTGGCCGCCGTTGCGGATCGCGACCTTGGTCCGGTGGGCGCGGGCGTACGCCATGACCGTGCGGATGTCCTCGGCGTGCGCGACGTAGGCCACCGCCGCGGGCTTGAGGCTGTCGAAGCGGGTGTTGTAGAGCTGGCGGGCCGCGGCCCAGGAGGCTTCGCCGGGACGGACGAGGGTGCCGTCCAGGTCGCGGGCCAGCGCAGCCCAGTTGGCCGGGGCGGCGACGCTGGTCGTCGTCAGCGCTGCCCCTGTGTCCCCGGTGGCGCCGGTCCCTCCGGAGCCCGACGCGGAGGCGCTCGCGCTGCCGCCGTTCGCCTTGCACGCGGCCGCTGCCGCGGCGATCGCGGCGGTGCCGCCTGCGATGAACGTACGCCGTTCCATGTTCTTGCGCCTTCCCTCGGCCGCCTGTTTCGGCTTCATGGAGCGAGACGGGGTCATGGGACCACAGGTTCCTGCGGGTTCCGGCGGTGACGGAACGGTGACGTCGTCCGGACGGTGACATCGACCGGACGGTGACATCGACCGGACGGTGACGTCGCCCGGAGGTGACGTCGATCAGGCGGTGACATCGACCGGAAGTGGCCGCGACCGGATGCGGCTCGCCGTTCAGACGCGGCTGTGACCCTCCGCGTCCGCTCTGGCGAGACTCCTCGCTCTGCGGGCCGGGCCGCGCCAGCCGCAGGTGCAGCGGGCCAGGCAGAACCTGCCCTGTTCGACGGTCGTGGTGCTGTGTTCCCCGTCGGGGCGGGGAGGGGCCGAGCCGTCCTGCTGTGTCACAAGGACAACGTTACCCAGTTTCGGCGAAGGACCCGTCCGGCGGTCTCAGGACTTCGGCCTGCGTGACGGTGAGCGCCTGCCCGTCGTTGAACCGGAGCGGCAGCAGGCCCGTGACGGACGTACCGGCTGGGGGTAGACAGGCCATGACGGAGCGCCAGCGCAGGCAGAGGGGCGCCACGGTCCTGACGGGGATCGTGGCTGGGGTCTGTGTGTGCGCCGCCGGGTGTTCCGGGGGCGGACGGGCCGCCGAGGACGGCAGGGCGGCCGACCCCGTCGAGACGCTGCACCGGGCCGCCGACACCCTCGTCGAAGCGGGCACGTCGAAGGCCCGTACGTCCATGGAGATGGCCACCGGCGGGACCCGGGTGACCATCCGGGGGCAGGGTGTGTACGACTACCGCAGGCAGCTCGGGGAGTTGAAGGTGTTGCTGCCGCAGGATCCGGCCGGGGTCAGCGAGCACCGGCCGATCACCGAACTCCTCGCGCCCGGAGCCCTGTTCATGAAGAACCGGGGGGCCGGGGTGCCGGACGACAAGTGGGTGCGGGTGGAGACGGCGACCCTGTCCGACGGGAACCTGGTGACCGGCGGCGCCACCGATCCCTTCGCCGCCGCCGAGGTTCTGCGGGGGACGCGACACGCCACGTACGTGGGGAGGACCGAAGTGGCCGGGACCGCGGTGCGGCACTATCGCGGGACCGCCGACCTGGCGCTGGCCGCCGAGGGCGCTTCGGCCGGAGGACGGGAGTCCCTGCGGGCGGCGGCGAAAGGGTTTGCCACGGCCCGGGTGCCGTTCGACGTGTACCTCGACGACGAGGGGCGGATCCGTAAGATCCGGCACCGGTTCAGCTTCGTGAACGGTCGGAACGCGCAGAGCGGCGGGACCGGCGGGACCGGTCGGAGCCGCGAGACCGGCGGGAAGGGCGAGAGCGGTGGGAGTGGTCGGAAGGAACGGCGGAGGGAGGTCGTGGCGGTCGCGTCCACGACGCTGCTGTACGACTTCGGCGCGCCCGTCGACGTGCGGCTGCCCGCAGCCGGGGACATCTACGCGGGGCGGATCGCGGAGGACTGAACCGCGCTCCGGGACGGTCGGCGGGCCTGCCTGCGGGTTCGCGGGCTTCGGTGGGGTTCGGTGGGTTTTGAGTAGACGGTTTCAGCCACCGGCTGGGCACAAGGACTAGCCCGTCCGTGCCATGCGCTCGGTGTATAGCGCTCCCTACTCTAGGAAGCCGGTGACGGCAGAGACGAGGTGATGCGCGTGGCTCCGGGCGGCGGTACGGCAGTTCAGGACCACGTGGCTCTCGCCGAGATCGAACTGTGCGGAGAGCTGATCATCGCGGCCTCGGCGGCCGGCGGGGACCGGCTCAGCCTGGAGAGCATCGACCAGGTGCTGCGGGTCGGGGAGGAACGGGCGGCCCGGGCGGACCGGGCGGAGGCGCCCGGTGGCTGAGGTGCGCGGCAGCTGAGGTGTCCGCCGGGTGAGGTGTGCGCCCTGCGGTGTGCACCGAGGTGTGCGTCGGCGGGCCTGTCGGGTCAGGTGCGCAGCAGGCGGGCGATCGCCTTGGTCGCCTCTTCCACCTTCGCGTCGATCTCGTCGCCGCCCTTGAGGGCCGCGTCGGCGACGCAGTGGCGCAGGTGCTCTTCCAGTAGCTGCAGGGCGAAGGACTGCAGGGCCTTGGTGGAGGCGGACACCTGCGTGAGTATGTCGATGCAGTAGGTGTCCTCGTCGACCATGCGCTGCAGGCCGCGGATCTGGCCCTCGATGCGGCGCAGGCGCTTGAGGTGCTCGGCCTTCTGCTTGTGGTAGCCGTGGACGGGGGCGGCGGTGCTCGCGCTCTCCGGTGCGGCGGCGCCTGTGGGCGGAGAGTCGTTCGGGGTGGCGGCCCGGTCGGATTCGGCCACGCCGCCGGTCTCGGGGGCGCGGTCCGCCTCGGGTGCGGAGGGGGCTTGCGCGCCGGCCTCGGTGGTCGTCATCGTGTCCTCCAGCGCTCAAGCTCCCGACATATACCCCTACCGGGTATATGGTACCGAACTTTGGCGGGTAGACGCCCCCGAGCGCCACTGTGCCGGCCGCCCCCCTGCCGGTCGGTCTGTCTGATGGGCGACACTGGGGGACGGCCCATTAGCCGTGGCCGGATGATGCGCCTAGCATCAGCCTGACCGAAACCGATGCATCTTGAGGACCCCACGTGCGCTTTCGTCTGACCCCCAGGGAGACGAGCTTCTACGACATGTTCGCCGCGTCCGCGGACAACATCGTCACGGGCTCGAAACTCCTGATGGAACTCCTCGGGGCGGACACCTCCGCCCGGGCCGAGATCGCTGAGCGTATGCGGGCCGCGGAACACGCAGGTGACGACGCGACGCACGCGATCTTCCACCAGCTGAACTCCTCGTTCATCACGCCCTTCGACCGCGAGGACATCTACAACCTCGCGTCCTCCCTCGACGACATCATGGACTTCATGGAGGAGGCCGTCGACCTGGTCGTCCTCTACAACGTCGAGGAGCTGCCCAAGGGCGTCGAGCAGCAGATCGAGGTGCTGGCACGGGCCGCGGAGCTCACGGCGGAGGCCATGCCGAACCTGCGCACCATGCAGAACCTCACCGAGTACTGGATCGAGGTCAACCGGCTCGAGAACCAGGCCGACCAGATCCACCGCAAGCTGCTCGCGCACCTCTTCAACGGCAAGTACGAGGCCATCGAGGTGCTCAAGCTGAAGCAGATCGTGGATGTGCTGGAGGAGGCCGCCGACGCCTTCGAGCACGTGGCCAACACGGTGGAGACCATCGCGGTCAAGGAGTCCTGAACACTTCATGGACACCTTTGCTCTGGTCGTGACCATCGGCGTCGCGCTCGGATTCACGTACACGAACGGCTTCCACGACTCGGCGAACGCCATCGCCACGTCCGTTTCCACGCGGGCCCTGACGCCGCGTGCCGCGCTGGCCATGGCCGCGGTGATGAACCTGGCCGGCGCGTTCCTGGGGAGTGGCGTCGCACACACGGTCAGCAAGGGGCTGATCGAGACGCCTGACGGGTCCACGGGAATGGGGATCCTGTTCTCCGCGCTGGTCGGGGCGATCGTCTGGAACCTCGTCACCTGGTACTTCGGGTTGCCCTCGTCGTCGTCGCACGCGTTGTTCGGCGGCATGGTGGGGGCCGCGCTCGCGGGTGGCACGGACGTGATCTGGTCCGGGGTGCTCGACAAGGTCGTCATCCCGATGTTCGTCTCGCCGGTGGTCGGACTCATCGCCGGATACCTGGTGATGACGGCCATCCTGTGGATGTTCCGGCGGGCGAACCCGCACAAGGCGAAGCGGGGTTTCCGGATAGCTCAGACCGTCTCGGCCGCGGGCATGGCGCTGGGGCACGGTCTGCAGGACGCGCAGAAGACGATGGGCATCGTGGTGATGGCGCTGGTCATCGGCGATGTCCAGGGGGCCGACGATCCCATTCCGGTGTGGGTGAAGATCGCTTGTGCGGTGATGCTGTCGCTGGGGACGTACGCGGGTGGCTGGCGCATCATGCGGACGCTCGGGCGGAAGATCATCGAGCTTGATCCGCCGCAGGGGTTCGCCGCGGAGACGACCGGCGCGTCGATCATGTTCACCACGGCGTTCCTGTTCAAGGCGCCGATCTCGACGACGCATGTGATCACTTCGGCGATCATGGGTGTGGGGGCGACGAAGCGGATCAACGCCGTGCGGTGGGGAGTCGCCAAGAACATCGTCCTCGGGTGGTTCATCACGATGCCGGCGGCTGCGGTTGTCGCGGCTTGCGCGTTCTGGATCGTGAACCTGGTGTTTCTGTAGCCGGGGGTTCGCCCACCCGCCCGCCCGGCTCGGTGGGTAGAGGGGTGCCGCTCCCGCGGGGCTTGGCCCCGAACCCCGGCGGGGGCCTCGCCCCTTGCGCCCCGAGGGGCGTCCGTCCGCCCGGCTCGGTGGGATGAGGGGGGGCCGTCGTTTCGGGGCCCCGCCCCCGGCCCCGGCAGGGTTCTGCCCCCCTGCGCCCTCGTGGGGTGCCTGCCTTCTGCGCCCTGCGGGGTTCGCCCGCTCGCCCGGCCTGGTGGGCTGGAGGGGTGCCGCTCCCTCGGGGCTCCGCCCCCGCCCCCGGCCCCGGCAGGGTTCTGCCCCCTTGCGTCCTCGTGGGGTTTCAGCCTTCTGCGTCCCTGCGGGGTTCGCCCGCTCGCCCGCTCGGTGGGTTGAAGAGGTCCCGTCGTTCGGGGCTTCGTTCTGGCCCCGGTGGGGCCCGCGCTCCGGGGGGCTTCGCCCGGGCGCTTGGCACGGTGGGCTGTAGGGGGCAGTCGTTTCAGGGCTCTGCCCCGGCTCTCGGCGAGGGGCGCCTCCTGCGCCCCCGAGGTTTCGCTCGCCGCCCGGCTCGGTGGGTTGAAGGGGCGTCGTCGTTTCCGGGCTCCGTGCCGAACTCGGGTGGGGGCTCCGCCCCCTGTGGCGCCCGCGAGTGTCGTTCGCCCGCGCCCCCGCTCGGTGGGTTGACGAGTGGCCCTCGTCTCAGGGCTTCGCCCGAAGCCCGGGCGCCCCCTGGAGGTTCAGCCCCCTGCGGACCTCGCCTCTCGGCGCCTCGTCCCGCCGGGGCCGGCCGTGGCCCGGTGTCGTCCCGCCTCCTGCAACGCGTGAGCCCGCCCCCCGAAGACGGGGGGCGGGCTCTTTGCGTCCTCGCGGTGGCACCGCCATGCAGCACCGCGAGGGGTTCGGGGTCAGCCGAAGCGGCCTGAGATGTAGTCCTCGGTCGCCTGGACCGACGGGTTGGAGAAGATGCGTTCCGTGTCGTCGATCTCGACCAGCTTGCCGGGCTGGCCGACGGCGGCCAGGTTGAAGAACGCCGTGCGGTCAGAGACGCGCGCCGCCTGCTGCATGTTGTGCGTCACGATGACGATCGTGAAGCGTTCCTTCAGCTCGCCGATCAGGTCCTCGATGGCGAGGGTGGAGATCGGGTCGAGGGCCGAGCAGGGCTCGTCCATCAGCAGGACCTTCGGCTCCACCGCGATCGCCCGCGCGATGCACAGCCGCTGCTGCTGGCCGCCCGACAGGCCCGAGCCGGGCTTGTTCAGGCGGTCCTTGACCTCGTTCCAGAGGTTCGCGCCCTTGAGGGACTTCTCGACCACGTCCGCGAGCGCGGACTTCTTGTACGAGCCGTTCAGCCGCAGGCCCGCCGCCACGTTGTCGAAGATCGACATCGTGGGGAAGGGGTTCGGACGCTGGAAGACCATGCCGACCTCGCGGCGCACGGACACCGGGTCCACGCCCGCGCCGTAGAGGTCCTCGTCGTCCAGGAGCACCTTGCCCTCGACCCGGCCGCCGGAGGTCACCTCGTGCATGCGGTTCAGCGTGCGCAGGAACGTGGACTTGCCGCAGCCGGAGGGGCCGATGAAGGCCGTCACCGAGCGCGGCTCGACCGTCATCGAGATGTCCTCGATCGCCTTGTGGGCTCCGTAGTAGGCGGTCAGCCCGCTTACGTCGATTCGCTTGGCCATGTGTTCTACTTCACTTCCCGGTCGTATAGATCAGTCGCTGTGGCCGCTTCAGCGACCGGTCTTCGGGGCCTTCCAGCGGGCGAGGCCGCGGGCCACCAGGTTGAGGATCATCACGAAGGCGATCAGCGTGAGCGACGCGGCCCAGGCCCGGTCGTAGGCCGCCGTCGAACCCGCGCTCTGCGCGTACTGCTGGTAGATGTACAGCGGAAGCGACGCCTGCGCGCCCTCGAAGGGGTTGGCGTTGATGAACGGGTTTCCGAAGACCAGGAGCAGGACCGGCGCCGTCTCGCCGGCGATACGGGCGATCGCCAGCATCACGCCCGTGATGATGCCTCCGATCGACGTCGGGACTACCACCTTCAGGATCGTGCGCCACTTGGGGACGCCCAGGGCGAGAGAGGCCTCGCGCAGCTCGTTCGGAACCAGTTTCAGCATTTCCTCTGTCGAGCGTACGACGACCGGCATCATCAGGATCGCCAGCGCGAGTGAGCCGGCGAAGCCGAACGGCTGCATGTCGAGCATCAGCATCAGGCTGAGGATGAACAGGCCGGCCACGATGGAGGGGATGCCGGTCATCACGTCCACGAAGAACGTGACCGCCCTGGCCAGGTTGCCGCGGCCGTACTCCACCAGGTAGATGGCCGTCAGGATGCCGATCGGCGCGCCGATCGCGGTGGCCAGGCCGACCTGCTCCAGGCTGCCGAGGATCGCGTGGTAGATGCCGCCGCCCGGCTCGCTGTCCGCCACCACGCCCATCGAGTGGGTGAGGAAGTAGACGTCCAGGACCTTCACGCCCCGCTGGATCGTCGTCCACAGGAGGGAGACCAGCGGGACGACCGCCAGCAGGAACGCCACCCAGACCAGGCTCGTCGCCACCCGGTCCTTCGCCTGGCGGCTGCCCTCCACCTTCGTGGCGATGGCGTACGTGCCGAGGATGAAGAGGATGCCGGCGATCAGACCCCACTGGACCTTGCTGTCCAGCCCGCCGGCGATGCCGATGACGACCGCGAGGGCGAGCGAGCCCGCCGCGACGGCCCAGGCGAACCACTTGGGCAGGCTGGCGCCGCGGAGCGTGCTCGGGGCCTTGTCTGCTACTGCGCTTGCGTGGCTCATGCGTTGGCCCCCGAGTACTCCTTGCGGCGGGCGATGATCATGCGAGCCGCGCCGTTGACCAGCAGGGTGATGACGAACAGGACCAGACCGGAGGCGATGAGCGCGTCACGGCCGAACTCCGTCGCCTCGTTGAACTTGCTGGCGATGTTCTGGGCGAAGGTGCCGCCGCCCGGGTTGAGGAGGCTGGCGTGGATGTCGAAGTCGGGGGAGAGCACGGTGGCCACCGCCATCGTCTCGCCGAGCGCTCGGCCGAGTCCCAGCATCGAGGCCGAGATCACGCCGGAGCGGCCGAAGGGCAGCACCGACATGCGGATGACCTCCCAGCGGGTGGCGCCGAGCGCCAGCGCGGCCTCCTCGTGCATCTGCGGAACCTGCCGGAACACCTCGCGGCTGACGTTGGTGATGACCGGGAGAATCATGACGGCCAGCAGGATGCCCACCGTGAGCATCGAGCGCGGTGCGCCCTGGTCCCAGGAGAAGACGCCGGTCCAGCCCAGGTAGTCGTCCAGCCAGCCGAACAGGCCGTCCATGTGCGGTACGAGGACCAGGGCGCCCCAGAGGCCGTACACGATGGACGGCACGGCGGCGAGCAGGTCGATCACGTACGCGACGGGGCCGCTCATGCGGCGCGGGGCGTAGTGGGTGATGAAGAGGGCGATCGCCACGGCGATCGGGACCGCGATGACCATCGCGATGATCGACGAGACCACTGTGCCGAAGGCCAGGACCGCGATGCCGAACTTCGGCGGGACGAGGCTGGTGTTCCACTCGAAGGCGGTGAGGAAGTTGGCCTCGTCCTTGCTGATGGCGAGGTACGCCCGGTAGGTGAGGAAGACCGCGATCGCGGCCATGATCACCAGCAGGAAGATGCCCGAGCCGCGGGAGAGACCGAGGAAGATCCGGTCACCGGGCCGAGTGGCGCCGCGGGCCGCGCGCTTCTCCTCGGCCGTCGGAGGCGGCGGGGTCGCGGGGGGTGGGATGTCGTCCGTGTCTGTCTGGTGCGTCTTTATGTTCATGGGGATCTCCGGTCTGCGGAGCCGCCCGCGGGTATCGGCGGCTCGGGTGGGGCCGGATCGCGTGCGGCCCCTGGCGGCGGTGCACCGGACGGGTGCGGTCCGGACCGAGTTCCCCCGACCGGACCGCACCTCTCAGATCAGCTCAGGCCCTCGATGGTGGTGCGGACCTTGGAGATGATGGAGTCGGGGATCGGCGCGTAGTCGATGCCCGAGAGGATGCCCTGGCCCTCGGTGCTGGCGATGTAGCGCAGGAACGCCTTGGTGGCGGGCAGGGTGTCGGCCTTGTTGCCCTTGTCGCAGGCGATCTCGTACGTGACCAGGGTGAGCGGGTAGGCGCCGTCGGCCTTGGTGTTGTAGTCCAGCTTCAGCGACAGGTCGCTGCCGGTGCCGACGACCTTCGCGGCGGCGACGGCCTTGGTGGCGCCGTCGGAGGAGGCCTTGACCGGGGCCGAGGCACCCGTGTCGACGGCGACGGTGCCCAGGCCGTCCTTGGCGTAGGACAGCTCCATGTAGCCGATCGCGCCGTTGGTCTGCTTCACGCCCTGGGCGACTCCGGAGGAGCCGGCCGCGGCCTGGCCGCCCTTGGCCTGCCAGGCCTTGCCGCCGGAGTACTTCCAGTCGTTCGGGGCGGCGGCGATCAGGTACTTGGTGAAGTTGTCGGTCGTACCGGACTCGTCGGAGCGGTGGTACGGCTGGATCTTCAGGTCGGGGAGCTTCGCGCCGGGGTTGAGCTTGGCGATCGCGGCGTCGTTCCAGTTGGTGATCTTGCCGTCGAAGATCTTGGCGATCGTGGAGGCGTCGAGCACCAGGTTGTCCACGCCGGAGACGTTGTAGGCGACGGCGATCGGGCCGGCCACCATCGGCAGGTCGATGCCCTGGCCGCCCTTGCAGACCGACTTCGAGGCGGTGACGTCCTCGGGCTTCAGCGCGGAGTCCGAGCCGGCGAAGGCGACCTGGCCCTGCGTGAACGCCGTGACGCCCGCGCCGGAGCCGGAGCCCTTGTAGTTGACCTGGACGCCGGAGCAGGCCTGCGTGAAGTTCTTCACCCAGGCGTCGATCGCGTTCTTCTGCGCGGAGGAGCCGTCGGCGAGGAGCTGGCCCTTGGCGTCGTCGCACTTGATGGATCCGGCGGCCGCGGTGGCGGAGGAGTCGCCGCCGCTCTTGGCGGAGCCGGTGTCGTCGGAGCCGCACGCCGTGAGGGCCAGGGCGCCGGAGACGGCGAGAGCACCGAGGGAGAGAGCCCGCCGGTTCATGCGCTGAAGCTTCACTTGGGGGAGGTCCTTCCAGGAGCCGCCGTCCTGAATCCGGCGGCGTGCGGAGTGTGCGAAGTCTGCTTGGTGCGGACACGTCCCGCTTGTCGCGAGCCGCACCGCGTAAGGCTGAAATTAGGCAGATCAGGTGAAGGCGCTTACGGGCGCGGGTGAACGGCGGGTGAACCCCTGCCGTCGGTGCGGTTAGGTCACGGAACGCTTACGTCGAGGACACGGGACGATTCCGGCGGGGCCGGTCTGGCCGGTCCTGATTCGTGCGGGTCGGGTCCGGCCCCCTCCGGGGGCGGTCCTTGTCGGGCCGGTCCAGGGTCGGGGACGGTTCTCGGCATCTTTTATGCCAGGTGCAGGACCTGCAGCAGTGCGTCCACGAGGGTGCGGTCCCTCGGCTGGGTGAGCCGGTTGCGGGCGGTCGACGGGGGCAGCCACAGGAGGCGGTCGACCTCGTCGTTCGGCGTGAACGCGCCGGAGACGGCCTCGGCGGCCCAGTAGCGGACCTGCTTGGGGCGGCCGTTCGCCTCGTACTCCATGGTCGGCAGCCGCGTCCCGGGCACGGCCCGGTGCCCCGTCTCCTCCTCGACCTCGCGCAGGGCGCCCGAGAGCGGGTCCTCGCCGCGTTTCAGCTTGCCCTTGGGGTGCGACCAGTCGTCGTACTTGGGGCGGTGGACGAGGCATACCTCCAGTCCGCCGGCCGTCGGGGAGCGGCGCCACAGCACACAGCCGGCCGCCTGGACGACGTCGTCGTCGGGGTCTCTCGCAGTGCTCACCTGGATCTCACCGCCTGCCTGGTCAGGGTGCGCCGATGGGCTGCTTCTGCCACGACCTCTGGAACGCGTACCGCGCCGCCTCCACCTCATGCCTCTGGTCGGCGTGGAGCACGCCGAGCGCGTACGCGGTCGCGGGCGCGATGCGGGGGGTGCGGGCCGCCTGCGCCGCGGCGGACGCCGCCTCCGAGGCGTCGCGGTGCCGGTCGAGGGCCTGGCCCGCGCCGAGCAGACGGACGTCCAGGGGGGCGCCGCGGCCGTGGACGACCTCGCAGGAGTACCGGTGCAGCCGCAGCAGCAGGCGGACCTGGTGCCAGGGCGCGTCCTGCGGGTGCGGGGACGGGTCCGGGGAGAGGCCGTGGACGAGGGCCGCCGCGTTGTAGGGGCTGCCCGCGGTGACGAGCGGAAGCGCGGTCACCGCGTCGGTGAGGCGTTCCTCGGCGGCCTTGGCGAGGGGCCGCAGGTCGGTGGTGAGGGCGGCCGGCGTCAGGGGGACCTCGCTGGCGAGGACGGCGACCTTGTCCGCGACCGCGTGGAAGCGTGAGGAGCCGAGGGCCTGCAGGGCGGTGGAGTGGGCCCGGGTGCGGGCCAGGGTGAGCTGGCGGTCCAGGAGGGCGCCCGCCTTCGCCGCGCCCACGGTGAGGTTGCCGCGGTCCGGGGCGGCCGGGCGGGCGGCCGCGCGGTCGCCGCCCGCGGCGGGGCCGGCCGCCCCGCTCAGCTGGGGCTGGGCCAGGGTCTGGACCTGGACCGGGACCGTCGTCGCCATGGGCATCGGCGCCGGGGCCGAGCCGGACAGCCGGTTCAGCGCCAGCAGCAGTCTCTCCAGCCGGGCCCCGTACGCGTGCTCCAGGCCCAACGTGCCCGACAGCCAGGCCAGTTCGGGGCGGATGTCCTCCGACCAGTCGGGGTCGAGGAGGGGGCGGAAGGTGTGCAGGCTGCCGCTGATGCGGCGGGCCGAGCGGCGCAGGGCGCGCGCCGCGTCGACCCGCTCCTGCGCGACGCCCGCCGCGCCGCCGTCCCCCGCGCGCGCGTGCGCCCGGCCGGCGCCCCCGCCCGCGTGCGACGAGCCGTTCGACGTCCCGCCCCCCGACTCCCGGTGCAGGCGCAGGGCGCGGAGGAACTCCGTGGCCTGGGCCCGGAGGTAGTCCGCGAGGGCGTCCCCGGTCGTCGCGGGCCCGGCCGCGGGGTCCGTCAGGTCATGGTGTCGCTGTGCCACGCCGGCGCCTCCGGGCGTCTATGAGCATCTCCTGGACGTTGCGCAGGGGCCCGCCGTCCGCGTCGGTCGAGTGCCGGGTCCATTCGCCGTCCGGGCCGAGGTGCCACGAGGCGGTGCCGTCGGACATCCCGGTCTCCAGCAGCCGGTTCAGGGACGCCCGGTGGCCCGGGTCGGTGACCCTGACCAGGGCCTCGATCCGGCGGTCGAGGTTGCGGTGCATCATGTCGGCGCTGCCGATCCACACCTCGGGCTCCCCGCCGTTGCCGAAGCCGAAGACGCGGGAGTGCTCGAGGAAGCGGCCGAGGATGGAGCGGACCCGGATGTTGTCCGACAGGCCGGGAACTCCCGGGCGCACCGCGCAGATCCCGCGCACCCATACGTCGACCTGGACGCCCGCCTGCGACGCCCGGTAGAGGGAGTCGATGAGGGCCTCGTCGACGATCGAGTTGACCTTGATGCGGACGTGCGCCGGCCGTCCCGCGCGGTGGTGCTGGATCTCCTTGTCGACGCGTGAGATCAGGCCGTCGCGCAGCGACTTGGGGGCGACCAGGAGGCGGCGGTAGGTCTCGCGGCGGGAGTAGCCGGAGAGCCGGTTGAAGAGGTCCGAGAGGTCCGCGCCGACCTGCGGGTCGGCGGTGAGCAGACCGAGGTCCTCGTAGAGCCGGGCCGTCTTCGGGTGGTAGTTGCCGGTGCCGACGTGGCAGTAGCGCCGCAGCGTGTCGCCTTCCTGGCGCACCACCAGCGACAGCTTGCAGTGGGTCTTGAGGCCGACCAGGCCGTAGACGACGTGGCAGCCGGCCTCCTCCAGCTTGCGCGCCCACTTGATGTTGGCGTGCTCGTCGAACCGGGCCTTGATCTCGACCAGGACGAGGACCTGCTTGCCGGACTCGGCGGCCTCGATGAGCGCGTCGACTATCGGGGAGTCGCCCGAGGTGCGGTACAGCGTCTGCTTGATGGCGAGGACGTCGGGGTCGCCCGCCGCCTGCTCCAGGAACGCCTGCACGGACGTGGAGAAGGAGTCGTACGGGTGGTGCAGCAGGACGTCGCGGCTGCGCAGGGCCGCGAAGATGTCCGGCGCGGACGCCGACTCGACCTCGGCGAGATCGCGGTGGGTGCCGGCGATGAACTTCTTGTACTTCAGCTCGGGCCGGTCGAGACCGTGGATGCGGAAGAGACCGGTGAGGTCGAGCGGGCCGGGGAGCGGGTAGACCTCCGCCTCGGAGACCTTCAGCTCGCGCACCAGCAGGTCGAGCACCTCGCGGTCGATGGACTCCTCGACCTCCAGGCGCACCGGCGGCCCGAAGCGGCGCCGCATGAGCTCCTTCTCCAGGGCCTGCAGGAGGTTCTCGGCGTCGTCCTCCTCGACCTCGAGGTCCTCGTTGCGGGTGAGCCGGAAGGCGTGGTGCTCCAGCACCTCCATGCCCGGGAACAGCTCCTCCAGGTGGGCGCCGATGACGTCCTCGATGGGGACGT
This sequence comes from Streptomyces sp. NPDC037083, assembly GCF_055606485.1. Taxonomy (NCBI): domain Bacteria; kingdom Bacillati; phylum Actinomycetota; class Actinomycetes; order Kitasatosporales; family Streptomycetaceae; genus Streptomyces; species Streptomyces sp. NPDC037083. The sequence goes on along the minus strand of NZ_JBVJSQ010000005.1, from coordinate 555,458 downwards.
AGCGGCCGGGGGAGCTCTCCAGGAAGCGGGACAGCAGCGGGGGCACCTTGACGCGCGCGAAGTGCTTGTGGCCGCTGACCGGGTTGCGCACGACGACCGCGAGGTTGAGCGAGAGGCCCGAGATGTACGGGAAGGGGTGCGCGGGGTCGACGGCCAGGGGGGTCAGGACCGGGAAGATCTGGTGCCGGAACAGGGTGAACAGGCGAGCCTGCTCCTTCTCCGTCAGCTCGCTCCAGCGGACCAGGTGGATGCCCTCCTCCGCGAGGGCGGGGGCGATGTCCTCGTGGTAGGTCGCGGCGTGCCGGGCCATGAGTTCGCGCGAGCGGGCCCAGATCATCTCCAGCACCTCGCGCGGCTGGAGGCCGGAGGCGGAGCGGGTGGCGACGCCGGTGGCGATGCGGCGCTTCAGTCCGGCCACCCGGACCATGAAGAACTCGTCCAGGTTGCTGGCGAAGATGGCGAGGAAGTTGGCCCGCTCGAGCAGGGGCGTGCTCGGGTCCTCGGCGAGTTCCAGGACGCGCTCGTTGAACGCGAGCCAGCTGCGCTCCCGGTCGAGGAAACGACCCTGCGGGAGCTGGGGGCCGTCGTACGGCGCCTCCTCGTAGGTGTCGAGGTCGGCATCGATGTCGGGCTCCAGATCGGAGACGACGGCAGCCACGGTATGCGGGCGGTGCGCGGCTATGGAGCCCACGGAGGGCTGCGCGTGCTGGACCTCGGCCTGGGTGTCTGACTGGCTCATGTACCCATTCTTCCGCGCGAACAGCGAGACAGGCGCGTCGGAACGTGCGGGCGGGATCGCGGCGGAGCTTCCGTGGGGCTGGATTCCCTCGGGAGGCGGCGAAGGCTCGGGCACGGCGGGCTTCATTCACCGAGCGTCGCAAGGTCGTCTGAACCAACGGTTACGGAGACATGGCGTGCGGGATATCGGGGGGCGGCTCGCGGGGGTCGGGTGCCGTGAAGTGTTCGTCGAGGACGGCGGCGAAGAGCGCGGCCACGTCGTCGCGGTCCAGTCCGGTCTCCCTGGCCCGGACGGCCCACGCGTCCAGGTCGGCGCGCAGGGGCGTGTGTGCGGGGGCGGTGCTCAGTCCGCGCCGCACGAAGGTGCCGAGGCCGCGCCGGGCCTCCACCAGCCCGTCGCGCTCCAGCTGGCGATACGCCTTCAGCACGGTGTTCGGGTTGACGGCGGTCGCCTCGACGGCCTCGCGTGCGGTGGGCAGCATGTCGCCGGCCCGCAGCAGGCCCAGGCGCAGGGCCTGCTTGGTCTGCTGGACGATCTGGACGTAGTTGGCCACGCCGCTGTGCCGGTCGATGCGGTATTCGACCACGACCACCCGGCTTTCACTAATTGAGTAGTGAAAGGGTGGTTTGTGGTGGTGTGCAAGTCAAGAAAAATTCGTGCGGTCGGCCGTGAACCGATCGGCGGGGCTCGTCCGATGAGGGGATGTGAGCGAAACGAGAAGCGACGGGGAGCTGCTGCGGGCCATCGCGGCAGACCGGGACCGTCACGCCTTCGAGGAGCTGTACCGGCGGTACGCCCCGTGGCTGACCGCGCGCATGCGCGGGCGCTGCGCCGACGCCGGGATAGTCGACGACGTCGTCCAGGAGACGTTCCTCGCGGTGTGGCGCGGCACCGCCCGCTACCGCGAGGAGGGCTCCCCCGACGCCGCCGGCTGGCTGTGGCGCATCGCCGCCCGCCGCCTGGTCGACGCCATGCGGGGCGACGGGGCGCGCGGCCGGCTGCGCCAGGCGCTGGCCCGGCTGCGCCACCGGGACGAGGCCTCGGCGGAGGAACGCGTGCTCGCGGGGGTGGAGCACGGGGACCTCGCCGGGGCCCTCACCCGCCTCTCGCCGGAGCTGCGGGCCGTCCTGCAGGCGACCGTCATCGACGGGCTCACCACCCGGGAGGCGGCCGTTCTGCTCGGCATCCCGCCCGGCACCGTCAAGACGCGGGCCCAGCGTGCCCGCAAGCAACTGCGGGAGGCGCTGGCATGAGGCGGTACGTGTGCGGAGCAGGCCTGCGCGCTCGCGTGGGCGACGAGCGGTCGAGGGAGGTCGTGGCATGACGTGGCACGTGGCTGAAGAAGACCTGCGCGCCTACGCGCAGGGCGAGCTGGCACCACCCCTGCTGTGGTCCGCCGACGCCCATCTCACCGCGTGCGCCGAGTGCCGGGCCCGGCTCGCCGGCGCCACCGACCCGGTCGCGCTGGACGCCGCCTGGGAACGGCTGGACGCCGAGCTGGACGCGCCGCGGCCGAGCCTGATCGAGCGGCTGCTGGTGCGGATGGGCATGGCCGACCACACCGCGCGGCTGCTCGCGGCCACGCCGGTGCTGCGCCGCTCCTGGCTGCTGGCGGTGCTGTTCCTGCTGGTCGTCACCGTGCTCGCGGTGCGCATGGTGGATCAGCCGACGCTGTTCCTGGCGCTGGCCCCGCTGCTCCCGCTCGCCGGCGTGGCCCTGTCCTACGGCCCGTCCCTCGACCCGACGTACGAGATGGCGGTCGTCGCGCCGCTGCACGGCTTCCGGCTGCTGATGATCCGCACGGTCGCGGTGCTCACCGCCGGCCTCGTCTGCAACGGCCTGGCGACGCTGGCCCTTCCGGGGTACGGGCTGCTGGCCCTGGCCTGGCTGCTGCCGGCGCTCGCCCTCACCGGGGCGGGGCTCGCGCTGACCGCCCGGCTGGGTCCGGTCGTGGCGCCCGCCCTGGTCGGCGGCGCGTGGGTGACGCTGCTGGCGGCGGCCAGGGTCCAGGCGCACGCCCAGGACACCCTCGCCCCCTTCACGGCGGCGGGGCAGGCGGCCGCGGCGGCGGTCGCGGCCCTCGCCGCCCTGCTGCTCTACCAGGCCCGGGACCGCTTCGACGCGCGTCCCGTGGGCGGCTTCCCGGACGGCGGTGCCGGATGACACGGCGCCCCGGCCCCGCAGAGCCCGACCCCGCCCGCCAACCGGAATTCCAGGAGCCCCACATGACCACCGCCCCCGCCTCCGGCCCCGTCCCGGGCCACAGCGGCCGAGCGGCCTCCGGCCCCGCCACCCTGACGGCCACCGACCTGTCCCTGCGCTTCGGCGGGACACGAGCCCTCGACGGGGTCTCGCTGCGGCTCAGCCACGGCGTCACCGGTCTGCTGGGCCCCAACGGCGCGGGGAAGACGACTCTGCTGCGGGTGCTGGCCACGGCCGTACCGCCCGACGGCGGGCGGTTCACGGCCCTCGGCCACGACCCCGGCACCGCCTCCGGGCGGCTCGCCCTGCGCCGCACGCTCGGCTATCTGCCCCAGAACCCCGGGTTCCACCCGGACTTCACGGCTTTCGACTTCGTCGACTACGTGGCGATCCTGAAGGAGCTGACCGACCGCTCCGCCCGGCTGCGCGAGGTGCGGCGCGTGCTGGAGGCCGTGAACCTCTCCGAGGTGCGCGGCCGGCGTCTGAAGCGGCTCTCCGGCGGAATGCGTCAGCGCGTCGCCCTGGCCGCCGCCCTCGTCGGCGAACCCGGCCTCCTCGTGCTGGACGAGCCGACCGTCGGCCTCGACCCCGAACAGCGCATGCGTTTCCGCGAGTTGATCGCCCAGGCGGGAGAGGGCCGCACCGTGCTGCTGTCCACCCACCAGACCGAGGACGTGGCGATGCTCTGTCACCGTGTCGTGGTCCTGGCCGGCGGCCGCGTCCGCTTCGAGGGCACCCCGGCCGAGCTGACCGCCCGAGCGGCGGGCCGGGTCTGGAGCAGCGCCGAACGCGATCCGAACGCCCTGGCCGGCTGGCGCACCGGCGCCGGCGTCTTCCGTAACCTCGGCGACCCGCCCAAGGGCGCCGACCTCCTTGAACCGACCCTGGAGGACGGCTATCTGCTCGCCCTCGACGGCGAGAGCACGGCGGTGACCGCATGAGCACGGCCACCCCGACGATCACCGGAGTCGCGCCCGCGCTCACCGAGCCCGCGCGCGAGGGCCGCCGTGCACGAGCCGTCCTGGCCCTCGCCCGTTTCGAGGCACGCGAACTGCTGCTGCAGGTCCCGATCCTGCTCACCTTCGCGATCTACGTCGGTTTCGTCGCCCTGCGGCTGATGGGCAGCGACGGCATGAACGACTACCCCGTCCTCAACACCGTCGACCGCCGCACCCAGTCGGGACCTCTGCTGTTCGCCGTCGCGGTGTTCATCTGCTCCAACGCGGCCGCGCTGCGCTCCCGCAAGAGCAACACCGTGCAGCAGTTCGACGTCCTGGCCATGGAACCCTGGCGGCGCACCCTCGCCCATGTGCTGTCGGTGGTCCCGTACGCGGCGCTCACCGCGCTCGTCGTCGCGGCCGAGTTCTGCCGGGAGGCCCTGAAGCCCGGCGCGATCGGCCACGGCTCCTTCGGGGAACTGACCGTCGGCCCCCTGACCGTCCTGCTGGCCGGTGTCATGGGAGTACTGCTGGCCCGTCTGCTGCCCTCCTCCTTCGTCCCCATACTGTTCACGATCCCCCTCTACATGCTCTTCCTGCTGGCCTCCGTGAACGTGTCCGAGGGCGGGTGGCGGGGCTGGCTCTCGCCGTTCGTCTTCGTTGCCGAGACCGGGGGCGACCCGGTCCCCTCCGACCTGATCGGCCGCCCCTCCGGCTGGCACGCGCTGTATGCGACGGGCCTGTGCGCCGTGCTGGCCTGCGCGGCCCTGCTGCGGTCCGGCGGTCGTACCCGGGCCGTCACGGCGGCGACCGTCCTCGCCCTCGCGGTCACCGCGGCCGGCGCGGTCGGCCAGCTTCCCCGCGACGGCAAAGCCCTGGAAGCGGCCCGCAGGACGGCGGGCGACGCCCCTGAGAAGGTCCAGTCGTGCACGACGTACGGCCGCTCGACGTACTGCTCGTTCCCCGAGTGGAACGGTGTGCGGTCCGACTGGGCCGAGGTCGTCGACCGCGTCCGGTCCGCGGCCGGAGGAGCCGCCGCGCAGGCGCCCCTGACGGTCCGCCAGCGCATCTACGTCGGCGACACGGTGGAGGGCGACGGCGCGCTGGACCCCTCCACCACCCCGGGCCAGGTGACGGTCGGCACGCGCTGGGGCGGCAACCGGGTCCCCGAGTTCGCGGTCGGCGCCGCCACCGTCCTGGTGGGGGGCTCGGAGGACATGACGACGCAGGAGATGTGCGACGACGCGCGCGCGGTGACCGTCATGTGGCTGGTCCTGAGCACCGACCCCACCCCGATGGCGACCTTCCGGAACGTGCGGCTGAGTGACAGCGTCACCGGCTCGGGCCAGGTCCTGGCCCCGACGAACGGACTGAGCCTGACGGGCCCGCAGACGACGGTGATCCGGGAACTGCTGGCGTCCCCGCGGGCCGCGATGACGGCCCGCGTCAAGGCTCACTGGACCGACCTGACGTCCGCGAGCACGACGACCGCGCAGGCCGCGAAGCTGCTGGGCGTCGCGGTGCCGAAGGAGGCGGAGAAGTGCGAGGAGTAGGGGGAGCGAGGACGACGAGGACCGCCTCGGGAATGAGGCGGGCCCCGGGGGCGGAGCCGACCCCGGAGACGAGGAGGCCGGGGGCGCGGAGGCCGGGGGCGCGGAGGGACCCGGTCGGCCTGCTCCGGTCGCTGGTGCCGCCGGTGTGGCGCAGCCTCCCCTGGCTGCCGCTGACCGTGGCCGGCGGTCTGGGCCTGCTGTCGGCGGCGGAGCTTCGCCTCCCCGAGCACGCGCCGGACGTCGAGTCGGGGCTGCCGGTCCTGCGCCTGACCGCCTTCGTCGGCGCACTGGGCCTGGCCTTCCTCCTGGACGACCCCGCCCGGAACACGACCGCGGCGACACCGGTGGGCCGGCCGTGGCGAACCGTGCTGCGGCTGGCCCTGGTGGCTCCGCTCGCGTCGCTCTGGTGGGTCGCGGTCCTGCTGCTCATACCGGCCCCGACCCGCCCCGCGCCGGGCCCGGCCACCGTCGAGGCCGCGGCGATGGCGGGCGCGGCCCTCGCCCTCGCGGCGACCGCCGTTCGCTTCACGGGCTCGGCGGCGGTGGGCAGGGGGGCGGCGATCTGGCTGGGAGTGGTGGCCGGCGTGACAGTGCTGGTCCCGAACCGCTGGGGACTGCTGGGCACACCCCAGGATCCCTACTGGGCGGCGACGCAGGTGAGATGGGCGGCGGCCCTGGGGGTCACTGCGGCGGTGAGCGCACTGTTCACGCCGGAGCCGCTGAAGGGGCTGTCGGGCCCGAGGCTGGTCCTACGGCCCCCGAGCCGCGACCCCGGCGCCGGCCCCGGCAACGGGTGAGCAGCGGAGCCCGGCACTCGCCTGGGCCCCGGCCCCGGGTGACCAGCGGGCCCCGGCACTTGCCTAGCCCCGGCGCCGAGTGACCAGCGGGCCCCCGCCCCTGCCTCGGCACCCCCCGCGCACGCACCGGTCGCGGCGCACGCACCGGTCGCGGCGCACGCACCGGTCGCGGCGCCCGCCCCGGTCGCGGCGCCCGCCACCGGGTGACCATCGGACCGAGTGAGCAGCGGACCCCGGCACTCGCCCAGGCCCCGGCGCCCGCTCCGGCACGGGGGTGACCGGATTCCCGCGCCCGCCCCGGCCGCGGCGCCCGCCCCGGTCGCGGCGCCCACACCGGGTGACCATCGGACCCCGGCACTCGCCCAGGCCCCGGCGCCCGCTCCGGCACGGGGGTGACCGGACTCCCGCGCCCGCCCCGGCCGCGTTGCCCGCCCCCGCCCCAGGTGAGCGCCGCTCACGTCTCCGAGCGGTACATCAGGTCCGTCTCGTGAGTGAGGAAGCCCAGCCGCTCGTACACGGACACCGCCGCCTTGTTGTCGGCGTCGACGTACAGCATCGCCGTGGGCAGCCCCTGCGCCGCGAGATGCCGCAGGCCGATCGTGGTGAGGGCCTTGCCGAGGCCGCCCCCCTGGGCGTTGGGGTCGACGCCGAGGACGTACACCTCACCGAGCTGCTCCTCGGCGTGGACCTTCGTCCAGTGGAAGCCGACGAGGCGCTCGCCGCGGAAGGCGAGGAAGAAGCCGGCGGGGTCGAACCAGGGCTCGGCCTTGCGGTCGTCGAGGTCGCGCTGGGTGAGGGAGCCCTGTTCGGGATGGTGGGCGAAGGCGGCGGCGTTGACGGCGAGCCAGGCGGCGTCGTCCTGCCCGGGGACGAAGGCGCGGACGGTCACGCCCGCGGGCAGCACCGGATCGGGCAGTTCGAGGTCGGTCAACGTCCGCCGCATCTGACGCAGTTCGCGGAACAGCGTCAGGCCGAGGACCTGGGCTAGGTGTCGCGCGGCGGAGTGACCGCCGTGGGCCCACACCCGAAGCCGCTTGCCGGATGCGGCGAGCAGGGCGGAGCCGAGCGCCCGGCCGTGCCCGTGACCGCGGTGCGAGGGGTGGACCACCAGCTCGGCGGCGGGCGCCTCGACCGGGTCGGTGTCCTCCAGCTGGGCGTAACCGACGAGTTCGCCGTCGAGGGTGAGGACCAGATGACAGACGCCGTCGCGGGCGCCTCCGCGCAGCTGCAGCCGGCCCTGTTCGGACACCGCCTGCTGGCCGTCCGTCCGGGCGGCCTCCGCGAGCAGTTCGAGGACGGCCTCGGTCTGTTCGGGGGAGAGCTCGGAGTGGGTCTCGATGGATCGGGAGCCGGGGATCCGTGCGATGTCGTCGCTGGTCATGCGTACGAGGGTAAGGGGCGGAGGCCGCAAAGTGGCGGCAAAGGAGAGGGCAAAGGGAAACCAGGATGTAACCAGTAACCCCCTGTCGCGCTACGCGCGTTGACTCTAGGCTGCGCCGGACGGGAGCCACCTATTCCAGCCGATTCACAGGGGGGCGCATGCCAGCCACTTCCCAGCCGCAGCCGAGCGACAGACGCGGCCGACGCCGTACGTACCGTCTTGTCGCGGCCTCCGCGGTACTCGCGACCGCCGGTGCCCTCGCCGCCGCGCTCCCGGCGGACGCGCACGACAGCAAGCACGGCAAGCCGCTGCCGAGCCGCTACCAGGACGTACAGCTGCTGTCCTTCAACGACCTGCACGGCAACCTCGAACCCCCGTCCGGCTCCTCGGGCCGGGTCACGGAACTGCAGGCGGACGGCACCACGAAGACGATCGACGCGGGCGGTGTGGAGTACCTCGCCACGCACCTGCGCGAGGCCCGCAAGGGCAAGGCCTACTCGATCACCGCGGCGGGTGGCGACATGGTGGGCGCCTCGCCGCTGATCTCGGGTCTCTTCCACGACGAGCCGACCATCGAGGCGCTGAACAAGCTGGACCTGGACGTCACCTCCGTCGGCAACCACGAGTTCGACGAGGGCGCCAAGGAACTGGGCCGGCTGCAGCACGGCGGCTGTCACCCGACGGCCGGCTGCTACACGGACGAGGAGTTCGAGGGCGCCGACTTCCCGTACCTGGCGGCCAACGTCCTGAACGAGAAGACCGGCAAGCCGATCCTGAAGCCGTACTGGGTCTGGAAGAAGAAGGACGTCAAGATCGGCTTCATCGGCGTGACGCTGGAGGACACCCCCGGCGTCGTCTCCGCCGAGGGCGTCAAGGGCCTCAAGTTCAAGGACGAGGTCGAGACGATCAACAAGTACGCCAAGGTGCTGCAGAAGCAGGGCGTGAAGTCGATCGTGGCGCTCATCCACGAGGGCGGTCTGCCGGCCTCGGGGGCGTACAACTACAACTGCGACTCCCCGGGCGCGGGCGCCGGTATCTCCGGCCCGATCGTCGACATAGCGAAGAACATCACCCCCTCGGTGGACGCGCTGGTGACGGGCCACACGCACGCCGCGTACGCGTGCACGATCCCGGACCCGTCGGGCAGGCCTCGCACGGTCACCTCGGCCGCGTCCTTCGGCCGGCTGTACACGGACACCACGCTGACGTACGACCGCTTCACCGGTGACATCGCGCGCACAGCCGTCAAGTCGGCGAACCACGTGGTCACCCGGACGGTTGCCAAGGCGCCCGACATGACCGAGCTGATCACCAGGTGGAACACCCTGGCGGCGCCCATCGGCAACAGGGCGATCGGCCACATCTCCGCGGACGTCCCCAACACGGGCACCGAGTCCCCGATGGGCGACCTGATCGCGGACGCCCAGTTCTGGTACGGCAAGCAGCTCGACCCGGAGACGGACCTCGCGCTGATGAACCCGGGCGGCGTCCGGGCCGGTCTCACCTACGCGGCCAAGGGCAGCGAGGGCGACGGCGTGGTGACCTACGCCGAGGGCTTCACCGTCCAGCCGTTCTCCAACACCGTGAACCTGCAGAACTTCACCGGCGCCCAGCTGATCCAGGTTCTCAAGGAGCAGGTGAGCGGGACGAACGCGAGCGCGCCCAAGATCCTCCAGCCGTCCGCCAACCTGACGTACACGCTGGACCTGACGAAGAGCGGCGCCGACCGCGTCGTCACGGGCTCCATCAAGCTGAACGGCGCGGCGATCGACCCGGCCGCGACCTACCGCGTCTCGACGAACAGCTTCCTCGCGGGCGGCGGCGACGGCTTCCCCACGCTGGGCCAGGGCACCGGTGACCTCGTCGGCGCCGACGACCTGACGGCCCTGGAGCAGTACCTGCTCGCCAACTCCTCGGCCGCGGGCCCGATCGCCCCGCCGACGGCGAACCGGATCACGATCGTGCAGTAACCCTTTCAGCAGGACAGCCAAGAGGCGGCCGCGTCACCGACGCGGCCGCCTCTTCGTATTAAAACCTGTGTGAGTTCTTCGTCGGCGGGCACGACGAGCCGATGACCCGGTGCGGGGTGTACGCCCGCCCGGCCCGGCCCTGGTCGGCGGACGAGATCCTGCCCGTCGCGCGATCGGTCATGGGAGGGTGGGCCCGGCGATCACCAGAGCGATTACGGCGTGGTGCGGGGTCGGTGACGCCGCGTCGAACACCTGGGACGCCGTGTCAGACGGCTGGGACTCGCTCCTGTCCGGGCGCCGTCCACGCGGCCGGCGCGCGTAGACGGCGCCCGGCCCGTCAGGAGGCCGTGGGGGTCCAGTCGCCCAGCCAGTCCGCGACCTCCTGGCCGGCGGCCTGGGCGTCGGTCAGGTGGGGGCGGTCGGTGCTCGCGGCGCCGGCGCCCGCGCCCTTGTTCTGGTACTCGGCGAACCGGTCGTCCTTCCACGAGAAGCCGCTCATGTCGGTCCAGGGCGCGGTCTTGATCGCGGCGCTCAGGGTCGTGTTGCGGACGGTGGCCTGCGGGTCGAGGCTCGCGTCGCCGCCCGCGTGCCAGGGGCGGCCGAGGTGGAAGCTGCGGTCGGAGACGTCACCGCTCACCGTGGAGTTGGCGATCAGGATGCCCTTGCGGTTCGCGGCGGTGCTGGGGGCGGTGACATAGCCGGCCGAGGTGCCGTTCCAACGCTTCTTCAGGGTGATGACGGACTTGTCGATCACCGCCGTGGCGCGGCCGAAGATGAAGTCGACGTTGCCGACGACGTAGGAGTTCGTCATGTAGACGCGGCCGAGCCTGTCCTTGGACGCGGTGTCCACCAGCAGGGTGTCCTGGTCGCCGCTGACGATGACGCCGTCGAGGAACACCTTGTCGGCGGCGGTGCGCAGGGCGACCGCCTGACCGGCGATGTCCTGGTGGGCGGCTTCGTCGAAGTCGTTGGAGACGGTCAGGTTGCGGGCCTGGAAGTCGTCCGCCTCGACGGCGACGGTGGCGCTGCCGCCGGTGCCGTAGGTGCCCCCGCCGGGCTTCGGCGTCCCCGAGGCGTTGTTGTAGACGATCGTGGTGTCCTTGCGGCTGCCGCCGGTGCCCTGGATGGTGACGTGCGGCTTGTTGGCCGGCACCTTGACCAGTTCGCGGTACGTGCCCGGCTTGACGGCGATCACGACGCGCGAGGGGTTGTTCACCGGCACGGCGTTCACGGCGGCCTGCACGGACGTGTACTGCCCGCTGCCGTCCTTGGCGACGGTGAGCGTGGTGGCGGCCGCCGCCCTCGTCGTGGCCGTCGTCGTGACCGCCCCCGTGCCGATGGAACTGCGCGGGCCCGCGGCCGACCTGAGCAGCGCCGGCACGTCCGCCGCCTTGTCGAGGGTGTACGCGTAGTACGTCCTGGGATCCCAGACCGCGCCCGCGCCGCCGCTCTCGTTCCTGCCGGCCGTCCCGGAGTACACGTTGCCGCGCTGGACGACGGTGGCGGTCGCGTCCCGGATCACGGGGTTGGTCAGCCCCTGGAAGCAGGAGTTCTCCAGGACCATGTTGGTCCTGCCGCGCGCGTAGTTGCCGTAGGAGGACCTGATGTCCGTCCCCGCCACGTCCTCCAGGAAGTTGTTGTACAGGTGCGCGTGGGCGACGTTGTCCGTGGACGGGTTGCGCTGCTCGGTCTCGCGGATCCAGTTGTGGTGGATCGTGACGTCGGCGGTGACGTTGTCGGTCCAGCCGATGCCGAACGCCTTGTTGTCCTGGCTCAGCCTGTTCCAGGAGACGGTCAGGTAGGTCGTGTCCTTGCGGCTGTCGATGAGCCCGTCGGCCATGTGCCGCAGATCGTTGTGGTCGATCCAGACGTGGTGGGCGCCGTCCATCTGGATGGCGTCGAAGTCGTGCTCCTTGTCGTTCCAGACGCCCTGGTAGGCGTCCCGGATCGTCAGGTTGCGGATGATCACGTTGTGGACGCCCTGGCCGAGGAAGAAGCCGCCGCCGACGATCTGCCCGGAGGTGCCGGATCCGACGATCGTCTTGTCCGACCGGACCTTGATCTCCTTGCCGACCGGATCCATGGTGATCGCGGCCGCGACGACGATGACGTACGGCTCGTCGGCGGTCGCGTACCTCTCGAGGTCGGCGAGGGTCTTCACGGTGACGGTCCTGCCGTCCCGGCCGCCGTAGGTGCCGTTCTGGCCCAGTGCGTCGACCGAGGCGAAGCCGTCGGCGGAGGCGGTGGCCCAGGCGGTCGCGGCGGCGGTCGCGGCCGAGGCGTTCGCCTGCCCGGCCGCGCCGAACAGCCCGAGGTCGGAGCCGTAGGCGAGGGTGCCGGCGGCGGTGAGGGCGAGGGGGAGACCGACGGCCAGTGCCCTCCTGTTCCTGCGGTGACGGGGCCTGGCCGTCGGCCCGGCCGACTCGGCGGACTCGCTCGTCCCGGCCGACCCGGGCGACGTGCGGCGATGCTCGCTCATACGGCGAAACCCTTCCGTGTGGGGGGTGACTGAGGGTGAGTCGCCGCCCGGTACGGGAAGGTTGCCGGTGCCGCGGGAGTTCTACGACGGGAGTGGTGACCCGACGGCGGGATCCTCCGGCGGAGGGGTCGGCGCCCCCGGCAGCCGGACCGTCGCCACCGTGCCGCCGCCGTCCGCGTGGGCCAGGGTAACCTGGCCGCCCGCCTGTTCCACGGTGCGGGCGACGATCGACAGGCCCAGCCCCGAGCCCGGCAGCGCCCTCGCGCTCGGGGAGCGCCAGAAGCGGTCGAAGACGTGGCGGAGTTCCTCGGCGGGGATGCCGGGGCCGTGGTCGCGGACGGTCAGGGTGCCGTTGTCGAGCCGCACCTCGATGGTGCCGCCCTCGGGGCTGAACTTCACCGCGTTGTCCAGGATGTTGACCACCGCCCGCTCCAGCGCGGCCGGTTCGGCCCGGGTGTACCAGGGGTCGAGCGAGGCCGTGATGGTCAGTTCCGGGCCGCGCAGCCGTGCCCGGCGCAGCGCCGACTCCACCGTGTCCTCCAGTGAGACCACCTGTACGCGTTCGCCGCGCTGGCCCTCCGAGCGGGACAGTTCCTGAAGGTCGCCGATCAGCGAGGCGAGTTCGGTCATCTGCGCCTTGACGGAGGCGAGCAGCGCCTTGCGGTCGGCCTCGGGGATCGGACGGCCCGTCTCCTCGCTCCGGGTGAGCAGCTCGATGTTGGTGCGGAGGGAGGTGAGGGGGGTACGCAGCTCGTGCCCGGCGTCCGCGATCAACTGCTGTTGCAGTTCATGGGAGTTGGCGAGGGAGGCGGTCATCGAGTTGAAGGAGCGGGAGAGACGGGCAACCTCGTCCTCGGCGTCGTCCTCGACGGGGATGCGCACGCTCAGGTCCTCGGTGCGCGCCACGTGCTCGACGGCCTCGGTGAGCTTGTCGACGGGACGCAGACCGGCTCGCGCGACGGCGAGACCGGCGGCGCCGGCGCCCACGACTCCGAGGCCGGAGACGAGGAGCAGGATGAGGGCGAGGTCGTTGAGGGTGGACTGGGTGCCCTTGAGGGGGACGGCGATGACCACCGCGGCCTTGGGCAGTTGGGGGGACTTCGGAGTCAGCGGCAGCGTGAGCACACGGACGGATTCGCCGTCGGAGTCCGTTCCGTTGCGGATCATGGCGTCGGTGCCTTCCTTCGCCACGTTCTTGTCCGCCTCGGCGACCTTGACCACCCCCATGGAGAAGTCCATGACGCAGGACGTCCCGTCCTCCAGGACCACCTGCAAATACGTGTTGCGGGGTCCGAACGGGTTGTCCGACGGCGTCTGAGTGCAGTTGCTGACGGCGTCGTTGGCCTGGTCCTGGAGCCGCCCCATCGCGGCCGCCTTCTGGAGGTCTTCGTCGACCTGGTCGTACAGCTTCCCCTGCACGATGAACCAGCAGGTCACCGACACCGCCGCAACCGCGAACGCCACAGCGGCGGCGACCAGCAGCGACAGCCGGGCCCGGATCGGAAGGGTACGGAACCGCCGGGCGACCCTGTTCACTCGGCCCCGCCCTGTCGCAACACGTACCCGACGCCCCGCACGGTGTGCACGAGACGCGGCTCTCCGCCCGCCTCCGTCTTGCGGCGCAGGTACATCACGTACACGTCCAGCGAGTTGGACGACGGCTCGAAGTCGAAGCCCCACACCGCCTTCAGGATCTGCTCACGGGTGAGGACCTGGCGCGGGTGCGCCATGAACATCTCCAGGAGGGTGAACTCCGTGCGGGTCAGCTCGACGGGACGCCCGCCGCGCGTCACCTCCCGCGTCGCGAGGTCCATGCGCAGGTCCCCGAAGGTGAGGGCCTCGTCGTCGGGCACGGCCCCGGCGCCGGCCGCCGACGCGTAGGAACTGCGCCGCAGCAGGGCCCGTACCCGGGCGAACAGCTCGTCGAGTTCGAACGGCTTGACCAGGTAGTCGTCGGCGCCCGCGTCGAGGCCGGTGACCCGGTCGCCGACCGTGTCGCGGGCCGTCAGCATCAGGATGGGCGTGGTGTCCCCGGCCCCGCGGATGCGGCGCGCGGCGGTGAGGCCGTCCATGCGCGGCATCTGGATGTCCAGCACCACCAGGTCGGGGCGGTAGGCGGCGGCCTTCTCCAGCGCGTCCGCGCCGTCCACGGCGACCTCCGTGTCGTATCCCTCGAAGGCGAGGCTGCGCTGGAGGGCTTCGCGCACCGCCGGCTCGTCGTCGACGATCAGGATGCGCTGGGTGTCACGGTCGCCTTCGGCGGGGCTCATGGGCGTGGATTCCTCGGGTGCGGTGGGACGAGGGAGGCTGGACCTGCTGAACGTGCTGAGTGCGTTCAGCCTCGCACGGTTCCCGGTGTGCGCGTAAAGAGCGGGTTGGGGATGAATCAGCCGCGCACGGCCGTGAGCCGGTTCAGCGGAACCTTGCGCTGATGCGGGCGGGCGGCCGTGGTGCGCAGGCCCATCAGCTGCGGCGCCGCCACCTCGGGCGCGCGGGTCGCCGCCGTCGGCGGGTGCAGCTCGTACGCCACGTCGAGGGCCAGGGCGAGGTCGGTCGCGCCGTTGCCGGTGACCGGGTGCGAAAGCTGCTTGATCTGCATGATCATGACGTTCTCCCTGGCTCGGTCTCGGGTGTGGGGGCGTCAGCTGTCGGAGCCGCCGGCCCGCAGCGTGGCGAGGTCGGCCTTGACGGTGTTGATCGGGATGGCGAAGCCGAGGCCGACGCTGCCGGCGTCGGAGGACGAGGAGTCCGCCGCGGCGGAGTACATCGCGGAGTTGATGCCGATGATGTTGCCGCCGGCGTCGATGAGCGCGCCGCCGGAGTTGCCCGGGTTGAGGGAGGCGTCCGTCTGCAGGGCCTTGTAGGTCGTCGTGGACGTGCCCGTGTCGCCGTTGAACTGTTGGCCGCCGAACTGGAAGGGCCAGTTGCCGCCCCCGCCGCCCTGCTGCTGTCCCTGGCTCTCGTCGGTGGAGACGGTCACGTCCCGGTTCAGGGCGGAGACGATGCCGCTGGTGACGGTGCCGGTCAGGCCCTCGGGGGAGCCGATCGCCACGACCGTGTCGCCGACCTTGACGCCGTCGGAGTTGCCGAGGGTCGCAGGCTTCAGGCCGGAGGCGTTCTCCAGCTTGATCAGCGCGAGGTCCTTCTTGCTGTCGGTGCCGACGACCTTGGCGGTGTAGGACTTGCCGTCGCTGGTCTTCACCTTGATCGAGTTCGCGCCGGAGACCACGTGGTTGTTGGTGACGATCTCGCCGTCGCCGGTGATGATCACGCCGGAGCCGGTGGACGTGCCGTTGGCGAGCGTGGCGCTGACCTCGACGACGCTCGGGCTGACGGTCGCCGCGATGGTGGCCACGTCACCCGTCTTGCTGGAGGGCACCACGCTGGTGGTGGTGGACGACGAGACCACCTCGTCCTTGCCGGTCAGCTCCTGGATGCCGTAGGCCGTGCCGCCGCCGATGGCGGCCGCGACGATCGCCACGGCGGCGAGCAGGGCGAGCGGGCCGCGGGTGCGCTTCTTCCCGGCGGGGGGAGCGGGCTCGGCGGCCGCGGGGTCGAGGAGAGCGGTCCCGCCGCCGCCGCCGTGGCCGCCGCCGTGGCCGCCGGCGGCCTGCGTCTGCCACACCGCGGTGGGGTCGACCGGGGCCTGGGCGGTGGGCCGGTACCCCGGCGGGGGCGGCCACTCCGGGTTCACCGGGGAGGCGCTCACGGGAGAGGGGGGCGCCGGGGAGGAGGCGTGCTGCCGGGCGCCCTCGTACGGGGCCTGGTACGGGTTCTCGAAGTTCTCGTACTCGCCGCTGCGGCGGAAGCTCTCGGTCATGGAAGGAAGCTTGACGCCCCACCATGAGAGCTCCCTGAGTGCTCCCTGAGAACGCCGCCAGAACCTCGTTTGCCCGATATGAAGAGCGGTCCCGAAGTCCGGCGGAGCTGTCAGACGCGTCTCATGCACGGCCCCCGAAGGCCCGTGCGGGCCTTCGACCGATTACGCGCAGCCGCAGGACTGCCGTACCACCAGTTGCGAGGGGAACACCTTCAGCCGCTCGCGCCGCGACCCGGCGACCCGCAGACCGTCGTCCAGGACGAGGTCGACCGCCGCCCGGGCCATCGCCGAGCGGTCCGATGCGATCGTCGTCATGGGCGGGTCGGCGAGGGCGGCTTCCTTGATGTCGTCGAAGCCGATGACCGCCAGCTCGCCGGGCACGTCGATGCGCAGCTCGCGCGCCGCGCGCAGCAGGCCGATCGCCTGGTCGTCGGTGGAGCAGAAGACGGCCGGCGGCCGGTCCGGGCCCGCCAGCAGCTCCAGGGAGACGCGGTAGGCGTCGTAGCGGTTGTACGGCGCCTCGAAGAGCCGGCCCTCGGTGCTGAGGCCGGCCTCGTCCATGGCGCGCCGCCAGCCCTCGACGTGGTCGGAGACGGGGTCGCCGACGGACGGCGTCTCCGCGGTGCCGCCGACACACGCGACGTACTCGTGGCCGTGCTCCAGCAGATGGCGGACGGCGAGCTGGGCGCCGCCCAGGTCGTCGGTGACGACGGCGACGTCGTCGATGGCCTCGGGGCGTTCGTGCAGCAGCACCACCCGGGCGTCCCAGGCGTCGATCTCGGCGGCCGCCAGGTCGTTCAGCGCGTGGCTGACGAGGATGAGGCCCGAGACCCGCATCCCGAGGAACGCCCGCAGATAGTGGACCTCGCGCTCGGCGACGTAGTCGGTGTTGCCGACCAGCACCATCTTCCCGCGCTCGGAGGCGGCCTGCTCGACCGCGTGCGCCATCTCCCCGAAGAAGGGCTGACGGGCGTCCGGGATGATCAGGCCTATGAGGTCCGTGCGCCGGGACGCCATCGCCTGGGCGACCCGGTCGGGCCGGTACCCCAGCTCCTTGATGGCGGCGAGGACACGCTCGCGCGTGGCCGGGGCGACCGGCCGGGGTCCGTTGTTGATGACATAGCTGACGACGGCGGTCGAGGTACCCGCCAGTCGCGCCACGTCATCCCGAGTCACCTTGGCCACGCGCGGAGTCTACGCGGATGGACCGGCTCCGGGCAGGGCGGACCGAAGCTTGGATGTGCGCAAGCAACGCCCTGTCCGAGCAGGTACGGGGCCTACCGGCGGGTACTACGCCTCCGCCGAGACCTCTTCGGCGTCCAGGGCGGTCGCGTTGTCCGCATCCTCCGGCTTTGCCCGCTCCGGCCGGTCCGACTTGGCCTTCGCCTCGTCGGCGACGCGCTCCCCCTTCTCCGGCGTAACGAATCGATAACCGACGTTGCGGACGGTTCCGATCAGCGACTCGTGCTCGGGGCCGAGCTTGGCGCGCAGGCGTCGTACGTGGACGTCGACCGTGCGGGTGCCGCCGAAGTAGTCGTAGCCCCAGACCTCCTGGAGCAGCTGTGCGCGAGTGAACACCCGGCCCGGGTGCTGGGCCAGGTACTTCAGGAGCTCGAACTCCTTGAAGGTGAGGTCCAGGACCCGCCCCTTGAGCTTCGCGCTGTAGGTCGCCTCGTCGACCGACAGGTCGCCGTTGCGGATCTCCATCGGGGAGTCGTCGGCGACGATCTGCTGGCGGCCCATGGCCAGCCGCAGGCGTGCCTCGACCTCGGCCGGGCCGGCGGTGTCCAGCAGCACGTCGTCGATGCCCCAGTCGGCGGTGACGGCCGCGAGGCCGCCCTCGGTCACGACGAGGATGAGCGGGCAGCCGGGGCCGGTGGAGCGCAGCAGCTGGCACAGGCTGCGTACCTGGGGCAGGTCGCGGCGGCCGTCGATCAGGATGACGTCGGCACCGGGGGTGTCGACGAGAGCGGGGCCTTCCGCCGGAGCCACGCGCACGTTGTGCAGCAGCAGGCCGAGGGCCGGCAGCACTTCCGTCGACGGCTGGAGGGCGTTGGTCAGGAGCAGCAGAGAACTCATACGTCTGGTTCCTCCTCGGTCCCTGCGAGGACGTTTTGCGGCACTGCGGCTTTTTGCGGCACTGCTCTGCGTTCCCGGGGGCCGTACACCCGCGGCCACCTGGTGTTTTCCACCCGGTCGCCACTTCGTATACAACGCTTCCGAAAGCACAAAAGGACCCGGGGGCTACGCTGCCCGAGTCCTCTGTCCAGCAGAATAGCCCACATGAGCAGCGGACCGGCAGGTCATGTGGCACGTTCCACCGTTCGTCCGAATTCCGAGACGGGCAGGCCTGCATCATTGCGGACGTTTCTGACCACCGCCGACGGGATTTCCATTGATTCCGTATACGAACCGGGTGAGGTCGTATACGACGCCGCCATGCCATCCGCCCGACACCTGGTGTTCGTCGTCGCGCACGGGTTCACCGGAGACGTGGACCGCCCGCACGTGCGACGGGTGGCGTCCGCGCTCGCCCGGTACGGGGCCGTCGTCACCTTCTCCTTCCGGGGGCACGGCCGCTCCGGAGGGCACTCCACCGTCGGCGACCGCGAGGTGCTGGATCTGGCCGCCGCCGTCGGGTGGGCGCGCTCGCTCGGGCACGCGCGCGTGGTGACCGTCGGCTTCTCCATGGGCGGCTCGGTGGTCCTGCGGCACGCGGCCCTCCACGAGGAGACCGTGGACGCCGTCGTCTCCGTGAGCGCGCCCGCCCGCTGGTACTACCGCGGCACGGCCCCCATGCGCCGGCTGCACTGGCTGGTCACCCGCCCCGCGGGACGGCTGGTCGGCCGCTACGGTCTCCGCACCCGTATCCACCACCGGGACTGGGACCCCGTTCCGCTCTCCCCGGTCGAGTCGGTCCCGAGGATCGCCCCCATCCCGCTGCTGATCGTGCACGGCGACCAGGACGGCTACTTCCCCCTCGACCATCCCCGCATGCTGGCCGAGGCCTCCGCCGGCCACGCCGAACTCTGGCTGGAGCACGGCATGGGCCACGCCGAGCACGCGGCCGGCGACGGCCTGCTGGCCCGCATCGGGGACTGGGCGGTCGCGCGGGCGGGCTAGCCTGGGCGCTGTTGACCACCGAGATTCGACGTGACGAACTGACATGAGGGACGGGATGGCAAAGGTCACGGTGCGCTACTGGGCGGCCGCCAAGGCCGCGGCCGGAGTCGCCGACGAGCCGCACGACGCGGCCACGCTCGCCGAGGCGCTCGACGCCGCGCGGGAGCGACACCCGGGCGAACTCGTGCGTGTCCTGCAGCGATGCTCGTTCCTCGTCGACGGTGACCCCGTGGGCACCCGCGCACATGAGACGGTACGGCTGGCCGACGGCGGCACGGTCGAGGTGCTCCCGCCGTTCGCAGGAGGGTGAGATGACCGACCAGCCGTACGACGCCTCTTATCAGGGGGACCGCCCCTATCAGGGCCACGAGGGCTACGACCCCCGTGCCCAGCGACAGCCCCAGCAGGCTCAGCAGCACCAGCAGGCCCAGCAGCAGGGGTGGCCGGGGGAGCAGCAGGGGTACGACGACGCGCAGGCCCAGCCGCAGTACACCCAGCAGTGGCAGGGCCAGACCTGGGAGACCAGCGTGCAGCAGCCGGTCACCGCGGCCGACCCGGCCCAGACGGCCTACCTGCCGCCCCAGACGGGCGAGGCCCCGGCCTACGGCAACCCGCAGTCCGGGTACGGCGGTTCCCCGGGGTACGGCGACTCCTCCGCCTCCGGCGGCGGTTCCGCGCCCGCCGGCGCTCCCGGATACGGCGACTCCTCCGCCTACGGCCGGGCCCCCGCGTACGGCAGCCCCGCGGCGGCCGCGCCGCTGCCGCCCGAGCACCACTCCCCGGCGGGGAACTGGCATTCCCCGGCTCCGCAGCAGGCGGCCTCCGCGCCCCCGGCACCGGCGCCCGCGCCGACCGCCGCCCCCGGCACGGCCCCCGGCCACGGCAGCACCGCCGGTCCCACCTACGGCCCCGCCACCCTCGCCGGCAACGCCCGCGTCACGGATGCACAGCGGGCCCGTCTGGAGGGGCGCTCGCCGATCATCGAGCCGGGCATGCAGCCGGCCGCGCTCACCGCGCTCCTCGGTCTGCTCCTCTCCGGCGCGGCGGCGATCGGGACGTACGCCCTCGTCGTCCCGCTCGTCGCGCTCCAGGCCGTCACGGCGGCGGGCTGGTTCCGGCTGAACGGCATGTGGCCCGCCCGGCAGGGCATCGCGCTCGCCTTCCTGGGCGCCCTGGTGTCGGACGCGGCGCTCCTCGCCGCGGGCCGGGAGAACGCGCCCGCCGCCATCCTGGGCACCCTCGGCGTCTGGGTGCTGCTCTGTCTGGTCCTCCAGCTCCGTTCGCACGCCGAGCCCGACGAGCGCATGTACGGCCTGATGGCGACCGTCGCCTCCTCCGCCCTGGCCGTCCTCGCCACCGGGCACCTCGGTGCGGAGCCGGACGCGGTGACCGTCGGCGCGGCCGCCGTGGCGGTGGCCGTCCTGGCCCGTGCGCTGCCGCTGCCCACCCCGGCCTCGGTCGTGGTGGCCCTGCTCGCCGCGGCGGGCGCGGGCATCGCGGTCGGCCAGATGACCGGCCTGGGCGCGCGGGGCGCGTTGCTCGGCGCGGGCGCGGCCGTCTGCGCGCTCATCGGCCACCGGGTGGCGAGCTACGACTACCCGTCCCGCTTCGTGCACTTCACGGCGGGCGTCGCCCTGCCGCTGGCGGCCGCGGCGCCTGCGGTCTACGTGCTGGGACGGGCGCTGGCGTAGGGCGGCCGACCGACGGTCGGCGGGCGGTCGGCCTGCGGTCGGGCGGGCAGTCGGGAGCGGTAGGGGTCTGTCACAGGTGATCGACAATCCGGTGGCGGCCCTTCCGTGCGGGGTTACCTTGAACCGTTGTCAGGAGAACCGTTCACCGTGAACCGTTCAGGCCATCCGGGTGGGGGAACTACCGCATGCGTGCGCTTCGAATACTGCTGGTCGTCGTCGTGGTCCTGGGCGGCCTGTTCGTGCTCGCGGACCGCCTCGCCGTGAACTTCGCGGAGGACGAGGCGGCCGACAAGCTGAAGGCCAACGAGGGCCTGGCCACCACCCCGGACGTGTCCATCAAGGGCTTCCCGTTCCTCACCCAGGTCGTCGGCGGCTCCCTGGACGACGTCGAGGTCGGCATCGAGAACTACGAGGCGGCGACCGGCACGGACGGGCGGACCATCCGCATCGACGACCTCGAGGCGGACATGAAGGGCGTCGAGTTCTCCGGCGACTACAGCTCCGCCACCGCCTCCACGGCCACCGGCACCGCGTCCATCACCTACGCCGAGCTGCTGAAGACGGCGAAGTCCGAGCCCACGCAGGTGATGCAGGGCGTCACCGCCAACGTGGTCGGTCTCTCCGACGGCGGCAACGGCAAGATCAAGGTCGCCGTCGAGGCCACCGTCCTCGGCACCAGGCTGCCGCAGCCGGTCTACGTGCTCAGCACGGTCACCGTCGAGGGCGACACCGTCCGGGTGCACGCCGACTCGCTGCCCAGCTTCGGCGGGGTGCGGGCCGCCGAGAACGAGGTGCGCTCGATCACCGACTTCGAGCAGAAGATCGACGACCTGCCCGGCGGCATCAAGCTCGACAAGGTCGTCGCCGCGAAGAGCGGGGTGGAGATCTCGGTGAAGGGTTCGAACGTCAGGCTGGCCGGGTAGGGCTGACCTCTGATGGACGTCAGACGTCCGACAGGTGAGACGCCGATGTCCGTCCGGCAGATGTGACTGCGGACGCAAGCGCCCGGAACCCGTGTCACCACGGCCCGGGCGTTCTTCTTTTCCCACTATGCGGACGATCGCGTCTCACTATACGGAGCGCTGATGACATGTCCGCCTGTCCGTCCCTACGATCGAGGGCATGAAGCGACAGGCGGATCTCACGAAGCGGCGGGCAGTAGACCTGTGCCGCGTCGCCGCCATGCTCTGTCGCCCCTTCTGAGCGGAAGCACAGCCGGCCTTCCGCGCCTCCCGGCGCCCTCCCTCGAGGGCATCCGTGCGCCGGCCGCCGGCGAGACCCGGCCGCGCACCCCGCATTTCTTGCACACCCCCGCCGCAACTGCCCCGGAGGAGAACGAGCATGAGCCGCAGTGACGTCCTGGTCGATGCCGACTGGGTCGAGGCCAACCTCGACAACGCCGACATCGCCATCGTCGAGGTCGACGAGGACACGTCCGCGTACGAGAAGAACCACATCAGGAACGCGATCCGGATCGACTGGACCAAGGACCTCCAGGACCCGGTCCGCCGTGACTTCGTCGACCAGGAGGGCTTCGAGAAGCTCCTGTCGGCCAAGGGCATCGCCAACGACACGCTGGTGATCCTCTACGGCGGCAACAACAACTGGTTCGCGTCCTACGCCTACTGGTACTTCAAGCTGTACGGCCACGAGAACGTCAAGCTTCTCGACGGCGGCCGCAAGAAGTGGGAGCTGGACGCCCGCGAGCTGGTCGAGGAGGTGCCCGAGCGCCCGGAGACCTCCTACCAGGCCAAGCCCCAGAACAAGTCCATCCGCGCCTTCCGCGACGACGTGGTGGCGGCCATCGGTTCGCAGAACCTGGTCGACGTCCGTTCGCCCGACGAGTTCAGCGGCAAGCTGCTCGCTCCCGCGCACCTGCCGCAGGAGCAGTCGCAGCGCCCGGGCCACGTCCCGTCCGCCCGCAACATCCCGTGGTCGAAGAACGCCAACGACGACGGCACCTTCAAGTCGGACGAGGAGCTCAAGGAGCTCTACGCCGAGGAGCAGGTCGACCTGGCCAAGGACACCATCGCGTACTGCCGCATCGGCGAGCGCTCGGCCCTGACCTGGTTCGTGCTGCACGAGCTGCTGGGCGTGGAGAACGTCAAGAACTACGACGGCTCCTGGACCGAGTACGGCTCGCTCGTCGGCGTCCCGATCGAGCTCGGCGCCAACAAGTAACTCGCCCCCAGCAAACGGACAAGAAGCGGACCCGACCGGCCTTCCGGTCAGACATCTCTGGAGAAGCACATGTGTGGAGCGAAGGCCGGCGGCCCGGACGCCTCGACGATCAAGCCCGGTGAGACCACGATCCAGGGTCAGGTGACCCGGGACGGCGAGCCGGTGGTCGGTTACGTCCGCCTGCTGGACTCGACCGGCGAGTTCACCGCGGAGGTCCCCACCTCCGCCACCGGACAGTTCCGCTTCTACGCGGCCGAGGGCACCTGGACCGTGCGCGCCCTCGTTCCCGGCGCCACCGCCGACCGTACGGTCGTCGCCCAGCAGGGCGGCCTCGCGGAGGTCGCGATCGCGGTCTGAGCACGACGCAGGGGCCGTATCCCACGGGTTGGACGCCAGGGATACGGCCCTTCGCCGTGCCCCGGCCTACCCTGGACGTATGTTGGCCCGCCGACGGCACGCCTATTTCGCGATGATGGGCACCTGCATCGCGCTGTTCGTCCTGGCCTGGGCCGTCGTACGGATCTGGTCGGTTCCGGTGGCCGTCGGGATGTGCCTGGTGGCCATGGTCATCCCGCCGCTCGCCGCGATGGTCGCCAACCGGCGGGGCCCCGAGGACCGCTGGTGGGACGACCCCTCGGGCGACCCCAAGTCCGACGAGTGGTGGGACGAACTGGACGGCAAACGCCGCCCCGGGGACCGGCCCTAGGACCTGGCCGGACCGGCCCTGCTTGATCGGCCGGACCGGCCCTAGTAGACGAGCGCCTGCGTGTCGTCCGCCAGCGCCTCCTGCACGAACACCTGGGCGCCGGCGATCCGCACCCCCTCGATGACGTCCTTCTCCGTGATGTCCCGACGGGCCGCGCACTGCGTGCACAGGGTGAGACGGCCGCCGGCCAGGACCGAGTCGATCAGGTCGGGCAGCGGGGCCGCGTGCGGGAGTTCGAACTCGGCGGCCCGGCCCGGCAGCGCGAACCAGGCCGACTCCCCGGTCAGCCACAGGGAGACCTCGACCCCGCTGGCCACGGCCACCGCCGCGACCGTGAACGCCTGAGAGCACCGCTCGGGGGCATCGGCCCCGGCGGTCACCTTGATCACGAGCTTCTTCGCCATGTCCGCATCGTAAGCACGTCCAGGCGCCGCGGCGGCCGTTCCCCTCCGGCGGACCGCGGCCCCGCGCAGAGCCGACCGCCGGGCCGACGCCCGTGAGGGCGTACCTCACAAGGAGGGCGGGGCCCCGGCCGCGTAAGCTGGGGCCCGGCCCTGTCGTACGTGTCCCGAGTCGTACGTACCCGAAGCACGCTCATCCGAGGAGCACCCGTGGAGATCTTCTTCGAAGCACTGCTGGTCCTGGTCTGCGTCGGCGTTCTCGCCTTCGCCGGTCTGACCGTGAAGAAGCTGTACCAGGGCCAGCGCTGACCTACCACGTCCAGGAACTGCCACTCATGATCGAGATTCCGTCCGACCTCCACAAGGACCTCGTCCCCCTCGCCTTCCTGCTCGGCAGCTGGGCGGGCGCGGGCGTGCACGACTTCCCGGGTTCGCAGAAGTGCAACTTCGGGCAGGAGGTCACCTTCGGCCACGACGGCCGGGACTTCCTGGAGTACCACTCCCGCACCTGGGTCCTGGACGGCGACGGCAACAAGGTCCGGCCCCTGGAGTCGGAGTCCGGCTTCTGGCGCATCGACGCCGACCGCAAGGTCGAGGTGACGATGGTCCGCGACGACGGCGTCGTCGAGATCTGGTACGGCGAGCTGGCCGACAAGAAGCCGCAGATCGACCTGGTCACGGACGCGGTGGCCCGCACGGCCGCCTCCGGCCCCTACACCGGCGGCAAGCGTCTGTACGGCTACGTCAAGAGCGATCTGATGTGGGTCGGCGAGAAGCAGACCCCCGAGGTCGAGCTGCGCCCCTACATGTCCGCGCACCTGAAGAAGGTCGTCACCCCGGAGGACGTCGAACGCTGGGCGAAGGCCCTCCCCGACGACATGCCGGACGACGGGATCGCCTTCTTCAAGTAGTCCCTAGACTCGTGGGTGTGGTGAGCACTGAAAGCACTGACTGGAAGAGCGACCTGCGGCAGCGCGGCTACCGGCTGACGCCGCAGCGCCAGCTTGTCCTCGAAGCCGTGGACACCCTGGAGCACGCGACCCCCGACGACATCCTCGTGGAAGTGAGGAAGACGGCGTCGGGGGTCAACATTTCGACGGTCTACCGCACGCTGGAGCTCCTGGAGGAGCTCGGGCTGGTCAGTCACGCGCATCTGGGGCACGGGGCGCCCACCTACCATCTGGCCGACCGCCACCATCACATCCACCTGGTCTGCCGGGACTGCGACAACGTCATCGAGGCGGACGTGAAGGTGGCCGCCGAGTTCACGGCCAAGCTGCGTGAGACCTTCGGCTTCGAGACGGACATGAAGCACTTCGCGATCTTCGGCCGCTGCCGGGACTGCGCGCTCAAGGGTTCCTCCGCCAAGGGTTCCAAGGCCAGGGGCTCGGCTGCCAAGGGTTCGATTACCGAGTCGTAGGCTTGGCTTCATGAAGAGCCCCCTGCTGTCCCTGCCCGGCGCCGTCCCAGCCGAGGGCGTGGACGAAGGCGTCGCCGGCCACTACGGCGACCTGTTCCGTGAGCAGCGCGCCCTGGCCGGCGGCAGCGGCTTCGTCGACCTCTCGCACCGCGGAGTCGTCACCGTCTCCGGCGAGGACCGGCTGAGCTGGCTGCACCTCCTGCTCACCCAGCACGTGAGCGACCTCCCGGTCGGCCAGGCCACCGAGGCGCTGATCCTCTCCGCGCACGGCCACATCGAGCACGCGCTGTACCTGGTGGACGACGGCGTGACGGTCTGGGCGCACGTCGAACCCGGCACCCAGGACGCGCTGATCGCGTACCTGGAGTCGATGAAGTTCTTCTATCGCGTCGAGGTCGCCGACCGGACGGCGGACACCGCGGTCGTCCATCTCCCGGCCGGGTCGATCGCGCCCGTCCCGCCCGGTGTCGTCGTCCGCGAGACCGCGTACGGCCGCGACCTCTTCCTCCCCCGCGCCGACCTGGAGTCGTACGCCGGACAGGCCGGTCCGCCGGCCGGGATCCTGGCCCACGAGGCGCTGCGCGTGGAGGCGCACCGCCCTCGACTCGGCTTCGAGACCGACCACCGAACGATCCCGCACGAACTCGGCTGGATCGGCGCCGCCGTGCACCTCCAGAAGGGCTGCTACCGCGGCCAGGAGACGGTCGCCCGGGTCCAGAACCTCGGCAAGCCGCCCCGCCGACTCGTCTTCCTGCACCTCGACGGCAGCGAGGTCCACCTCCCGCCCGCCGGCACCGAACTGCGCGTGGCCGACGAGGCTCCGGACGGCCGCAAGATCGGCTTCATCACCACGTCCGCCCGCCACCACGAACTGGGCCCGGTCGCCCTGGCCCTGGTGAAGCGCAACGTGCCGGTGAACGCCCCCCTGGTGGCCGACACGACGGCAGCGGCCCAGGAGACCGTGGTCGAGCCCTGAGACCGGGTTTCAGGGCGGTCCGGGGCCGCACTCTTCGGGGGCGGCCCTAGATCTCGAGCAGGACGGTGAACGGGCCGTCGTTGGTCAGGGCGACGCGCATCTGCGCGCCGAACCGGCCCGTCGCCACCGTCGCGCCCAGCGCACGAAGCTGGGCGACGACCTCGTCGACGAGGGGTTCGGCGACCGCGCCCGGGGCCGCCGCGTTCCAGGTGGGACGGCGGCCCTTGCGGGCGTCCCCGTACAGCGTGAACTGGCTGATCACCAGGAGCGGGGCGTCGATGTCGCTGCACGACTTCTCGTCCTGCAGCATGCGGACCGACCAGAGCTTTCGGGCGAGCTGGGCCGCCTTCTCCTCGGTGTCCTCGTGGGTGACTCCGACCAGGACGCACAGGCCCTCGCCGCTGATCTCCCCGACCGTCTCGCCGTCCACGACGACGCTCGCGCCGTCCACCCTCTGCACCACCGCTCGCATGCGGACCATGATGCCGGGTGCCCGGCGCGGACCCGTGAGTGGCCCATTTTCGATCCTTAAGCCCCTGTCTGGGGCCGTTCGGGGGGACTCGGTAACAAAGCGGCCACTTGGGGTGGCACGATGCTTCCACACGCCGGTCGAGGGGACGGTAGAGGACATGAGCACACCGAGTACCGGGCGGCCCGCGACACACCGGCCGCCGACACAGCGCAGCGACAGCCATGTGCTGCCCGCCGCACCTGCGGAGCACGACCTGGCCGGGCTGAGCCTGCCCGAGCTGCGCACCCTGCGCCGGGACGCCCAGCGCGACGAGGCCGACCTCAGCTACGTGCGGCGGCTGCTCCAGGGCCGGATCGACATCCTGCGCGCGGAGCTGGCCCGGCGCTCCCCGACGGGCGCGGCCTCCGTGGTCGAGCGGCTGTCGGAGATCCTCACCGACGCCCCCGCCCGTCACCGCTCCTCGGCCCGCCACGTCACCCTGGGCACTCCGCACAGTGAGGAGTACCGGCGACTGGCCGCCGACATGCTCGCCGACGTCGAACTCTCCGACCTGGACGCCCGCACGGACCCCGAGCTGCACGAGGGGATGGCCCGTCTGGTCCGCTACGAGCAGCAGGTCTCCAGCCGCCGCCAGCGTCTGCAGCGGACGGCCGACGAGTCCGGCGCGGAGATCACGCGGCGCTACCGGGAGGGAGAGGCGCAGGTCGAGGACCTGCTGGTCTGAGGCCGGCGAGGTCCTGCCTGCGCCCGCGGCGGACCCGCAGTCGAAGCCCGGTGCAGTGCGCGGTCGACCTGCCTGGACGCGGCGGACACAGTGCATGCGACGGACACGGTGGACGCGGTGGACATGGTGAATGCCGTGGACGTGGGAAAAATCTTCGCACCGCCCGCCCGCCCCTGCCTACGGTGATCCCATGACCCGCCTCGCCACCCCGCACACCGTGGACGTCCGTCCGATCGCCGATGCCGAACTGCCCGCCTGGACACGGGCCGTGAACACGGGTTTTCTGCGCCCGCCCACCGTCCCCGACCAGATGCTCGCCGACCGCCGCACCGCGTTCTCCGACTCCCGTTTCTCCGGCGCCTTCGACGCGGGCCGGTGCGTGGCGACGTTCCGCTCGTTCGACCAGCGGCTCACCGCGGTCGGCGGCGCCGCCGTCCCCGCCGACGCCATCTCCAACGTCACCGTCGCGCCCACGCACCGTCGACGGGGACTTCTCACCCGCCTGATGGCCGACGACCTGACAGCGGCGAAGGAACGCGGGGACGTCGTGGCCACCCTGATAGCCGCCGAATACCGGATCTACGGCCGGTACGGCTTCGGACCGGCCACCTCGGCGACCGAGTGGTCGATCGACGTACCGCGCGCCGGCTTCGACCCGCGCGGACCGGTCCCGCAGGACGGCGGCCGCATCGACTTCGCCGAGGGCGAGGAGATCCGCCGGCTCGGTCCCGAGCTGCATGAGCGGCTGTGCCGCGTCCAGCCCGGCGCGATCAACCGGGACGAGCACTGGTGGGCGGCGCGCACCGGGCTGCTGTGGCTGCACGGCGATGCGTGGACCGAGCCCTTCTTCGTGGTGTACCGCTCGGCGGACGGCGTGGTCGAGGGCATGGCCTGCTACCGGGCGGACGACGAGTGGAGCGACGCCAAGCAGCCGCTGAACACGGCGCGGGTGGACTGGCTGATCACGGTGACCCCGGCCGCGGAGCGCGCCCTGTGGCACTACCTGTGCTCCATCGACTGGATCACGCGGGTGAAGAGCGGCTGGCGTTCCCCGGACGACCTGCTCCCGCACTATCTGCCGGACCCGCGCGCGGCGAGCATCACCACGCAGGCGGACTGGCTGTGGGTACGGATCCTGGACGTCGTAAGGGCGCTGGAGGCACGTACCTACGACTCGGCCGGCACGCTGGTTCTGGAGGTGGTCGACCGGGCCGGTCTGGCCGGAGGCCGCTTCCTGCTGGACGCGACCCCCGAGGGCGCCTCCTGCACGCCGACCACGCGCAGCGCCGACATCACCCTGGACGTCGCCGAGCTGGCGACGCTGTGGCTGAGCGACGTGTCCGCGGGGCGGCTGGCGGTGCTGGGCCGGCTCCAGGAAGAACGAGCGGGCGCCGCCCGGGGGGCCGACGCCCTGCTGCGAACGTCCGGGCGCCCGTGGTGCCCGGACATGTTCTGACGGCTCCTCTCGGCCGTTGGGAAAGTGGTCCATCCGTAGCTGTTCAGTTGTGGCTGTGCGTTCGCTCTGAAGTTGTGGCTGTGCGGGCTATGTTCAGTTGTGGCTGTACGTCGGTGCCGACTGCTCGGGCTCCCGGCTCCCCTCCGGATGGGAGCCCGACCGGCCAACCGTCTGAAAGTTTGACCACGTTGTTGAAGTTGGCAGCCAACTTCACTGTACTTATGTCCGCTTGGAAGCGTCCTATAACCATCTCCCTTTGAACTGCCACAAGATGGCGGGAAGTTGTAGTGTGCGGACGTGGACCCGGAAAATGCCTCCGTCAAGGCACGGAGGCGGGCGGAGCGGCCGCAGCCGTCACACCGCGAGGTGGCCGACGAGCTGCGCACCCGGATCAGAACCGGAGTGCTGCGGCCGGGTCAGCGCATGCCCACGCAGGCCAAGCTGGCGGACGAGTTCGGCGTCGAGCGGGGCACCGTGCGCCAGGCCCTGCGCATTCTTCAGACCGAGCGGCTGCTCACCAACGTCTCCAAGGGGAGTCCGGCGACGGTCGCGCCGCAGCCGGGCGCGGCCGGCCTGCCGGTCGGGCCCGGGGCGCCGCCGCAGCCCTCGATGGTGGGCCTCCCGCCGCGTATCACCGAGGCCTTCGCGGCCGAGCACGTCGAGGTCGACGCCCTCTGTCTGACGGCCGTCTCGCTGACCGCCGCGATCGGCGAACCCCTGCGGCAGATCCATGCGGGGCAACTGAAACCGGCCAAGATCGACGTCCGGGTGCTGCTGCCCTCCCGGGACATCGACCTCGCCTTCCCGACGCCGGTGGACGCCTCGGCCACCGGTCGGCTGCAGCGCCGCTGGCTGGCCCATCGCAACGCCCAGGGCCAGGTGCTGCGCCACAACCTGCTCACGCTGCGCTCCACGCACGGCATCGACGTCCACGTCACGTTCCGCGCGCTGCCCTTCACCCCGCCCGTCAAGCTGTACGTGCTCAACGGGACGGAAGCGCTGTTCGCCTACTACACCGTCCAGCGCGGCGAGCAGACGATCGATCAGGAGCACCTGGAGATGTACGACGCCGAGGGCACGCGCTCGGTGCTGTTCGCCTTCGAACAGGGGGCCGGACCGCGTGACACGACGTTCGTGGAACAGTCCCGCCTGTGGTTCGACGCGCTGTGGGAGACGATCAGCTCCGAGCTGGTCCTCACGAGCTGACGGCGGGACCGGAGGCGAGGAGGGCGAGGATCACGGCGCCGGCCGAGCTGATGGCGGGGCTCTTGGCCTTGATGCCGACGCTGAGCAGGAGCAGACCGACGGCGCCGGCGGTGCCGTACTTCCACTGGATGGTCTGCTCGACGCCGACGACGAAGGCGGCGCTGAGGAGGACGAGGACGGGCATGGTGGTTCCCCCCTTCCAGGCTGGGAGTGGAGGCGAACCTTCCGCCAACTCACTCAAGTTGGTAACCAACTATGACTATGTTGTCCCCACTTGGCAGCAACTGCTAAACAACTTTCAAACAACTCCCGTCAGATGGATGGAAGTTGTAGCGTTTGGTCGTGACCCAGGAGAACGTGGCAGTGAACGGCAGCAGAAGGCTCTCGCCCCAGGAGATCGCCGACGTCCTGCGCGAACGCATCCGCGTCGGGGATCTCAGGGCCGGCGACCGGCTGCCCACCCAGGCCGAGCTGGCCGACGAGTTCGGCGTGGAGCGCGGTGCGGTGCGCCAGGCCCTGCGGGCACTGCAGGACGACGGGCTGCTCACCAACGTGAGCAAGGGCAGCCCGCCCCGGATCGCGGAACCGCCGGCCCCGGGCACCGACGAGCCCCAGCCCACGATGGTCGGCCTGGCCCCACGGCTGACCGCGGCCTTCTCCGCCCCGCACGTGCGCATCGACGCCGCCTGTCTCACCGCCGAGAGCCTCATCCCGGCCCTGGGCGAGCCCCTACGGCTGATCCACGGAGGGCAGCTGAAGCCCGCCAGGATCGACGTCCGCATCCTGCTGCCGTCCCGCGACATCAGCCTCGCCTTCCCGGTCCCGGTCGGGGGCCGCGGCGACGACGACCCCGTCCACCAGCGCTGGCTGGCGATGCGCAACGCCCAGGGGCACGTCCTGCGGCACAACCTCCAGACCCTGCGCTCGCACGGCATCGACGTCAGCATCACCTTTCGCGCGCTGCCGTTCACCCCGCCGGTGAAGCTGTACCTCCTCAACGGCCAGGAGGCGCTGATGGCGTACTACATGGTCACCCGGAGGGAGGAGTCCACCGACACGGGAACCCTCGACATGTACGACGTTCTCGGCACCGAGTCGCTGCTCTTCTCCTTCGAGAAGGCGGTCGGTCAGCGCGACGCCGCCTTCGTGGAGGAATCCCAGAAGTGGTTCGACGCCCTCTGGGAAACCATCACGACGGACCTGACACTCTCCTAGTGACTTCTGATACGCAGCAGACCCAGCACACGACACCCGGTACCGAGACCGAGGCGGCGGACGTGCGTGAAGTGATCAGGGGCGCGCGAGTCGTCCTGTGGGACTTCGACGGACCGATCTGCCGTCTCTTCGCCGGTCACTCCGCGGAGGGCGTGGCCGACGGCCTGGTGGAGTGGCTCGAAGGACGGGGCCTGCACGGCCTGCTGACGGACTCCGAGCGGGAGTCGCTCGACCCGCACGTCGTGCTGCGCGCCGTGGACCGCCGGCACCCGGGCAGCGACCTGGTCACGGAGCTGGAGGAACGTCTCTCCCAGGAGGAGCTGAAGGCCACGGCCACGGCGATGCCCACGCCCTACGCCGACCCGCTGATCCGCACCCTCACCGCCCTCGGCCTGCGGCTGGCGATCACCACGAACAACTCCCCCCGGGTGGTCACCACCTACCTGGCGAGCCGCGGCCTCACCTCCTGCTTCGCGCCCCACGTCTACGGCCGCACCCAGGAGCTGAGCCACCTCAAGCCGCATCCGCACTGCCTCAACCTCGCCCTGCGCGCCACGGGCTCGGCGCCGGACACCGCACTGATGATCGGCGACACCCCCTCCGACTTCCTGGCCGCCCGGGAGGCGGGCGTTCCGTTCCTCGGCTACGCGCGTAACGAGCGCAAGGAGAAGCTGCTCAGGGGCGCGGGCGCGACACGGGTGGTGAACTCACTGGAGGCGGTGCTGACGGCGGTCAGGCGGCCATGAGCAGCAGCGCCACGAGCATGACGGCCGCACCGACGGCGAGCGCGTCATGCCGGGCCCGTACGCCCACGGCCAGGGTGAACAACAGCATCACGCCCACCGCTCCGAGCTTGGTCCGCACCGTCAACCCCGCGCACAGCGCCAGGAGTTCCCAGAGTGCCGATAACAGGAGCATGACCTTCCACCTGCCTGCCATTTTCGGTGAAGCCTACAAGTGCCAGTCCAATTGGACTGCTTGACGCGAAGTGGATTTCCCCTGACTGGTAGATCCCTAATCGGCCTGGCGGTACGGTCGCGTCGTGGACGCGCAGCAGAGCGGTGACTTCGGGGGCCGGGAGTTCCATCGGGTCGCCGACGACCTGCGCGCCCGGATGACGGACGGCACGTATCCGCTGCGCTCCTTCCTGCCGTCGCAGCGGGACCTGGCAGAGGAGTACGGGGTCTCCCGCGACACCGTGCAGCGAGTGCTGCGGGAACTGGCCAACGAGGGCTGGATCGAGTCCCGCCAGGGCAGCGGCTCCCGGGTGGTCAAGACCCAGCGGATCCAGTCCTCCACGCCCCGGGCCACCCGGCTGCGGCACGGCGCGTCGCTGGGTCCCCTGCTCAGCGAGGCCTTCGAGCAGCCGGAGGTCACCCTGGACGTCTACACGCTGACGTCCGAGTCGCTGGACGCGCACATCCGGCTGCAGGCCGAGCGGATCCGCGGCGGCTCGATCGCCCCCGAGCGCATCGGCCTGCGCATGATCCTGCCCACCAAGGATCTGGACCTGCCCTATCCACGGGTCAAGGACGACAGGAACGACGAGCGGCTGCGCAGCCGGCTGCACGACATCACCCACCGCCACACGGAGTCGCTGCGCTCGGTGCTGAGGGACCTGAGGACCGAGAAGTACGTGGCCTCCGTCGACGTCCAGATCCGGCACGCGCCGCTGACCCCGGCCTTCAAGCTGTACCTGCTGAACGGCGCCGAGGTGCTGCACGGGCCCTACGAGGTGATCGAGCGCCGGATCGAGCTGGAGTCGGGCGGCGTGATCGAGGAGATCACCGCGCTCGACGTGCTGGGGCTCGGCGCCACGCTGACCCATCATGTGAAGGACGAGGACCCGAACTCCCCGGGCACCGTCTTCGTCGACACCTGGCAGTCGTGGTTCGACTCCGTGTGGAACTTCCTCGCCGAATAGCCGCCGCGTCTGCGCTAGCATTCCCCAATCGCGCGAGCAATCGCTCCCGTTCCCACGTATGAGACGGCGAACCAGCCCGTCTCGAACGGCCCGACGCGGATGAGTGGCACACCACCCATTGGCCCACTTGCATCGCTCCGGTCGTGAGGCGCCTTTACCGTTTGCCCTAACATGCCCAGCGCGAGTACCCGGAGCGGCCAGTGGTCGACCACCTTGTTCCCCCTCGTCACCTCGGGGAACGAGCCGCCGAGGACACGTCCGACGTCCTGTCGGCCTTCGTCCGGGCCGCGGAGTCCACGCAGGCATCCAGCGGCCACCACAACCGCAACTACGTGCTGCCGTTGACGGACGAGCTGGCGCGACGGCTGCGCCGCGAGCCGGGCACCCCGGTGACGGTGCGCATCCGGCGACAGGACGCGCTGCCCGTGGTGATCAGGACCTGGCAGAACGAGGCGGCGATCCTCGACGCCCTCCAGGGAGTCCTGCCCCACGCGCCCGCGTGCCTGGTCAGGACCCCGGACTTCTCCGTCCACAGCTATGTGGAGGGCGTGCCGCTCTCCACCATCTGCGGAAACGGTAAACCTGTCGACACCCTGCTGATGAAGGCCCTGGCCGGGCTGCTGGCCCAGATGACCCAGGTGCGTCGGGCAGCGCTGCCGGACCTGCCGAGTGCCTGGCCCGCCAATCACAGCGACAGCCAGGGCTTCCTGAAGACCCTGGCCCGCTGCGCCGACGAACAGATCCGCAAACCCAACTGGGCCGAGTTCGGAGGTCTGTTCAAGGCACTGGGCATCTCTGACGACGCCCTTGTCCGGCTGGCCGAGCGGGTGCCGGCGATGACCCGGCGGCCGTACAGCCTGCTCCACGCCGACCTGCACCGGGACAACCTGATCGTCTCGTACGGCGGCGCCCCGCCGCTCGTCTGCGTCGACTGGGAACTGGCGACCTACGGCGATCCCCTGCACGACCTAGCCACCCACCTGGTGCGGATGCGGTACCCGGCCCACCAGTGGGACGAGGTCATCGACGCGTGGGCGGAGGCCATGCGGGAATGCCGGCCCAGCGCGGTCAAGGGGCTGGCCAAGGACCTTCGCCACTACATCGACTTCGAGCGGGCGCAGTCCGTCTACCCGGACGTCATGCGGACCGCGCGGTCGTTGCAGGAGTCGTTCACACAGAAGAGCCTGGACGAGGCGGCGGTGGAGGTGCGCCGGGCGCTGCTGGAGGCGGCGGAGCCCCTGCGGCTCAGGAACGTTCCGGCGAACGACGAGATCGAGCGGGCTCTCTTCCGGTGGCTGGCGTCACGCAGGGACGGGTCCGTGAGCGGCCGGGACTGGATCGCGAAGGCCTTCGGCTGGGTGCCGGATCCGCGTTTTCCCGAGAACCACCGCTTCCCCGCTTCCGCCGTGCGGGACGCGCTGCTCGCGGAGGGAGCCGCTCCGGCGCACCGGGTCTTCAAGGGAACCGCGCACCTGAACTCGGTGGTGTGCGTGCCGGACATGCGGACTCCCGTGGTCGTGCGCCGCAAACTGCCCGACGTGTCGCGCCGGGAACCCAAGTACCTGAGCGAGCATGCCGTCCTGCAGGCGATCCAGGAGTCACGCGTCCGCGTGGCGGCGCCCGAGGTCCTCGCGCTGGGCGTGAGTTACCCGGACGACCGGTTCAGCATTCACACCTACGTGGGCACCCACATCGACCTGCCGCCCGTCCACCCGAAGAACGGCCTGCTGCCCCACGAGGCGGACGCGCTCGTCGACCAGCTGTGTGAACTGACGCGGGTGAATCATGAGTTGATCGATCCGCAGGCCCGGGACGTCGACTTCTGCGAGTGGCTGAAGGAACAGCTGGTCGGCCTGGTGCGGGACCTGCCGAAGGAGTCGCTGCAACTGGCGCGTTCGCTGGGGCTGCCCGACGAGCGGCGGCTTCGGGAAATCCTCTCGCGGCACCGGGTGAGCCATCGGGCGCCGGCTCTGCTGCACGGCGACCTCAACCCCTGGAACCTGGTGCGCCGCACCGACGCCCTGGCCCTGACGATCATCGACTGGGAGATGGCCCTGGTCGGCGACCCGCTCTACGACCTGGTCCGGCACATGCACCTGACGCCGACGAAGCCTGAGATCAGGGAGCGGATGTTCCTCCGGTGGCAGCGGCGGCTGGCCCCGGAGTACACCCGGGACTGTGCGAAGGACTGGACCGTCTACCGCTGGATCGAGATCATCCGATCCGCGTACATCGACCTCGACCGTCTGGCGACAGGGTCGAGTCTGGACGCCCCCAACGTCCGCCGGGCCGTCAACTCCTACGCCGACACCCTCGCGGCCGCCACCGCCTCCCTGGGCCTCCCGATACCGGCCACCGCGAACCCCTATCTTGCCCGCGCCCTTGCCTAGGGCCACCCTGGTCGGATCGACCACCGTTCGGACCAGGGTCGGTTGACGCCCTCGGGCGTGAGGCGCGAGGGGGTCGGACATGTCCGCGCGGGGAAGCCGAACAACGGGCGAGGGCGGCGTGGGGAACGCGCTGCGGCGCTACCAGGAGCGCTTCGAGCCGACGGTCACCAGGGTCCTGCTCCTCGGGATCTTCGTCACCGGTCTGACGGCCCAGTTCGTCAAGCCGGTCGGCGACGCCCTGGAGGGCAAGGCCTTCCTCGGCGGCGCCCTTCTCAGTCTGGTCGGCTACGTGCTCTACGACACGGTGAAGGACCTGGCGACGGCGCTGCGGGCGCCGGT
This sequence comes from Streptomyces sp. NPDC037083, assembly GCF_055606485.1. Classification (NCBI taxonomy): domain Bacteria; kingdom Bacillati; phylum Actinomycetota; class Actinomycetes; order Kitasatosporales; family Streptomycetaceae; genus Streptomyces; species Streptomyces sp. NPDC037083. The sequence continues at coordinate 519,355 of NZ_JBVJSQ010000005.1, read as the reverse complement.
CCGGGGGCAGGTGAACTCCCGGGAACTCGGCCTCTTCGTCAGCGAGGCGTTCCGGGCCCGCACCGTGGACATCGCCTTCCTCGGCTACACCGGGGAGACCCTGTACAACGAGCTGTACCACCGCCTCGAAGGCCTCCTCGACGATCCCGGCCCCACCCGCAACGTCACCATCCGCGTGCTCATCCCCGACTTCGGGCAGCCGATGACGGTGCCCTCCAGGGTGGGGGCGGACGGCATCCCCGTGGACGACCCCGACTTCCGCAAGCGCCTGGAAGCCAAGTGCCGGGAGTTCGACGAGACGCTGTACGGAATCGCCGAACGGCTCACCGGCCGGGGCCGGGTCACGGCGCGCTGCGAGTACCGCCTGTATCCCGGCATACCGAGGGACAAGATCTGCGTCTTCAACCGGGAGCTGGTGCTGCACGGGCTCTACGACGTCGTCGCCCGCACGGTGCTGAGCAGCGCCTCCCCGGAGTACTACGACCCCAAGGGATACCGCACGGACCTCAACGTGTGGTCCCAGGAGGGGACGGAGGACGCCCGGGCCGTCATCGCCGCGTGGAACAAGCACCTCGACGACCTGTGGGGTCTGGCCGCTTCGCCGCCGTGGCGCGCCCCCGCACCGTGAGGCGGTGTCTCGGCGTGACCCGGATCCCGGGCGTCGCCGTCCTCGACGTGCCGACCCGCCCCCTTAGGCTCCCCCCATGAGTGAGAGCGGGCTGCGGGAGCGCAAGAGACAGCGGATGTACCAGGCCGTGTCGGAGGTCGCCGTCCGGCTCTTCCTGGAGCGCGGCTTCGACGCGGTGTCCGTCGCCGAGGTCGCCGCGGCGGCGGAGATCTCCAAGCCGACCCTCTTCCGGTACTTCCCGTCCAAGGAGGACCTGGTCCTGCACCAGATCGCCGATCACGAGCAGGAGGCGGCGCGCGTGGTCGCCGCGGCGCGCGCCGAGGGAGTCGCGCCGCTGGCCGCACTGCGCCGGCACTTCCTCGACGGGGTGGCCGCCGACGATCCCGTCACCGGCGTCAACGACCACCCGAACGTGCGCGCCTTCTACGACCTGCTCTACGGCACCCCCTCCCTGGTCGCCCGTCTGTACGGCTACCTGGAGCGCTCGGAGTCCGCCCTCGCCGACGCCCTCGCGGACGACCTGCCCACCGCGCTCGACGCCCGGCTCGCGGCCGGCCAGATCATCGCCGTCCGGCGGATCCTCGCCGAGGAGAACTGGCGGCGGGTCGCGGCGGGGGAGCGGCTCGAGGACGTGCGGACGGACGCGGTGGCCGCGGCGGAGCGGGCCTTCGACATGCTGGGCACGGGGCTGCCGCAGCTCGCCTGAAATCAGAGACTCAGTAAAATATGTAACTCGGTAACGTTATTCGTTACCCTGGTCGCATGACGGCACCCGAGCTCGCCCCCAAGGACTCCGCGGACCCGGACCCCCAGGACCTCGACACCGCCCTGCGTCGCGAACGCGCCCACCACGACACCTGCAGAGCCGCGCTCACCGCCATGGTCGAGGGCGCCGACCTGCGCGTCGTCACCGGCGAGGACGTCTCCGCCTCCGGCGCCGACGCCGAAGTCCTCGGCCACCGGTTGCGCAGCCACGCCAAGGCCCTGCACGAACTGCCCGAAGGCCCCCTGTTCTTCGGGCGGCTGGACTTCGCGCACGGCACGGGCGGCGAGCACGAAGGACTCGCCCACCACATCGGCCGGCTGCGCATCAGCGAGCACCCGGCCGCCCCGCCCCTCGTCGTCGACTGGCGCGCACCCGTCTCCCGAGCCTTCTACCAGGCGAGCGCCCGCGATCCCCAGGGCGTCGCCGTACGGCGGCGGTTCGGCTGGGCCCCCGGCAGCCGGGGCGACTCCGCCGACCTCACGGGCCTGGAGGACGAGCGCCTCGACACGGGCGGGCCGGCGAACGCGCCCGGGCCCGGGGCCGCGGCGCCGGACGGCGGCATCGTCGCCCGCGAGATCGAACGTCCGCGCGTCGGCCCCATGCGGGACATCGCCGCGACCATCCAGCCCGAGCAGGACGACCTCGTACGAGGCGACCTCACCCGGTCGGTGTGCGTGCAGGGCGCCCCCGGGACCGGCAAGACAGCCGTGGGCCTGCACCGGGCCGCCTACCTCCTCTACACCCACCCGCGACGCATCCAGCGCGGCGGACTGCTGATCCTCGGCCCCAACCGGGCCTTCCTCTCCTACATCGCGGAGGTGCTCCCCGCCCTCGGCGAGACCGGCGTACGGCAGTCCACCCTGCACGAGGAGATCGGCCGGCACCGGGCGACCGGCACGGACCCCGACCGCACCGCAGCCGTCAAACACGACCCGCGGATGGCCGAGGTACTGCGCCGCGCGGTGTACGGGCGGGTGGCTGCCGAGCGCGCCGAGGACCTCTCCGTCCCGGAGGGCTCCTACCGCTGGCGCGTCACGGGCCGCGCGCTGACCGAGATCGTCGCGGGCGTCCTCGCCGAGGCTCCGCCCTACGAGACCGGACGCGAACGCGTGCGCAGCCGGATCGTCCGCCGCATCCAGGAACAGGCCGAACGCCGGAGCGGACCGCGCCCGGCCTCCTGGACGCGCCGGATCGAACGGGCGCGGGCGGTGAGCGCGTGCGTGGAGGCGGTGTGGCCGAAGCTGCGCCCGGAAGAGATCGTCGCCCAACTCCTCACGGATCCGCAGGAGCTGGCTCGCTCCGCGGCGGGCCTGCTGGACCCCGACGAGCAGCGGGCCCTGCTCTGGCCGCGGCCGCCCCGCTCCCCGAAGTCGGCGCGCTGGTCGACGGCCGACCTGGTCCTGCTCGACGAGGTCGCCGGCCTCCTCGAACATCCCCGGGGATACGGCCATGTCGTCGTCGACGAGGCCCAGGACCTCTCCCCGATGGAGTGCCGCGCCGTCGCCCGCCGGGTCCCCTTCGGCTCCCTCACCGTCCTCGGCGACCTGGCACAGGGCACCACCCCCTGGGCGGCGGCCTCGTGGCGGGTGCAGATGACCCACCTGGGCAAGCCGGACGCCACGATCGTCCCGCTGACCACGGGGTTCCGCGTCCCGGCCGCAGTGCTCGCCCTCGCGGGCCGCCTCCTCGACCGCCTCGACGTCGACGTGCCGCGGGCCGACTCGCTGCGCCGGGACGGCGAACTGCGCGTCCGGCGGGCGGACGGCGGCCTGCCCGACGCGGTCGTCGCCGCCGTACGCGACGCACTCGCCCGCGAGGGCTCCGTCGGCGTCATCGCGGCGGACGCGCAGGCGGCCGCGATCCGCGAGGCGCTGACCGTGGTCGGCGTCCCGTCCTGCGGCCCGGACGAACCGGCCGCCCGGGTGACGGTCGTCCCCGCGACCCTGGCCAAGGGCCTGGAGTACGACCACGTCGTCGCCGTCGAACCGGCGGCCGTCGCGGAGTCGGAGGAACGGGGCCTGAACCGGCTCTACGTGGTGCTGACGCGCGCGGTGACCCGGCTCGAGGTGGTGCACGAGAGGGCGCTGCCCTGGGACGAGGTGGTGCACGACAGGGCGCTGCCCTGGGACGGGTGAGAGCGCGCCGCCGGGCGTCAGCCGTCGAATCGGCGGCGGGCGGCCTCGATGTGACCGAGGTACCGGTGGGTCCAGCCGCACATCCCGTCGACCGTCGCCCGCAGGCCCCGCCCCGACTCGGTCAGCGTGTAGTCGACCCGCGGCGGCACGGTGGGGTGCACGGTGCGCTCGACCAGGCCGTTGCGCTCCAGCATCCGCAGGTTCTGGGTGAGCATCTTGTGGCTGATGCCCTCGATCTGGTCCCGCAGCGCACTGAAGCGCAGGGTGTCCTCGCCGAGAGCCTCGATGATCAGGAGCGCCCACTTGTTGGCGACGTCCGAGAAGATCTCCCGCGCCAACGAGTCCGCGCGCCTCAGGTCCGCTTCCTCGGGCGAGCCGTTGAACTGCTTGGTCACCATCAGGTTCCCCAGTCACCGAAAAGTGCGTTCTTCCACGTCAGCAGCCACTCTCTTACGGTTCCCGAGTAACCACAAGTGACCGTGAGCGTCCCGGTGGGGCGCGAGCCCCGGGCGCTCGTGTGCGAGGAGGCGGGCAGCATGACCATCACCCTGGTGAACCCGAGCGGACTGCCGGAGATCCCGGTGTACCGGCAGGTGTCGATCGCGACCGGCTCGAGGCTGGTCTTCGTCGCCGGGCAGGTCGCCTGGGACGCCGAGGGGGTCACGGTCGGCCGAGGCGACCTCGCCGCCCAGGTCGAGCGGAGCTACCTCAACGTCGGCACCGCACTGGCCGCGGCCGGCGCCTCCTTCGCCGACGTGGCGAAGCTGACCGTCCACGTCGTCGACTGGACCCCGGACAAGATGCCCCTGCTCCTGGAGGGAATCGCGCGCGCCTCCGCGAAACTGGGCATCACCCCCGTCGCGCCGGCCACCCTGATCGGTGTCGCGGCACTGGACGTCCCCGACCATCTCGTCGAGGTCGAAGCCGTCGCGATCATCGACTGATCGGTGGCCCGTGGCATGCGCACTGTCCGTTCCCGGCGGAGGCGAGCCGGTGCTCCCGGCAGGCGGACGTGGCGCGGCGCACTTTTGCAAGCAGGTGCTTGCAATAGTTAGCGCGGGTGGTGCAAGGTGGAGGCATGGCATCGCTCAACGTCGGCAATCTCGGTGAGTACCTGCGCGAACAGCGGCGCAACGCGCAGCTGTCGCTCCGGCAGCTCGCCGACGCCGCCGGGGTGTCCAATCCGTACCTGAGCCAGATCGAGCGCGGGCTGCGCAAGCCGAGCGCGGAGGTGCTGCAGCAGGTCGCCAAGGCGCTGCGGATCTCCGCCGAGACGCTGTACGTGCGGGCCGGCATCCTCGACGCGGAGCGGGACCGGGACGAGATCGAGACCAGAGCGGTCATCCTCGCCGACCCCACGCTCACCGAGGCGCAGAAGCTGGCGCTGCTCCAGATCTACGAGTCCTTCCGCAAGGAGAACGGGATCGGGAGCGACGGCCGCGGCCACGGCGACGTGGACGGTGCGGACGCCCGGGCCCGGGCTCAGGAGAGCGACGCCGACCCGCAGCAGACGGCCAGTTGACCGGACCAGGGGACCGGCCGCACCGCTGCGGACCCGCACGACCCCCAGCCGAGGACGACGTACTCGGCACGCACGACGCACACGACCTGTACGACGAACGTGAATCCGGGAGGACCTTCACCATGGCCATCACCGACGACCTGCGCAAGACCCTGAGCGACCCGACCCCCCTCTACTTCGCCGCGGGCACCGCCGACCTGGCCATCCAGCAGGCGAAGAAGGTGCCGGGTCTGGTGGAGCAGCTGCGCACCGAGGCTCCGGCCCGTTTCGAGGCCGTCCGCAACACCGACCCCAAGACCGTGCAGGAGAAGGCCGGCGCCCGCGCCAAGGAGGCCACCGCCCGCGCCAAGGAGGCGCAGGAGACCCTCCAGGCCAAGGTCACCGGCTTCATCAGCACCCTCGACGGGGACATCAAGAAGCTCGGCAGCACCCTCGACGCCGACCTGAAGAAGTTCGGCGAGACCGCCCAGGACTTCGCGCTGCGCGGCGTGGGCGTCGCCGCCGAGTACGCCGTCAAGGCCCGCGAGACCTACGAGAAGGTCGCCGAGCACGGCGAGCAGGCCGTGAAGACCTGGCGCGGCGAGGCCGCCGAGGAGATCGAGGAGCTGGCGATCGCGGTCGAGCCGAACGCCGAGCCGAAGCCGGAGCCGGTCAAGGCGACCGAAGCGCCGAAGCCCGCTCCGGCCGGGGCCAGGACCGAGCCCGCCCCGGAGGCGAAGACGGCCGCCGCCAAGAAGGCTCCGGTGCGCAAGCCCGTCGCGAAGAAGACGACGCCGCCCGCCAAGTGAGACCGACGGCCGGCGCGGGAACGGCGAACAGCGACATACGGTCACGGGCCGGGCACTGACACGGTGCCCGGCCCGTTGTACGGGTAGCCGGAGTGCGGTTGCGGGTACGGTGACCGCGTAGGGACGAGCAGGTCGAGTCGAGACGAGACGCGTCGAATCGGGTGGTGGGCGTTGTGCTGATGGCAGGCTTCGCAGGGCTGATGTGGCTGCTCTACCTCGCCATGTTGGTGCTCGCCGTGGTGGCACTGGTGATGGCGGCGCTGTTCCGTGACGACGCCTACCGGGCAGCAGACAAGCAGAACAAGGGCTTCTGGCTGATCATCCTCGGCATCGCCGTCGCGGTGAACCTGCTGGTGCCGATGCTCTTCCTGCAGCTCGCGGGCCTCGTCGCCACGATCGTCTTCTTCGTGGACGTCCGTCCCGCCCTCAGGCAGGTCTCGGGCGGCGGCTGGGGTCGCCGACGCGGCGGAAGCAGCAGCGACGGCCCGTACGGCCCGTACAACGGCGGACGGTAGCCGCCCGGCGTCCCCGACGCTGCCCACGTCCGACGCCGCTCATCTCCGCGGCTGATCACGTCCTGCGACACTCAGGTCCGGCGGCGCTGGCCGGGCGGCGCGTGTCCGAGCGAACGGCTCCGGCACCCAGTGGAGCGGCTCCGTCACCCGAGCGGAACGGCTCCGGCTCCCAGCGCGCGGCTCCCTCACCCGAGCAGCGGAGCGGCTTCGTCACGGCACGCGGTCCAGCAGGACCACCGCCACGTCGTCCGTCAGCTCGCCCCCGTTGAGCTCACGCACCTCGTTCACCGCGGCCTGCAGCAGGGCCTCCCCGCTCAGCCCCTCGGAGAGCTGGCGGCGGATCATCTCCACCATGCCGTCCTGGCCCAGCCGCTCCCGGCCCTCGCCGATCCGGCCCTCGATCAGGCCGTCGGTGTACATCATCAGGCTCCACTCGGCGCCCAGCTCGACCTGCATCCGAGGCCAGCGGGCGCCCGGCAGCAGGCCGAGGGCGGGGCCGTTGTTGTCGTAGGGCAGCAGACGCGCGGGCCGGTCCGGGCGGGCGATCAGCGGCGCGGGATGACCGGCCAGGCACAGGCCCGCCCGGCGGCCGTCGGGCGCGATGTCCACCGTGCACAGCGTCGCGAAGATCTCGTCGTCGTCGCGCTCGTGCTCCAGCACCTGCTGAAGCGTGTTCAGCAGCTCGTCCCCGCACAGGCCGGCCAGGGTCAGCGCCCGCCAGGCGATGCGCAGCTCGACGCCGAGCGCCGCCTCGTCCGGACCGTGGCCGCAGACGTCGCCGATCATGGCGTGCACGGTGCCGTCCGGCGTGCGGACGGTGTCGTAGAAGTCGCCGCCGAGCAGCGCGCGCGAGCGGCCGGGGCGGTAGCGGGCGGCGAAGCGCAGCTGCGAACCCTCGAGGAGGGGCGTGGGCAGCAGTCCGCGTTCCAGCCGGGCGTTCTCCTGCGCGCGCAGCTTGCCTTCGGCGAGCCGCCGCTCGGCGGTGTCGGAACGTTTCCGCTCCACCGCGTAACGGATCGCCCGGCTCAGCAGCCGACCGTCCAGCTCGTCCTTGTAGAGATAGTCCTGGGCGCCCACGCGCACCGCCTCGGCGCCACGCTCGGCGTCGCCGGACGCGGTGAGCGCGAGCACGGCGTGCCGGGGTGCGAGACGGAGCACATGCCGCAGGACGGCGAGCTCGTCGTCGCAGGTGTCGGACGACCGGCCCGGCGCGGGCAGCGCGAGGTCGAGCAGGATGCATTGGACGTCGTCGGTGAGCAGCCGCTCGGCCTCGGTGAGGTTGCGGGCGGTGCGCACCCGGATCGGCTTGCCGTCCGAGTCGCGCAGGTCGCGCACGATCGGCGCGGCCGTGGGATCGTCCTCGATCAGCAGCAGGGTGAAGGTGGTGTGGGCGGAGCCCACGCCGTTGGCGCCCGTGGGGTTGCTGCCTGCGCCGGCGGCGCTCGCACCGGCGGCGGTCATGTCAGGGGCGCTCCCCTCGTCGGGGCACGCTTTCGCGGCACCGGGCGCACCGGTGCTCGCGTCGGCGGCACCCGGCTCGCCAGTGCTCACATCGGGGGTGCTCACGTCGTGGTGGACGCCGTCGGCAGGCATTGCGTTGCGTGCTGTGCCGTTCTCGGCCGGCGTCGCCTCGTGGCGACCGGCGTCCTGGTTGCGGGCGGCTTCTTCCGTGGAGGGGCCGCCGACTGCGGGCCTGGCCTGCGCCTGACCACTCTCCGCGGCCGGGATCGCTCTCTGCCGCGGTATGGGTACGGGCATCGTCTTGGGTTCCTTCCCTCCCCCCGAGGGCATGGCGGGGGCGAGGGACCTCGACCCACCGACGGGGACCATAGCGGCAGAAGGCGCCGCAACGGAATGGCGTGAAGCACGCTGCTCGATCTCTGGCCGCTGTCATATGCCGCGTTCCCTACCGCACTTGGGCACGACGGGAACACGGCGGTGATGACGAACGTCACGTCCGCCCGGAGTTTGGGGCCCGGAGGGGGGTGCGGTGGGTCACATGGCCCAGGTCACGCGTCCGGACGCACGACCCCGAGTATCGGCATGGAACCGGCCCCCGCGAGCGTGACCGTACGGCCCGGACGCGGGGCGTGGACGATCGAGCCGTCGCCCACGTACATCGCGACGTGGCTGGCGTCGTCGAAGTAGATGATCAGGTCGCCGGGGCGCATGTCCTCGACCGGGACGTGCGGCAACTGCTTCCACTGTTCCTGCGAGGTGCGCGGGATCGTCCGGCCGGCGCTCTTCCAGGCCTCGGAGGTCAGTCCGGAGCAGTCGAAGCTGTCCGGGCCCTCGGCGCCCCACACGTACGGCTTGCCGATCTGCGCGGTGGCGAACTGCACGGCCGCCTTGCCCTGGACGGACGCCGCGCTGTCGATCGCGTCGAGAATGCCCGTGTCCAGCCAGGCGGTCTGCGCCTTCTGCGCGGCCTGCCGCTCCAGCTCCTCGAGGCGCGCCTTCTCCTTCTTCTCCAGCTGCGACTGGAGCTTCTCGGCCTCCGCGATCTGCTTCTCGATCTTCTTCTGGGCCGCCGCCTTGGTCTTGCGGCCGGCCTCCAGCTTCGCCCACTGCGCGGAGGCGTCCTTGGAGTACTGCTCCAAGTCCTGCTGGGTGCCGGTCAGTTCGCCGATCAGGCCCTTGGTGGCGCGCTGGCCCTGGCGCACCCGGCCCGCGCCGTCGAGGAACTCCGACGGGTCGTCGCTCAGCATCAACTGCGCCTCGTCGGGCAGACCGCCGGTGCGGTACTGGGCGCGAGCCGCCGCTCCGGCGCGGTCCTTCAGCTCGGCCAGCTTCTCCTGGCCCGCGACGATCTTCTTGGCCAGCGCGACGATCTCCGCGGACTGCTTCTGTGCCGCTTCCTCGGCCGCGTTGTAGGCGTCGGTGGCCACCGCGGCGTCGTGATAGAGCTCTTCGAGCCTGGTGCGGACGGCTTCGAGGTCCTTGTTTCCGGTCGCGGTCGAGGGCAGCGCGGGGGCCGTGGAACTCGCCGCCGGGGACGGCGTGGGGTTCGGGCTCGCGAACGCGACACCGGGCGCCCCCAGCACGGTGACCGCGCAGACCACGGTCACAGCCGCCGCGAGCAGGCCGCGCTTGCCCGTTCCCATACCTCGTCCCCCAACGCTGATTAACCGTCAGTAACTTACGGTGCCCGGGGGATCGTGCCATGTCACGGCCGAAAACGACAGAGGTGAGGACAGAACGACAGAACGAGTCCTTCCCCTTCTCTCCACTCCGGCATAACGATCTCCCGGCCTGTGTGACGAACGACTCACGGAGATCGTTCCCGGCGACCCTGGCGGCTCCTGCTCAAAGCTTGGGCGCCAACGCCTGCCAGCGCACCGTCACTTCGCCCTGCCGCCAACGCAACGGCGAGTCCGTCACCGGCCAGTCGGCCGTCAGGTCCCGTATCGCACGGATCCACCTCTGGCGCGCGCCGTACGACGCGTAGGGCGCGGCGGCTGCCCAGGCGCGGTCGAAGTCGCGCAGGAAGGCGTGGACCGGCTCGCCCGGAACGTTGCGGTGGATGAGCGCCTTGGGCAGCCGCTCCGCCAGGTCCGAGGGTCGTTCCAGGGAGCCCAGCCGGGTCGCGAACGTGACCGTGCGCGGCCCTTCGGGCCCGAGCGCGACCCACACGTGCCGGCGTCCGATCTCGTCGCAGGTCCCCTCGACCAGCATGCCCCCACGGGACCCGGTCGCCGGATCGGCCGGCGCGAGCCGTGAGCACAGCCGCTCCCAGACAGCGGGGACGTCGCCCTCGTCGTACTGCCGCAGCACGTTGGCGGCGCGCACGAGGTGCGGCCGTCGGGGGACCGGGACCTCGAACCCGCCGTGGCGGAAGACCAGCCCCTCGCGCTCGTACGGCACCGCGGCCGCGACCCGGGCGGGGTCGATCTCGACGCCCACCACACGCGCGCGTGGCGCGACGGAACGCAGTCGCTGCAGCAACTCGACGGCCGTCCAGGGCGCGGCCCCGTAGCCGAGGTCGACGGCGACGGGGTCGACGGCCCGCCGCAGCTCGGCGCCGTGCGTCGCCGCGATCCAGCGGTCCATGCGGCGCAGCCGGTTGGGATTCGTCGTCCCGCGCGTGACCGTGCCCACGGGGCGGGCGGGAGCGCGGGATGTCATACCCACGAGGGTATGCGCTGCCTCCACCCATCTCGGCCCGCCCACGCCGACCCGTCCACGGACGGAGGCCCGCATGGGTGTGCTGGGCCCGATTGGGGGCGCCTGGGGCTCTGGGGGCGGGGCACGTCTGGGGGGCGGGGTCTGGGTCCGGTTGGGGTGCGCGGCCCGCTGGGGGCGGTGGCCTGCGTGGGGTGCCGGGCCCGGTTGAAGTCTGCGCGGGCCGCTGGCTGGGGGCAGGGGTCTGCCTGGGCGTGCTCGACGCCCCCGCTCACGGCCGCCGCGCCCCATCCGCCCGCGGTCGCCGCGTCTCGCCCGCCGCCCGAGCCTCCACGCACGTGCGCCTCGAACGGTTGAGCGATGTTGGTAACGGCTGGGCAAAAACCGCCACTTTCCGAAACCCGCCCGGAATGGGAATGCCTTCCTCCGGTGTTCCACCCCCCGGAGGGCGCGCCACACCCTCCTTCCGGCATGCCCGCAGCAAGGAGGAAGGCCCCGTGAGCCAGTACGCCAACAGGCTCGGGCGTCGCTCTACGGCGGCTCCCTCGCGGCTCAGGCTCCACCGCCGCCCCCGTCGCGTCGCGATGCTCTCCGTGCACACCTCTCCGCTCCACCAGCCCGGCACCGGCGACGCCGGCGGCATGAACGTCTACATCGTCGAACTCGCGCAGCGCCTCGCCGCGATCAACATCGAGGTCGAGATCTTCACGCGCGCGACCACCGGCGGCCTCCCGCCGACCGTCGAACTGGCCCCCGGCGTCCTCGTCCGGCACATCGACGCGGGCCCCTACGAGGGCCTGGCCAAGGAGGACCTGCCGGCCCAGCTGTGCGCCTTCACGCACGGCGTGATGCAGGCCTGGGCCGGCCACCGCCCCGGCTACTACGACCTCGTGCACTCGCACTACTGGCTCTCCGGCCACGTCGGCTGGCTGGCCGCCCAGCGCTGGGGCGCGCCCCTGGTGCACGCCATGCACACCATGGCCAAGGTCAAGAACGCCAACCTGGCCGACGGCGACACCCCCGAGCCCGCCGCCCGTGTCATCGGGGAGACGCAGATCGTCGAGGCCGCCGACCGCCTGATCGCGAACACGGCGGAGGAGGCCGACGAACTCGTACGGCACTACCACGCCGAACCCGGCAAGGTCGCGGTCGTGCACCCCGGCGTCAACCTCGACCGCTTCCGCCCGGCCGACGGCCGCGCCGCCGCCCGCGCCCGCCTCGACCTCCCGCAGGACGCCCTGGTCCCCCTCTTCGCGGGCCGCATCCAGCCCCTGAAGGCTCCCGACGTCCTGCTGCGCGCGGTGGCGGTCCTGCTCGACGAGCGCCCCGACCTCCGCTCCCGCATCGTCGTACCGATCGTCGGCGGCCCCAGCGGCAGCGGTCTCGCCAAGCCGGAGGGGCTGCAGAAGCTGGCCGCCCGGCTCGGCATCGCGGACGTCGTACGGTTCCGGCCGCCGGTCGGCCAGGACCAGCTCGCGGACTGGTTCCGGGCGGCGTCGCTGCTGGTCGTCCCCTCCTACAGCGAGTCCTTCGGCCTGGTCGCCATAGAGGCGCAGGCGGCCGGCACCCCGGTGCTCGCCGCCTCGGTCGGCGGACTGCCGGTGGCCGTCCGGGACGGTGAGACGGGATTCCTGGTGCAGGGCCACGACCCGGCCGGCTACGCGCGCGTGCTCGCGCGCTTCGCCGACCGGCCCGAACTCCCCGCCCGTATGGGCGCGGCCGCCGCCGCGCACGCCCAGTCCTTCGGCTGGGACACCGCGGCCGCCGCCACGGCCGACGTCTATGCGGCCGCGACCCAGTCCCACCGCCGTCGCGTACGCTCCGAGCATGGGTGACGTGGAGAAGACGGCGGCACAGGCCATCGAGGCCTTCCTGCAGGACGCGGAGCTGGAGTGGGAGAGCCCCGCGCCCGGGAACTACGTGGTCCAGCTGCCCGGCACCCGCAAACTCAAGACGACCGTCTCCCTCATCGTCGGCGGCCACTCCCTCTCCCTGAACGCCTTCGTCATCCGCCACCCCGACGAGAACGAGCCCGGCGTCCACCGCTGGCTCCTGGAGCGCAACCTCAAGCTGTACGGCGTCGGTTACGCCGTCGACCAGCTCGGCGACGTCTACGTCACCGCCCGCCTCCCTCTCGCCTCGGTCACCGCCGACGAGGTCGACCGCCTCATGGGCCAGGTCCTGGAGGCCGCCGACGGCGCCTTCAACACCCTCCTGGAACTCGGCTTCGCCGGAGCCATCCGCCGGGAGTACGAGTGGCGGATCTCCCGGGGCGAGCCGACGCACAACCTGGCAGCCTTCGCCCACCTGACACAACGCCCGACCACCCCGACGGACGCGACCGCCCCGACGGACGCCACGGACTCGACCGCCCCGACGAGTTCGACGGCCAGGACGGACTCGACGACCGACTGACGGCCGCTCTGGGGCAGTCGCAGCCGGAGTCGCAGTGGCGTCGCTCCCGCTTCCGCTTCCGCTTCCGCTTCCGCTTCCGCTCCCGCTTCCGCTCTCGCGGAGTCGCTCGCCGTCGATCACCGGACGGGCTGCTTGCCACGCCCTCCGTACCGTCCCGGCGTGACGCCCACCAACTTCCTGAAGTGCCGGGTGAGATGAGCCTGGTCGTAGAACCCGGACGCCGCCGCGACCTCACCCGGCGGCCGCCCGTCGAGCAGCAGCCGACGGGCGAGGTCGACGCGACGGGCGGTCAGGTACTGGTGCGGCGCGATGCCGTACGCCGAGCTGAACGCCCGTACCAGGTGGGCCGGATGGGCCTGCGCCAGCCGCGCCGCCTCGTCCAGCGCGAGGCCCTGGACGACCCGTTCGTCGAGGAGTTCGCGCAGACGCCGGGCGAGGACCGGATCGCGGCGCGGGGGAGCGGCCGGCCGGCGGGGCCTCAGATGGTCCCGCAGCCGCTCGCCGATCAGCGTCAGCCGGCTGTCGGCCGCCAGCTCGTCACCGGGCCGGGCGAGCGCGGAGTGCAGTTGCCCCACCCGCCGGCGCAGGACCGGATCGCGCAGGTCGGGCGCGTCGACGGCGGCCCCGATGAGGTCCTCGCCGAGCACCCCGGCGTCGAGATACAGCACCCGCTTGCGGAAGCCCTCCGAGGTCACGGCCGAGCCGTTGTGCGGCACGTGCGGCGGCAGCAGCGTGACCGTGTCGTGCGGCGTCCCGTGCTCGTGCCGGTCGAGGTCGTAGCGCACGGCGCCGTCGTCGACGATGAGCAGCGTCCACGCCTCGTGGACGTGCATCGGGTAGGCGTACTCGGTGAAGTGGGCGTGGAAGACCTCCACCACGCCCGGGACGCGGGGACGCCAGGCGGAGACGTCGGCCGTGGGCTGCGCGGCCAGGTGCTGGGCGGCCATGCAAAGAACGTACAAGACGGTGGTGGACGACGGTCGGCAGTCTCGTCGCATGAACAGCGAACCGATCCGCTTCGACACGAAGATCGCCGTGCTGCTGCGCGAGGACCTGGAGACCTGGCAGCGCCTGAACGTCACCGCGTTCCTGGTCAGCGGCCTCGGCACGGAGCTCCCCGAGGTGATCGGGGAGCCGTACGAGGACGCCGACGGCGTCCGGAGTCTGCCGATGTTCCGCCAGCCGGTGCTGGTCTTCGAGGGCACGAAGGAGATGCTGAAGACGGCCCACGCGCGCGTGCTCTCCCGCTCGCTCCCGCGCGCGGTGTTCACGAGCGACCTCTTCGCCACCGGCAACGACCGTGACAACCGGGCGGCGGTGCGTGCCGTGCCGACGGCCGAACTGGACCTGGTCGGGCTGGCGGTGCACGGCCCGAGGAACGCGGTGGACAAGGTGCTGAAGGGGGCGCGGATGCACCCCTGACCAGCGACGCCCGGTTCCGGCGACTCCGGAAGCCCGGCCGCTCCGGAAGCCCGGCCGTTCCGGAAGCCCGGCCGCTCCGGAAGCCCGAGGGCTCCCTAAGCCCGAAGGCTCAGGAGCCCCGGAGACTCCAGAGCCCCGGAGACTCCAGGGCCCCGGTGGCTCAGGCGGCGCTGACCTCCGGCTCGGCCGGCTCGGCCGTCTTCGCGGGCTCGGCCGTCTTCGCCGGGGCGTCCGTCTTCGGCGGGGCGTCCGGCCGGTCGACGACGGACGCGGGCGCCGTCTCCTCGTCCGGCAGCCGCCGCATCAGCACCCCGTACCCGAGTCCTGCCGCCGTCCCGACGACCGCGCACATCCCCCACAGCCACTCCGCGCCGAACCGGTCGATGACGAAGCCGGACATCACCGGGGCGACCAGGGAGGCCACGGCCCACGAGAGCGTGTACATGCCCTGGTAACGGCCTCGGCCGTGGGTGGGCGAGAGGCGGACGACGAGCCCGGTCTGGGTGGGCGCGTTGACGATCTCGGCGAGCGTCCACACGCAGACGGTGAGCGCGAACACGCCGACCGACCCGGCGAACGCGGTGAGTCCGAACCCGTATCCCGCGAGGACCGAGGAGACCACCAGCAGCCGCCGGGGATCGCGGTGCTCGATGAACCGCGTGACGGGGATCTGCAGCGCGACGATGAGGACGCCGTTGACGGCGATGGCCATGCCGTAGTCGGCCGGTGTGAACCCGGCCGCGCCCATCGCCACGGGCAGCCCCACGGACCCCTGCTGGAAGACGAGCGCGACCAGGAAGGACAGTCCGACGACGCTCATGAACCGCCCGTCGCGCAGGACGGTCCCCAGGCCGACCGTCTCGCTGTCGCGGACGCTCCTGTCCGTCAGCCCGGGCCGCGACTCGGGCAGCTTGAGGAAGACGACGACCGCGCACACGAACGTCATCCCGGCCTCGAGAAGGAACCCGGCGCGGTAGCTGACCTCGGCGATGAAGCCGGCGGCCATGGAGGAGACGGCGAAGCCGAGGTTGATGGCCCAGTAGTTGAGCGAGAAGGCGCGGACCCGGTCCTCGGGCCGCACGATGTCGGCCATCATCGCCTGCACGGCCGGCCGGGACGCGTTGGAGGCCATCCCGACGAGGAAGGCGACCCCGGCGATCGCGACGGGATGCTCGACGAACCCGAGCAGCGCCACGGAGGCGGCGGTCGAGGTCTGCGCCACGAGCATTGTGGGCCGCCGTCCGAGCCGGTCCGCCATCACCCCGCCGGCGAGCGACGAGACGACCCCGCCCAGCCCGTGCAGCGAGGCGACGAGTCCGGCGTAGGAGGCGGAGTAGCCGCGGTCCAGCGTCAGGTACAGCGCCATGAAGGTGGCCACGAAGGCGCCGAGCCGGTTGACGAGGGTGCTGGTCCACAGCCACCAGAACTCCCGGGGCAGCCCGGAGAGCGTCTCGCGGACGGCACGTCTGAGAACGGCGACAGGCATGACTGATCCCCCGGGATGTAAGCGGCGCTGGCGGTGCTCAGAACTTACGAGAGAGGGGGAACCGGCTGCCACTCGATTAACAGAAACGGTCAATCGTCACCCGTCCGCCGCCCGTCCGCCGTCGGCCTGTCCGCGGTACGAGCAGACGCACAACGCATCGGAGCGGTGGATTACGCTCATACGCATGGCCGACGCACCGTACAAGCTGATCCTCCTCCGCCACGGCGAGAGCGAGTGGAACGCGAAGAACCTGTTCACCGGCTGGGTGGACGTCAACCTCAACGAGAAGGGCGAGAAGGAGGCGGTCCGCGGTGGCGAACTCCTGAAGGATGCCGACCTCCTGCCCGACGTGGTCCACACGTCCCTCCAGAAGCGGGCGATCCGCACCGCCCAGCTCGCGCTGGAGTCCGCCGACCGCCACTGGATCCCCGTCCACCGCTCCTGGCGACTGAACGAGCGCCACTACGGCGCCCTCCAGGGCAAGGACAAGGCGCAGACCCTCGCGGAGTTCGGCGAGGAGCAGTTCATGCTGTGGCGCCGCTCCTACGACACCCCGCCCCCGCCCCTCGAGGACGGCACGGAGTTCTCCCAGTCCGCCGACCCGCGCTACGCGACGATCCCGCCGGAGCTCCGCCCCCGCACGGAGTGCCTGAAGGACGTCGTCATCCGGATGCTCCCGTACTGGTACGACGGCATCGTCCCGGACCTCCTCGCCGGCCGCACGGTCCTCGTCGCCGCCCACGGCAACAGCCTGCGGGCCCTCGTCAAGCACCTCGACGGCATCTCGGACGCCGACATCGCGGGCCTGAACATCCCCACGGGCATCCCCCTCGCCTACGAACTCGACGCCGACTTCAAGCCGGTGACCCCGGGCGGTACCTACCTCGACCCGGACGCAGCGGCGGCCGCGATCGAAGCAGTCAAAAACCAGGGCAAGAAGAAGTAACGAGACACCGGTAAGCCCCCGACCTGCGGTTTCTTCGCGGGGCGGGGGCTTTTTGGTCGGGCTGGGCCGTCCCAGGGCCGTCAGCCGGTTGATCGGCGGCCGTGTTCAGCGCTTCAGAAGGTCCGGCCCCGGCTGTTCTTTCGTCTCTGCCCGGGCTCCCGCATCGCGCAGGACCGACACGGCTGCCGCCGCATCTTCCTCGGGCACGCCGGCGAGAACGACGGCGGGAACCTGCGTCGCCAGAACCTTGCTGCGCCACAGGCTCAGCCCCGTCAGCCGACGCACGACCTGGACGACGTCCATCACACGGACACCAGGGTCAGTGAGCACCACGTCATGAGGCACGTCGTCGCAAACCAGCAAGAAGTACTCGTCCGCCATTGCTCTCCCCGCCCCTTCCATTTCGGAGCGTACGAGCCCTCAGCCGTCATGTCGCATCGTTTCGGTGGTGCCGAACACAGCGACTACGGCCTTGCGGGTCCGCTCCTGGCGGGACGACATCAGGTGTGCGTGCACGCGCAGCGTCAGGCCCGGATCCGAGTGGCCGAGGTACTCCGCGAGAGCCTTGGTGTGTCGAGACCGGCTGTCGACAACTCCCGCCGGTTTAGACATGATTGGCCGATGCCCGAGTTCAGTTGGCCGGACCGCTCCCAGGTGCCGGCCTCGGATGCCGTGGACCGGGGCCGGCCAGCAACCGTCTCTGCACTGCTGCTTGGGTCTCACGTCAGCGGACGAGTCATCGGCCGACAGCCGTTCGGCGTCTTCTTCCTCCTCGATGGCGTACCGAATGCAATCGGCCTTGCTGAGCTCACCGCCATGCCTCACAGCGTGGAGTTGCCCCTCTTGGGCACGACCGTCGCCGGTGAAGTGATTTGGCACGCGGGCCACAACTGTTAGGTAAAAATCCGCCTCGATGAATGGCACGTGCCCGCGTGATCACCTCCTGGTCGCCGCGACTCTGCACCCGCACCAGAACGAGCGGGGAGAAGTGGGGAACCATGGTGAAAGAGGTTGAGCCCGGAAGGATCACGGACCGAGCGTTCGCCCGGGTCGGTGCCCGAACTGTCCTCAAATGATCGCAGCGCCCCAAGCTGAGAGCGCGAGTTAGGTTCTCGTCACCGCTCCGTGGATGTGGTCGCCTTGCGTAGATCGAACCCTCAAGTCCTCCTCAGAATAACGATCTTGTACTTGTCGCGTGCATGCCCTGCACCTACTGTCCAAGTGCTCGATCGCCACGGGGGCGGTCACCAGGAAGGTGTCACATGGCCATCGGCTCAAGGCGCGCTGCGACCGGCGCTGCCACTGCTTTGCTTCTCTGTTTTGTTACTGCGGGTGCCGC
Source organism: Streptomyces sp. NPDC037083 (assembly GCF_055606485.1). Classification (NCBI taxonomy): domain Bacteria; kingdom Bacillati; phylum Actinomycetota; class Actinomycetes; order Kitasatosporales; family Streptomycetaceae; genus Streptomyces; species Streptomyces sp. NPDC037083. Next base: position 501,271 of record NZ_JBVJSQ010000005.1, on the reverse strand, counting down.
AGCCGCCGAAGAGGTGCCGTCGGAGAGCTCGGCGATAGGTGCCGACCAAACGACGGACGTCAACGGCAGGGAGGGCTGGGAGGACGGTACCGACCAGCCGCTCCCCGAAAAGGCACCAACCCTGTGTGACACGCCTTCCACGTGGTACACCATCACGTCGAAGAAGGCCTACCACGTGCCTTCTTGGTGGAACGGCACAAAGTACAAGGACGGCCCGGGGGGCACCATGGCCGTCTCTGTCACCAGGACCGGGACCATCTCCGCCGAAATCTCGGCCAGCGGGGAGTGGTCGGCCGGGGCGCTCCTTGCCAAGGCCAAGACCACTATCAGCGTCAAGATCGGCGGCAGTGTCGCTATCGCCACCGGCCACAACTACACCCATGACATCAGCCGGAACAAGTACGGCCATCTGCAGTACGGCTCATGGGGGTACAAGGTGACCTGGAAGCGGTACCGTTCCGGTGGCGGCAGTAGTTGTGGCGGCGTCGAGATCGCTCATGGTTCGGCTACGCTCCCTACGTCCGAGACTGGCTGGAAGTACTGGGAAACCACGTCATGACCTATTCGAGCCCGCGGGCATGGCTCGCCGGATGTGCTGTGGCGGCGTCGGTAATCCTGCTCACCTCGTGCACGTCCGGCAGCGGTGACAGTAAGGCCTCCAAAGCTCCCTCGTCGGCCGCGTCGAGTAAGTCTCAGGCGGCAACCGGATCCTCGGAGAAGAAGTTCACCAAGCAGGCTCAAGCGGCCCTTGCCACTGTCCACGGCGGCAAGTTGGTCGAGGCCGGCGCGGAGCGGGTGACCGACGGCATCCATACTGAGCCGAGCCTGAGTGAGGGCAAGACCTACAAGCTCAACCTTGTGTGCGTTGGCAAGGGCAGTGCGCACCTGACATTCACCCCGACGAGCGCCGGCACAAAAACCGAGGTGCCGTGCGATCAGTCGGTGGTCCAGCAGCGGATCATCGTACACAAGCCGATACGCATTGATGTCTACGGTGCCAAGGGCTCGACCGGCGTGATCGCCTGGCAGATCGACGCCATCTGATTCGCGCATACGGGTGCCCCAGCACGGCAGCTGAGGCGTTCAGTCCGCAATGCAACGAAGTACAGCAACCCCAGCAACCGTCAGCGCTGACCCGCACAGCACTCCCCGCAGCCTGTACGACCTCCAATGACCGATCTCTCAGAGCTACGGATCAGAGGGTGCGGTCATGGTGTGCGCACCATGACCGCACCACAAGCTCACCAGATCAAGCGGGGAACGGCGGATTCCACGGCACCCCGCCAACTTGGTCGGCTGCAGCTCATCGAAGGGCCGGAACTCAAGTACCTGATCAAGGAACACCTTGGCAAGGACGTGATCCCGGGCCCGGTCCCCCGAAGAGGCGCCCCTCGCGCTGAGGCCGGCGGCCCGCCCCGACCTGCGGTTTCTTCGCGGGGCGGGGGCTTCGGTCGGGCTGAGGGTGGCACGGACGGTGTGGGCGTGCGAGTCCCGGATGCCGTTCTTGTTCAGTTGTCGTGGGCCAGGTGGACAGGGGGCGGCGGTGTGGCGGTCCCGTGCCCGGGGATGCGTGCCGACGGCGGGTGTCAGGTCGTCCCCGCGGGCGCCTCGTCCTCCAGGTGGCGGTAGAACTCCCGCCACTCCTCGAAGGCCGTCTCGAACCACGGGACCCCCGCGGCGAGAGGTACCAGATGGCGGCACGTCTCGCGGTAGTAGGAACGTCGCTTTTCGGGCCGTGGGTGCGTGTCGAGCCGCTGCACGTTGCTGAACCGGTCCGCCAGCTTGAGCAGCAGGACCTCCGGCGGGGCGGAACGCAGGCTCAGGAGGTAGCGGTCACGTACCTCGGCAGGATCCTCGTGGGCCTCGGGGTGCGGCTTCGTCACCCAGCCCACCCACTCCTCCACCCGGGGGCCGAACCGCTCACCGACCTCCCCGGCCGTGCGGTCGGTGTCCTCCACGACGTCGTGGAGTACGGCCGCGACCAGCAGGTCCTCGTCGTGGACGCCCGCGCCCGAGACGAGGATCTCCACCACCTCCAGGAGGTGCTCCATGTACGGCTCACCGGCGGGCCTCTTCTGATTTCCATGGGCCTCTCCGGCGAACGCCACGGCCTCCCCGAGGCGCTGCGCCGAAACCTCTGGAGCGAGCACCGCCAACTGCCGGCGGGCGGTGTCCCAGTCGTGCCACGCGCCGAACACCCGATGGGTCAAGACGACTCCTGATCCGCAGCTTCCAGCTGCCTCTTGTATTCCGCCCACCGAGGCAGGGTCGACGGCAATTCGTCGGCCTTCGCCCTGCGGGTCTCGAACTCTCCCACGATGCGTCGACGCTGGATCTCGGTAAGGGCTTCGTTCCTGATCGACTTCATTTCCGCAGGAGATTCGCACTCCCTCTCGTCGATGACGAAAGCCGCGAGCATGAATCCGTCCGCGGTCCTTCTGCGGAACGTCGAGATCATGACGAACTTCGGGCCTGTCTCATCTGTCACGGGTGCCTCCTGCGAGTCTCTTCCTGATCCAATGCCGCCGCCTCTGCCTGCATGTTACGCATCACGTCGCGTTCCTGCGGGGTCGTTTCGATGTGCGACTTGTACACGGTGTTGTGCTCGAGGTCGGCGGCCACGGAAGCCCGCTCCGTCGTGAGCTGGAGTTCGTACGTGTACGGCATTTCGTTGACCTCGATGGCTACGACCATGGGGATGACGCGGTAGCTCGGATTTCCGCTCTTGGGCTGGGCGTACATGTTCTCGACCTCCAGCAGGCGTCCGTTCTCTCCGGTGCCGAAGTACTCCTTGGCCTTTTCGAGAACGGTTTCGAGCCGGGCGGTGTCCTCGACGGTAATTCTTGCACCCACGGCATCGATGACGTCCCCGATCTCGTAATCCGGGCGGGCTTTTCTGCCCTCACTCCCCTCGGTCATTCGATTCACTTTGTCGACCAGGCCGTCTGCGGATTTCGTGCGGATGCTCAATTCGGCATCGTCGGCGTCGCCGGCCTCCTCGAGGAGATTCGTCACGTCTTCGTAGACGGCCGGCTCCACCTCGTTCTGCAGCCTCATGCCGTAGTCGTCCAGGGCATCGCGGTCGCTGTCCTCGATGGAGGCTCCGAGGGCCCGCACCGGGTCGTCCACCTTGGTCTGCTCGACGTACGCGTTCTTGCGGGACGTCCCGTCGGGCTCGTGGTTCACATCATGCTCCACGGGCTCGAACAGGGGGCCGCGCCCGGGGTTCTCGGACCTGTACTCCTCCAAGGAGCGTCCCTCCAGGGTCTCTCCCTCGGCGAGCTCCTGAATGATCGCCAGGGTCCGTTCGCCCCTGCCCTCAGGATCCTTCAGGTTCTCGATGACATTCAGCCTGTTCGCATCGTCCGCACCGAGCTTGGTGATCACCGAGGCCACCTCGGGATGCCGCTCGCCGAGGGCCTCCGCCGCGTCCGCCAGCGGGTTCTCCGACTGATCCCTCCTCTCCGGATCGTCGGTCTCGTCGGTCTCGTCGGCCTCGCCGTTGTCCTCCGGCGGTGCGTCGGGCTCGTTCGCATCCTCCGCCTCGCCAGGATCCGGTGCCTCGTCCGGTTCCGCGGGCTCCTCGGGCTCGACCGATTCGTCGGGCCCCTCGGGTTCGACGGACTCGATGGACCGGACCGATTCGTCGGTCTCGTCGGGCTCCTCAAGTTCGGCCGGCTCCTCGGGTTCGGCCGGTTCGGCGTGGGCGTCCGCGGCTTCCGGCGATTCGGAGGGGTTCGGTTCCTCGTCCACAGCTGTGGGCTCGACGGGCTCGCCGGGTTCCTCGGTCTCGTCGGGTTCCATGGGGTTGACCGACTCGACGGAGTCCTCGGGGTCCTCGGGTTCGGCCGGCTCCGTCGTTTCGGGCCGCTCCGCGGATTCGGCGGCCTCCGGGGTCGCCGGTTCCTCCGGGGGAGTCGGCTCCGGGGCGGCCGTCTCTTCGGGTGGGGCCGGGGCTTCGGGTATCGGGGGAAGCTCTGTCGGGCGATCGCTCACTGGTGACTCCGAGGCGGGTGAGGTCGGGGCAGAGGACGTTCTGGGGCCGCGGCCCGCGAGGCCTCCTGCGCTCGATGCATGACCTCATCCCCCCGATTCTGTAAGGAGGTTAAGCCTACGAATCCGGGAGGTACGTCCCGAGCTTGCTTCGTGGCGCGCCGCCCGTGCCGCCGCGCGGCTCCGGTCCTGGCATACGTCGGTGCAGGACCGCAGCTGCCGTGCCGGGGGCCAGTACGCTGCTGCCGGCAGGTACCGGCACGGACGAGGAGCGTCGTGGAGCTGTCGCCACCGATGTCGAACCGTCTTGCGAACAGCTGCCTGGGAGCCGTCCCGGCGGCCGCTGCGGTTGCCTACGCGGCGCAGGCCGGTTCCGGCTTCTCGCGGCTCACGGCCTGTCTCGCCGTGATCGGGTTCGCGGCCCTCGCCGTGCGGGGGTACCGGCTCGGGGTGACGTGTGAGCGCGGGCGGCTCGAGATCCGCGGCTATCTGCGCACACGCGTGATTGCGCGAGAGTCCATCACGGAGATCACGGACTTCCCCGCCGTCAGATGGACGGCTCGTGAGGGGGGCCGGCGATGGACCCCGGTCACGGCGTTCATGTTCAGCCCGGGTGAAGTCTCGGCAACCCGACTCCACAAGGCTCATGCCGTCAGGAAGTTGCGACGGTGGGCAGGACGCCGGTGACGGTCGACGCGGGACGGTCTCCGCTGAGCGCGCGGCGGGTTGCGCAGAAGCTGTACCTGTTCAGGAGGGCTCGGGGGTTCGGCCCGGGATGGTCGTGGGGAAGATGGGGAAGTCGAATTTCGCTCCGCCGCCGAAGGCGTTTTCGCTGGCGTTCCATTCTCGGCGGCACAGTTCGATGGGGTCCAGGGGGGAGTCGTCCGGCGCGCTCAGGTCCAGTGCGTTTCGGCAGGCCTCCAGGTCGCCGTGGCAGGCGTAGACGAACGCCTGCAGCCATCGCGTCGTGCTTTTCGCCCGGTTCACCGCCCTGTCGTTGATGAACGTCTCAAGGCGTCTGAAGTCGGCGGCGCTGGTTCCTGAGATGGCCAGGGCGTAGATCTCGTGGGAAACGAAGGCGACGTTCTTCGGGTACTTCGTGCGACCGGCCCCCGCGATGCGGGAAGCCGCATTCCAGTCGCCTTCCATCTCGGCGATGAGGATCTCGCCGAACAGGACGTCTTCGGCGTATCCGGCCTCTCCCAGGAAATCCTGCAGGCTGCGCAGGCGACCGGGGTCGCCCATGGCCGCACAGATGAGGACCGCGTTTCCGGCCAGCCGGTTGACCTGTCCGTGGCTGCCGAGACGGGATACGCCTTCGCACAGGACGCGTACCGCTTCCTCGCGGTCTCCCAGATACACGAACAACGACGAATGGGTCTGGTACAGCGAGAACAGGTTGTTCCGCGGCACCTTCGTCATGCCCTCGCGCAGCAGGGCCACCGCTTCGTCGGCCTTGTCGTCGCGGGTCAGCAACTCGCCCGCCAACTGGTACAGCGAGAACAGGTTGTTCTGGGGCGGCACCTTCCTCATGCCCTCACGCAGCAGGGCCACCGCCTCGTCGGCCTCCCCGTCGCGGGCCAGCAGCTCACCCGCCAGCTGGTACAGCGAGAACAGACTGCCTTCGGGGACCTTGGCCATGCCGTCCCGCAACATGGCCACCGCTTCGTCGACCCTGTCGTCGCGGGCCAGCAGTTCCCCCGCCAGCTGGTACAGCGAGAACAGGTTGTTCCCCGGCACTTTCTCCATGCCTTCGCGCAGCAGGTCGACCGCCTCGCCGATCCGCGTGCGATCACGCCCCAGCAGTTCACCGGACAACTGGTACAACGCGAAGAGGCTGTTCCGCGGCACCTTGGCCATGCCGTCGTGCAGCAGGGTCACCGCTTCGTCGACCTTGTCGTCGCGGGCCAGCAGATCGCCCGCCAGCTGGTACAACGAACCCCGGTTGCCCTCGGGCACTTTCTCCAGGCCTTCGCGCAGCAGGTCGACCGCCTCGCCGATCCGCGTGCGATCACGCCCCAGCAGTTCACCGGACAACTGGTACAGCGAGAACAGGCCGAACTGCGGCGGGACCTTCGTCATGCCCTCGCGCAGCAGTGCCACCGCTTCGTCGATCTCGCCGTCGCGGGAGAGCAGTTCTCCCGCCAGCTGGTACAGCGAGAACAGGTTGTACTGCGCCGGCACCTTGTCCATGCCTTCGCGCAGCAGGGCGATCGCCTCGCCGATCCGTGTGCGATCACGGGCCAGCAGGTCGCCGGCCAGCTGGTACATGGAGGAAAGGTTGTACTGCGGCGGGACCTTCGTCATGCCTTCGCGCAGCAGTGCCACCGCTTCGTCGATCTCGCCGTCGCGGGCCAGCAGTTCTCCCGCCAGCTGGTACAGCGAGAACAGGTTGTTCGGTACGGGCACTTTGGTCATGCCTTCCCGCAGGAGGGCCACCGCCTCACCCATACGTGCGCGATCACGGACCATCAGCTCGGCTTGGGCGATGTAAATCTGGCAGGCGAACCGCACGTCGATCACAGCGAGAGCCTTGGCCGCCACTTCAATCGCTGCGTCAGTGCCGAGCATCTGGTCGGCGAGCTTGATATGGAGCATCCACGCTCCGGCAGAGGCGTTCACCGATGTCGTCGCATACATCACCTGTGTGAGTGCCTCAGGGGCGTCATCAGGCCGGCCGCGGTCCACGAGCAGGCGGGCGAGGTAGAAGTGGAGCCCCCAGGACGGACTCACTTCGTCCAGGGCCGCGCTCAGGAGGTAGATGGTCTCTTCGCGTTCTTTTGGATCGCGTGGAATATCGCGCTTGTAGCTGTAGATGCGGTCCAGGAACAACGAGTAAGATTTCGCTACGGCAGCAAGCGTGGCGTGCTCTTCGGCAACGTGAAGATGATACCTGCATTCCAGGAAGTCACTGCCCCGGGCGGCCATGGACAGGCTGCCCTCCTTGAAGTGGCGCGCATAGTGCTTTCCCGCCTGGGAGTGGGCGCGCCGCTGCTCGCCTCTGGCCCATGGCAGAGAATGGAGAGAAAGCTCCCTGGCGATCGGGTTGAGGGTGAACCACTTCTGCCCTCTTCGCTCGACCAGGAAGTTGGCGATCAGTCGACGTTTCGCCGAGTTCGCGACGTCTTTTGCGATCTCGGGCGAGTAGAGAGAGAACACCTCTTTGTCGAATGAGCGCCGATATACGGCCAGCTTTTTCAGGAGTGCCAGGTCCGACTCGCTGAGCCGGGTGATGAACCGCCTCAGGAAAGCGGACTCCAAGGACTCGGCGAACGACTCGTCGACGATGCGATCGCGTATCTCCCATGCTTCGGGCCGCAGGGGCACCAGGTCATCCAAGGTGTCGAACTGTAGACAGCTCGCAAGAACCTGAATGGCTCGCGGATTACCGCCCAGCCAATTGACGACTTCTCTCGCCCTGTCCTCGGGAAGCCCGGCGGGCACCCCCAGCGATCTCAGGGTTCGAGAAAGCAGTTCCATCCCCTCGCCGTCACTCATGCCGGTCAGTGTGAACACGGTCGGGTCATCGATCCACGGGAACTTCGCCGCCTCGTCGGCCACGATCAGGATTCGACCGCCCGAGTTCCTGATCCTTCTCGATAACGAGTTCACGAAGTTCTGCACCCCGCTGTCCGGTGCTCCGGAGTCTTCGAGGAAACAGTTGTGGAAGTCATCCAGGAGGAGGATGCCCCCCTCCCGCAGCGTCGTCGCGATCTCCAGCACGGGGTCGGACCCCAGAGACACTCCGATTTTTCCGATCTCGGCGAATTTGTCACCGATCAGGACGAGGAGTTCGGTTGACGAGTGGATTCCGGGAGGGACCTCGACGTCGATGATCGTCCGGTGTGGGTGGACTTCCGCGATGCGCAGGGCGGCGGTCGACTTGCCTACGCCCGAGAACCCTTGAAGCACCCCGACGGGAGTGCCGTTCTTCACCCAGTCCTGCGTCAGCAGCTTGAGGACTTTCCCTCGGGATTTCGCCTCGGGTTCCTCGCCGGACGTCGGCGCGGCCGGCCTCTGGACTCGTTCGCCGCCGAGCGGAAGGGAAGCGAGACGGTCCACGTCGGCTATGCCGAGTGCGTCGAGCATCCTGGTCCGGGTGGCATGCGGGAGTCGGGAAATGGCGTCGATAGGAGTAACGGTCAGTGACCCGCCTCCTTCCGAGACATTGTGACTGCGTACCACGCCGATCACACCGCTGTCGGTCACCACCCCTGCCCCTGACATACCGCCCCAAGGGCTGCCGACGGTGTCCAGCTTCCCCAGCGGGGTCAACGGGATCTCGGGGCCTGAAATCTTGAAGGAGAGGAAATCGACGTGTCCCGTCGTGCCGACGTCGGCACGGAGTCCTTCGGCAGTGGGCACCCGTCCGTCGATCTGGGCCAGAACACGGAAATCGTTCTGCTTCTTCCATCTCGGAAAGCCCAGCGCCTGGCAGCCGTCCAGGAGCCTGGCGACGCTGCGGTCGACGAGCGCGCACGCGAGTCGGTCCATTTCGCCGATGCCGGGGGCCACCAGGATTGCCAGGTCCACGGATTCATTGTGCGAGCGCACGTGGACTTCGGCGTCGAACTCGACCCCGTTCAACGTGACCCGGTGGTTCTCCCCGTTTGCGCAGTGATCTGCGGTGAGGATGTATTCGCCGCCGATCCGTAAACCGGATCCGACGTAGGCCTGCCCTGAGATGTCGTAGCGAATCAGCGCCGCGCGTTCGGTGCGGATCATTCCATCTCCCCCTTATTCGGGCTCGCCGAGAGTCGCTTCCCTTCCTCCTGTGCGACTGTTGCTTTCGGCGTCGGAGATGAAGAATTCCTTCTGCTGGCCGTCCGGATCGAACGCGATGGGGTCCAGTGTCAGCTTCAGGGTCTGTGTGGTGACGTTTTGATGCGACACCTCTGCGTTGGCGTCCAGGAGCCACCACTTGATGCCGGCCCTCGCCTTGCCGGAATTGGTGACCGCCACCTGAACCGTCAACTCGACCGGCGCCGGCTTGAACCGAAGCGGTCGCACGCGGTCACCGCCCCAGGCCCGCAACAATTCCCCCCGCAATGCCTCGATCGCTTCGGCCAGGCCCACCAGGCCTTCCGGCGATTCGCTCATGGTTGCGGCTCCCTCCCAGGTCAAGACACTGCCGACCAGTTTGGCGCACGAGGCTCACCGGCGTACACGACTTCGCCCACGGCGCGGGAGGTCCTCTGCGAGGAAGGGGCCGGCGTCTCCTCAGGAATGGAAGCCGGCCGCCCTGTACCCCTGGTTGCCGATGATCTGCCGTCGCCCGTCGCCCGTCGCCCGTCGAGCCTGCGCAACCCGCCGAGTCCCGCGAGTCAGCCGACGTGGGCCGAGTCCGCCGAGTCCGTCACGTCCGCCAAGCCCTGCGAGATCCTCGCGTCCGGCGGGGTCTGCGAGGCCGCTCCGGCCGTCCCGGCCGGGTTCTGGACGACGCGGCGGCGTCGGGTGGGCAGCAGGACCGGGTTGGCGACGCCCCAGGCCGCGCCCTTGCAGATCAGTTCCTTGTAGACGGCGGCGAGTCGTCCGGTCAGGGCCGCGTCGACGGAGCGGTCGTCGGCGGTGACGTACTGGATCAGGCCCTCCTTGCGGCCCAGCGAGATGCACTGGTTGAAGTACCGCAGCGGCACGTTCGGGAGCTTTCCGCCGGTCAGGCGCCCTGCGATGGCGTCGGCCGCCTGCCACGCCGTGGGGACGCCCGAGGCGCACGACATCCGCAGCGGCTTGTCGCCGGGGCCCGCCACCAGGGCCGCGTCACCGATGGCGTAGACGTCGGGGTGCGAGACCGAGCGCATGGTCCGGTCGACCACGATCTGGCCGGTGTCGGTGACGTCCAGGGCGGTGGCCTGCGCGAGGGGATGGACGGCGAAGCCGGTCGTCCAGACCGTGACCGCGGACGCGATGGACGTGCCCTCGACGGTGGTGACGTAGCCGGCCTCGACGGCGGCGACCTCGGTGTGCTCGTGGGTGGTGATGCCGAGAGCGTCGAAGACCTTCCGCAGGTGCCGGCGGCCCTTGGGCGAGAGCCAGTCGCCCAGACCGCCCCGGGCGACGACCGCGACGTCGAGGTCCGGGCGGGCCTCGGCGATCTCCGTCGCGGCCTCCAGGCCGGTGAGGCCGCCGCCGACCACGACCACGGGCTGCCCGGCGTCCAGACGGGCCAGGCGCTCGCGCAGCCGGAGCGCCCCGGGGCGGCTCGCGATCTCGTGGGCGTGCTCGTCGGTGCCGGGGACGCCCTGGGCGTTCCAGCCGCTGCCGAGGGCGTACACCAGGGTGTCGTACGCCAACTCGTCGGCGCCGTTCGCGTCGACGACGGCGACCGTCCTGCGGTCGACGTCGATGCCCGTGACCTGGGCGAGCCTCAGTTCGACGCCGGTGCCCGCGAACATCTCGCTGAAGGGCCGGGGCTTGAGGTCCTGGCCGACGGCGAGCTGGTGCATCCGGACGCGCTCGACGAAGTCGGGCTCGGCGTTGACGAGGGTGATGGCGACGTCGTCGCGGTGCAGTCGCCTGGCGATGCGTCCGGCGGCGGTGGCTCCGGTGTATCCGGCCCCGAGAACGATGATGCGGTGCTGCATGTCCGTGCTCCTGTCTTGAGCGGATTCGCCTCTTGAACCGGGCGGCCCGCCGTTTCCTGACAGGTCCGCGATGTGAAGCACCTCACATCGCGGTCAGAAGGCGCGGATCAGGGGTTCCCCGTGGTCGGCGGCCGCCCAAACCCTGGTCGCGCGTTCGAGCTTGTCGGGGTTGACCTGGTTGCGGAACGCGACGATGCCGTCGGCGGCGACCTCCAGGCACATGACGCCGATGACCCGGCCGTCGAGCACCACGACGACCGCGGGCGCGCCGTTGGCGGTCGTGGCGTAGACGTCGGGCGAGCCGCCGACGAGGGAACGCTTGGCCTCGCTGGGTTTGAACAGGCCCCGCATGAACTTCGCCACCGCGAGAGCACCCTCGAACGCCTTGGCGCGCGCCGGAACCTTGCCGCCCCCGTCGCCGATCGCGATGGCGTCCTGTGTGAGCAGCCGCACGAGCGGCTCGGTCCGGCCGCTCGTGGCGGCCGCGAGGAACTCCTCGACGATGCGCCGGGCGGCGGCCTCGTCGATCTCCGTGCGGGCCTTGCCGGCGGCGACGTGCTTCTTGGCGCGGTGGAAGATCTGCTGGCTGGCGGCCTCGGTGAGATCGAGGATCTCGGCGATCTCCCGGTGCGGGTAGTCGAAGGCCTCCCTCAGCACGTACACCGCCCGCTCGTTGGGGGAGAGGCGCTCCAGGAGGGTGAGAACCGCGTACGAGACGGATTCGCGCTGCTCGGCGGTGTCGGCCGGGCCGAGCATCGAGTCCCCGGCCAGCAGCGGTTCGGGAAGCCACTGGCCCACGTAGGTCTCGCGTCGCGCGCGGGCCGAGGTGAGCTGGTTGAGGCACAGGTTGGTGAGCACCTTCGTCAGCCAGGCCTCGGGCACCTCGACGCGGTCGACGTCGGCGGACTGCCAGCGCAGGTATGTCTCCTGCACGGCGTCCTCCGCCTCGCTCGCGGAGCCCAGGAGGCGATAGGCGATGGCCTCCAGGCGGGGCCTCGACGCCTCGAACCGGTCCACGTCCTGCATGGTCAGGGCCATGGCACGGATCCTAGCCCGCACGGCGCGCCACGGCCGCCGCATTACCGCCGCCGCCCCGCCGCTGCCGCATGCGGGCCGCCGCGTACGGCTGCCGCTGACGGCCGGAGTGACGGCCGCCGCTGCATGGCTGCCGTGTGACGGCCGCCGAGTTACGGCTGCCGTATGCGGGGGCCGTCGTGTAACGGACCTGCGCACGGGTCGCCGGTCCGGTCTCCCGGCCCGGGCGGCGCAGCACCGCGATCCGGGTTTCGTCACCGGTGGGTCACAGACGGGCGGCCGGACGAACCTGCGTGACCGCCCGGTCCGTCTGCGCCGGTGAACAGTGGCGCGAGGGCCGATGCCCGCGCCGATCCGGATTCGGGGGAACGACATGCGGTACACGGACGCAGGCGGGAACGGAAGCGCGAGCGGGAACGGAAGCGGGGACGCGAACGGAAGCGGGGGCGGCCTCAGGGGTGTGCTCACGCATGCGCGCCAGGGTTCGGTGGCACTGGCCGTCGCGGCCTCCGCAGCTCTCGCGATGACGGGATGTCAGCCGACGGACTCGCCCTCCCCTGCCGGAAGTTCCACCGCCGCCGGCAGTCCGTCGGCCGGAAGCTCCTCGGCGGGCGGCTCGGCCGGTGGCTCCTCCGCGGGGAGCCCTGCCGGCGGCAGTTCCGCCTCCGCGAGTTCCGCCCCCGCAAGTTCCGCCGCCCCCGCCCCGGCGACCCCGTCCAAGCCCGCGGGCGGCGGCTCGACGGGCGGCTCCGCCGCGACCTGTCCGGCGGAGAGTCTCGAGGTCAGCGCCCGGCAGGCCGTCGAGCGGCCGGTCGGCACCGGGACCGGCGCCGCGATCGTGGAGTTCACCAACGTCTCCGCCCGGGCCTGCGTCCTCAAGGGCCACCCGTCCGTCGCCGGGGCAGGCAACGGTTCCCCCGACCACAACAAGCCGCTCTCCGTCACGCCTTCCGGACCGGCCGGGCCGGTGACCGTCGCCCCCGGCGGCAGGGCGTGGGTGAAGCTGACCTTCGTGCAGGTGCAGGGGGAGGCCGACGGGTACTGCGAGTCCGGCGCCGACCCGTCCGTGTACCCCACGATCGTCGTCGGTCTGCCGGGCTCCGGGGCGCATCAGGTCGCCTTGGACGACGGGCAGTTCGCCGAGTGCGACGACACCGTCACCGTCACCGCCGTGACGGCGGCCAAGCCCTGACCTGACCCGCAGGGCGCCCGGCGGCGGGCGCAGGTGCGTTCACACGGTCAACGGCACGGGATGGATCTCGTCCGCCATGTGGCCCGTGCGCTCGTGGATGCGCAGGACCGCCTCCGCCGAGGGAGCCTCGGAGAGGCAGTAGACCGTTCCGGACTCGGGGTCCGCCCAGGCGCGTTCGAAGTGGACGTGCTCCTCGCCCTCGATGGCGAGGTCGGCCCGGTGGGCCTCGAGGAGCTGTTCGGCCGTGATGCCCTGCATCCCGTGATGGACGTCCATGAAGCGGGTCATGACTGCCCGCCCCCTTCCGATCTGGTGTGGCTGCCGGCGTGGGTGCCCGATTCCCGTCGGGCCTCCCCTTCTTCCTTGTGACGCCTGTGACGCCTCCTCTTCCTTGCCTACATCCTGCGCTCGCGCTCCCTCCGGGGCGACCGGGCGAGGACCGGCCCCGGACGCCCCGGTACGACGTAGGGCCGCGGCGCCGGCATCGGCGCCGCGGCCCTACGCGGACGTACGAGCGTGCGTCCTCAGCCGCACTGGCAGGGGCTGCCCGACTGGCACCCGCAGCCGCACCCGGAACCGCAGCCGCACGCGCCGATCAGCATGAGGTTCCTGATCTCGGCGGGCTGCTCGGTCGGGCGCTCCTGCGTGGGGTCGGGCGTGGGAGTGCTGGGGGACTCGGCCATGGGTTCCTCCCGGAGGCGTAGGACCTGTGCCCATTCCATCGCCGCTCCCCTGGGCGCATCAACGGCGCACAGGGTCTTGCGCACGCCCTGAACCGATCCGGCACGCCCCCGCGGACGACCGAGCGCGGACGGCGACGACCCCACAGTTCCCTCGGGCTCCACTGGCCTCTCCGTCAGACTCCCCGGGCCTCGCCCTCAGACTCCGCAGGCCCCGGAACCCGAGGGCCCCGGAACCCGAAGGACCCCCGAACCAGACCCCGAGCCCTCAGACGTTCCCGCCTTCGACGTCCGTCCCCGTCCCCGCGCCGGTGTCCGCTCCCGTGCCCGCGGCCGGCTGGATCTCCGGCGGCAGGTCCTGCTGGAGATCGTCCGCGTGCTCGCCCGTCACCAGGAACACCACGCGCTTGGCGACGGCCACCGCGTGGTCCGCGAACCGCTCGTAGTAGCGGCCCAGCAGGGTGACGTCCACGGCCGTCTCGATGCCGTGCTTCCAGCGGTCGTCGATCAGGTGCTGGAAGAGCGTGCGGTGCAGGAGGTCCATCTCGTCGTCGTCCTGCTCCAGCTGGAGCGCCAGGTCGACGTCCTTGGTGATGATGCACTCCGCCGCCTTAGCCATCAGGCGCTGCGCGAGCTGGCCCATCTCCAGGATCGTCGCGTGCAGGTCGTGCGGCACCGCACGGTTGGGGAAGCGCAGCCGCGCCAGCTTCGCGACGTGCTGGGCGAGGTCGCCGGACCGCTCCAGGTCGGCCGACATCCGCAGCGACGTGACGACGATCCGCAGGTCGGTGGCGACCGGCTGCTGCCGTGCCAGCAGCGCTATCGCCCGCGCCTCCAGGTCGTGCTGCAGCTCGTCGACCCTCTTGTCGGCCTCGATGACGCTCTCGGCGAGCTTCAGGTCGGCGTCGAGAATGGCCGTCGTGGCGCGTCCGATCGCCGACCCGACCAGCCGGGCCATCTCCACCAGGCTGTCGCCGATCGAGTCCAGTTCCTCGTGGTACGCGTCCCGCATCAGGGTTCCCTCTCGTACGTCGTTCTTGGGGTTCGGGTTCGGTTCCGGGGGCCAGAACCGGCCGCGAAACCAGGTCGGAATCGGCCCTCGGACCGGCGCCGACCGGCCCTGTGACCGGAGCTGCGAACCCCACGGTGCCACGCTCCGCCCCGTACGCGTCGATTTCCGTCACCCCAAATGAACCATCCCTGGCTCCAAGGTGAACTCTGGGCGACGAGTGTTCGAGCTCGCACCTCGATGGCTGTGGCCAGGACGGAACCCGTGCCTAACCTGGGTGCATGGACGTGAACGCGGCGGTCGCCGCAGCGGCAGCGATCGCCGGGGTGCTCACCGGTGTCATCGCCATGCTGGCGTTCCGCTGGAGCGAGCGGGAGCAGAAGCGCCCCACGCGCACCTCCCTGCACACGGACCCGGTGCTTCCGCCGGGGGTGGACACCGTCCTGTCCGTGCTCCGCTCCTCCGCCGTCGTGCTCGACGAGGCCGACGCCGTCGTCAAGGCCAGCTCCGCCGCGTACGCCCTCGGGCTGGTCCGCGGGGGCAGGCTGAGTATCGAGCCCATGCTCAAGATGGCCCGGGACACCAGACGGGACGGGGAGATACGCCAGGTCGAACTGGACCTGCCCCGGCGCGGGACCGGGCGCGGCGAGGCCCTCGCGGTGTCCGCCAGAGTGGCTCCGCTGGGCTCCCGGCTGGTCCTCCTGCTCGTCGAGGACCTCACCGAGGCCCGCCGGATCGAGGCGGTGCGGCGGGATTTCGTGGCGAACGTCAGCCACGAGCTGAAGACGCCGGTCGGCGCGCTCTCCCTTCTCTCCGAGGCCGTGATGGACGCCTCGGACGATCCGGAGGCGGTGGAGCGGTTCGCCGGCCGCATGCAGATCGAGGCCACCCGGCTGACCAGCCTGGTCCAGGAGCTCATCGACCTGTCGCGGGTCCAGAACGACGATCCCCTCGAGGACGCCGAACCGGTCGGCGTCGACGAACTGGTCGCCGAGGCCGTCGACCGCTGCCGGCACCAGGCCGGCGCCAAGCAGATCACCATGGCCGCCGGAGGCACGGCCGACCTGCGCGTCTGGGGCCACCGGGGCCAGCTGGCCGCGGCCCTGGGCAACCTGGTCGAGAACGCCGTCAACTATTCGCCCGCCCGCACCCGCGTCGGCATCGCCGCCCGCCGGGTGGTCGCGCCGGGCGGGGATCTGATCGAGATCGCCGTGACCGACCAGGGCATCGGCATCTCCGACAAGGACAAGGAGCGCATCTTCGAGCGCTTCTACCGGGTCGACCCCGCCCGTTCCCGTGCCACGGGCGGCACGGGCCTCGGGCTGGCGATCGTCAAGCACGTGGCCGCCTCGCACGGCGGGGAGGTCACGGTGTGGAGCGCCGAGAACCAGGGCTCCACGTTCACCCTGCGGCTGCCGGAGGCGGGCGCGGCCCGCGACCGCGCGCATCAGCATCCGGACCCGGACGAGGCCGACGACGTCGACGACCTCGACGAGGTCACCCCCTCCTCCTCCCGCCCCTCACCCCACGCACCACCCCGCGCCTCATCCCCCGATTCGACCGCGTACCAGACGCTTTCCGCCCCGGAGGTCCTTCCGTGACCCGAGTGCTCGTCGTCGAGGACGAGGAGTCCTTCTCCGACGCCCTGTCGTACATGCTCCGCAAGGAGGGCTTCGAGGTCGCGGTCGCGACCACGGGCCCAGACGGACTCGACGAGTTCGAGCGCAACGGCGCCGACCTCGTGCTCCTCGACCTGATGCTGCCGGGTCTGCCCGGCACGGAGGTGTGCCGTCAGCTGCGCGGCCGCTCCAACGTTCCCGTGATCATGGTGACCGCCAAGGACAGTGAGATCGACAAGGTCGTCGGCCTGGAGATAGGAGCCGACGACTACGTCACCAAGCCCTTCTCCTCGCGCGAGCTGGTCGCCCGCATCCGGGCCGTCCTGCGCCGCCGCGGCGAGCCGGAGGAGGTGACCCCGGCGGCGCTGGAGGCGGGCCCGGTCCGCATGGACGTCGACCGTCACGTGGTGACGGTCTCCGGCTCCAAGGTCGATCTCCCGCTCAAGGAGTTCGACCTCCTGGAGATGCTGCTGCGCAACGCCGGCCGCGTCCTGACCCGTATGCAGCTCATCGACCGGGTCTGGGGCGCCGACTACGTCGGCGACACCAAGACCCTCGACGTCCACGTCAAGCGCCTCCGCGCCAAGATCGAGCCGGACCCGGGAGCGCCGCGCTACCTGGTGACGGTCCGGGGCCTGGGCTACAAGTTCGAGCCGTAGGAAGCGGGCCCGGCGGCCGGACCGCCGGGCGGAGTCCTGCGTGGGGAGGGTGCTCGGGCCGTGGGAGGCAGGACCGGCGGCGAGCACGACCTGAACGTGTGAAGGGCGGCACCCCCGAGGGTGCCGCCCTTCACACGCGTCCTGGATCCGGTACCGGGCTCAGTGGCCGGCCGCCGCCGAGTCCGAGGAGCTCGGGGAGGCGGCGCCGGACGGCACGCCCGACGGGGACTGCGAGGCGCCGGCGGACGCCGACCCGGAGGGCGACGCGCTCCCGGACGGCGTCTGCGAGGGCTTGGGCGAGGCGCTCGGGACGGCGGTCGGGCCCCACTTGGAGAAGTAGCTCTCGGCGGGGACGACGAAGGCGCGCAGGCTGATCTCGCCGGTCTCGCTGAAGGTGAAGGTGACCTTCTGGGCGTTGCCGTCCTGAACGGCCTCGTTGCTGCTCGGCAGGACGGCGGAGGCGTTGTTCGCTCCGCCGATGACGACGGAGCCGTGGGCCGGGACCGTCAGCTTGCCGTTGCCCTTGGCGGGCTTGAGCTCGGCGGGCTCGTTCACGCCGTCGACGGTGATGGAGTCCAGCGTCTGGGCCTTGTCGCCGGCGTTGAAGACGGTCGCCGAGATGGCGGCGGGGCCGGTCGACTCCGGGTCGGGCTGGGTGATGACCACGACGTTCTGCAACTTGATGTCGCCGACACTGGCGGCGGCGTTGTCCGGCTTGATCTCCAGGGTCTGGGAGTCGTTGCCGGCGCCGCAGGCGGCGAGCGAGGCGATCGAGAACGCGATGGCGGAGGCGGCGAGGGCGCCGCGTCGAAGGCTGCTGCTCACGGCGGCGGCAACTCCTTGTGCACGCGGGCGGCTTTCCTTTGAATAAAGCCGTCCTAAGGGTCTGTCAGCGGCCCTTAGGTTACCGAGCCGTTCCCGCGCCGCCGCACCCGACCCGCCTCTGGAGCGATCCGGCGCCCCGGCGGACGTCCTGGCCGCACCCCGTCACACCCGTCACACCCGTCACTCCCGTCCCGAGAACCTCACGCGACCCCTGAGTCACATTGGCTTCACCTGTCGTCTGCCTGCTCGTCCGTGATTCGCAAAAGCGCGCTCGCGGGCCCGCTCGCGGATTTTCCGTGAAGGAATGCGAGACCGTCCCCGGAATTGATCACGGCCCCGGCCGAACAGCCGATGATCAATTCCGGAAACGGCCCGTATCCGTCCGGCCGCACCGAACGGAGTAGCGGAAGTCGCACATCCGGAAGCGGACATATGTGGACGTTCGGCCGTTCGGGCGGCGCTCCGGATGCGTGTAACGTGCGCGTTTCTCCCCCCTCGAAGAGCCGCTCCGACCTGCGAATACCTGCTTCCGCGGGCCCTCCGCAGCACGTCCCTGTCAGTGTTGTCAAGCCCCGAGATATGCCCTGACCTGCGAAAACGCCATTCAGAACCCGCAGTTTCCGTGTTACCCTGGATAGCCACGGAAGGGGTACCTGTCACATGACGTTCAAGGTTGGCGACACCGTGGTCTATCCCCATCACGGGGCCGCGCTGATCGAGGCCATCGAAACTCGCCAGATCAAAGGCGTGGACAAGACCTACTTGGTGCTGAAGGTCGCCCAGGGCGACCTGACGGTACGTGTGCCAGCGGACAATGCGGAGTTCGTCGGCGTGCGTGATGTGGTCGGTCAGGACGGGCTGGACCGGGTCTTCGAGGTGCTGCGCGCGCCGTACGCCGAGGAGCCCACGAACTGGTCGCGTCGTTACAAGGCAAATCTGGAGAAGCTCGCCTCCGGCGATGTCATCAAGGTCGCGGAAGTCGTGCGTGACCTGTGGCGTCGTGAGCGCGAGCGCGGACTCTCCGCCGGTGAGAAGCGCATGCTCGCCAAGGCCCGCCAGATCCTGGTGAGCGAGCTCGCTCTCGCGGAGAACACCAACGAGGACAAGGCCGAAGCGCTGCTCGACGAGGTTCTCGCGTCCTGAAGCCGGTCCAGGACCGACCTCGGCACACTGAAGAACACTGAAAATGCCGCGGTGCCCGATGACGAATTCCCGTCGCCGGGCGCTGCGGCATGTTCGTGCTCGGACACTGCCGTGCACCCCGCCCCACTGCCCTGCGACCCAACGCGCCGTCCACGGGGGTGACCCCCCGATACTTGGTGTGCCGGGCCCGGGCTGCTGCCTCGACCGGTGCGTCACGGAAGGGTCCGGTCAAGGCGTCGCGCCCGGCACTTCCCAGGCCATACCCACGGCAGGCCAGCACACAAACCTGACAGGAACCGATGTCTGACGATTCGCGTCCTTCCCCCGCGCCCGCCCGCACGGCCGCGGTGATTCCGGCCGCCGGCCGGGGCGTCCGCCTCGGTCCCGGGGCCCCCAAAGCGCTGCGCGCGCTGAGCGGCACGCCCATGCTGATCCACGCGGTGCGCGCGCTGGCCGCCTCCCGCGCCGTCGCCCTGGTGGTCGTCGTGGCCCCGCCCGACGGCGCCGGCGAGGTCAAGTCGCTGCTCGACGCCCACGCGCTGCCCGACCGCACCGACTTCCTGGTCGTGCCCGGCGGCGACTCCCGTCAGGAGTCCGTGCGGCTGGGGCTCGCCGCGCTGCCGCCCGAGTACGACATCGTCCTGGTCCACGACGCCGCCCGGCCCCTCGTCCCCGTCGACACCGTGGACGCGGTCATCGAGGCCGTCCGCGAGGGCGCCCCGGCCGTCGTGCCGGCGCTGCCGCTCGCGGACACCGTCAAGGAGGTCGAGCCGACCCGCGTCCCCGGCGACCCCGAGCCGGTCGTCGCCACCCCGGAGCGCGCCCGCCTGCGCGCCGTGCAGACCCCCCAGGGCTTCGACCGCGCCACGCTGGTCCGCGCCCACGACACGGTCACCGTCGACGTCACCGACGACGCGAGCATGGTCGAACAGCTCGGCCTGACGGTCGTGACCGTCCCCGGCCACGAGGAGGCCTTCAAGGTCACCCGGCCCCTCGACCTCGTCCTCGCCGAGGCGGTCCTGGCCCGCAGGAGGCTCAACGATGGCTTCTGAGACCCCCCTCGCGGGCACGCCGCTGCCCCAGGTCGGCATCGGCACCGACATCCACGCCTTCGAGGAGGGCCGCGACCTGTGGTGCGCGGGCCTGAAGTGGGAGGGCGAGGGCCCCGGCCTGGCCGGCCACTCCGACGCGGACGTCGTCGCGCACGCCGCCTGCAACGCGCTCTTCTCCGCCGCCGGACTCGGCGACCTGGGGCAGCACTTCGGCACCGGGCGCCCCGAGTGGTCCGGCGCCTCGGGCGTCACCCTGCTCACGGAGGCGGCCCGGATCGTGCGCGAGGCCGGCTTCGTCATCGGCAACGTCGCCGTCCAGGTCGTCGGCCCCCGGCCCAAGATCGGCAAGCGGCGCGACGAGGCGCAGAAGATCCTCTCGGAGGCCGCCGGAGCCCCGGTGTCGGTGTCGGGCGCGACGACGGACGGGCTGGGCTTCCCCGGGCGCGACGAGGGCCTGATGGCGATCGCCACGGCGCTCGTGGTGCGCACCGGCTGAACGGCCCGCGACCGCACCGCCCGACATATGCCATGGCATGTCACGAATATGTGGCCCTTGGGCGGAAGGGGCTCGGGGCACTGCCCCGCGCCCACTACCCTGGAGTGGTGACCATTCGCCTGTACGACACCAGCGCCCGGAAGATCCGTGATTTCGTCCCGCTCACACCGGGTTGTGTCTCGATCTACCTCTGTGGCGCCACCGTGCAGGCGGCCCCGCACATCGGGCACATCCGCTCGGGACTGAACTTCGACATCATGCGCCGCTGGTTCGCCCACCGCGGCTACGACGTCACGTTCATCCGCAACGTCACCGACATCGACGACAAGATCATCGTCAAGTCGCACGACCAGGGCCGCCCCTGGTGGTCCATCGGATACGAGAACGAGCGCGCGTTCAACGACGGCTACCAGGCGCTCGGCTGCCTGCCGCCGACCTACGAGCCGCGCGCCACCGGGCACGTCCCCGAGATGATCGAGATGATGCGCGGTCTGATCGAGCGCGGCCACGCCTACGAGGCCGACGGCAACGTCTACTTCGACGTGCGCTCCTTCCCGGGCTACCTGGAGCTGTCCAACCAGGACCTGGACGATCTGCGCCAGCCCTCCGGCGACGGCGAGACCGGCAAGCGCGACCAGCGCGACTTCGCACTGTGGAAGTCCGTCAAGCCGGGAGAGCCGAGCTGGGAGACGCCGTGGGGCCGCGGGCGTCCCGGCTGGCACCTGGAGTGCTCGGCCATGGCGCACAAGTACCTGGGCTCCGCCTTCGACATCCACGGCGGCGGCCTCGACCTGATCTTCCCGCACCACGAGAACGAGATCGCCCAGGCCAAGGCCTACGGCGACGACTTCGCCGCCTACTGGGTGCACAACGCCTGGGTCACCATGAGCGGCGAGAAGATGTCGAAGTCCCTCGGGAACTCCGTCCTCGTGTCCGAGATGGTCAAGCAGTGGCGTCCGATCGTGCTGCGCTACTACCTCGGCACCCCGCACTACCGCTCGATGATCGAGTACAGCGAGGAGTCGCTGCGCGAGGCCGAGTCGGCGTTCGCGCGCATCGAGGGATTCGTGCAGCGCGTCGTCGAGAAGGCCGGAGGAGTCGTCGAGCCCGCGGCCGAGGTGCCGCCCGCGTTCGCCGAGGCGATGGACGACGACCTGGGCGTGCCGCAGGCCCTCGCCATCGTGCACACGACGGTGCGCCAGGGGAACTCGGCCCTCGCCGCCGACGACAAGGAAGCCGCGGTGGCCCGCCTCGCCGAGGTCCGCGCCATGCTCGGCGTCCTCGGCCTCGACCCGCTCGACCCCCACTGGGCCGGCGAGGAGAGCCGGGGAGAGGACCTGCACGGCGTGGTCGACAGCCTCGTACGGCTCGTGCTCGACCAGCGCGAGTCGGCCCGCGGGCGCAAGGACTGGGCGACCGCGGACGCCATCCGCGACCAGCTCACCCAGTCCGGCCTGACCATCGAGGACAGCCCGCAGGGACCGCGCTGGACGCTGGGTCCGCGCTAGGACGGCCACAGGGCCTGTCCTTGATCGACTGTGCCGCCCGGCCTTCCGGGCGGCACACTGCATAAGACGTTTGTACGAAGCTCACGGAGACGAGTGACTCATGGCAGCCAACAACCGCCGCATGTCCGGCAAGAAGGGCGCGCAGGTCGGCAGTGGCGGCCAGCGACGCCGGGGCCTGGAGGGCAAGGGTCCGACCCCGCCCGCCGAGATGCGCAAGAAGCACAAGAAGAACCGCATCGCGACGGCCAAGGCGAAGCAGGCCGCACGCCGGCCCGTCGCCCGCGGCCGGGGCGGCAAAGGCACCTCCGAGATGGTCGTCGGCCGCAACCCGGTCGTCGAGGCGCTGCGTGAAGGCGTGCCCGCGAGCACGCTCTACGTCCAGCAGTTCATCGACAACGACGAGCGGGTGCGCGAGGCGCTGCAGCTCGCGGCCGAGCGCGGCGGCATCAACCTCATGGAGGCCCCGCGGCCCGAGCTGGACCGCATGACCAACGGCCTCAACCACCAGGGTCTGGTCCTGCAGGTCCCGCCGTACGAGTACGCCCACCCCGAGGACCTGGCCGCGGCCGCCTACGACGACGGCGAGGACCCGCTGATCGTCGCCCTCGACGGCGTCACCGACCCGCGCAACCTCGGCGCCGTCGTCCGCTCCGTCTCCGCCTTCGGCGGCCACGGCGTGGTCGTCCCCGAGCGCCGCGCGGCCGGCATGACGGCCGGCGCCTGGAAGACGTCCGCCGGCACCGCCGCCCGCACCCCGGTCGCCCGCGCCACCAACCTCACCCGCGCCCTGGAGGCCTACAAGAAGGCCGGCATCGCGGTCGTCGGCCTGGCCGCCGACGGGGAGCACGAGGTCGGCGAACTGCCCGCACTCGACGGCCCGGTCGTCATCGTCGTCGGCAGCGAGGGCAAGGGACTCTCCCGACTGGTGGGCGAGACCTGCGACTTCCGCGTGCGCATCCCGATGCCGGGCGGCGCCGAATCCCTCAACGCCGGCGTGGCCGCGGGAATCGTGCTGTACGAGGCGGCTCGGCGCAGGGCCTGACGGGACTGCACGCACGTCCGGAAATTCACCCGAACGGGTTAATCCCGGCGTGTAGTGCAACCTTGACGGAGTCCGGACAGATCCGGCGGGTCAAAGCAGTGTCCTAAACACACATCACTCGGTTAGATGAGTGTGGACACCAGAACACCCCGCACACCCACGGGGGACCGCTCGTCGGGATTCGACGACGCTCCCGCGCTGAGCATGGTGAAGGTGCCGAGCGATCCGGCGCAGATCATCGTCAGCCACGCGAGCTTCCGCGTGCAGCTGGGCGCGTCTGCGCGGCGTAGTCAATCCCCGCGGATCGCCCGGCACGTGAGCGCCATCGATGACACCGCGCGCATCCCCGGCGTCGGGGCGGCGGGCAGAGCGGGCGCCGCTTCCGGTGGCCGCCGGCGGGCCGTCGTCTGGAGCGGCAAGTCCGCCCCGGACGACACCGGCGCCCACCGGCTGCTGCAGGCCGTGCGGGCAGGCAGCGTCGGCCACGGCGAACCGCCCACGGCCGACGCCGGAGCCACCCAGGTCATCCCCCGCGTCGGCGTGGACGACAGGAACTACGACGGCGACCTCGCCGCGCAGACCCTGGAAACCCCCATCGTCGGCGCCCAACGCGCCCCCGTCGCCGGCGAACACCGCCTCCTGCCGAACATGCGCACCGTCGGCAGCGCCTACGACGAACCCGCCTACCACGACGCCCAGTTCGACGACTTCGGGCCGGCGGACGACGGCCCCGACCCCGACACCCACACGGCCCCGCGCACCCGACGGCACAACGACGACCCCGCCCGGCACGCCTACTTCCCCGGCCGCCGGATGAACCTCGGCGTGGTCCTGCTCCCGCTGCGCATCTTCCTCGGCTTCATCTCCATCTACGCCGGCATGGGCAAGCTGTGCGACCCCGTCTACTTCGACGGCGGCAAGCGCGGCTCCATGGTGAAGTGGCTCAACACCCTGCACCCCTGGGAAGTCGCCGAACCCCTGCGCCAGTTCGCCCTGCACCACCCCGTCGGCTCCGGCCTCGTCATCGCCTTCCTCCAGGTCGTCGTGGGCGTCCTCACGGTCCTGGGCTGCTGGCAGCGGGTCGCCGCGGTGGTCGGCGCCGGACTCTCGGCCGCACTGATCGTCACCGTCAGCTGGAAGACCGTCCCCGTCTACGACACCCCCCACATCATCTACCTCGCCGCATGGTCGCCGCTGATCATCGCCGGCGCCCCCGTCTACTCCGTCGACGGCCGCCTCGCCGCCGGCGCCTGGCGTCGCCTCGGACCGCGCACCGACCTGTGGGAGCTGCGCCGTTACGTGCTGCGCCGCGGCGCCCTCGTCACCGCCATCGCCGTCGGACTCACCCTGCTCGTCGGCTCCCTGCTCGGCGGAGCCGTCCGCGACGCCGACCGGGTGGTCGTTCCCGGCCCCGGCGAACCCCCGCGCAACGAGCTGCCCGGCTCGCCGCTCCCGCAGAAGTCCGGCACGCACAAGGCGACCCGGAAGCCCTCCGCTTCCACCGCGCCCACCCAGAGCGCCACCTCGGCGGCCCCGACGGCCGGCGCGGACAGCGAGCCCTCCAGGTCCCGCGACTCCGGCACCGCCGGAGCGGGCGCACCCAGCCAGACCCAGGGCACCGCGGGACAGGCCCCGCCCGAGCGCTCCACCCCGGCGGAACAGGCCCCGGCGACCAGCTCCGGCCCCTCGTCCGGTGGCTCGTCGAGCAGCTCCGGCGGCTCGGACGGCGGCTCCGACGGCGGCGGATCGTCCTCCTCCGGCCAGCCGGGCCTGGTGGGCGGCCTGCTCGGGTAACGCGAGACCGAACGACCGAGGGTGCCGTGCGCGGAAAGCGCACGGCACCCTCAATCGTTCAGGTGCGCGGAGAACGTCGCGACCAGCCCCACCGGGCCGGCAGCCGATGACGAACCGTGTGAACCGCTCCACTCGCGGAGCGACTCAGCGACTCAGCGACTCAACGGCCCAGCGACTCAACGGCCCAGGGCCGCCAGTTCCTTCGCCGCCTCCGTCAGGTCCTTCGCGGTGTCGATGGCCCGCCAGTACGCCCCCTGCGGGATCGGGAAGCCGGCCAGCCGCCGCTCACGGGCCAGGTGCGGGAACGTCGTCCGCTCGTGGTCGCCGCGCGCGGGCAGCAGCCCCGCGAACTCCGGCGAGAAGACGTACACGCCCGCGTTGATCTCGTACGTCGTGGGCGGCGCCTCGATGAAGTCGGTGATGTGACCGAACCCGTCCGTCTGCACGGCCCCCCACGGAATGCGCGGACGCGCCAGCGCCAGAGTCGCTATGGCGTCGCGCTCGGTGTGGAAGTCGGCCATCTCGCGCAGCGAGAAACGGGTCCAGATGTCGCCGTTGGTGGCGTACCAGGACCGGTCCGGGTGGGGGAGGTGGGCGGCCGCGTACTTCAGACCGCCGCCGCGGCCCAGGGGCTCGGTCTCCACGACGGTGGTGACCCTCACGGGCAGCTCGGCCGACTTCAGCCAGTCCTGCAGGACCTCGGCGAGGTGGCCGCAGGAGACGACGACGTCGGTCACGCCCTCCTCGGCCAGCCAGCCCAGCTGATGACCGATGATCGGCGTCCCCGTACCGGGGATCTCGACCATCGGCTTGGGCCGGTCGTCGGTGTACGGGCGCAGCCGGGACCCCTGGCCACCGGCCAGGATGACGGCTTGCGTGGGGCGGGACGCGGCGTGCGGATCGGTCATGCCCGCACTGTACGTGCCGCACGTTCCGGGCCGTGCGGCTCCCCCGGTGCAGGGGGCGCCGCACGGCCCGGTAGGAGTGTCGGACCCCGGAGAGCGGGCCCTCTGTCTGACGTCCGTGCCTGACGCCTGTGTCTGACGCCTGTGTCTGACGTCCGTGCCTGACGCCTGTGTCTGACGTCCGTGCCTGAACGCTTGTGTCTCAGCCCGGCGCCTCAGCCCCGCGCCGCCAGGACGCCCGAGGCGAAGGCCGTGTCGCACACCGGGCGGGCGTACGACTGGGCGCGCGAAGGACCGTACATACGGACCGCGGCGCGGCCCAGGGCGCGGGCGATGGAGGAGCAGTGCCTGGCCAGCGACGGCTTGCCGTTCACGGCCGCCTGGAGATGGGTCAGGGCGACGCCCGGATCCTTCTCCTGGAGCTCGGTCAGCAACTGGTCGCGCAACACGTCCTGCGGGGCCTTGGCGGCCTCGTGCGAGGACTGGTGCGCGGTGGAGACGTCGGAGGCGGTGAGCACCGAATCCGAGGGGTTCCCCGACCAGTTGACCCGGGTGACCGCGAGGGTCCCGGAGAGCACCATGACGACGGGCAGGACGAGGGCGAGCGAGCGGCCGATCCGGCGGGCTGGGCCGCCCCGGCCGCTGCGCGTGCGCTGGGTGGTGGAGTGGTTCGCGGAGTGCTTCACGCGTGAGAGGGTAGCGTGCAGTAATGACCGGGCGACATTCAGTCACTCGCACGGGGGATGCCGCTGTGCTCCCTTTTGGGTAAAGGGTTGACGGGCGGCCGTCGAAATGTCCGCTGTGCCGGGGATTCTGCGGACGCGGAAAAGGGCCCCGCAGCAGCCTGCGAGGCCCTTTTTCGTCAATCCGGGTGAATCACCCGGGTTCAATCAGGTCCGTCAACCCGTCAGTCCGACAGACGCGCGCCCGTCGACGTCGAGAACACGTGGGTCTCACCCGCGCGCGGGACGACGTGCAGCGTGCTGCCCTTCTCCGGGACGTCACGGCCGCCGACGCGGACCACGAGGTCCTTCGACTCGTCGCCGACCTTGGCGGTGCCGTAGACGAAGGCGTCGGAGCCGAGCTCCTCGACCACGTTCACGACGACCGCGAGACCCGTGTCGGCGTCGGCGCCCGCCACGTCGAAGTGCTCGGGGCGGACACCGACGGTGACCGTCTTGTCGGTGGCCGCGGCGAGCGCGTCGCGCTGCACCGGCACCACCGAGTTGCCGAACTTCACGCCGCCGTCGGCGATCGGCACCTCGACGAGGTTCATCGCCGGCGAGCCGATGAAGCCGGCCACGAACAGGTTGGCGGGCCGGTCGTACATGTTGCGCGGGGTGTCGACCTGCTGGAGCAGACCGTCCTTGAGGACCGCGACCCGGTCGCCCATCGTCAGGGCCTCGACCTGGTCGTGGGTCACGTACACGGTGGTGATGCCCAGACGGCGCTGCAGCGACGCGATCTGCGTACGCGTCGACACACGCAGCTTGGCGTCCAGGTTGGACAGCGGCTCGTCCATGAGGAACACCTGCGGCTCGCGCACGATGGCGCGGCCCATCGCGACACGCTGGCGCTGACCGCCCGAGAGGGCCTTCGGCTTGCGGTCCAGGTACTCTGTGAGGTCGAGGATCTTCGCGGCCTCCTCGACCTTCTGCCGGATCTCCGCCTTGTTGACGCCGGCGATCTTGAGCGCGAAGCCCATGTTGTCGGCGACCGTCATGTGCGGGTACAGCGCGTAGTTCTGGAACACCATGGCGATGTCCCGGTCCTTGGGCGGCAGGTGGGTTACGTCACGGTCACCGATGCGGATCGCACCGCCGTTGACGTCCTCGAGACCGGCGAGCATCCGGAGCGAGGTGGACTTGCCGCAGCCGGACGGACCGACCAGGACGAGGAACTCGCCGTCCGCGATCTCGATGTCGAGCGCGTCGACGGCGGGCTTGGTGGAACCCGGGTAGACCCGGGTCGCCTTGTCGAAAGTGACAGTGGCCATGGCTCGAAGGCCCCCTTCTACCGGCAGGAACGTGCCGGACGATCCGTTGTAGGAAGGTGGTTGGTGTAGTCCACATGAGCGAACTGGGTCAGGACGGTACCTGGCGTTTCCCGGCCTGTCAGTACCTGCACGCATGTGAACTTCACGAAAATTCCCGAACGGGGCAGAGCAACTGTCTTTTGACCTTGATTCCTGCTTCACAGCCCGCCGCCGGTCACACACAGCCCTGTGAGCTGTGCCTGTTCGGTCTTACATGGGCTCCACAGGCGTTCCGGCCGACGGCCCGTCGGTCCGTACCACAGCGGTCACCGCTACGCGGCCAGCAACCGCAACCCCTCATTCCGGAGGTTCACGGCCGCGTTCACATCGCGGTCGTGGAAGACCCCGCACTCAGAACACGTCCACTGCCGGACCGAGACATCCAGCCTCTGGCCCACGGCATGACAGGCCGAGCAGCGGCGGGTCGACGGGAAGAAGCGGTCCACGACCACCAACTTCCGCCCGTACCACTCGCACTTGTACTGCAGCTGCCGCAACAGCTCGCCCCAGCTCGCATCGAGAATCGTCTGGTTCAGCTTCGCTTTCCGCCGCCTCCCCTTGCCCCTTGCCGCGCGCGACAGGGATGCGACGGACAGGTCCTCCACCACGAGCACTTGGTTCTCGCGCACGAGGCGGGTGGTCAGCTGATCCAGCATGTCCCTGCGCACGTCCGTGATCAGCGCGTACAGGCGCGCGATCTTCTGCCGGACCTTGGCCCGGTTCTTCGAACCCCTCACCTTCTTGTGCAGCTCCCGCTGTAACCGCGCCAGCTTCTCCGCGTACCGCCTCAGCAGCCGCGGATGATCGAACTTCGTCCCGTCGTCCAAGGTCACGAGCGACGCCAGCCCCAGATCAATCCCGACCGCCTTCGGCTCCCGCGTCCCCGGCGTGAACACCACAGGTAACGGCGCCATGCGCTCCTCCACCAGCGCCGACACGAAATACCGGCCCGCTCGATCACGCGTCACCGACAGACGCACCGGAACCGCCCCGGCAGGCAACGCCCTCGACCAACGCACATCCAACGGCCGCGACTGTTTCGCCAACGTGATCAACCCCGTACCGGGCCGCTCGGGGTCCTCCACCCACCTGAACCCGCTGCGCACATACGTCACCGCATCCCTGGACCGTCCCTTCTTCTTACGCCTCGGATACCTCGCCTCACCCTTGAAGAACCGGCTGTACGCCTCATCCAGATGGCGCAGCGACTGCTGGAGAACGACCGAAGACACCTCCGCCAACCACGCTGTCTCCGCCGCCCGCTTCCAACCCGTCAAGGCCCGACACGTCTCCGCGAACCCCACGTTCACCCGATGCCGCTCCCAGGCCCCGGAGCGCAGCGCCAGCCCCTCGTTGTAGGTCCACCGACAGGCGCCGAACGTCCGCTCCAGCTGCTCTGCCTGTTCCTCGGTGGGGTAGAAGCGGAACCGGTAGAGACGGTGACGGGTACCGGGGGCCTTGGCGTGGGGATGTAGACGAGTCGCCCGGCGCGTGTGGTGCTTGCGGCGGTCGCGGATGCCGAGAACCTCGCGCTTGATGCACTCGGCCTGCTCGCCCTTCACCGCTTCAGGCGTAGATGTCCGAGCCTTCTCCGCGGACTTCCCCATGGTCCCCTCCCCGACGATCCGATCTTCGGAACAGCACGTCAGACCGATCAACGAACGAGTGCGCGATCGGTCACGCACAGTTCTCGAATGCGTGAGGAGAAGAGAAGTCCGTGGCCCGGGGAAACGGGGGCTGTGTACAGTGGAGCCGCCCTCGCGCGGCGTTGTAGCGCGCGGCGCCTCCTTAGCTCAGCTGGCCAGAGCAGCTCACTTGTAATGAGCAGGTCGTCGGTTCGAATCCGACAGGGGGCTCGGTGGGAAGTCCGGGTCGGCTCTTGGCCGGCCCGGGCTTTTTCATGTCCTGTTCTCTCCGGGGGCGCCGTCAGGGTCGCAGGAGGCGGGCGATCTCCAGTCGTCGTGGCTGCGGTGGGCGGCCGTCCTCGATCTCCCACAGGCAGTCCTGGAGGACACGGGCGAGGGTCCAGGCGCGGGCCCGGTCGCGGCCGAGGCCGAGGGCGGCGGTCATCGCGTCGAAGCGCCAGAGCACGTCGGCCGGGTCGTGGCGGTTGGCGATCGCGGGCAGCAGCTCGAAGCCGGGGTCGCCGGCGAGGGGTTTGGGGTCGATGGCGAGCCAGGGCGCGCGGTCGCCGGCGAGGACGTTCTCGTAGTGCAGGTCCCAGTGCAGGAGGCGGTCGCCCGGCTCGGACACGACCTCGCGCACGGCGGCCGCGCAGTCGGCGATCAGACGGCGTTCGCAGGGGTCGGGGACGCGTTCCAGGGCCCGGGGGGTCTGTTCGAGCATGTCCCGGGCGATGTCGCCGAGTGCGCGCATGCCTCGCGGGGCCGGGGTGGTCGTCAGATGGGCCAGCAGTTCGGCGATGATCAGCACCGCCTCGTGGACGTCCTCGACGTGGGACAGCATGCGGGCCGGGTCGAGGCGTTCGAGGAGCAGTGCGCCGGTGGGCTCGTCGTGGCGCAGGAGGCGTACGGCGCGGTCGCCGTCCCAGATGCGCAGGGCGGTCGGTTCGCCGGCGCTCTCCTCGTCGAGGATCTGGAGCTTGAGCGCGGCTCGTGTGCCGTCGGCGGTGGAGACGACGGGGAGGACGAGTGCGCTCACTCCGTGCATGGAGGGGCCGTCGACGCGCAGTTCCCAGCGGTCGAGGAATTCCTGTGCGAGGGCCGGCAGACCTGCGATGAAGGCCCGTCCCGCCGTGCCGTTGTGCTTTGTCTGTTCTGCCGCCAGCGCGTCGGGAACGTCGATCATCTTTCGGACGATACTGGGCCGCGTGAAACGGCTCATGGGAGTTTCCGGGCTGTGGCGGTCGGTGTGGGCGTACGTTCGCGGGGCGCCCGGCACCTATGTGTGGCTGGTGATCCTGTTCTTCACCACGGTCGCCCTGCACCACATGTCTGCGGAGTTCGAGCAGGAGTTCCTGCGGCAGCGGTCGACCAACATCCATGAGCTGTCCCGGCATCCGGTGCGGGTGCTGGTGGCGAGTGCGATGTGGATCGACGGCGGGCACTGGCTGCCGTACGCGGTGCTGTACTCGGTCTTCCATGCGCGGGCCGAGCGGTGGCTGGGGACGGCGCGGTGGCTGGGGGTGTGTGCGGCGGCGCATGTGCTGGCGACGTTGATCAGTGAGGGGGTGCTGGCGAAGGCGGTCCGGGACGGGCTGGCGCCGCAGTCGTCGGTCAACACGTTGGACGTGGGGGTGAGTTATGCGCTGGCGGGTGTGGTGGCGGTGCTCGTCCACCGGATCCGTTCGCCGTGGCGGTACGGGTATCTCGTCGTGGTCCTGGGTTTCTACGTCGTTCCGTTGGCGGTCGGGCCGACCTTCACGGACTTCGGGCACTTCGTCGCCGTGCTGGTCGGGCTGGGGTGTTTTCCGCTGGTGAGGGGGCGTGGAAGTGTGCGGAATCCGAAGGAGACAGGGCCTGTTCCGCCGGGTAGCGTCCGGCCATGAGCAGCGTGGGGAGCGGTGTCGTGAACGGCGTCCTGGACGGCGTCGTCAATGGCGGTGTGTCGTTCTGGTACGCGGATGACGGTCTTCCGGCGGTGCGGGAGCCGCTCGGGGGTGACGCGTCCGCGGACGTCGTGGTCGTCGGGGGCGGGTACACGGGGTTGTGGACGGCGTACTACCTGAAGAAGGCGGTTCCCTCGCTGCGGGTGACGGTCCTGGAGCAGCGGTTCTGCGGGTATGGCGCGTCGGGGCGCAACGGGGGCTGGCTGTACAACGGCGTGGCGGGCCGGGACCGGTATGCGAGGCTGCACGGCCGGGAGGCGGCCGTTCGGTTGCAGCGGGCGATGAACGAGACGGTGGACGAGGTCGTCCGGGTGGTGGCGGAGGAGGGTTTCGACGCCGGGGTGCACAAGGGTGGGGTGCTGGAGGTGGCCCGTACGCCGGCGCAGTTGGCGCGGCTGAGGGAGTTCCACGCGCACGAGGTGTCGTTCGGGGAGCGGGACCGTGAGCTGTACGGGGCCCGGGAGACGGCGGAGCGGGTGCGGGTGGCGGGGGCTGTGGGGTCGAGCTGGACTCCGCACGGGGCGCGGGTGCATCCGGTGAGGCTGGTGAAGGGGCTGGCTGCGGCGGTCGAGGCGATGGGGGTGGAGGTGTACGAGTCGACCCCGGTGACGCGGGTTCTGGCCGGGCGGGCGGTGACGCCGTACGGGACGGTCCGGGCTCCGTATGTGCTGCGCTGCACGGAGGGTTTCACGGCGGCGCTGAGGGGTGAGAGGCGGACTTGGTTGCCGATGAATTCCTCGATGATCGCCACTGAGCCGCTGACGGAGGAGCAGTGGGCGGCGGTGGGCTGGTCGGGGCGGGAGGCGCTGGGGGACATGGCGCACGCGTATGTGTACGCCCAGCGCACGGCTGACGGGCGGGTCGCGCTCGGTGGGCGAGGGGTGCCGTACCGGTTCGGGTCGCGTACGGACAACGACGGGCGGACGCAGCCGGAGACCGTGGGGGCGCTGCGCGAGATCCTGGTCGGTTTCTTTCCCGCGCTGGCGGGGGTGCGTGTCGAGCACGCGTGGTCGGGTGTGCTGGGTGTGCCGCGTGACTGGTGTGCGTCGGTGACTTTGGACCGGGCGTCGGGGCTCGGCTGGGCGGGCGGTTATGTCGGGTCGGGGGTGGCGACGGCGAACCTGGCTGCCCGGACGCTTCGGGATCTGGTGCGGCTCGATGCGGGGGAGGTGGGGGACACCGATCTGACCGGGCTGCCGTGGGTGGGCCACGGGGTCCGTAGGTGGGAGCCGGAGCCGTTGCGGTGGCTGGGGGTGCGGGGCATGTACGCGGCGTACCGGGCGGCGGACCGGTGGGAGTCGCGGACGCATGCGGCCGGGTCGTCGCGGTTGGCGCGGGTCGCGGACCGGGTGGCGGGGCGTCGCTGAGTCGTTGCCGTCGCCACGGTCGTGGCGGTCGTCGTGGGGGTTTGGCGCGAACGCGCCGGACGCCTCTCCTGTCAGGTCGTGAGGACGACTTTTCCGGTGGTCGCGCGTGTCTGCAGGGCGCGGTGGGCGGTGGCGGCCTCGGTGAGGGGGAAGGTCTGCACGGCCGGGGTCAGGCGGCCCGCGGCGGCCTCGGCGAGGGCGCGCTGTTCGAGGGTGCGTATGCCGCCCGGCCGGTCGGTCATCGCGGGTCCGAGGACGGATCGGGAGACGCCTTCGACGAAGTGGCCCCTGCCGCGGATGCCCTCGGCCGACCAGCCGAAGACGAGGTGGGCGCCGCCGGGGCCGAGGAGGGCGACGGCCTCGCGGGCGATGTCTCCGCCCACCCCGTCGAAGACGACGGTGGCGGGCCGGCCGCCCAGGTGGGCGCGGACCGTGGCGGGCCATGTGGTGTCCGTGTAGTCGACGGCGAGGTCGGCGCCGTTGGCCGCGACCCGGGCTGTCTTGTGGGGGCCGCCGGCGAGTCCGACGACGGTGGCGCCGGCGTTCCTGGCGTATTGCACGAGGAGGGTGCCGATGCCGCCCGCCGCCGCGGGCACCACGGCGACGGAGTCGGGCCCGAGCTCGGCGAACTGCAGGATGCCCAGTGCCGTGCGGCCGGTGCCGATCATGGCGACGGCTTGTGCGGAGTCCAGGTTCGCCGGGATCTCGTGCACGCGCTCGACGTCGGTGACGGCCAGTTCGGCGTAACCTCCGGGCGCGAAGCCGAGGTGGGCGACGACGCGTCTGCCGAGCCAGGCGGCGGGGGTTCCCTCGCCGAGGGCGTCGACCAGGCCGGCGACCTCGCGGCCGGGGACGGTGGGCAGGGGCGTCGGTGCGGGCGCCGGGCCCTGGAGGCCTTCGCGCAGGGCGAGGTCCAGGAGGTGGACGCCCGCGGCTTCGACGGCGACGCGGACCTGGCCGGGGCCGGGCGCGGGGTCGTCGACCTCCTCGTAGGAGAGGTTCTCGGCGGGGCCGAAGGCGTGGAGGCGGATGGCGTGCATGCGGGTCCCCCGGTGGGTGCGGTGAGGTGAGGTGTGGGTGGTGCGATGCGGGTGGTGCTGTGGGGCGTGTGGTGCTGGTGTGAGTGCGGATGGAGATGGGGATGGGGGTGCTGCGGTGGGGCGTGTGGGGTGGGTGCCGTGTGGTGGGCGTGGTGCGGTGGGTGGGCTCGCCTGGAGCGTGGGTGCGCGGCTCCAGCCTTCAACCTCAAGGTTGGTTGAGGTCAAGGGGAGGCGGGGAAGTGAGGGGCGGGGACGGGGGAGTGTCAGTGGTGGGGTGCAGCATGGGGGCATGGCGAGGACAGCGGCCGGCGCGACCGGCAGGAACGGCGGCAGGGTGGGCTCGGCGGTGAAGGGCGCTCGGCGTCCGGAGGTGCGGCTGCCGCCGCTGGAGCCGTACGCCGGCGGCGGGCTGGAGCCCGACGGGGACTACGACGGCGTGGAGTTCCGTGAGGCGGACCTCGCCGGGCAGGACGGCGGGGGCGCACGCTTCATGGACTGCGCCCTGGCCGGATGTGCGCTGGACGAGACGAGACTGCGCAACGCCCGTCTCCTCGACTCGGTCCTCACCGGCATCCGGGGGGTCGGCACGGACCTGGCGGAGGCGACTCTGCGCGACGTCGAGCTGCTCGACGCCCGCCTCGGCGGCACCCAGTTGTACGGCGGCGCTCTGGAGCGGGTCGTGATCCGCGGCGGCAAGATCGACTACCTGAACCTGCGTCAGGCGCGGCTGAGGGACGTCGTCTTCGAGGGCTGCGTCCTGGTCGAACCGGACTTCGGCGGCGCTCGTCTGGAGCGGGTCGAGTTCGTCGACTGCGTCCTGAAGTCGGTCGACTTCACCGGGGCGACGTTGACGGACGTGGATCTGCGCGGTGCGACGGAGCTGGGCATCGCGGGCGGTGTGGACCGGCTGTCGGGCGCGGTGATCAGTCCGGCCCAACTGCTGGACCTGGCACCGGTGCTGGCGGCCGAGTCGGGGATCAGGGTGGAGGGCTGAGGCGTCCGGCCCACTTCGACCGGAGATCGCTTCAGCCCGGGCTCTCTTCGGCCGGGGATCGTCAGCCCGGGCTCACTTCGGCCGGGGATCGCTTCGGCCGGGGCTCACCTCACCCGCGGGAACCGTGCCTGCAGGGTCCAGACGGCCGGGTTCTCGCCCAGGTCGTCGTGGAGGTCGGTCAGGTCGGCGAGGAGGTCGTGGAGGAAGTCGCGGGCTTCGCGGCGGAGTTCGGCGTGGGAGAAGGTGAGCGGGGGCTCCTCCGCTGGCATCCAGTCGGCCTCGATGTCCACCCAGCCGAAGCGGCGCTCGAAGAGCATGCGGTCGGTGGACTCGGTGAAGTCCAGTTCCGCGTACTGGGGGCGGGAGGCGCGGGAGCCCGCCGGGTCCTGGTCGATGCGCTCCACGATGTCGCACAGCGCCCACGCGAAGTCCAGCACCGGCACCCATCCCCAGGCTGTGGACAGCTCGCGGTCCGCCTTGGTGTCGGCGAGGTAGACGTCGCCGCAGAACAGGTCGTGGCGCAGGGCGTGGACGTCCGCGCGCCGGTAGTCCGTCTGGGGCGGGTCCGGGAAGCGGTTGGAGAGGGCGTAGCCGATGTCGAGCACGTAGGCGATGGTGTCACGGCCCCGCGACCGCGCCGGACCTCCCCATAAGATCACTGACATGTCCAGATCCGTGCGTCTTGTCCCGGCCGCCGCGTTATTGGCCTGTGGCCTCGTCCTGTCCGCGTGCGACAGCGGCTCGTCGGACGGCTCGGGCGGCTCCGACGGCGCGGCCGGCGTGAGCGACCCGTACTTCCCGAAGGCGGGCAACGGCGGCTACGACGTCTCCCACTACGGTCTCACCCTCGCCTATGTTCCCGACGGCAACCGTCTCACCGGCACCGCGGTCGTCACGGCCCGCGCGACCGAGGACCTCTCCGCCTTCGATCTGGATCTGGTGGGCATGGAGGTCCAGGAGGTGACCGTCGAGGGCGCCGCCGCCGAGTTCCGCCGGGAGGGTCAGGAACTGGTGGTGCGCCCGTCCGACGGCCTCGCGGAGGGCGAGACCTTCGAGGTGCGGGTGCGCTACTCCGGCAGCCCGCAGACGATCACCGACCCGGACGGCTCGAAGGAGGGCTGGCTGCGCACCGAGGACGGCGCGCTCGCCCTCGGCGAACCGACCGGCTCCATGGCCTGGTTCCCGGGCAACCACCATCCCTCCGACAAGGCGTCGTACGACGTCGCCGTCACCGTCCCGAAGGGGCTGACGGCCGTCTCGAACGGCGAGTTGCGCAGTGAGCGCAGTACGCGGGACGGGCGCAGGACCTTCGTCTGGCACACCGCGGAACCGATGGCGAGCTACGCGGCGACGCTCGCGGTCGGCCGCTACACCGTCACCCGTCCCTCGGCGGAGGACGGCCTCCCGGCGTATGTGGCGGTCGACCCCTCGCAGGCGGCCGCGAGCCGTGCGGTGCTCGCGCGGCTTCCCGAGGTCATGGACTGGGCGCGGGACAACTTCGGCCCCTACCCCTTCTCCTCCGCGGGCGCGATCGTGGACCGCCCCGAGGACGCGGCATACGCCTTGGAGACGCAGAACCGTCCCGTGTATCCCGGCGCCCCCGACATCGAGATGTTCGTCCACGAGACCGCCCACCAGTGGTTCGGTGACTCCGTCACGCCGAGGAGCTGGCGGGACATGTGGCTCAGCGAGAGCCTCGCGACCTACGCCGAGTGGCTGTGGACGGAGGACGAGGGCGGCGCCACGGCCGAGGAGACCTTCACGGAGTTGTACGACCACGGCGAGGACGAGTACGAGGACCTGTGGGACTTCCCGCCGGCCAAGCCCACGACGGCCGCGCACATCTCCGACAGCCCCGTCTACCAGCGCGGCGCGATGGTGATCCACCGCATCCGCCAGACCGTCGGCGAAGACGCCTTCTACGACCTCGTCCAGGGCTGGGCCGCCGCTCGCCGCCACGGCAACGCCGACACGGACGACTTCACGGCGTACGTCGAGAAGCAGGCGCCGGACGCGGACTTCGACGAGATCTGGTCGGAGTGGCTGTACGGGGAGGGCAAGCCGGCGCGGCCCTGAGCGCCGGCACGCGGACGCCGTGTTTCGGTGCGCCGACGCCGCCTTCTCCGTGGGCGGACTCCGCGTCTTCCGAGCGGGGACGCCGCACGGCGGGGCGGGCCCCTGCGCTCATCGGCTTCCCGGTCGGAGCGCCGGATCCGGGCGGCGGCCGTTCTCCCAGTCGTCGAGCAGTCGGGCGAGGCCGGACGGCCACACCGGCTCGCGTTCCTCGGCGAGTTCCTCGCGGGTCCACCAGCGCCAGCCGAGGATGCCGTCGGTGGCGTGCGCGGCGGCCAGGTCGGCTCCGGTGGGCGCGCGGTGCGGGCCGGGGGCGACGTAGATGTGCTCGTGCTGGCGGACGAGGATGCCGAAACGGGTGAAGTCGTGCTCCCATGTGCACAGCAGCCCGGGCTCCAGGTCCGTCCACCCGGTCTCCTCGGTCAGCTCCCGCAGGGCCGCCTCGCGCGGCGACTCGCCCTCGTCGAGTCCGCCGCCGGGCAGCGCCCAGTGCACCCCGGCCTCGTGGTTGTGGTACCGGAAGAGGAGCACGGACCCGTCGGGGGCGACGACGGCGACGCGGGCGGCGCGGCGGGGGACGACGAGCGGTTTGCGCAACACGGCGCAGGGCCGCCCGAGTTGCAGGTCGCGCCGGTGGTCGACGACCTCGTATCCGAGCGCGGTCCAGAAGGCGAGGCCTTCGGGGTTGGCGTCGAGGACGGCGAGCCGCACGGCGCCGGCGCCGGCCTCGCGCAGTCGCTCCTCGATCCGCTGGACGATCCGCCGTCCGAAGCCCTGGCGCTGCACGGCCGCGTCGACCATCAGCAGCCCGATCCAGGGGTCGGGGTCCTCGGGGTCGGGATGCCGCGCGAGCGTGATCACGATCCCGACGAGCTTGCCCCGGCTGCTGGCGAGCAGTACCTCGACGTCCGGGTTCGCCAGCTCCCCGGCGAGGGCGGCCGCCACCTGTTCCGGCCGGATGTGGTCCGGGTCGGGGAAGTCGCCGCTGAGGGCGTGGAACTCACGGTGGGAGACGTAGAGCGAGGTGAGTTCGGTGAGGAGAGGGGCCGGGATGTCGTGGTCGGGGGTGAGGCGGAGGGGGACGAGGAGCATGGGCAGCAGGCTAGGACAGGCCTGGCGCCGGGGCGGGCGGGATCGCCGGACGCGGACCGCCCCGCCCGGCGGTTGCGGGGCGGGGCGGTCCGGGGTGTTGCTCCGAGCCTCAGGCGTCCGGGAGGCCCGGGGGGCCTTGGACGGCCGGGACGTCTCAGACGTTGACGCCGAAGTCCTGCGCGATGCCGACGAGTCCGGACGCGTAGCCCTGGCCGACCGCGCGGAACTTCCACTCGGCGCCGTTGCGGTAGAGCTCGCCGAAGACCATGGCCGTCTCGGTGGCCGCGTCCTCGGAGAGGTCGTAGCGGGCGATCTCGGCGCCGCCGGCCTGGTTGACGATGCGGATGTAGGCGTTGCGGACCTGGCCGAAGTTCTGCGAGCGGTTCTCCGCGTCGTAGATGGAGACCGGGAAGACGATCTTGTCGATGTCGGCCGGGAGGCCGGCCAGGTTGACGTTGATCGCCTCGTCGTCGCCCGCGCCCTCGCCGGTGCGGTTGTCGCCGGTGTGGACGATGGTCTGGTCCGGCGTCTGCTTGTTGTTGAAGAAGACGAAGTGGGCGTCCGAGAAGACCTTG
Source organism: Streptomyces sp. NPDC037083 (assembly GCF_055606485.1). NCBI lineage: Bacteria > Bacillati > Actinomycetota > Actinomycetes > Kitasatosporales > Streptomycetaceae > Streptomyces > Streptomyces sp. NPDC037083. Next base: position 462,991 of record NZ_JBVJSQ010000005.1, on the reverse strand, counting down.
CCCTGGGGGTTGACCGCGATCGCGGAGGCGTCGAGGTCGAAGTCCGTGCCGGTGGTCGTGCGGACGTCCCAGCCGAGGCCCACGGTGACGGCGGTCAGGCCCGGAGCCTCCTTGGTGAGCGAGACGTTGCCACCCTTGGACAGGCTTACAGCCATGGTTGGGAGTCCTTCCCTCGTTGTGTACGGCTTCGTACGGGCACGAAGCTACAGCTATCCCTATGAACGCAGCGAAGGGCGGTCAAGGTTCCCCGCGACACCGCGTTTCTTTACTTTCTTTACCAAGGGATATTCGCGTGACGCGCACGGGGCCGTGGCGGGAACATGGTCGGCATGTCTGGTCCCTATGTCGTCCGCGGCTCCGTCTCCCTTCCCGAGGCCGAGCTCATGTGGCGTTTCTCGCGGTCTTCGGGGCCGGGCGGGCAGCACGTCAACACCAGCGACTCGCAGGTGGAGCTCCGTTTCGACCTCGCGCGCACCGAGGCGCTGCCGGAGGTGTGGAAGGCGCGGGCGCTCGAGCGGCTGGTCGGGCGGCTCGTCGACGGCGTCGTCACCGTCCGCGCCTCCGAGCACCGCTCGCAGTGGCGCAACCGCGAGACCGCCGCCGTACGCCTCGCCGCCCTGCTCGCCGAGGCCACGGCGCCGCCGCCCAAGCCGCGCCGGCCGACCCGCATCCCGCGCGGGATCAACGAGCGCCGGCTGCGCGAGAAGAAGCAGCGGTCGCAGACCAAGCGGGGCAGGACCGGGCGCGACTGGGGCTGAGCGGTCTGTCACATCTCGCGCGCGCCGAACGTCATGCCTACGACCGCGACGAACCCGCCGGCCGCGCTCTACGGCCGCGACCGGCGAACCGACCGTGACGAGGGATGCGACCGATGACGACGACGGGCGACCACGACTTCCTGGCCGATTCCTTCGAGGCGCACCGGGGCCGCCTGCGCGCCGTGGCGCACCGCATGCTGGGGTCCGGCGCCGAGGCCGACGACGCCGTGCAGGAGGCATGGGTGCGGCTCAGCCGGAGCGCCGGCCGGGGGGAGGCCGAGGAGATCGACAACCTCGGCGGGTGGCTGACGACCGTCGTGGGCCGGGTCTGCCTGGACATGCTGCGCTCGCGCCGCTCCCGCGCCGAGGAGTCGCTGGAGAGCTGGACGCCGGGCCCGTCCGTCGTGCCCGACCCGGCGCAGGACGTGCTGCTCGCCGACTCCGTGGGCGTCGCCCTCCTCGTCGTCCTGGACACCCTCACCCCTGCCGAGCGGCTGGCGTTCGTGCTGCACGACCTGTTCGCCGTGCCGTACGAGGAGGTCGCGGGGATCGTCGACCGGACCCCGGAAGCCGCACGTCAGCTCGCCAGCCGGGCCCGTCGCCGGGTACGCGGGGCCCGGGAGCCCGAGGTCGATCGGAGCCGGCAGCGCGAGGTCGTGGACGCCTTCCTGGCCGCCGCCCGGGACGGGGACTTCGACGGGCTGCTCGCCGTTCTGGATCCGGACGTCATGGCCCGCTCGGGATCGAAGGTGACCACGGGCGCGACCGCGGTCGCCCGAGGCGCGTCGGGCTTCGCCCGCCTCGCCGGTGTGGCCCGGCACGCCCTGGTGGACGGGGCGACGGGGCTGGCGGTGCTGGTCGACGGCCGTGTGGAGCGCACGCTGCGCTTCACGTTCGTCCGCGGCGACCGGATCGCCCTGATCGACGTCACGACCGACCCCGCCCGGCTGTCCCGCCTGGAGGTGACCCTCCTGTAGCCCGCCCACGTGCCCCTGCGCCCACGTGCCCCTGCGAGCCCTGCGGGAGACCCGGCCTGCCCGGCCCGGGGTGTAATCCCCCCGCCGGGCCGGGGGCCTGATCCGCCCGCCCGGGCCCGGGCGGGGAACCTAGTCCAGTGCCAGGACGCCGACCACTTCTCCGGCGCTCTTCTCGCCGGTCCTGCGAAAGCCCAGCCGCAGATAGAAGTCCTCGGGGCCGTTCTCGCCCTCGTGCCAGGTCACGTACATCTCCTCGGTACCGCGGCGGCGCAGTTCCGCGGCGACGGACTCCACGGCGAAACGGCCGTAGCCGCGGCCCTGTTCGCCGGCGGCGATGTTCAGCCGCCACAGGCCCGAGCGGACGAGGCTGCCGTCGCCGCGCCCGTTCCAGTCGATGTCGAGGAAGGCCATGAGGAAGCCGACGGGCCGGTCGCCGTCCATGATCAGACGCGGCCAGGCCACTCCCGGGGGGTGGACATGGGCCTCGGCGAGAGACTTCATGACCGGCGAGACCGCGAACTCCTGGTCGGGGCGGACGCGAATGCCGGTCGCCGCCTCGAAATTCCGCGGGGTTATTTCCTCCAGCCGGAGTATGGAAGTCGTCGTGGTGCCGGCGTCGCCCGTCATGCCTGTCATGCTGGCACCCTAGGCGCGCGTCGCGGGACCGGCCACGGCATTTCCCGCGCGCTTACCCGGCCGTCCTTACTCCGACCGCTTACCCCAACTGCCGGTAACGGCCGCGGAAATAGACCAGCGGGCCGCCGTCCGCACTCGGCACGGCCGCGGTCAGGACACGGCCGATCACCAGCGTGTGGTCGCCCGCGGGCACGCGTTGCTCGGTGCGGCACTCCAGGGTCGCCAGCGCCCCGCCGACCAGCGGTGCGCCGCAGACCTCGCCGCGGACGTACGGGATGTCCTCGAAGAGGAGCCGGTCGCTGATGCGGCCCTTCATGGCGAAGCGGCCGGCGATGTGCCGCTGGCTCTCGGAGAGCACCGACACCGCCCACAGCGGCTGTTCGTCGAGCAGGTCGTCCATGCGGGAGCCGGTGCGCAGGCTGACCAGGACCAGCGGCGGGTCCAGGGAGACCGACAGGAAGGCCGTCGCCGTCATGCCGACGTCCTCGCCGTCCGGGGCGCCGGGGTCGTCCGGGTCCAGGGAGGGTTCGCGGGCGGTCACCAGGACCACGCCGTCGGCGAGCCGGGACATGGCGGCGCGGAACTCGTCGTTGCTCACCCCCTCAGCATGCCCGGAGGGGGTTGTCGGCACGGTGTTGAGCACATCTGGGGACACGTCCCGAACGCTAGTGTCCGACCGGTGCGCCCCGCATCGGACCTCCGCCCGAGTAGGGTCGTAGGACCCTGGACCGATAACCGGTCTCCGTTCCTGTGCAGTTGCTGTCTTTCTCCGGTGTCCTGGTTCCTGTCCGTGTTCGGGGAAACACAGGGGAAAACGCTGAAACTCCCCGCAAATGTTCACGTTCATCTGTGACTTGAGTCACAAGACGCATTAATTGTTGACCCTGTGTACCGAGTGGGCAGCGCGCTGTGATTCAGTGGCGGAGGCGTCACAAGGAGACACACACCGACAACAGAGCACCAGAAACGACGTTGCGCCGAAGACAACCCTTGATTCGCTGCGAAGTCTCGGGGGGAGGGCGAAACACATGGAGACCGAGTCGGAGCCTTACGTCCGTCTTGCGTCCCTGCGACAGCTGCACCAGGTCATGGCCGACATGAACACGGCCCGCAGCCTGGCCGACACACTGCAGACCGTCGCCGACGGCGTGGTCACGGCACTCGGGTACGAGCTGGCGTGCGTCAACCTCGTGCGCCCCGACGGCGATCTCGTGGTCGCCGCGTTCTCCGGCAACCCGGCCGCCGAGGCACTCATCACGGGCCGGGTCGGCTCGCGCGAGTCCTGGGAGCGCCGCCTCGCCATGGGCGAGACCTGGGGCGACCTGATCTTCATACCCCACACCGAGGGCTGGGTCCTCGACGACGACGACGTCCCGCAGTGGTACACCGACGGGCCCGCGCCCCGCTTCGAGGACGAGTGGCACCCCTCGGACCGGCTCTTCGCGCCCATGTACACGCCCGCCGCGCCCGGCAGCGGCGGCGCCTGCGGCGAGCTGATCGGCGTCCTGTCCGTGGACCGGCCCCGCAACGGGCGCCGTCCCGGAGCGTGGGGGCGCGAAGCGCTCCAGATGTACGCCTTCCAGGCCGCCATCGCCATCAGCAACGCGCGTCTACGTGCGAATATGCAGCGGGCGCTGGTCCGGCTCGAACGCGAGCAGCAGGCCCTGCGCGCCAGCGAGGAAAGCTTCCGGCAGGCGTTCGAGTACGCCCCCTCCGGCATGGCGATAGCCGAGATGGGCGGCGACCAGCACGGGCGCATACTCCGCACCAACGACGCCCTGTGCCGTCTGCTGGGCCGCCCCGCCTCCGCGATGCGCCGCTACTCCTTCTCCGACCTCGTGCACCCCGAGGACATAGGCACCCTGCTCCGCACCTCCGCCGAAGGCGGCCGCGCCGAACTGCGCCTGGGCCGCCGGGACGGCACCTACGTCTGGGTCAGTCTCCGCAACTCCGTCGTCGCCGACGCCGCGGACGGGCCCCGCTTCCTCCTCACCCACGTCGAGGACATAGAGGAGCGCAAGCGCCGCGAGCTCCAGCTCGCCCACCGCGCCTCGCACGACTCGCTCACCGGCCTGCCGAACTCGGCCGAACTGCGTTCGCGCCTGTCCGCCCGGCTCTGCCAGCGCCCCCAGTCCCTGCACCCCGCGGCCGCCGACGCCATGGACACGGACTTCGGCCACGCCGCCTTCGACGCCAACGGCCACGGTTTCGACTTCCGGCCCGGCGGCGCCGAGTCCTTCGACGGCTACGACCACCATGTGCACACCGCCGCCCCCGAGGACGGCCGCGACGACGGCGCCAAGGGTCTCGCGGTCCTCTTCTGCGACCTCGACGGCTTCAAGTCGATCAACGACCGGTTCGGGCACAACGCGGGCGACGCCGTCCTCATCGAGGTCGCCCGCAGGCTCTCCCGCCAGGTCCGCGACGGCGACACGGTCGCCCGGCTCGGCGGCGACGAGTTCGTGATCCTCGCCGACGGCCTCGGCCGCGCCGACGCCGCCGACCTCGCCGTACGCCTGCGCAACGAGATCATCCAGCCGATCCGCGCCGAGGGCCGGGCCGTGCGGGTGGGCGCCAGCTTCGGCATCGGCTGGGCACATTGCGGGATGACCGCGGACGAAGTGCTGAAGTCCGCCGACGAGCGCATGTACGTCGAGAAACGATCTCGTCCCAAACAGCACAGACGGGCGGGATGATCGCCAGGTCAGCGGCCCCGTTGCCGACCTGATGCGGTCCGAGTCACCCGTTTGGGCGGTGGGGAGCGGGTAGGCTCGCAGTTCTCACACGTATGGATACGCGTACGCGTGTCGCACCCGACCCGCACTGTTGAGGAGTACGAAGGGATGACGCCCGGCAATAACGGCGCGAGCACGCCCGAGGACGACGACCCGTTCGGCTACCTCTACGCCGACGGCCAGGCCAACGGCGCGCAGCCGCCCTCCGGCGGTGGTTACGGCTACCCGAACTCGGTCAGCCGGGTGCGCGCGGTCGGCGAGCGCCAGTACGGACAGCAGCCGCAGCAGCAGACCGCGCAGTACGGGCAGTACGGGCAGCCGCCGACGGCGCCGCAGCAGCAGGGCGCGTACGGCCAGCCGAACGCGCACTACGCCGCGCCCGAGAACTTCGGCGCCGGCGGCCCCTCCACCGGCCGGCAGCCCGTGCAGAACGGCGGCGGCCGCGGTCGCGGCCCCAACACCAAGGGGCTGCTGATCGGCGCGGTCGCGGTGGTCGCCGCGGTCGTCATCGGCATCGCGGTGGCCATGGCCAACGGCGACGACGGCTCCGCCGACGACAACAAGGCGGGCGGCCAGGCGTCCGCCCCGGCCTCCGCCTCGGGGAGCCCCTCGCCCAGCGCGTCGGCCAGCGACGACGCCAACGAGGCCGAGCTGCCGAAGGCCGACGCGAAGGCGCTGAACCTGGGGGACGGGGTTACCACCTCGTCCGACGTGAAGGGCGCGCACGCTGCCGGCGGGATCTACGTCACGGGCTTCAACCACGTGGGCGCCAAGGTCACCTGGACGGTCAACGGGATCGAGAAGGGGGGCACGTACCGTCTGTACGTGCGCTACGGCATCCCGGGTGTGGACGCCAACGCCACCCTGGTCGTCAACGGAACCGCCAGCGCGCAGGCCCTGAACATGAAGAACTTCGCGAAGTCCCCCCAGGGAGACTTCGAGAAGGGCTGGCAGGAGACCTGGGCCAACGTCAATCTCAACAAGGGCACCAACACCATCGAGATCGCCTGCAACCAAGGCAATCAGTGCGACGCGAACCTCGATCAGGTGTACCTCGTGAACTCCTGAGCCCCCGGTTTCAGGCTGCGGTGACCTCCCCGGTCACCGCCACCCGCGTCACCAACTCCTCGTAGGCCGCCCGGTCGAACTCGCCCGCCGTGGGGGCCAGGACGGTCGCCGCGGACAGGGCGACCGCGCGGGCCAGTCGGTCCGGCCAGGGCAGGCGCTCGACCAGGCCCGACAGCAGGCCCGCGGACGCGGAGTCGCCCGCGCCCGTCGGGTTGCCGTGGATGCGGGCCGGCGGGGCGGCGCGCCAGCGGCCCTCCGGGGTCGCCGCGACCAGGCCCTCGGCGCCCAGGGAGGCCACCACGGCCTGTGCGCCGCGGCGGCGGGCGTCCTGGGTGGCCCGCAACGGCTCGTGCGCACCGGTGAGTTCGGCCAGTTCGTCGGCGTTCGGCTTGACGATGTCCGGGCGGGCGGCGACCCCCCGGCGCAACGGCTCCCCGCTCGTGTCGAGCAGGACCGGGACTCCGGCGGCCCGTGCCCCGCGCACCAGGACCGCGTACGCGCCCACCGGCACCCCGGGCGGCAGGCTGCCGCACAGGGCCACCGCGTCGGCGTCGGCGATCAGGCCCTCGTAGGCCTCCTGGAAGGCGGACCACTCGGCCGGGGTGATGACCGGGCCGGGTTCGTTGAACTGGGTGGTGTCACCGGTGCGGGCGTCGACGACGGCGACCGTGCGGCGGGTGGCCCCGGTCACCGGCAGGAGCGCGTCCACGATCCCGGGCACGGCGGTGAGCCGCTCCTGTACGACGCGGCCGGTGGCGCCGCCCGCGAAACCGGTGACCGTCACCTCGTGGCCGAGGGCGGCGAGCACCCGGGCGACGTTCAGCCCCTTGCCGCCGGGCCGTTCCCGTACGTCGGTCACCCGGTGCGAGGTGTGCGGCCGCAGCGCCGGCACGCGATAGGTGAGGTCGAGAGCGGTGTTCAGAGCGACGGTGACGATCACCTGGGCCGGCCTCCCTCGACGGGCACGCGTACGTGACTAGCCGGAGCCCTCGCGGTTCCGGAGGCCTGATCATGCCAAAGAGACGGTGGCCGGCCCAGCCCTCGGGTCGGCCACCGTTCCCGTACGGGCGGACGTTTCAGGCCAGTTGGGGACGCACCACCCAGTCCCCCTTGCGCATCACGCCCTTGAGGTCGAAGTTCTCGTCCAGCAGGACGAGGTCGGCGTCCTTGCCGGGTTCCAGGGAGCCGATGCGGTCGTCCATGCCCAGCAGGCGGGCCGGGTTGGCGGACAGGGCGGCGACCACGTCCTCGACCGGGATCCGGTCGATCGTCACGGCCCGCTGGAAGGCGCGGTCCAGGGTGAGGGTGGAGCCGGCGATCGAGCCGCCCTCCACGAGGCGGGCCACGCCCTCGCTGACCTCGACCTCCAGCGGGCCGAGCAGGTAGTGGCCGTCGCCGATGCCGGCGGCGTCCATGGCGTCGGTGATGAACGCGACACGCCCCGGGCCGGCGTGACGGAACGCCAGCTCCAGGGCGGCCGGGTGCAGGTGCGTGCCGTCGTTGATGAGCTCGACCGTCACCCGCTCGTCCTCCAGGAGGGCGGCGATCGGGCCGGGGGCGCGGTGGCCGAGGGGCGGCATCGCGTTGAAAAGGTGGGTGGCGACGGTGGCTCCGGCCTCGATGGCCTGAACCGTCTGCTCGTAGGTGGCGTCCGTGTGGCCCACGGCGGCGATCACGCCGTGTTCGGCGAGGAGGCGTACGGAGTCCAGGCCGCCGGGCAGCTCCGGCGCCAGGGTGAGCATCCTGGCCCGGCCGCGCGCCGCGTCGATCAGCTTGCGCACCTCGGCCGGGTCCGGGTGGCGCAGCAGCGTCTCGGAGTGCGCGCCCTTGCGGCACGGCGAGATGAACGGGCCCTCGAAGTGGATGCCGGCCAGGTCGCCCTGCTCGGCCAGCTCGCTCAGCAGGCCGGCCTGGCGGACGAGGAGGTCCATGTCGTCGGTGACGGTCGAGGCGACGAGGGTGGTCGTGCCGTGCAGGCGGTGGGTGTGGACGGCCTTTTGGACGTCCTCCGCCGTGCCGGAGAAGGAGGCTCCGCCGCCGCCGTGGTTGTGCAGGTCGACGAAGCCGGGCACGAGCCAGTGGCCGGTGACGTCGACGGGGGTTCCCTGGGGGGCGTCGGCCACGATCCGGGTGCCCTCGATCGCCACGCGGCCGTCGGTCACCGTGCCGGTGGGGAGCACCACCCGGGCGCCGGTGAGTACCTGCCTCCGTGCGCCGGGCGTAGGCCGCGGGTGCGTCGTGGCTGGTCGCGCGGTGCCCCGCGCCCCTAGGGGGGTGGCCATCAGGGTGTTACCTCCGTACCGTCGGTGGAGTCGAGGAGATCCCAGGCCAGGAGGCCCGCTCCCAGACATCCGGCGCTGTCGCCCAGGGCCGCCGGGACGATCTCCGGCAGTCGCTGGAAGGTCACCCGTTGCCGGACTGCTTCCCGCAGGGGTGTGAACAAGGTTTCCCCGGCCTCCGCGAGCCCGCCACCGATGACGAGCATGCGCGGGTCCAGCAGGGTCAGCGCGGTGACCAGGCCGTCGGCGAGGGCGTCCACGGCCGTCTGCCAGACCCGTACGGCGTCCGGGTCGTCGGACGCGACGGCCTTCGCGCAGTCCGCGGCGTCCGCGTCCGGGTCTCCGCAGGCCGCCGCCCATGCCTGGCTCACCGCCGAGGCGGACGCGAACCGCTCCAGGCAGCCGCGCTGGCCGCAGGGGCACGGGGTCCCGTCGGGGCGCACGACGATGTGGCCGATCTCGCCCGCGAAGCCGTGCGCGCCCGCCTCCACCCGGCCGTCGACGCCGATCGCGCCCGCGATGCCGGTGCCCAGGGCCACGAACAGGAAGCGGTCCGTGCCCCGGCCCGCGCCGATCCGGCCCTCGGCGAGGCCGCCGGTGCGTACGTCGTGGCCGAGGGCGACGGGGGTGCCGAGGCGCTCGGCGAGCAGCGTGCGCAGGGGTACGTCCCGCCAGCCCAGGTTGGCCGCGTAGACGGCGACGCCGTTCGCCTCGTCGACGATGCCGGGGACGGCGACGCCGGCTGCGGCGGCGGGCTCGCCGAACTGCTCGACGCCGTGTTCGCGCAGGTCGGCGGCGAAGCCGAGGATGGCGGCGACCACGGCGTCCGGGCCGCGCTCGCGGCCGGTGGCCCGGCGGGCCCGGTGCAGCAGGGCGCCGTCCGCGCCGACGAGGGCGGCCTTCATCCCGGTGCCGCCCACGTCGAGGGCGATGACATGTCTCACGGGGACAGTGTGGCCCCACGACCCACAAGAGGTCTAGTCCACTCGCGGCTCTTGGGGTAGCGTGCCGCCTCGCTGGCCCGAAAGAGGTCTAGTCCACATGGGTGGTGTAGACCTTAATCCGAATAACGGTCCATTGGTATGAGCAATCAGTTGGGAGCAGTGCGGTGCAGCGGCGGGCACGGAAGTCAGGAACCATCGCGGGAACCATCGCGGGGGTGTCGGCCCTCGGGATGTCGGCGGTCCTCGCCGGCTGCGGACTGACCGCAGGCTCCGACGACGTCACCCTGAGACTCGTCGCCGCCGACTACGGCGACAGCAGCGCCAACAGCTCGAAGAAGTACTGGGACAAGCTCGTCGAGGCGTACGAGAAGGACCACCCGGGCGTCACCGTCGACGTGACCGTGTACTCCTGGAACGACGTCGACGCCAAGGTCAAGGCGCTGGTCGACGCGGGCGACGCCCCCGACATGGCGCAGATCGGCGCGTACTCCGACTACGCGGCCGCCGACCAGCTCTACAAGGTCGGCGACGTGGTCTCCATCCCCGTCGAGGCCGACTTCGTGCCCCGGCTCGCCGACGCGGGCAAGGTGCGCGGCGTGCAGTACGGCATGCCGTTCGCCTCCTCCACCAGGCTGCTGTTCTACAACAAGACCCTGTTCGAGAAGGCCGGCCTCACCCCGCCGACCACCTGGGCCGAACTCGCCAAGGACGCGAAGGCGCTCAAGGCCGACGGCGTGAAGTACCCGTACGCGCTGCCCCTCGGCCCCGAGGAGGCGCAGGCCGAGACCCTGCAGTGGCTGCTCAGCGGCGGGGGCGGCTACACCCAGACCGTCAGCAGCTACAGCCTCGACTCCGTCCAGAACGTCGACACCTTCACCTGGCTGAAGGACGAGCTGGTCGGCAAGGGCCTCACGGGGCCCACCGCGCCCGGCAAGCTGAACCGGGCCGCCGCCTTCGCCGCGTTCGCCGCCGGCGACGTGGGCATGCTCAACGGGCACCCCTCGCTGATGAAGACGGCCGAGAGCAAGGGCGTGAAGTTCGGCATGGTGCCGATGCCCGGCCTCGACGGCCCCAGCAAGACCTCCCTGGGCGTCGCCGACTGGATGACGGCCTTCAAGCAGAACGGTCACGGCGAGCAGATCGGCGACTTCCTCGACTTCGTCTACAGCGAGGAGAACGTGCTCGACTTCTCCCGCGAGTACGACCTGCTGCCGGTCACCAACTCCGCCTCCCTGGTGATGGGCGCGGCCGAGCAGGACGCCGACCTCCAGCCGTTCCTGCAGGAGCTCCCGCTCTCCGAGAGCTACCCCGTCGGACGGACCTCCTGGGCGAACGTCAGCGCGGAGATCAAGAAGCGCATCGGCCGGGCCGTGGCCGCGAACGGCAGCCCGGCCGACGTGCTGGGCGACCTGGAGACCAAGGCCGTGGCACTGGAGAGCGCCTCCGGCGAATGAGCCGGATGTCGGTGGCGGGCGCTACCGTGCGGGCATGGAGCGGCGAGCGGAAGCGGACGGGCTGGGGGCGCGGGAGCGGGGCGTCCTCGCCCTGGAGCGACGCGGGTTCCCCGGACCCGGCGCGAAGGAACGGGCGATACGCGAGGAACTGGACCTGTCGCCGGTCCGCTACTACCAGCTCCTCAACGCCCTGCTCGACGACCCCCGGGCGCTGGCCCACGACCCGGTCACGGTGAACAGGCTGCGCAGAGTGCGTGAGGCACGGCGGGCGGAGCGGTAGCCGGACCGCCCGTTGGCTATGGTCGCCGTATGGGCACCCAAGAGACGCACCACGAGACGCACTCCACGGCACCCGGACCCCTCCCCGTCCCCGTCACGGCGGCGGGCCGCGCCGCACTCGACGCGATCCTCGGGCGGCCGTCGACCGCCCTCGTCGCCCTCGACTTCGACGGCACCCTCGCCCCGATCGTCGAGAACCCCGAGGACGCCCGGGCGCACCCCGACGCCGTCCCCGCGCTCGCGGCCCTCGCGCCGAAGGTCGCCGCGGTGGCCGTCGTCACCGGGCGGCCCGCCGAGGTCGCCGTGCGCCACGGCGGGTTCGCAGGGGTCGACGGACTGGCGCACCTCGCCGTCCTCGGCCACTACGGCGCCGAACGCTGGGACGCCCGCACCGGCGCCCTCAGCGCCCCCGCCCCGCACCCGGGGGTGGCCGCCGTCCGCGCCGAGCTCCCGCAGGTCCTGGCGGCGGCCGGGAACCGGCCGGGGGTGTGGATCGAGGAGAAGGGCGGCCGGGCGGTCGCCGTCCACACCCGCCGCGCCGACGACCCCCAGGCCGCCTTCGACGCCCTGCGCGCCCCCCTCACCGACCTCGCGACCCGGCACGGCCTGATCGTGGAACCCGGCCGCATGGTCCTGGAACTGCGCCCACCGGGCATGGACAAGGGCGTGGCCCTGCTCGAGCACGTCCGCGAGACCGGCGCCGGGTCCGTCCTCTACGCCGGCGACGACCTCGGCGACCTCCCGGCCTTCGCCGCCGTGGAGAAGCTGCGCGCCGACGGCGTCCCCGGCCTGCTGGTGTGCAGCGGCAGCACGGAGGTCGGCGAGCTGGCGGAGCGCGCCGACCTCGTCGTGGACGGACCGGCCGGGGTCGTGGAGCTGTTGCGCAAGCTCGCCGCTCAGCTGGGCTGAGGCTCGCGCAGGGCGTTCAGCTGGTCGAGGAACCACTGGGCCGGGGGCAGCGCGGTCGCCGCGGCGGACAGCCGCTTGGTGCGTTCGGTCCGCTCCTCCGGCTTCATGACCAGCCCCTCGTGCAGGGCGCGCGCGGTCTCCAGGACGTCGTACGGGTTGACGACGATCGCATCGTCGCGCAGCTCCCAGTACGCCCCGGCCTCCCGGGACAGCACCAGCGCGCAGCCCTCGTCGGAGACGACCGGGACCTCCTTGGCGACCAGGTTCATGCCGTCGCGGATCGGGTTGACCAGAGCCACGTCGGCCAGCCGGTAGGCGGCCAGGGAGCGGGCGAAGTCGTCCTTGAGGTTCAGCAGGACCGGGGTCCAGCCGGGCGTGCCGTAGGCGGAGTTGATCTCCTCCGTCACACGCTGGACCTCCGTCATGTAGTCCCGGTAGACGGCCAGGTCCTGGCGGGAGGGGTAGGCGAAGGCCACGTGGACCACCCGTTCGCGCCACTCCGGGTGGTCGTCGAGCAGCTGCCGGTAGGCCAGCAGGCCGCGCACGATGTTCTTGGACAGTTCGGTGCGGTCGACGCGGACGATCGTCCTGCGGCCCTCGCCGATCTCCTCGCGCAGGGCCGTCATCCGCTCGTCGACGTCCGGCCGGTGCGAGCGCTCCCGCAGGAACTCCGCGTCGGCGCCCAAGCCGTGCACGCCCACCCGCGTCCTGCCCAGGCCGCCGACGAACTCGCTGCAGCAGGCGGTGAACGCGTCCGCCCAGCGGCGGGTGAGGAAGCCCAGGCGGTCCGCGCCGAGCATGCCCGTCAGCAGCTGTTCGCGGATGTCGTCGGGCAGCAGGCCGAAGTAGTCCACCGGCGCCCACGGCGTGTGCGAGAAGTGGCCGATGCGCAGGTCGGGGCGGAGCGCCCGGAGCATCCCGGGGACCAGGCACAGGTGGTAGTCCTGGACGAGGACGGCGGCGCCGTCCGCCGCCTCCTGCGCCAGCGCCTGGGCGAAGGCCCGGTTGTACTCCTCGTACGCCGCCCACTGACGGCGGAACTCCGCGTCGAAGGCCGGTTCCAGCGGGGTCTGGTACAGCAGGTGGTGGACGAACCAGAGCACCGAGTTGGCGATGCCGTTGTAGGCGTCGGCGTGCACGTCGGCCGGGATGGGCAGCATGCGCACGCCCTCCTCGCCGACCCCGCGCGAGACCGCCTCGCGGTCGCCGTCGGAGAGCGCCGAGCACACCCAGAGGGCGCCCGATTCGGGGCCGATGGCGGACAGACCGGAGACCAGCCCGCCGCCGCCGCGTTTCGCGTGCAGCGAGCCGTCCTCGCGCAGCTCGTAGGAGACCGGGCCGCGGTTGGACGCGACCAGTACCTGAGCAGTGCCCCGAGCGACCGTTTCGTGCGTGGTAGCCATACGCCTCAACCTAGCCCGGCCTCGAAACGCCCAAACGTTCGCACGGGGACGCCCCCGCGCCATTTTCCGGGATCGCCGACCCACGACGTAGGCCCGGACCGCCTCGCCGGCCCGGGCCCGTCGCGGGCTTCAGGCCACCTTGCGGGTCGCGTACTCCGTGATCTCCGTCATCGGCGGGCGTTCCTCGGTGTCCACGGAGTAGGTACGCGGCTCGAAGCCGTCCGGGCTGCGCTCGAACTGGGTGAGGGCCGGACGGATCATGTGCCCGCGGGCCAGCCGGAGCTGAGCGGTGCGGTAGATCGCCGCCGCCATCCGGCCCAGGGCCTGGCCGTCCTGGTGGCGGTGCTTGCGCACCCCGACGTCGACCTGGGCGAGCGCGTCGAGGCCCACCAGGTGCAGGGCGTCGACCAGCATGCCGAGCTCCACGCCGTAGCCGACGGGGAAGGGCAGCTGTTCCAGCAGGCTGCGGCGGGCCGCGTACTCGCCGCCGAGCGGCTGCACGAATCCGGCCAGCTGCGGCCAGTGCATGTTGAGCAGGGGGCGGGCCATCAGCTCGGTGACCCGTCCGCCCTGTCCGGCCGCACCGCCCAGCGGACGGTCGTACATGCCCTTGACCAGGTCCACGTCCGGGTCGGTGAGCAGCGGTCCGACGATCCCCGAGACGAAGTCGGAGGAGAACTCCTTCAGGTCGGCGTCGATGAAACAGACGATGTCCCCGCTGGTGACCAGCAGGGAGCGCCACAGGACCTCGCCCTTGCCCGGCACGGCGGGTATGCGCGGCAGGATGTCGTCCCGGTGGACGACCCGCGCGCCCGCCGCGGCGGCGACCTCGGACGTGCGGTCGGTCGATCCCGAGTCGACGACGACGATCTCGTCGACGAGCGGGACCTGGTGCATGAGGTCGTGACGGATGACGGCGACGATCTCGCCGACCGTCTCCTCCTCGTTGAGGGCGGGCAGGACGACGGACACCGTCTGGTTCGTGGCGCGTTTCGCGGCCAGGATCCGGTGCAGCGGGCGATCGGTCACCGACCAGGAGCGGGTGGCCAGCCAGCGCTCGACTTCTTCCAGCACAGTCCGCGGCTCCTCACTGTCGTGATCACACCGGGTGCACGGCAGGTGACCGTGTGATCCATCTCGCGGTTCGGACGACTCTCTCAACTGTCCTGGCCTTCGGTTACAGTCTTGAACAACGCGGATGACCATCGCATGTCCGAGGTCGCCGTCGACAACTTCATACCGCTCATCCAGAGGGGCAGAGGGATACGGCCCGATGAAGCCCCGGCAACCCTCCAGCCGGTCTCGTAGCGATCACTGATCCACCAGATGATCGTTCCGCGAGGCTCCCGGCTCGGGAAGGTGCCAAATCCGTCTCACGGCGAAATGCGTCGTGAGGAAGATGAGGAGAAAGGGCCTCGCCTCACATGGCTGCGCAGACTGTTGCAAGCACCACCGACTCTACGCCGACCTCTTCCGTGGACCTCGGTCCCGCCGCGGCGCTGAGCTGCCGGGAGTGCGGTCACCGCGTCCCCCTCGGCCCGGTCTTCGCCTGCGAGGAGTGTTTCGGCCCGCTCGAGATCGCGTACGACTTCTCCTCCTACGAGACGGAGGAGCTCCGCAAGCGCATCGAGGCGGGACCCGCGAACATCTGGCGCTACGCGCCGCTGCTGCCCGTCCCGGCCGACGTGGCGGACAAGCCGAACATCAACCCGGGCTGGACCAAGCTCGTCCAGGCCGACAACCTCGCCCGTGAGCTGGGCGTCGACGCCGGAAAGCTGTTCGTCAAGGACGACTCCGGCAACCCGACGCACTCCTTCAAGGACCGGGTCGTCGCCCAGGCCATCGAGGCCGCCCGCGCCTTCGGCTTCACGACCCTCTCCTGCTCCTCCACGGGCAACCTGGCCGGCGCCGTCGGCGCCGCCGCCGCCCGCGCCGGCTTCCGCTCCTGCGTGTTCATCCCGCACGACCTGGAGCAGGGCAAGGTCGTCATGGCCGCCGTGTACGGCGGTGAGCTCGTCGGCATCGAGGGCAACTACGACGACGTCAACCGCTTCTGCTCCGAGCTCATCGGCGACCCGGCGGGCGAGGGCTGGGGCTTCGTCAACGTCAACCTGCGGCCGTACTACGCGGAGGGTTCCAAGACCCTGGCGTACGAGATCTGCGAGCAGCTCGGCTGGCGGATCCCCGACCAGCTGGTCGTGCCGATCGCCTCCGGCTCGCAGCTCACGAAGATCGACAAGGGTCTGCAGGAGCTGATCAAGCTCGGGCTCGTCGAGGACCGGCCGTACAAGATCTTCGGTGCGCAGGCGGAGGGGTGCTCCCCGGTGTCCGTCGCCTACAAGGCCGGGCACGACGTCGTGCGCCCCCAGAAGCCGGACACCATCGCCAAGTCGCTGGCCATCGGCAACCCGGCGGACGGCCCGTACGTCCTCGACATCGCCCGTCGCACCGGCGGTGCGGTGGAGGACGTCACCGACGAGCAGATCGTCGACGCGATCAAGCTGCTGGCGCGGACCGAGGGCATCTTCGCGGAGACCGCCGGCGGGGTGACGGTGGGTGTGACGCGCAAGCTGATCGGGAACGGGCTGCTGGACCCGACGAAGACCACCGTCGTCCTGAACACGGGCGACGGCCTGAAGACCCTGGACGCGGTGGCCGGCACCGGCCTGACCGCGACCATCCGCCCGAACCTGGACTCCTTCCGAGAGGCTGGCCTCGCGTCATGAGCGTCAACGTCCGCATCCCCACCATCCTGCGCACCTACACCGGCGGTCAGGCGGAGGTCACCGCCGAGGGGGCGACTCTCGGCGAGGTCATCTCCGACCTGGAGAAGAACCACACCGGCATCGCCGCCCGCGTCCTGGACGACCAGGGCAAGCTGCGCCGGTTCGTCAACGTGTACGTGAACGACGACGACGTCCGCTTCGAGCAGGGCCTTCAGACGGCGACCCCGGACGGCGCCGGAGTCTCCATCATCCCGGCCGTCGCCGGTGGCTGACCGCTGGTCAGTACCCGCCGGTAGTAACCGTCGGTAACAGCGATTACCGAGAGTTCATCGAATTGCCCTCTCCGCGATAGAAGCGGAGGGGGCAATTCAGTGTGGTTGAGCGCGGTACAGTTGGGGAACCCGATCCGGATCACCGGATCAGGAGCCTTTTATTTCCACCTCAGCCCGATGAGAAGCAGCCAAAGTGCGCGCTCCTTCTGTGGCTTTTGCGGCTTTTGCAGGGCCCGACTTGCCCTGAATTCAGGCGAATTCTCGCCACATTCCGGATCCCCTGCGTCCAGAATTCTCGTCCGACTGACCTGTTGCAGACGGCAGTTGGACAGATACATTCAGCCGCGGTCGACGCGTTCCGGCGCACGCCCCCAACCAACTGGGGGGTGAGGTCTGACCCGGATCCGCGAAGTGTGGATCTGTGCAAGGGCCAGTAATAGGGGAGTTAGGCATGGCTCAGGGCACCGTCAAGTGGTTCAACGCGGAGAAGGGGTACGGCTTCATCGCGGTCGACGGTGGTGCGGATGTTTTCGTCCACTACAGCGCGATTCAGATGGACGGCTACCGCACCCTGGAAGAGGGTCAGCGGGTCGATTTCGAGATCTCGCAGGGCCAGAAGGGGCCGCAGGCGGACATGGTCCGTCTCGCGACCGGCTGAAGCACGCGCCGACTGACAGCGTCGTTCTTCTGTACATCTGTCGAAGGGCTCGCACCTCCTGGGGGGTGCGAGCCCTTCGGTCTGTCCGGGGGCGTCCGGGAGGCGTCCCGAGGGGTGTCCGGAAGGGCACCGGTCCGGCGGAGGCGCTTGCACTCTCATGGGTCGAGTGCTAATCATTGCGTTAGCACTCTGAAGGTGAGAGTGACAACGAAGGACCGGGTCGGTGAGGCCCGCAGGCCAGGTGGGGCAAGGAACCACGAGGCCGGCGAGCCGTCCGTCGCGGGCGCCAGCGCGGTCCGGAGCAATCCACCCCAGTCCGGGAGGACCACTTCACATGGCCAAGATCATCGCGTTCGACGAGGAGGCACGGCGCGGCCTCGAGCGCGGCATGAACCAGCTCGCGGACGCCGTCAAGGTGACGCTCGGCCCCAAGGGCCGCAACGTCGTCCTCGAGAAGAAGTGGGGCGCCCCCACGATCACCAACGATGGCGTGTCCATCGCCAAGGAGATCGAGCTCGAGGACCCGTACGAGAAGATCGGCGCCGAGCTGGTCAAGGAAGTCGCGAAGAAGACGGACGACGTAGCCGGTGACGGCACGACGACCGCGACCGTCCTGGCCCAGGCCCTGGTCAAGGAAGGCCTTCGCAACGTCGCCGCCGGCGCCAACCCGATGGCCCTCAAGCGCGGCATCGAGAAGGCCGTCGAGGCCGTCTCCGGCGCCCTGCTCGAGCAGGCGAAGGATGTCGAGACCAAGGAGCAGATCGCTTCCACGGCCTCCATCTCCGCCGCCGACACCCAGATCGGCGAGCTCATCGCCGAGGCCATGGACAAGGTCGGCAAGGAAGGCGTCATCACCGTCGAGGAGTCCCAGACCTTCGGTCTGGAGCTGGAGCTCACCGAGGGTATGCGCTTCGACAAGGGCTACATCTCGGCGTACTTCGCCACCGACATGGAGCGTATGGAGGCCGTCCTCGACGACCCGTACATCCTGATCGCGAACTCCAAGATCGCGAACGTCAAGGACCTGCTCCCGCTCCTCGAGAAGGTCATGCAGTCGGGCAAGCCGCTGCTGATCATCGCCGAGGACGTCGAGGGCGAGGCCCTGTCGACCCTGGTCGTCAACAAGATCCGCGGCACCTTCAAGTCCGTCGCGGTCAAGGCCCCGGGCTTCGGCGACCGCCGCAAGGCGATGCTGAACGACATCGCCATCCTCACCGGCGGCGAGGTCATCTCCGAGGAGGTCGGTCTCAAGCTCGAGAACACCTCCCTGGACCTCCTGGGCAAGGCCCGCAAGGTCGTCATCACCAAGGACGAGACCACCATCGTCGACGGTTCCGGCTCCTCGGACCAGGTCGCGGGCCGTGTGAACCAGATCCGCGCCGAGATCGAGAACAGCGACTCGGACTACGACCGCGAGAAGCTGCAGGAGCGCCTGGCGAAGCTCGCCGGCGGTGTCGCGGTCATCAAGGCCGGCGCCGCCACCGAGGTGGAGCTCAAGGAGCGCAAGCACCGCATCGAGGACGCCGTCCGCAACGCGAAGGCCGCCGTCGAGGAGGGCATCGTCGCCGGTGGTGGCGTGGCGCTCATCCAGGCGTCCGCCGTCTTCGAGAAGCTGGAGCTCGAGGGTGACGAGGCGACCGGCGCCAACGCCGTGCGCATCGCACTGGAGGCCCCGCTCAAGCAGATCGCCGTCAACGGTGGTCTCGAGGGTGGCGTCGTCGTGGAGAAGGTCCGCAACCTCCAGGTCGGCCACGGCCTGAACGCCGCGACCGGCGAGTACGTCGACATGATCGCCGAAGGCATCATCGACCCGGCGAAGGTGACCCGCTCTGCCCTGCAGAACGCCGCCTCCATCGCCGCGCTGTTCCTCACCACCGAGGCCGTCATCGCCGACAAGCCGGAGAAGGCCGCCGCGCCCGCCGGCGGCGGCATGCCGGGCGGTGACATGGACTTCTGATCGACCTCGCGGTTGATCGCCTGTCCTTCAAGTCCGAGGGCGGCACCCCTGTTCGACGGGGGTGCCGCCCTCGGGCGTTTTTCCGGGGTGTCCCCGGGGCGCCGCCCGAGCGGCGTCAGGTGCTGCGTCCGACCTTCAGGACATGGACGCTGACGGTGTCGCCGTCCGGCCGGTACAGCACGCGCCGGCTGCCGACGCCTCCAGCTGGTCCATGAACGCCTCGTGGGACATCGACGGGCCGGACGGAGCCGCCTCGCGAGCCCGCGCTTCGGCGATGTCCGCTTCGTCCCGCAGCCGCTGAAGTTCTTCCAGTTCGCCTATCGGGATGAGCGCCGCAGGGGGTCTGCCGTACGCAGTGATCAGGATGCGTTCCTGGCCGTGTCGGACACGGCCGACGAGCCGGCCGAGCTGATTGCGGGCTTCCACGAGCGGATACGTGTCCATGGGCAAACACCTGCCGGTGTGTTCAATGGGGCCATTGGGGATTCAGCTCCCTTTCCGGGCGCTGCTGGGACATCGCCGCACGAATTCCGGCCGCGCGAGTGTGAACAGCGACGGCGGGGAGGGAAGCATGCGGATTCACGGGCGCGTGTTCGTCTCGGCAGCCGCGACACACGCCTCCGGGCAGGGCTTCCGGGCGCCCCGGCACCCCGCACTCCGTGCACTCCAGCCGGCGGCGGGGCGGGGTCGGAGACGGTCGCGGCGGCGGGAGCTTGTCCGTCAGCCGGCGGTGCAGCAGGGCCGCCGGGCTGTGGACGGGGGTGGGCAGGCCCGCGGTGAGCGCGGCGAGGAGCGTCTCCTCCGTGGCTCCCCGCGCGAACCACTCCTCCACCAACGGCGCGAGCCGCGCGCAGTCGGCGGAGGAGAGGGACAGGGCGGGGGCCGTGCGGCCGAGGGCGGCGAGGAGGATGTGGGCGCGCGAGCGGGTGTGCCGGGCCGCGCCGGGCGGCTGGTCCGGCGGCCGTTCCGGCTCCGGGACCTCCCCCCGGGTGAAGCTCGCCCACCAGCCGTCGTCACGTGCGGTGCGGGTGAACCACGTTCGGGTGATCCAGCGCAATTCGCCCGAGGCGGTTTTCAGCCGTTCCCGCCCTCGCCTCAAGTGGCCCGCCCGCTGGATGCGGTTGAGGGCGGTGCGCAGCGCGCACTGGCCGTACGGGAGTTGCTTGGCCAGCGACTTCACCGAGATGTCGGCGCCGTCGGGCAGGCGGTCGATGTACGCGGCGATGGCCGCTTCGCGGGGCGGGAGGTGGGTGAAGTCGTTCCTCCGGCGCGGAAGTTGGCCCGCCGCGGCCCGCTTTCCGTAGCCCGGATTGGCCATCGGGTGCGGGGACGCGTGTGGGGGCAGGGGGGCAGTACTAGGCTTGGTCTCAGCCACAGGTCGATGCTCTCGATCGATCGCGTAGGTCAGGCCCCCGTAGGTGTTGGCGCACCGGCGGGGGCTGTTTCGTTGTGCGCACGCTAGAGCGTGGTGACCTTCCGTGGCAAGTCGGTCGCTCCGCGTCAACTCTCCGGGTGGGAGGGCGGGTTGGGACCCTCCACCCGTTCCCTGGAAAGGGCGCTCGGGGCTGGGCGCTTGAGCTTCGGGGCCGGTGCGGATCAGCCGGCCTTGAGGTTCTCCACGAACGCCGACCACGCCTCGGCCCGGAACACGAGCCTCGGGCCGAGGGGCGCCTTGGAGTCACGGACGGGGATGAGGGTGGGGTGACCGGGGGCTACTTCGAGGCAGTCGCCGTTGTCGGCGCCGCTGTAGCTCGACTTGTACCAGGACTCATGGCTGTGTCGCTTCATGTGCGTAATCCTCTGCCACGGATCCCAGCAGGGCCAGGGAATCCTGCGGAGACAGTGCGCTGGCTCTGATCAGGTCGAATGTCAGCTCATGGCGGGCGACGGTTGCCGGGTCGTCCATCAGCCGTCCCACGTCGATGCCCTCGACGTAGGAGAGCGGAGGCGCATCGGGAAAGTACATGAGCTTGATGCCGCTTACCTGAGATCCGATGGCGCCTGCACTGAACGGGAGCACCTGCAAGATGATCCGCCGTCGCTGGGCGAGGTTCGCCACGTGTTGGAGGGCCACCGCCATGACGGCCGTTCCGCCGACAGGCCGACGCAGGGCGGCTTCGTCGAGGACCGCCCACAACAACGGGGTTGTTGGATCGTCGAGGAGGCGGGTTCGTGCCATTCGCATGGCCACCAGTTCGTCGATCCTTACGTCCGGTTCTGTTGGCCAGTAGGCGCGGAACAGGGCCTCCGCGTAGCCCGGCGTTTGCAGAAGCCCGGGAAGCAGGGTGGGCGTGAACTGTCTGATCGACTTGGCGAGCTCCTCCGCTTCCACTGCCTGGGCGAAGTGGTGCGCGTACTTGGAGTTCGTGGAGGCAGTGCAGTTGCGCTCGAAGAAGCCGTTCGCGCCCAGGATTTCGTCGATCTTGACGGCGTACTCCAGGAGCATCCGTCGCGTCCCGGCCTCCAACTGCCCGATGAACGAGCCGCTGACGAAGAGCAGCTCGCCCAAGTTCGCCTGACTCAGGCCCTTCTTCTCGCGCGCGTGCCGTAACTCCGCACCCAGCAGCGCGCGTGGCGACGACGACGGGTCGAGGTCCTTCGGGCCTGACACGGGCAACCCCCTGTCCTACAGACGTGGTTGTTGGGACGCCGGCTCTGGCCAGGTTAGAAGCGGAGCGACCACGCTGTGTGGTGAACGTGAACACTCAGCGTGGAGGATGGGCATGGCGGAGACGACTACGGGTGACCGGCCCGCACGGACGGTCCAGGAGGCCGTCGAGCAGTTGCGGGCCGCTCTCGGCGAGGCGGGCATCGTCCTGCCGTCGCTGCGGATCGACCCGGTCTCGGGCGCGCACGGTGACCCGTACGCCCTGGTGGACCTGGGCCGTTGCAACCTGGGTGTGGCCTCGCGGCTGGCCGCGGCTCTGCGCGCGGCGGGGGGCGACGCGTGAACGGGGAGTACGTCCTGGACGCGAGGAGCGGGCGGATCGGGGAGGTCATGGAACGGCTGGAGGGCCGGGTGGTGCTGCGGCCGGTGGGCGGCGGGCGGGAGTGGGACTGTCCGCCGGAGGACGTGGGGGAGGCGTCGGCGGGCGACGTGCTGAGGGAGCGGGTGCGCCGGTTGAACCACGCCGCCCGCTCCCGGGCGATCGTCGGTCAGGAGACGGTGTAGGAAGGGTCGGCTGTGGTCATCGCCCGAGTGTCTTCCGCATCCTGTCGGGGACGTCGCTGGTGAAGCCGTCCACGTGCAGGTCGCGCAGGCGGCGGGCCTGGGTGGGGGTGTTCACCGTGTACGGCCAGACTTTCAGGGGCTTGCCGTGCGGGCCCTTGAGAGCGTGGGCTCGGCGTACGAAGCCCGCGGTGGTGGCGCGGTGTTCGGGGTTGATGACGTCGACGAATTCGGCGTAGGAGGCCAGTCGGGTGCCCGACGCGCCCTCGTCGCAGATGCCGAGCCTGATGTCGGGGCGCCGGGTGTGGACGTCCCGGAGGGCCGAGGCCAGGAAACTGATCATGTAGAGGCGGCTGTTGACGTGGTGGGGGTCCAGCCAGCCCTTGCGGTCGAGGACCCTCAGGATGTCCTTCGTGATGCCGGGGTGGTCGGCCGGCCACTTCACCTCCAGGACCAGGCCCTGGTGGTTGCGCTCCAGGCGGTCCAGTAGCTGTCCGAGGGTGGGGATGCGGGCGGCCTCGTACCCGGAGCCCTTCCACTGGGGGGAAGCGCCTGCGCGGAGTCTGCTCAGCTCGGCCATGGTGAAGGCGCCGACCTTCCAGGGGGCGCGCTTCGGGAAGACGGTGCGGGCGTCGGTCGTACGGACCAGGTTCTGGTCGTGCATGACGACCAGTACACCGTCCTTGCTGCGCTGCACGTCCACCTCGACCCAGTCGATTCCCGCCCGGTCGGCCCGGTCGACGGCCTCCAGGGTGTTCTCGGGGGCCAGCCCCGCGGCTCCGCGATGACCGATGACGACGGGGGCGGCGGTGTCCGCGTGCGCGACGGGGGCGGCGGTGTCCGCGTGCGCGACGGGGGCGAGGAGGGAGAGGAGGCAGGGGGACAGGGCGAGGACGGCGGACGTCGTGGTGAGCGCGTTGTTGGGCATGGGTGTGGTGCCTTTCAGGGCTTTCGGACCGGTGTCACCACGAGCTTTGGCAGGTCGGCGGGGGTGTGCCCAGCGCTGGTGCTCCATGTGAGGAGCCGCGGGAACTGCTCGGAACGGGCGGCGAAATCTTCATGAAATGTCAGGGAACGGGCGGAGTGCCGCGGGGGGCGGAGTCGCGGCCGGCGGCTCCGGAGTGGGCTGGATCACAGGGAGTTGCCCGGGGTGGTCGGAATGGTGACGACGCCCAGGAGGTTGTCGTACGAAGTGCTTGATGCATGTGCACATACCACTCGGTCCACCTCGCGAGGAGCCCCCAAGTCGTGACTGCCACCCCCGCCCCCGTCCCCTCTCGCGCCGCCGAGATCCTGTCCCGGCCGGTCTCCATCAACGGACTGACCGTCCCGAACCGCATCGCCATGGCGCCCATGACGCGCATGTTCTCGCCGGGCGGCGTCCCGGGCGAGGACGTGGTGTCGTACTACGCGCGGCGCGCCGCCGCCGGTGTCGGCCTGATCGTCACCGAGGGCACGTACGTCGGGCACGAGTCCGCCGGGCAGAGCGACCGGGTTCCCCGGTTCCACGGCGAGGAGCAGCTCGCGGGCTGGGCGAAGGTCGCCGAGGCCGTGCACGCGGGCGGCGGGACGATCGTGCCGCAGCTGTGGCACATCGGGATGGTGCGCAAGCAGGGTGAGCCGCCCTACGCCGACGCTCCCGCCGTGGGCCCCTCGGGGCTGCGCGTCGACGGCACCGAGGGCACCGGCAAGGCCATGACCCAGGGTGACCTGGACGACGTCATCGGCGCGTTCGCCGAGGCCGCGGCCGCTGCCGAGCGCATCGGCTTCGACGGCGTCGAACTCCACGGCGCCCACGGCTATCTGATCGACCAGTTCCTGTGGGCCGGCACCAACCGACGCACCGACGCCTACGGCGGCGACCCGGTGGCCCGTGCCAAGTTCGCGGCGGAGATCGTCGCCGCCGTCCGGGAGACCGTCTCGCCCGAGTTCCCGGTCATCTTCCGCTACTCGCAGTGGAAGCAGGAGGCCTACGACGCCCGTCTCGCCGAGACCCCGGAGGAGCTGGAGGCCATCCTCGCCCCGCTCGCCGCGGCCGGCGTCGACGCCTTCCACGCCTCCACCCGCCGCTACTGGCTCCCGGAGTTCGACGGCTCCGACCTCAACCTCGCGGGCTGGACGAAGAAGCTCACCGGCAAGCCCGCCATCACGGTCGGCTCGGTCGGTCTCGACGGTGACTTCATCAAGGGCTTCATGGGCGAGGGCTCCCCGGTCAAGGGCATCGACGACCTCCTCGACCGCCTCGAGCGCGACGAGTTCGACATGGTGGCCGTCGGCCGGGCGCTGCTCCAGGACCCGGAGTGGGCCGCCAAGATCCTCGGCGGGCGTCTCGACGAGCTGAAGCCCTACGACGCCGCTGCGCTGAAGAGCCTCAGCTGAGCGCCAACTCCCGCGTGTGGTCCGGGAGATGAGGGTCATTCATCTCCCGGACACCCGCAACCCACGCGTCGACGGTCCAGCCCGGCACGGCTGATCCGCCACCGAGGCGGGGCGCCGGCCGGGCGCGGGGTCGGCCGCAATGCCGGCCGCGGGACCGGATGGAGGACCGGCCGCAAAACCCGCCGCGGGACCGGATGGAGGACCGGCCGCAGGGTCGGGTGGAGTACCGGGCGTAGAGCCGGTGGGAGGCCCCGATTTAGCTTGCTTAACTCAATCAATCTGCATTAGCTTGCTTGAGTCAAGCAGTTCATTCTTCCGCGTGCATTCGACGGAGGCCCCGTCATGTCCGATGCCCTCGCCCCGCCCCCCGCGGCCGGGACGTCCGCCCCGCCGAGGCCGAACGCCGTGGTGGCGGTGCTGGCCCTGGCCGGGATCGGTCGTCATGGCCATCGGCGCGGGCGCGGCGCTGGCCGCCTTCCTCCTCGCCCTGTTCATCCCGGGCCGCGGGTCCGAGCCCGGGCCCACGGGCGCGGCGGGGGCGGACGAGGCCGTCCGGTCGAGGCCTAGAGATTGCCGAGGGGCTCGATGTCGACCTTCACCGGCGTGCCCCAGATCCGCAGCACCTCGTAGTCGGTGAACTCGTGCACCAGCCGGTAGGCCATCGCGGGGCGGGAGCCGCGGCGCAGGGCGGCGATGTACAGCTCGGCCTCGCGCCGGTCCCGCCTGGGCGTGCCGCACAGCTGCCACTCCTGGCCCGTCCACAGCTCCGCCAGCCAGCGCTGCTGGGGCTGGGGGCGGTCGGCGCGGGTGCCGTAGCGGGAGGGGGCGGGGGAGGTGTGCGGCGCCTGCGGGGCGGGGCCGTTGAACTCGGCGCGCCGGGCCGCCCGGCGGCGCGTCTCGCACAGCAGGCACAGGTCGTGCGCCGCCTCGTCGACCGGGCCGCCCGGATGCTCGGCGCAGCGGGTGGTGGGCGCGGCTCCGACGACGCTGTCGTCCAGCAGGTCCAGGGCGCGCCGCAGATCGGCCTTCACCTCGTGCAGCCGGGTGTCGGGGGTGTCGGCGGTCAGGGCCTCGCCGTGCTCCCCGAGCAGTCGGAGGGCGCGACCGAGAGCGGTGAGCTGGGCGTGGTTCATGGCACCAAGGGTAGGGCGGGGCGGCAGACGGCCGCTGTCGGCCGGTGCGCGGGCCCCGGGCGGGGGTCAGGAGGCGGTCGGCGGCAGCCGTTCCACCCGCCGTCCGGGCCCGGCCCCGCCCTCCGGGTCGTCGCTCACGACGGCGAAGGCCCCGTCCGGCACCCCGGGCAGACCGGCCGCCCGGGCCGCCGCCGCCAGCAGGGCCGGCTCCTGCGCGCCTGTCACGAAGAAGACGTAGGAGTCCCCGAACTCCACGCCCTCGTCGAAGACCTCCGCCTCGCCCGACTCCTCCAGCTCGGCCAGGAAGTCCTCGACGTCCTCGATCCAGGGGTAGGGGTACGCGCCGTCCGGCAGGTCCGGCGCGGGGGACAGCGGCACGTGGATCTCGACGACGAGCATGGGTCCATCCTCCTCTCAGGAACCGTGCGCGTCCCGGGCCGCGGCCGCCGCCGTCAGCCCGCCGAAGGCGTAGGTCGCGGCGAATCCGACCGCGTACCCCGTCAGCAGCCCGCCCGCGTAGATCGCCGCCGTCGCGCCCAGCCCCCGGTTCCCGTCCAGCAGCGGGAACAGCGCCCAGCCCGACGGGCCGATCGCCGTCGCCCCCACCCGGTCGCCGAGCATCGCGAAGAACCCGACGAACGCCCCGCCGGCCGCGCCGCCCGCGCACGCGGTGAGGAAGGGACGGCCCAACGGCAGCGACACCCCGTAGATCAGCGGCTCGCCGACGCCCAGCAGTCCGGCGGGCAGCGCCGACCTGATCGTCGTGCGGAGGGACCGGTCATGGCGCAGCCGGACGTACACCGCCATCGCCGCGCCGACCTGGCCCGCGCCCGCCATCGCCAGGACCGGCAGCAGCACCGTGTAGCCCTGCTGCTCGATGAGGGTGGCGTGGACGGGGATGAGGGCCTGGTGCAGGCCGAGCATCACCAGCGGCAGGAACAGGCCGCCCAGCACGAGACCGGCGAACGCGCCCGTCGTCGCCAGCAGCCAGTTCGCCGCCGCGCCGATCGCCGAGGACACCGCGCCGGCCGCATACATCAGGCCGTACAGCGTGCCGAGGCCCGCCACGAGGACCGTCAGGGCGGGGGTGAGGAGCACGTCCAGCGCTTCCGGCACCCGGCCGCGGCACCACTTCTCGACGCGGGTCGCCAGCAGCGCGGCCGCCAGCGCGCCGAGGACCCCGCCCTGACCGGGGGAGAGCGTCACCCCGAACGCCGTCACCTTCGCGACCCCCGGGTGGACGACGATCGCCGCGACCGCGCCGCCCAGGACCGGAGTGCCGCCGAACTCCTTCGCCGTGTGGTAGCCGACGAAGACGGCGATCAGGGCCATGAAGCCGGAGGCGACGGCGGTGAGGGCGGGGGTGAGGCCCGGCAGCCAGCCCGCGTTGAGCAGCAGTCCGTTGACGCCCGCGAGGATCCCGCAGCCGATGAGGGCGGGGATGAGCGGGACGAACACGGCGGCCAGCCGGCGCAGACCGGACTTGAACGGGGTCGCGTTGCTCCGGCGCCGCTCCTCCCGCAGTTCGGCCCCCCGCGCGCCCAGCGCCTCGGCGGTGGACGGCCCGGCGACCAGTTTCTCGAACTCGGCCGTCACCCGCGCCACCGCACCCGGCCCGAGGACCACCTGGTAGGAGTCGCCGGCCACGACGAGCCCGAGCACCCCGGGCACGTCCCGCAGCGCCTCCTCGTCCGCGCGGGACGGATCGGCGAGGCCCAGTCGCAGCCGGGTCATGCAGTGGGCGACGGAGGTGACGTTCGCGGGGCCGCCGACCAGCGGCAGGATCGCGGCGGCTGTGGAGGAGGAGTCGATGCGCACCCGTCGAGCGTGCGGCTCAGTCGCCCGCCGCGGCGAGCGCGGCACGCAGATGTCCCCCGGACTCCTCCAGAAGGCGGGCGGCCGTCGGCCCGTCCACGCCGGCCAGCACCACCAGGACGGCGTTCTTCACCTCGCCGCCGGTGGCCGCGAGGGCCGCGTCGACCGCGTCGTCCGCCGCACCCGTCGCCAGGGCGACGATCCGCCGGGAGCGGGCGCGCAGCTTCTCGTTCGAGGCGCGGACGTCGACCATCAGGTTCCCGAAGGTCTTGCCCAGCCGGATCATCGTCACCGTCGAGATCATGTTCAGCACCAGCTTCTGCGCCGTGCCCGCCTTGAGCCGGGTGGAGCCGGTGAGCAGTTCGGGCCCCACGACCACCTCGATGGCGTGCTCGGCCGCCGCGGCCAGCGCACTGCCCGGGTTGCAGGCCAGAGCCACGGTGAGCGCGCCCCGGGAGCGCGCGTACTCCACGGCGGCCACGGCGTACGGGGTGCGGCCCGAGGCGGAGACGCCGACCACGGTGTCGTCGGGTGTGAGGGAGAGGGCGGCGAGGTCCGCCTCGGCGAGTTCCCGGGAGTCCTCGGCGCCCTCCACGGACGTCGCCACGGCCCGCGGCCCGCCCGCGATCACCCCGACGACCTGGCCGGGCGCGGTGCCGAAGGTCGGCGGGCACTCGGAGGCGTCGAGCACGCCGAGCCGCCCGGCGGTGCCGGCGCCGGCGTAGACGAGCCGCCCGCCGCGCGCCATCCGTTCGGCCACGGCGTCGACGACGGCGGCGATCCGGGGCAGCTGTGCGGCCACGGCGGCGGGCACGGTGGCGTCCTCGCCGTTCATGAGCCGGGCGATGTCGACGGTGGGCAACCGGTCGATCTCGGCGAGGTCGGGACGGAACGCCTCGGTGGTCAGCGTCTCGAGCGCGGCGCGCAGTTCCTGGGGGTCTGGGCTGGAGGTCATCGGCAGAACGCTCTCTTCCGGTGCGGGGCGGGGCGGCTGACGTCCGGGGTCACGGATCCGTGCCCCCGGCGAACGGGCACCCCTACGGTCTACCGGTGCCGGTGGGCCAACGCCTCGTACGACGCGGCCAGCGCCGGCGCGGCGGTCGTGTACGTCCGCTGGACCACCCCCACGAACAGGCAGTCGACCACCAGGAGCTGGCTCGTGCGTGAGGACATCGCGGCGGGCCGCAGCTCGCTCTCCCGCGCGGTCGACGTGGTCAGCACGTGGTCCGCGTACCGGGTCACCGCGCTGCGCGGCCGCCCGGTGATCGCCACGGTCGTGGCTCCCCGCCCGAACGCCGTCCGCAGGGGTTCGATGACGTCCCCGGTGGCCCCGGAGTGCGTGACGGCCACGGCGACGTCGCCGGCGGCGAGCTGCACCGCGGTGGTCACCGCGAGGTGGGTGTCGCTGTGGGCGTGGGCGACGATCCCTATCCGCAGCAGCTTCTGGGCGAGGTCCTGGGCGACCAGCCCGGACGCCCCGACGCCGTACACGTCGACGCGCCGCGCGGCCGCCGTCGCGGCGACCGCCGCGCCGAGCTGGACGGTGTCGAGGGCGGCGGCGGTGTCGGCGAGGGTCTGCCGCTCGTCGTGGGCGAGTTTGGCGACGACGTCCGCCAGCGAGTCGTCGACCGCGATGTCGGTGGTGAGGGCGGGCGCCCGCCCGGACTGCCGGTGGGCGGCCAGCCCGGCGAGGGCGAGGCGCAGGCCGCGGTAGCCCGGATAGCCGAGGAGACGGGCGGTGCGTACGACGGTCGCCTCGCTGGTGCCGGTGAGTTCGGCGAGGCCGGTGACGGTGAGCGCGGCGCAGCCGGCCGGGTCGTGGGCGACGGCCTCGGCGACGCGCTGCGTGGAGCGGGTCATGGAGGGGGCGAGCGTGCGGACCTTGGCGGCGAGGGCGGCGGGAGCAGGGCTGAAGGTTTCCTTCACGTCCTTGGGCACGGGGGGAACGTATTTTCCGGTCGGGGACGGGTCAAGAGTGCGCACAATAGGAGGCATGGACCCCATCAGCCCCCTGGAACGAACACTGCACGCGGCGCGCGCCCTCGTGCTGGCCGACCTGGCCTCGGGCGAGGTCGCCGCGGCGGACGTGGTGTCGATGGTCGAGGAGTCCGTCGTGCAGCGCCGCTGGTGGGTCGAGCAGTGGCCGGAGGGCGCCGCGTACGTGGCGGGCCTGGTGGCTCAGGACGTGCAGGACGCGCTGCTGGAGCGGTACGGGCGCTGGCCGCTGTGCCCGGTCTGCGGTTCCGGCGATCCGCACGCCCTCGACGTCGAGCCCGAACTCGGCCCCGACCCGCACTGGGTGTGCCACAAGGCCGGTGTGAAGGTCGCCTCGGTGGGCTCGCTGGGGGCGGCCCTGGGCGGCACGTCGTCGTGAGGCGCGCATGACCGTCTACATCGACCCGCCGAACTGGCCGGGGCACGGCCGGATGTGGTCCCACCTCGTCAGCGACGTCTCGTACGCCGAACTGCACGCCTTCGCCGAGCGGTCGGGCGTCCCGCGGCGCGCCTTCGAACGCGATCACTACGACGTCCCGTCGCATCGCTACGCCGAGCTGGTGGCGGCCGGCGCGGTGGAGGTCGGCAGCCGTGAGGTGGTCCGGCTGCTGACGGCGGCCGGCCTGCGCAGACGCAAGGGCGGCGACGTCAGTCGGTGAAGACCGGCTCCATCGTGTGCCACCAGGCGACGAGACCGGCCCGGTCGGTGCCGCTGATCTGGACCAGCGCCGGGCGGTCGTAGTAGCTGCACAGGAAGACGTACTGCCCGGCCTCCGACAGGAAGCAGACGACGTCCCCCGCGGAGTCCCCGGTGTTGTTCTCGCGCCAGGTGCCGTACACGCCGGTCTCGGTCTCGCAGTTGCCCGGCCGGAGACGGCCGGCGTAGGACTGGAAGACGACGTCTCGGTCGTACTTGGTCTCGTACATGACGACGCTCGCCTTGCCGGCGCCCGGCACGCCGTACGCGTCCGCGGTCGTCACGGTGCAGTACAGGGCGGCGTCCGCGCCCTGCCATTCGGTGTGCGAGCAGCTCTCGCGCGACCACTGGGCGGTGTTGAGCGAGTCGCGCAGCTCGTGCTCGGCGCCGGTCAGTCCGTCGGAGCCGCCCTCGTCGCCGGAAGCGCCGTCGTCGGGCGTCCCGCCGGAGCCGGGGGCGTCGGTGGGAGCGGGACCGGAGCTCATCGGCGAGGCGGTCACGGGCTCGGGGCTGGGGTCGGGCTCGGGGCCGGGGCTCCAGGGGGAACCGGAAGGCGAACCGCCGCCTTCCGTGCCGCCCCCGCCACCGTGGGAGGACTGGTACAGCCCCGCCAGCGCGAGCAACGAGCTGACGACGACCCCGATGACGGCCCATCGCACGCTCTGCCGGGCCAGCCGGTGGGTGTCGGGGTCGGGCCGCGGCGGATCGGGCGGCACCGGTGGCGTGGACGGGCCGTTCCTGCTCATGACGCTCCCCCGTTTCCCCCGGCGCACGCGACCGCGTGAGGCACGGCCGTGCCCGAATTATCCGAAGCGGGGGACCGGCCGCGGGAGGCGAAGGAACGAAGATCGGCCCCGGCTACGTCAGGTGAGGTCGGCCGCGCAGCTCATACGCGTATTCGCCCTCGCCTTCGCCGACCCTGACGAAGCCGGCCCGTTCGAGCACGGCCCGGGAGGGGGCGTTGGCGTGTTCGACGACCGCGAACAGGCGTCGCACGTCGTCGCGTGCGAACGCCCAGTCGGCCAGCGCGCGCAGCGCCTCGGTCGCGTAGCCGAGACCGCGGGCGGCCTCCACGAGGTCGTAGCCGATCTCCGTGCGGCCGTCCTCGTCGGGAGCGGCGTGGAAGCCCATGCTGCCGACGGCCCGGCCGTCCGCCCGCCGCACGAGGACGTAGAGGCCGAACTCCGGTCGGTGCACCCCGGACACGTACGCCTTGACCAGCATTCCGGCGGCTTCCCGGGTCCCCTCGAAGGGGCCGCCCCCGAGCCATTCGAAGCCCCCGCCGCCGCCCGCCCGCAGGCCGGCGGCGGCGCTGGGGGAGACGCCTTCGAGGGTGAGACGTCCGGCGGGGATGCGCGGGGCGGGGATGGGCGGGGCGGCTGTCATGAGGTCAGCAGCTCCAGCTCGCCCCGCAGGTTGTAGCGGGCGGTCTCCTCCCACCGCTCGCTGCCGTACGGCGTCCTGAACAGCCTTGGCAGGGCAAGGAGTTGACGCAGGACGTCCGCCCGGCCGACGCGGAAGGCGTCGTTCGGGACGAAGTGGTACTCCTCGCGGACGGCGGTGGTGTAGGCGGCGTACGCGGACGGCGGCGCGGCCAGGATCGCGAGGTCGGCGTCGCACAGGACCTGCCCGTCGGGGTCGTCGTCGGCCGGGTCGTGGGTGACGGTGAGCCGGACCAGCCGGGCGACCTCGGCGGTCCGCTCCGGCCCCACCCCGGCCTCGGGCAGGGCGCGTTCGGCGAGCCGGGCGGAGCGCTCCTCGTTCTCGGAGCGGTCGGGCAGGTAGACGGCGTCGTGGAACCAGGCGGCCAGCCGGACGACGTCCGGGTCGGCGGCGTGCGCCGCGAGCACGTCGACGCGGTCGAGGACCTCGGTGAGGTGGGTGAGCGTGTGGTAGCGGCGCTGCGGCTCCTGCCAGCGGGCGAGCAGCGCGTCGGCGTAGGGCGCGGGGTCGGGTCCGCCCGCGGGGGCCCGGGCCCCCGTCAGGGCGTGGCTGAAACGGGTGCGCAGGGCGTCGAGATCGGCCATGCCTCATTGTCGCGCCGACCGGCGTAAACTTAAATTGGACTAGACCTGTAGCCGAAGAGCGTCGATGAACGCCGACGAATGGGGTCCCATGAGCAAGCGTGCAGTTCTGGAGGTGATCGCCCTCGGCCCCGAGGACGCGGTCGCCGCCCAGGCCGGAGGCGCGGACCGCCTCGAACTGGTCACCGACATGGCCGCCGACGGGCTCACCCCGACGGTCGCCGCCCTCACCGGGATCCGAGCCGCCGTCGACCTCTCCCTGCGCGTGATGATCAGGCTCGCCGACGGCTTCGCGGCCGGCGCCGCCGAAGACGTCGACCGCCTCGTGCGCACCGCCCACACGCTGCGGGAGGCCGGCGCCGAGGAGTTCGTGCTCGGCTTCCTCGACGCGCAGGGCGCGGTGGACCTGGCCGCCGTGGAGCGCGTCGTCGCCGAGCTGGACGGCTGCCGCTGGACCTTCCACCGCGCCCTCGACCACGCCGCCGACCGCGACGCCGTGCGCAAGCAGCTGGACGGCCTGCCCGGGCTGGACACCTACCTCACGGCCGGTTCCGCGGCCGGCGTCGACGCCGGGCTCCCCACCCTCCTCGCCGAGGCGGCGCGCCGCGCCGAGCCCGGCTACGAGCAGCAGCTCCTCGTCGGCGGCGGCCTGCGCCTCGACCACGTGCCCCTCCTGCGGTCCGCCGGCCTCGACGCCTTCCACATCGGGGGCGCGGCCCGCCCCCTGGGCTGGACCGGGCCGGTCTCGGAGCAGGCGGTACGCGCGTGGCGGCGCGCGGTGGACGACGAACGGGCGGAGTAGTCAGCCGAGCTGGGGCGGCAGGGGGGCCGTGTGCGTCACGATCAGCCCCGACACCGCCCGGGTCAGGGCCACGTACAGCCGGCGCAGACCCGTTCGCTCGTCGGGCTCGCCGTCGACCACCGCCCGGGGCTCGTCCAGGACCACGTAGTCGTACTCCAGACCCTTGGCGAGGGAGGCCGGGACGAGGGTGAGGCGGCTCTCGGCCGTCGTCTCCTCGCCGGGGGACAGATGGGGGACGCCGGCCGCCGCCAGGGCCTCGGCCAGGGCCGGGATCCGGGCGTCGGCCGCGATCAGACCCGTCGAGCCCTCATGGCGCAGAGACTCCTCGCACGCCGCGACGATCTCGGCGTCCCCGGAGACCGGCCGCAGGTCGAAGAAGCCGGGGTTCTCACGGACCGACGCGACGGGAGCGAGCCCCGGGGCGATGTGCGGCAGGAGGCGGGAGGCGTAGGCGATGACGTCCGTCGGGACGCGGAAACCGGCCGTCAGCTCCTCGACCACCGCGTCCGCCTTGCCCAGGTGGGCGAGGGCCTCCTGCCAACTCCGCGTCGCCCAGGGAGTGGTGCCCTGCGCGAGGTCGCCCAGCACGGTCGCCGACCCCGTCGTGCAGCGGCGGCCGACCGCCCGGTACTGCATCGGGGACAGATCCTGCGCCTCGTCCAGGACCACATGGCCGAGGGAGTGCGTGCGCTCGACGAGGTCGGTCGCCTCGTCGATCAGCACCGCGTCCGCCGCCGACCACCTGGCCGACCTCACCGACCGCACCGGCTTCGCCCACAGGATCGCCTTCTGCTCGTCCTCGCTCAGCACGCCCCGCGCGTGCGTGGCGAGGAACTCCGCGTCGGTGAGCAGCCGCAGCACCAGCTTCGCGGGTTCGACGACCGGCCAGACCTGCTTCACGGCCGCCTTGACCGCGCTGTTGCGGGCGACGGCGTCCTGCACCCGGTCGTCCGGGGCCTCGCCCGAGCGCTCCATCTGCACCAGCACGGCGTGCGCGATGCGCTGCGGCAGCGCATCGCGGGCCGCGCCGTAGCGGATGTCCCGCTCGAGCAACTCGCCGACCATCTCCTGCAGTTCGTACGCGGCCACCCGCCAGCGCCGGGATCCGCGCACGACGACGACGGGCTCGGCCGGCATGCCGACGTGCGCGTACAGCGCCCGGCGCAGCACCTGCGCCATCCTCGCGTCGCCCTTGACGGTCGCCGCCGCCGCGTCGTCCG
Organism: Streptomyces sp. NPDC037083; assembly: GCF_055606485.1. Lineage (NCBI taxonomy): Bacteria > Bacillati > Actinomycetota > Actinomycetes > Kitasatosporales > Streptomycetaceae > Streptomyces > Streptomyces sp. NPDC037083. Next base: position 428,702 of record NZ_JBVJSQ010000005.1, on the reverse strand, counting down.
CGCCCCGCACCTCCACATGGGCCACCAGGTCGTCGACCGTGCCCTGGCGGACCGTCAGCTCTCCGAGCGCGGGCAGCACCTGCTCGATGTAGTGCAGGAAGGACTTGTTCGGCCCGATGACCAGCGTGCCCGTGCGGGCGAGCCGCTCACGGTGGGCGTAGAGCAGATACGCCACCCGGTGCAGACCGACGGCCGTCTTCCCGGTGCCCGGCCCTCCCTGGACGCAGACCGTCCCGCCCAGCCCGCTGCGCACGATCTCGTCCTGCTCGGGCTGGATGGTGGCGACGATGTCGCGCATCGGGCCGACACGCGGCCGCTCGATCTCCTGCTGGAGCAGCTTGCTGGTGGCGGCGGCCTCGGTGGGGTCGGAGAGGTGCTCGTCCTCGTACGCCGTGATGTCCCCGCGCGTGTAGCCGAAGCGACGGCGCAGTGCCACGTCCATCGGATCCTTCTTCGAGGCCCGGTAGAACGGCTGCGAGACCGGCGCACGCCAGTCGATGACCATCGGGTCGCCGTCGGAGTCGTGGACGTGCCGCCGTCCGATGTAGAAGCGCTCGCCCTCGGCCCCCTCCGCCCGGTCCGCGCCGGGGGCGTGCAGGTAGTCGAGCCGGCCGAAGAACAGCGGGGTGTCGCTGAGGTCGGCGAGCGCCTTGATGCGCTCCCCGATCTGGCGCTCCAGGATCTGCGCGTTGACCCAGTTCGCGGTCACGTCGCTGATGTCGAGGGCCTCGACGTCCTCGCGCATGGCGCGCAGGGCGGCGCGCGAGGAGGAGAGGTGGGAGCGCTCGCGGGCGAGCGGGTCGTCGTCGACGGGCGTGGACGGCGTGGACAAGGGGGTGCCTCCGGGCCGGCTCAGGGGGTGCTGCGGTGAGACCGTCCGGTTTCCGTCCGGACGGCGGCGCTCCGGCGAGGGAGGCGGGCAAGAGCGGAGATTGTAGGTGAACGCCGCGGACGGACGCCAACGGATTTCCCGCCCGCGGCCGCGGCCCCCTACGGGGTTGCCCTCCTTCCCGCAGGGGAGACTCCACCCCCCGGGAATACTCAGGTAGTACACGGATCGGGGACCTGGGACCGATGCCCTCCTTACGCCGCGGATCCCATCATGGAGACATGAGTGCAGCGACCCTCACCCCAGCCCCCGGTCGCCCGTCCGGAGCGACCCCCCTGTCCGACGGGCACCACCACCGCCTCGGCGACGCCCTGCGCGCGATCAAGGTCTTCGCCGTCGCCGCCTTCGACGTGATCATCCTCGGCGAGTACGGCGAGGAAGCCGGCGTCCACCGCAGATGAGCCGCCGCGGCCCCGGCCCGGTGTGAGTACCCGCCGGCGCCCGGATGAGTATCCGAGCCCATGCCCGGCGCCCCTCCCCGACGGTTCACTCGGGGACATGACGACACCGCACCGCCCGCCCCACGACCACCGGGACCCCCGCGCCCGGGTGGCGCCCCTCGTCGCCACGGTCCTGCTCGTCCTGCTGTCCCCGTTCGCCTTCCTCTTCGGCTGCCTGTCCCCGATGGCCACCGACGGCTGCGGCCCCGACCACTGCTCCTCGGCGCTGACGACGTCACTGACCCTGATCTACGTGCTCCTCGTGTACGGCGGGCCGTTCACCCTCGTCGCGTACGTCGCCATGTGGGCCCTGCCGCGGACGCGGCGCTGGGCGGCCCTGCGGGCATGGCTGGCGGCCGCCGCCGTACTGCCGCCGGCCGCCGTGCTGCTGCTGGTGTTCACCCTGCCCGCGCCGTAGACCGCGGCGGGCAGCGCTCAGGCCCTCAGGCCCCCTCGGCCAGCAGTTCGTCCGCGTCCATGATCCGGTACGCGTAGCCCTGTTCCGCCAGGAACCGCTGGCGGTGCGCCGCGAAGTCCTGGTCGAGGGTGTCCCTCGCCACCACCGAGTAGAAGTGGGCCTGGTGGCCGTCCGCCTTCGGCCGCAGGACCCGCCCGAGGCGCTGCGCCTCCTCCTGCCGCGAGCCGAAGGTGCCCGAGACCTGGATGGCGACCGTCGCCTCCGGCAGGTCGATCGAGAAGTTGGCGACCTTCGACACGACCAGAACGCTGATCTCGCCCTCCCGGAACGCGTCGAAGAGCTTCTCGCGCTGCGCGTTGGAGGTCTCGCCCTTGATGACGGGCGCGTTCAGGTGCTCGCCCAACTCGTCGAGCTGGTCGATGTACTGCCCGATGACCAGGATCTGCTGGCCCGCGAAGCGCCGGACGATCGCCTCCGTCACCTTCCGCTTCGTCGCGGTCGTCGCACAGAAGCGGTACTTCTCCTCCGCCTCGGCGGTCGCGTACGCCAGCCGCTCGGAGTCGGTCAGGTTCACCCGGACCTCCACGCAGTCCGCGGGCGCGATGTAGCCCTGCGCCTCGATCTCCTTCCACGGCGCGTCGAACCGCTTCGGCCCGATCAGCGAGAACACGTCCGACTCGCGGCCGTCCTCGCGGACCAGGGTCGCGGTCAGGCCGAGGCGCCGACGCGCCTGCAGGTCCGCCGTGAACTTGAAGACCGGCGCCGGCAGCAGGTGCACCTCGTCGTAGAGGATGAGCCCCCAGTCCCGGGAGTCGAACAGCTCCAGGTGCGGGTAGACGCCCTTGCGCCGGGTCGTCAGCACCTGGTAGGTCGCGATGGTGACGGGCCGGATCTCCTTGCGCGTCCCGCTGTACTCGCCGATCTCCTCCTCGGTCAGCGACGTCCGCCTCACCAGCTCGTGCTTCCACTGCCGGGCGGAGACGGTGTTCGTGACGAGGATCAGCGTGGTCGACTTCGCCTGGGCCATCGCCCCGGCGCCGACCAGGGTCTTGCCCGCGCCGCACGGCAGGACCACGACCCCGCTCCCGCCGTGCCAGAAGTTCTCCACCGCCTGCTTCTGGTAGGGCCGCAGCGCCCAGCCGTCCTCGGCGAGCTCGATCGGGTGCGCCTCGCCGTCGACGTACCCCGCGAGGTCCTCGGCCGGCCAGCCCAGCTTCAGCAGCGTCTGCTTGATCTGCCCGCGCTCGGAGGGGTGCACGACGACGGTGTCCGGGTCGATCCGGGCGCCGACCAGCGGAGCGACCCGCTTGGAGCGCAGGATCTCCTCCAGCACCGGCCGGTCGGTGGTGGTCAGCACGAGGCCGTGCGCCGGGTGCTTGCTGAGCGTCAGCCGGCCGTAGCGGTCCATCGTCTCGGCGATGTCCACCAGCAGCGCGTGCGGCACGGGGTAGCGGCTGTACTGCACCAGCGCGTCCACGACCTGCTCGGCGTCGTGTCCGGCGGCCCGCGCGTTCCACAGGCCCAGCGGGGTCAGCCGGTAGGTGTGGATGTGCTCCGGCGCACGCTCCAGCTCCGCGAACGGCGCGATGGCCCGGCGGCAGTCGTCGGCCTGCTCGTGGTCGACCTCCAGGAGCAGAGTCTTGTCCGACTGGACGATCAGCGGTCCGTTCACGTACGCCATCCCTTCCGCACGGGCCAAACCTCCAGTGTGCCGTACGGCGTGCCGAAACGGAGGGCCGCTGTCCGGCCGCGGGCCCGGGGGAGCGCTCCCGCCCGCCGGGCAACCCTGCACGCCTTCCGGGTGTCTGACCGGGGGAGCAGCGCGATGGGCGCGACGCGGTGAGGAGTTCACGGTATGTCGGTCCTGTCGTTCCGCAGAGGCGCGGCCGGCGTCGGAGCAGCGGCGGTGCTGGCGGCCACGGGAACCTGGGTGATGTGGCCCGCGGACGTCGACGAGGAGCTGTGGGCCCAGGTGCGGCCGGTGATCGAGGCCCGCACCGCGGCGGAGTCGCTCGGCGGCGGACTCGGCGAGGACGGGTCCGCCCGCGAGGCGCGCTGGTTCTGCCAGGCCGAGGCGGTCGAACTGGAGGAGCACGCCGGCGACGTACGGGCCGGCGTCAACACGCTGTGCGTGGCGTACGGGGTGCGGAACGACAGCCTGGTGGAGTGCAGCGCGGGCCAGTATCCGCAGGTTGTGCGGCTGCAGCGGGACGACGCGGCCGACGGCGGCTACCGGGTCGTGGCGCGGGAGGAGCCGCCGGACGGCGAGGGGTACGAGCGCTGGACCCGGTCCCGCTTCGGTGTCTTCGGCAGGTCCTCCCTCCGGGACCCGATGTCCTCCGCCGGGCTGGAGAGCCGGGCCCGCGCCCACTTCGGCCTGCCCGCGGACGCCTCCGTGGGGGAGTGCTGAGCGCAGCGGCCGGGGCGCGGGCGCCGGGGGCGCCGGGCGCGGTCAGTCGTCGGCGAGCTCCGCCACGCCCGTGATCCGGTGCAGCGGGTACGTGCGGACCTCGTCGGCCGTGTGGTCGTACGCCGTCACGAAGCCGCCCTCCACCCGGACCGGGGCGATGACCCGCTGGCTGGCGGCGCCCTCGGCGTTGACGTAGCCGATCCACAGGGCCTCGCCGGTCAGGACGGCCGCCTGCATCGTGGCGAGCGTCTCGGCGGAGCTGGTGCGGGGGAGTTCGCCGGGGGCGAGCGGGGCGGCGTCCTCGACCGGTTTGCGTGGCGCCGTGGCGGCCAGGTCGCCGGCCCGGATGGCACGGATCGCCGCCGTCAGGAGGGTGCCCTCGGGCACCGGAGGTCCGTCCGGCACCGGCTCGGGGGCCGTGCGCGGCGGGGTGCGGTGGGCGTGGGCGCGGGTGATCAGGACGTCGCCCTCGGCGGACTCGGCGGCCGGCGCGAAACCCATCGCGCGCAGCCCGTCGAGGAGCGTCGCCGGGTCGGCCTGGGCCGCGAGCACGGTCGGCGCCAGCCGGCGCAGACGCAGGGCGACGGCGCGCTTGTCGGCGAGGATCTCGTTCAGCATCGTCTCGTCGTCGCAGCGCACGTACGCCGAGGCCGCGCCCACCCGCAGATGGCCGTGCCGGCGTGCCACGTCGTCGATCAGGTACGCCAGCGGCTGCGGCACCGGCGTGCGCGCGTGCTCGGCGAGAAAGGCGTGCAGGTCGGATGCGCTGCGGCCGGCGTCCAGGGCCCGGCGCACCGAGCCGGGCGTGAAGCGGTAGACGGTCGCGCCGCCCTTGGACTCGACGTCCGCGAGGACGCTCAGCACGTCGGCCAGCGGGCGTCGCAGCGGGCCGGGGGCGACCGCGGTCAGGTCCGCCTGGAGCAGGACGTGGTCCAGCGGCTCGGGCAGCAACGGGGTCAGCAGCCGGGCGGCGGCCGCGGTGGCCACGGCCTGCTCCGGGGGTGAGAGCGGGGTCGCGTCGGGGACGGCGGACCGGTGGTGGGCGGGCAGCTTGTCGCCGGGGCCGGACGGCGCGGGACCGGCCGCGGCCGCGTCGACCGCCGGCTTCGCCGCGGCCCTCGCCCCCAGCAGCGCCCGCCCGTGCGCCGACAGCGCGCCCCGGCCGGTCACGCCCAGCAGCTCGGCCTCGGTCAGCGTCCAGCGGGCGAGCCGTGAGCGCAGGTCGTCGTCGTGGCCGTCCCGAGAGCCGTGAGCGCCCGGGGAGCCCTGAGTGCCCTGGTGACCCTGCGGAGCCTGGTGACCGGGGGAAGCCTGAGCGCCCGGGGAGCCCTGCGGCCCGCGCAGCGGGCGCTCCCAGCGCAGCCGGGCCAGCACCGCCTCCGCGTCCGGCGCCGCGCCCTCCGGCAGCCCGGCCAGCAGCGTCAGCACCCGGTGACGCACCTCGGGCGCGGCCGACCGGTCCAGGCCCGGACCCAGCGCCGACAGCGCCCGCTCCTTGAGGTCCCGCCCGCCCACCACCCCGGACGTCCGGGTCGCCGCCAGCCACGCCTGCGCGAGCTGCGCCCACCGCTCGGCCGGCGGCCGCTCCAGCCACTCGTCGTACTCAGGGGTCGCCGCGTACCGCTCGTCGGCCTCGCCGTCGGAGGCCAGCAGACCGGCCGCGTACGCCAGTTCCACCCAGAACGCGGCCACCGGCTCGGACACGTCCAGCGCGACGGCCGTCCGCTTGAGGTCGCGCACGCTCAGCCCGCCGGCCCGCAGCACCGCGGGACCGCCCTCGTCCCACTCCTTCAGCAGTTCCTCGACCGTCGTCAGCGCCGTGTACGCCTGCCCGGCCGCCGTCGCGTCCACAACCTGTGGACGATGCGTCACGAGCGGCTGCACGGCGGGCGGCACCGGCTCCACCGCGCGGTGGGCACGGCCCGCCCGCAGATGCAGGGCGACCTCGCGGGGCAGCACGACGGTCCCCGGCGCGGTCGGCAGCAGCAGCCCGCGGTCCAGCAGCCAGCGCAGATGCGCCGCCGGATCGGCCGTCACCTGCCCGTACGGCGGCCCCCACACCAGCCGCTCCAGGACCTCGAGCGAGCCGGCGGGCGCCTTGGCGAGCAGGGCGGCCATCTTCCTGCGGTGCGAGAAGAGGGAGGTGAGCGCGGAGACGGCGGACACCGAGTCATGCGTGGACGGCAGCCCGGCGGTCGCCACGATCTCCTGGATCCGCCCCGGCGACATGCCCGCCGTGGCCTCCCGCACGCTCGGCCCGAGCCCCGTCGGGGACGGGTGCTGCGGGGACGGCGCGAGCAGCTCGCGAGCGGTGCGCACCAGACGCAGGCGGTCGTCGGCGCCCCAGACCAGCGCCTGTGCGCGCAGCGCCGCCAGGGCGCCGGGGAGCGCGGCGGCGACGGCCGGGTCGCGGTCGTCGCCGGCCATCAGCCCGAGCAGCTCGTCGTGGCCCGCCGGCTCGCCGGCCACGGCCAGCGCCTCCGCGGTCTGCAGTGCGAACCGGTCGAGCCGCTCCAGCGCGCGCACGACGGAGGCACGGGTGCCGGCCCGGGTGGCGAGCTGGGTGAGGTCCGTGGGGACCGGCGTGATGAGATCGGGGCGGGCGCGCAGAAGCGCGGCCAGGAAAGCGTCGTCCCGGGCGCGGAGAGCTTCCGCCAGGGAGCGGGGGGCCGGCGGGTCCTCGGTGCTCATCTTGCCCACGGTAGCGGGTGGCGTCCCTGGTGGCTGCGCCCGCGGACCCGGCCGACGGCCCGGGCCGTGAGCCGCCGCACCGGCGTCCGGGAACAGAAGCGGTAGCTTCTTCCCGTGGGGATCGAGAGCGACCAAGTCGTCTACGAGTATCTGAGCCGCGTCGGCGACGTCGCGCAGCAGCGGCAGTTGTCGTCGGCCACCCGGATGAGACTCGTCTCCGAGCTGCGCAACGAGATCGACCGGCGCCGGGCCAAGGCGGCCGTCGACTCTCCCGCCGCAGTCCGCCGCATCATCGACCGCCTCGGCAGCCCCGACGACATCGTCGCGGCAGCGGCCGAGGCGGGCGGAGCAGGGGCGCCGCAGTCGCCCACGCCCGCCGTGCCCGTGCAGCGGGACCGCGAGGAGCCGCCGCAGCCGTCCAGGGGGATCCGGCGGGCCGTGCCCCGGCCCCGCACGGGCGCGCCGCCCCCGGCCGCTCCCTCCGACGTGCCGTCGCCGCCGCACCGCGCGCCCGCGCACGAGCTCGGCGACAGCCGCGCGACGCCCGACTGGTGGCTGAGCGAGCCGACCCCCTTCGGCCCCGGCGAGGACGTGCACGGGTTCGTCGGCGGCGTGGAGATCCCGGACCTGCTCAAGCCGCCGCCGCGCAGGGTCCCCGAGGAGGAGGCCGCCGAGCCGGCCGCCGGAAGCGACGAGCCGGCCGACGACGAGGCCGCCGCCCGTCCCCGCCGCCGGCTCCCCTTCCTCGGCGCGTCCGGCGCACAGCCCCGGCGCTGGAGCAATCCCCTTCTGCTGATCGCCGCCGGCCTTCTGGTCGTCGGCGCGGTGCTCGGGAACTGGTTCGGGCTGATCCTGGGGTGGCTGATCGCCTACGCCTCGCGCCGGCTGACCGACCGTGAGACGAAGCTGGCGGTCGTGTGGCTGCCGGGGCTCGCGCTCACGGCCGGACTCGTCTGGCTGTGGGGACGCTCCGAAGGGCGCTGGGGCGACCCCATCGCCGAGGGCCACATGAACGACGCGGTCGCCCAGACCTGGCCGTGGGTGATCCGCGGCGCGGCCGTGGCGTCGGCGCTGTTCCTGGTCTGGCGGTCGCAGAAGCAGAGGTAGGCCCCGACGCGGTCGCGGACGCAGACACAGAGGACAGGGGCAGACGCGGAGACGGCAGCGGCGGCAGGGTGGGAAACCGGGCCGGGAATCGAGGCCCGCAAGCCAGGCCCGGAGGCCAAGCCCCGAAGCCGGCCCGGAAGCCAGGCCCGCAAACCGGGCCGGGGTTCGGGTGGGGCCGCCGGGCAGAATGGGCGCATGACGTCACCCCAGCTCACCGTCGGCTTCGACCTCGACATGACCCTCATCGACTCCCGGCCCGGCATCCGCGCCACCTATGAGGCGCTGGCCGAGCGGACGGGGACGTACATCGACGCCGACCTGGTGGTCACCCGGCTCGGGCCGCCGCCCGAGACGGAGCTGGCCCACTGGTACCCGGCCGAGCGGGTGGCGGCCGTGGCCGACCTCTACCGCTCGCTGTACCCCGAGCACGGCGTCACCGGCGCGACCGCGCTGCCCGGCGCCCGCGAGTCGATCGCGGCCGTGCAGGCGGCCGGCGGGCGCGCGATCGTGGTCACCGCCAAGCACCAGCCCAACGCCAAGCTCCAGGTGGAGCACCTGCGCCTCGGCCCGGACGCGGTGATAGGCGACCTGTGGGCCGAGCAGAAGGCGCAGGCGCTGCGCGAGCACGGCGCGAGCGTCTACGTCGGCGACCACGTGGGAGACGTCCGCGGCGCGCACGCCGCCGGGGCGCTGTCCGTCACCGTGCCGACCGGGCCGATCGGCGCGCGGGAACTGCGGGCGGCCGGTGCGGACGTCGTCCTCACCGACCTCACCGAATTCCCCGCCTGGCTCGCCGAGCGCCTGCGCGGCTAGTTCGTCGCGCCCCGCGCCCTGCGGCGGCCCGCGGCGATCGACCGCAGCACGCCCGCGCCCGCGATCAGGAAGCCGACGCCCATCAGCATGCTCAGTCCGAACATGTACGTCGGAAAAGGCGTCGTGCCGAGGAGCAGCGGGGCGACCGTGACGAGTGTGGCCACGGCGCCGACGAAGAACACGACGGCGCCGGCACGGATCAGTCGGTCACCGGGAGCGGCGGAATTCGTTTGGGTTTTGTCACGCACCGGACCAGGGTAGTTCCCAGCCCTGAGGAACAACCGGGGGACGTCTTGTCACCGGCCCGCAGACCATTAGCCTTGGTACCGGCGGGTCATGGTCGACCCGCCCAAGTGCTATCCGGAGCCGTTCCGCAGCGGTTCCAGAGCTGTTTCCGAAGCAGTTTTCCGACGAGTACGAGGACGAGGACAGACGTGCCTACCGGCAAGGTCAAGTGGTTCAACACCGAGAAGGGCTTCGGCTTTCTCTCCCGCGACGACGGCGGTGACGTCTTCGTGCATTCCTCGGTCCTCCCCGCCGGAGTCGAGGCGCTGAAGCCGGGCCAGCGCGTGGAGTTCGGCGTCGTCGCTGGTCAGCGCGGCGACCAGGCGCTCTCCGTCGTCATTCTGGACCCGACCCCCTCGGTCGCCGCGGCGCAGCGGAAGAAGCCCGACGAACTGGCTTCCATCGTCCAGGATCTGACCACCCTCCTCGAGAACATCACCCCGATGCTGGAGAAGGGCCGTTACCCGGAGAAGACCTCCGGCAAGAAGATCGCGGGTCTGCTGCGCGCGGTCGCCGACCAGTTGGACGTCTGAGCCGTTTAATCGGCAACCGGTTACGCCGGTTTCGGGAAATCGAGCGCACCGGGGCCGAGGGGCGGCAGAAGTCCCTCGGCCGCGGCGCGGGTGAGCAGTCCGCGGACCGCCGCCCGGCCGTCCTCGCCCAGATCGGCCGTGAACTCGTTGACGTACAGGCCGATGTGCTGGTCGGCGACGGACGGGTCCATTTCCTGGGCGTGTTCCATGACGTACGGGCGGGAGACCTCCGGGGCGTCCCAGGCGGCGCGCACGGAGGCGCGGATCGAGTCGGCCAGCAGATTCAGCGTGGCCGCGCCCAGGGAGCGCTTGGCGATGATCGCGCCGAGCGGGATCGGCAGGCCGGTCGTGGCCTCCCAGTGCTCGCCCATGTCCGCGAGCTTGTGCAGCCCGTAGTTCCGGTAGGTGAAGCGGGCCTCGTGGATGACGAGCCCCGCGTCGACCTTCCCGTCCCGTACCGCCGGCATGATCTCGTGGAACGGCATGACGACGATCTCGCCGACGCCCCCCGGGAGCGTGTCCGCCGCCCACAGCCGGAACAGCAGGTAGGCCGTCGACCGCTCGCTCGGCACGGCGACCGTGCGGCCCGTGAGGTCGGCCCCCGGCTCGGCGGTGAGGACCAGCGGCCCGCAGCCCCGGCCCAGCGCACCCCCGCAGGGCAGCAGCGTGTACGTGTCGAGGACGTACGGCAGCACGGCGTACGACACCTTCAGCACGTCGAGCTCGCCGCGCTCGGCCATGCCGTTGGTGACGTCGATGTCCGCGAACGTCACGTCGAGCGCGGGCGCGCCCGGCACACGGCCGTGGGCGAGGGCGTCGAATACGAACGTGTCGTTCGGGCAGGGGGAGTACGCGATCTGCAGCGCCGGCTCACTGGTGGTCATGTGGGTTCCAACTCTCCAGGACGGGTGCGAGCTTCCCGAAGGCCTCGGTGAGCGCGTCGAGCGCCTCGCCGATGCGCCAGGCGGCGCGGTCGCGCGGGCCGACGGGGTTGGAGACGGCGCGCAGCTCCAGTACGGGCACGCTGTGCGCGGCGGCCGCCTCGGCGACCCCGAAGCCCTCCATGGCCTCGGCGAGGGCCCGCGGATGGCGCCCGCGCAGGGCGGCGGCCCGCTCGGCGGTGCCGGTGACCGTCGAGACGGTCAGGACGACGCCGGGGCGGGCGCCGGTGACGGCCGCGGTCTCTCGTACGAGGGACTCCGGCGGACGGTGGGTGACGACGCCGAAACCCAGCTCGGTCACCGGCAGGAAACCGTCGGTGGTCTCGGCGCCCAGGTCGGCGGCGGTGATCTCGTCGGCCACGACCAGACTGCCGACGGGGGCGCCGGGCGCGAAGCCGCCGGCGATGCCGGCCGACACGACCAGGCCGTAGGGGGCGTCCCGCAGGGCGGCGGCGGTGAGGGCCGTGGAGACGGAGGCGGCGGCCAGGGCGGGGCCCACCCCGGCGGCGAGGAGGTCGCAGGCCTCGCCGGCGCGGTGCAGCGTCATGCCGGGCAGCAGGTCCCGCGGGAGCGGCTCCCGCGGCCATGCCCGTGCCACCGCGTCCCGCTCGGCGGGGACCGCGGTGGCCACGAGGACGCGTGGGCGGGACGTGGTCAGTCGTCCTTCTTGAGCTTGAAGGACCACAGGCCGGTCGTCGCCTGGCTCTCCTTCTTGCCGTCGCCCGCCTTGATGGTGACGAGCGTGGAGTCGCCCTGGGCGCCGTACTGCGCGTTGAAGAACACGCTGCCCGGGATCGTCCGGTAGGTCTTGTCGCTGTCCTCGGTGAGCGGCTGACCGTTCATCAGGATCGTCCAGCGCTTGTCGGCCACGTCGGGGTCGACGCCGAAGCGGACGGTCTCGTCCGGGTCGACGCTGATGGACTTGATGTCCTTGTCCCCGAGGCACTTGGTCAGGGCCGCGGCCTGCAGGGTCTCGCCCTCGCCGCCACAGGTGGCCTCGGAGCTGACCGAGTCGCGGCCGACGGTGACCGTGGACAGCGGGGTCGGCTTGTCACAGGCCGACAGGACGAGCAGTCCGGCACAAACGGCGCCGGCGGCGGCGACGGCGCGGCGGCGTCGCACAACGCCGAATACATCAGCGGCTCCGCCGCGGGGCATCGTGGTCATGGCGGAAGGCTATCGGGCACGCCCGGCCGTCTCTTTACGCGGGGGGCGGCGTGGCTGTGTGTTACGCCACGCGAGGCTTCGCGCCGCCCCCGCGCCGCACCGAGGACAGCAGCCCGCGGACGGTGGTCACCCAGCCCAGCGCGACGACCGCGGCGGCCACCGACAGGCCCAGGGCGCCGTTCAGCGGCATCACGATGCCGACCGCGCCGCCGAACACCCAGCACACCTGAAGCAGCGTCTCCGAGCGGGCGAACGCCGAGGTGCGCACCAGTTCCGGCACGTCCCGCTGGATCAGCGCGTCCAGGGACAGCTTGGCGAGCGCCTGCGAGAACCCGGCGACCGCCGCCAGACAGGCCACCAGGAACGCGCCGAAGAACACGGCGGTCACCAGCACCGCGCCCAGCACGACGGCGACGACGGTCACGATGATCAGTTCCGGGGCCTTGGAGCGCAGCCACGCCCCCACCGCCGTCCCGAGCGCGTTGCCCACGCCCGCGGAGACGGCCACCATGCCCAGCGACACCGCCGCGCTCTGCCCGGTCAGCGGGTGCTCGCGCAGCAGGAACGCCAGGAAGAAGGTCAGGAACCCGGACAGCCAGCGCAGGGCCGCGTTGGCGCCCAGGGCGTGGGTGACCGCGATGCCGACCGTCCTGAGGCCGGGGCGCTTGACCGGCTTGCGGTGCGGGCCGTGCAGATGCTGTTCGTCGGCGGCGAGCAGCGCGCGGTCCTCGCCCTTGGCCGAGTCGACCTTGCGGGGCAGCGAGAACGACAGGAAGGTCCCCGCCACGAAGATCACGAAGGCGCCGTAGAGCGGGTAGCGCGGCCCGAGGGCCTGCAGCCCGGCGGCGACGGGCGCGGCCACGCCGGTGGCGAGCAGGCCGCCGAGGGTCACCCGCGAGTTGGCCTTGACCAGGGAGAACCCGGGCGGCAGCAACCGGGGCACGACGGCGCTTCTGACCACCCCGTACGCCTTGGAGGAGACCAGTACGCCCAGTGCGGCCGGGTACAGCTCGATGCTGCCGGTCGCCACGGCCCCCGACAGCACGAGCGCCAGCAGCGCCCGGGCGAACATCGCCCCGGCCATGGCGGCGCGCCGGCCGTGCGGGACCCGGTCGAGCAGCGGGCCGATCACGGGGGCGAGGACGGTGAAGGGGGCCATGGTGATGGCGAGGTAGAGCGCGACACGGCCGCGGGCCTCGTCGGTCGGCACGGAGAAGAAGACGGTGGAGGCGAGCGCGACGGTGATCATGACGTCGCCCGCGCCGTTCACGCCGTGCAGCTCGATCAGCTTGCCGAGGCCGGACTCGCCGGCTCCGTGCGCGTGCGTGGCCTTTCTGATACCGCGGGCGGCGCCGGTGAAGGGGTAGTGCAGGGCACGGCCCACCGCGCGGACGGACCCGCTCATCCGGCCCGAACCGCTCACCCGGCTCCTCCCCTTGTTCCCCTTCGTCGCACCGATCCCGGTGGCGCCCTGGGGTGTCCTTGCGGCTGCCACTCCGTCATAGTGCCCCGAGAACGCCGTGCATAGTGCGGTTACCGCGCGTATGGCGGTGTGATCGTCGGCGCGCCGCGCCGGTCCGGCAATGGCGGTGAAGCGATTCCACGGCGGCCGGCGGGAGGCCGACGGGTGGGTGGCGGGGGGTCCGTAGCCGGTCGGCGGATGGTCGGCGGGTGGTCGATAGCCGGTCGGCGGGCGGTCGGAGACGGTCGTGAAGGGGTCGAAGGCGGTCGTGGAGGGAGCCGGAAGCGGTCGCGGTGAGAGTCGTAGGCGGTCGTGGAGGGGTCGGAGGCGTTCGAAAGGCCGTCGGGAGATGGTCTGGAGGCGGTCCCGGAGGCGGTCGTACGCCGGGGGGAGCGCGGCCGGAGCGCGGCCGGAATGGGGGCTGAAGTCGGCCGTGGGGCCGTGGGGAGAGGGGGCGGTTGCGGCCCCGGGGCTTTTTTGAAGGGTGGGAAACGTCCCGTCGGTGTAGGCCGAGCGTCCGCGAGCAGGTAGCGTGCGTAGCGCGCCGTGGCGATTGTTCTCGGCCGCGCGCCTCCCGGTCATCCCGCAGAATGGATGACAGCAGGTGCGCCCGAGCGCGATCGGGCGCGGACGTCGACGCGGCCCTCCCCCAGTGCCTCAAAGGCCTGGGAGGTGCCCCCAGCCGCTCCGTCCGCACCCGCCGCCTTCAGGCCGGCGCACCGAGAGACGGCGTAGGAGAGAAGCGATACCTGTGAGCGCAGCGAGCACGCGAAGCCGCACCCCCGACCGCCTGTGCGCCGAGGCCGTCGACCTCGCACGCGCCGCAGCCGAGGAGGCCGCCGCCCCCGGTGTGGTGGGCGAGCATGCGGGCCTCCTCTCCGAGGGCGACCGTGTGGTCACCCACTACTTCGAGTGCAAGGAACCGGGCTACCGGGGCTGGCGCTGGGCGGCGACGGTGGCCCGGGCGTCCCGCGCCAAGATCGTCACCCTGGACGAGGTGGTCCTCCTCCCCGGCCCCGACGCGGTGCTGGCCCCCGAGTGGGTCCCGTGGAGCGAGCGGCTGCGGCCCGGCGACATGGGCCCCGGCGACCTGCTCCCCACGGACGCGGAGGACCTGCGTCTGGAGCCGGGCTACACCGGCGAGGACGATCCCCGCCTGCAACCGGGGTACTTCGACGCGGACGAGCCGACCCCGAACTCGCCCCTCTCCGAGGAGATGGCCGAGCTGGTGGAGGCGGAGGACGCCGAGGTGACGGCCGCCCCGCCGACGGCCCTCCCGGCGGCTCCGCGCCGGGGCACGATCGCCGCCGTCGCGGAGGAACTGGGCCTGCGCCGGGCCCGGGTCCTGTCCCGCTACGGCCTGCACACCGCCGCCGACCGCTGGGAGGAGGGCTTCGGCGCCAAGACGCCGATGGCCCAGGCGGCTCCCGCGTCCTGCGTGAGCTGCGGCTTCCTCACCCCCATCGGCGGCTCCCTGGGCCAGGCCTTCGGCGTCTGCGCCAACGAGTTCTCCCCGGCCGACGGCCGTGTGGTCTCCCTGGCGTACGGCTGCGGCGGCCACTCGGAGGCCGCCGTGATGCCCAAGCCGCCGCGGCCCGCCCCGCCGGTGATCGACGAGACCCGGGTCGACCCGTTCCCGCTGCGCCCGGCGCCGGACTCGGGCTCGGTGCCGGCCGTCTCCGACGAGGACGCGGCGGAACTGGGCCACTCGTAGCCGCACCGCGGACCCGGCGGTCCGTCCGGCGGGCGCTGCGCCCGGGGACGGACGGTTGAGGTTCGGGTTCGGGCGCGGTTCGGGCCCGGCCCTGGGGGTCGGTGTCGGCCGGCTCCGGTGCGGATGGCGCGGAGCCGCTGACCGACGGTCTCGCGCCGCACGTCCCGCGTCCGCGCCGAGAGGTTCGGGACGGTGTGAGCGGAATCGGGCCCTCCGGGGGTGTGCGGCCCGGGCAGGGGGCGGCGGGGGCGACGAACATCTCGCGGTACCGTCGACTCCCGTCGACGAGGAGAGCCAACGTGAGCAAGTTCGTGCGGCCGGCGCCCGAGGGCGCGGATCCCTTCGGCACGGCGCGCCTGCGCCGCGGGGTCCTGGACGCCTGGGCCACGAGCCCGGCCCGGTTCCGGGAGGACGCCAACGCCGAGGAGGACCTCGTCCTCGGCGGATACCGGGACCGGCTCGTCGTCGAGCTCGCTCAGAACGCCGCCGACGCGGCCGCCCGCGGCGGGGTGCCGGGGCGGCTGCGGCTCACCCTCCGGGACGGCGTTCTCGTCGCCGCGAACACCGGCGCCCCCCTGGACGCCGCCGGCGTGGAGTCCCTGGCCACCCTGCGGGCCTCCGCCAAGCGCGAGGAGCGGCAGTCGGCCGTGGCCGTCGGACGGTTCGGCGTCGGGTTCGCGGCCGTTCTCGCCGTCACCGACGAGCCGGCCGTCGTCGGACGCCACGGCGGGGTCCGCTGGGACCTGGCCGAGGCCCGCGCGCTCGCCTCCGAGACCGCCCGGCACAGCCCAGGGCTGGGCGACGAGATCCGGCGGCGCGACGGCCATGTGCCGCTCCTGCGGCTTCCGTTCGCCGCCCAGGGCAGCGCCCCGGATCCGTACGACACGGCCGTCATCCTGCCCCTGCGCGACGCCGCGGCCGCCGACCTCGCCGAACGCCTCCTCACCGCCGTCGACGACGCCCTCCTCCTGGCCCTGCCCGGCCTGGAAGAGGTGGTGATCGAGGTCGGCGACGGCGCCGCCCGCACCCTGCGGCGGTCCGCCGAGGGCGCCCTCACCGTCGTCACGGACACCGAGCAGGGCACGACCCGGTGGCGGACCGCCGCCGCCCACGGCGCCCTCGGCCCGGACCTGCTCGCCGACCGGCCCGTGGAGGAGCGGCTGCGGCCGACCTGGTCGGTCACCTGGGCCGTGCCCGTCGACGACGACGGCGCTCCCGTGCGCCCCCGCACCACTCCCGTCGTCCACGCGCCCACCCCCAGCGACGAGCCGCTCGGCGTCCCCGCCCTGCTCATCGCGTCCTTCCCGCTCGACACCACCCGTCGCCACGCGGCCCCCGGCCCGCTGACCGACCACCTGGTGGAGCGCGCGGCGGACGTGTACGCCGAACTCCTCGCCGGCTGGCGGCCGGTGGGCGCCGGGATCATCGACCTCGTGCCCGGACCGCTGGGCAAGGGCGAGCTGGACGGAGCCCTGCGCCGGGCCGTCCTCGAGCGGCTGCCGCGCACCGCCTTCCTGCCGCCCGCCGTCGCGCCCGCGCCCGCTTCCGAGGACGCGGTCGGGGGCGTGGACGAGGACGAGGACGCGGTCGAGCTTCCCGAAGCCCTCCGCCCCCGCGACGCCGAGGTCGTCGAGGGCGCCGGCGCCGACACCGTACGGGTGCTGGCCGAAGTGCTGCCCACCCTGCTGCCCGCCGGGCTGGAGCGGCGCGTCGAGCTGCGCACGCTGGGCGTCACGCGGATCCCGCTCGCGGACGTCGTCGACCGGCTGGCCGGCCTGGAGAAGGACCCGGGCTGGTGGTACCGGCTCTACGACAGCCTGGCCGGGGTCGACCCGGACCGGCTCACCGGGCTGCCCGTGCCGCTGGCCGACCGGCGGACCGTCGTCGGCCCGCGCCAGGTGCTGCTGCCCACCCCGGACGCGGCCGGCCTCGACCCCGAGGTCCTCGCTCGGCTCGGACTCCGGGTCGCCCACCAGGACGCCGTGCACCCCCTGCTGGAGAAGCTCGGCGCGCTGCCCGCCAGCCCTCGCGCCGTCCTGACCACCCCTCAGGTCCGGGCCGCCGTCGCCGCCTCGCTGGACGACGACGGCGGCGCCTGGGACGACCAGGGCGGCCTGGACGCCGAGGAACTCGCCGACACCGTGCTCGCGCTGGTCCGCGACGCGGGTCTGGAGCCCGGCGACGAGCCCTGGCTCGGCGCCCTCGCCCTGCCCGACGAGGACGGGGAACTCGTCCCCGCCGGTGAACTGGTGCTGCCGGGCAGCCCGTTCGCCTCCGTCATCCGTGAGGGTGAACTGGCCGCCGTCGAAGTCGACTTGGCGGAGAAGTGGGGCGAACAGCCGCTGGCCGCGTGCGGCGTGCTCGCCGACTTCGCGCTCGTGCGCGCCACGGACGTCGTCCTCGACCCGGACGAACTGGAGCCGCGCGAAGGGGACTTCGCCGAGCCCGACGACGCGGGACTGCTGGACGCCGTGGACGTGTGGTGCGAGGACATCCTCGACCGCTTCCCCGACAGCCCCGTGCCTCCCGTCGCCACCGAGCTGGTCGCCGTCCGCGACCTCGACCTCGTCGACGAGGACCGCTGGCCGCAGGCCCTCGCCATGCTCGCCCGGCCGCCGCTGCGCGACGCCCTCACCCAGCCCGTCCGCGTCCTCCTGCCCGACGGCACCCACGAGGTCGTGCGGCCCTACACCGCGTGGTGGCTGCGCGGGAACCCGGTCCTCGACGGCCGCCGCCCGGCCGGCCTCCTGGCGGCCGGCGGCGACCCGCTGCTGCACGGCCTGTACGAAGAGGCCGACGCCACCGGCTTCGACGACGAGCAGGTGCTGCGCGCCCTCGGCGTGCGGACCTCGGTGGCGGCCCTGCTCGACGAGCCCGGCGGCGCGGCGGAGCTCCTGGAGCGCCTCGCCGACCCGGAACGCCCCGTAGGCCCCGCCCAACTGCACGGTCTCTACGGTGCGTTGGCCGAACTCGACCCGGAGCAGGTGACCCTGCCGGACGAGCTGCGGGCCGTCGTCGACGGGCGGGTCGAGGTCGTGGACGCGGCCGACGCGGTGGTGGTCGACTCACCCGACCTGCTCCCCTTCACGCAGGGCGTCCCGCTGCTCCCCGTACGCCCGTCCCTGGCGGCCGAACTCGCCGAGCTGTTCCAGGTGCGGCGGCTGAGCGAGTCCGTGACCGGCGACGTCGACTCCGAGGGCGCCGAGCACGACGTGCCGGAGTCGGTGCGGGCGCTGCTCGGCCCGCTCACGCCGGCCACCTACGTCGAACACGAGGAACTCGTCGTCGACGGCGTGGAGATCGACTGGCGGCTGACCGCCGACGGCGTCCTGCACGCGGCCACCCTGGAGGGCGTCGCGGCCGGCCTAGCCTGGGCGTCCCGCCAGTGGCCCCGCCGCTTCGAGGTCGCGGCCCTGCTGGAGGACCCGTCCCGCACGGCGGAACTGGCACGGGACCGCTGGTTCGACTGACGCGAGCGGCCGCGGGGGCGGGGTGGTGCGGAGCGTGTGAAGATTCTCCGCGTCAATTTCCACTGAACGTACAACCATTCGCCCCCGCCGGTCATCTGATCAGCTGAGTCAACAGACTCCACGATCACTTGGGCCCCGGGTGTGATGCGAGCCGTGCGAACGGCGACCGGCCGGGCCCCTTCCCGCAGGGGGAACGCAATGCGCATACGCGCCACTGTGGTCGCCGTCACCGGCGCCGTGGCCCTTTCCGCCCTCGCCGTGCCGGCCGCGCAGGCCGCCGACGACGGCTCGGTCAGTCCCTCCGAAGCACGCTCCGCGGTGCAGACCGCCCGTCTGGCCGCCTCCGGCAAGAGCCCCTTCACCGGTACCACCACCGGCACCCCTTACGAGCTGGCCGCCGCTTTCTCCGGCGTCAAGGTCAACAACGGGAAGCCGATCGTCGTCGGTACCACCAACAAGGTCACCGTCCCGGTCACCTTCAACGTCACCCACTCCGCGGACGTCGACGTCACCGCGGAAGACGTCTGGCTGGACGTCACGATCCACCGGGGCGCCATCGACGACCCGGAGGGCAATGTGCTGGTGGGTGACGACTGGCCGTTCTGCACCGACGTCTCGACGACGGTCGCCAGTTGCCGCGGGACCATCGACATCCTGCCGATGGATGAGCTGACCAACGTGGACGCCACCGTCTGGAAGGCGTCCGGGTACGTCATCGACTGGAACGATCAGGACCCGTTCGACGACAACGCCGACCTCAGCAAGGTCGGCTACGTCGAGCAGGACGCCCTGGCGACCACCAGGCTTCAGCGGTTCTCCAAGCTGACGGTCAACGCCTCGCCCGAGCCGGTGAAGAAGGGCAGGACCATCACCGTCACGGGCAAGCTGTCCCGCGCGAACTGGGACACCGGCCTGTACGGCGGTGTCTCCACGCAGCCGGTGAAGCTGCAGTTCCGCAAGAAGGGCAGCAGCACCTACAGCACCGTCAAGACCATCAAGTCCAGCACGACCGGCGGGCTTTCGACCACGGTCAAGGCGTCGGTCGACGGTTACTACCGCTTCTCCTTCGCGGGCAACACGACGACCCCGGCGGTCAACGCCGCCGGTGACTTCGTCGACGTGAAGTGAACACCTCTGTCACCTCTGACACCTCTGTCATCTCTGTGATTCGCACTTCTCTCCAACCGAGGAACATCATGCGCGTACGCGCTCTCGTCGTCGCCGCCACCGGCGCCGTCGCCATCTCCGCCCTCGCCGTCCCGGCCGCGCAGGCGGCTCCGGCGGGTCCCGCCGTCACCTTCTCCAACGTGAAGATCAACGGCGGCAAGAACGTCGTCGTCGGCCCGACCACGAAGGTCACGGTCCCGGCGAGCTACACCATCACCAAGCCCGCCGGCCTGGACGCGAACTCCTTCGTCACCTTCCCCGTCCTCTACCGGGGCACGACCCTGTCCGCCTCCACCCCCGACAAGGACGTCTGGGGCGGCGACGAGCCCGGCACCTGCACGGCGTCCTCCTCGACGGTCCTGAAGTGCACGGCCAAGATCCAGTTCCGTCCGTCGGGGAACACCGACTACGGCGACCTGACCAACGCCCTGGCGGGCGCGTGGAAGATCGGCGCCGCCGCGGTCAACGACAGCGGCCTCACCACGGGGAGCAACCTCGGCAGCATCAAGCTGCTGCGCCAGGCCACGCTCACCACCGACGCCACCCCCGAGCCGGTGAAGAAGGGCAAGACCATCACCGTCACGGGCAAGCTGGCCCGCGCGAACTGGGACACCAACAAGAACGCCGGTTACGCGGCCCAGTCGGTGAAGCTGCAGTTCCGCAAGAAGGGCAGCAGCGCCTACACCACCGTCAAGACCGTCAAGACGAGCTCCACCGGGACCCTGAAGACCACGGTCACGGCGTCCGTGGACGGCTACTACCGCTTCGTGTTCGCGGGCACCTCCACCACCTCGGCGGTCAACGCCGCCGGTGACTTCGTCGACGTGAAGTGACACCAGGCTGGTGAGAGCGGCCGGTTCCGGGCTTCCGGGCCGGCCGCTCCTGCTTTTCCCGGGACCGCCCGCCTCGAGCGGCGCTCAGTCGGAAGAGCGGCGGTCGACCCACTTCCAGGAGAACTCCAGGGCGACCGCCGCCACCGCCGCCACACCCACCGCGATCCACGGCATCGTCATCCCGACCAGCTTCAGCGCGAAGAAGTGCTGCAGCCACGGGACCACCAGCACGACCAGGAACGCCGCGCCCATCGAGGCCACCAGCAGCACCCGCCACCAGGTGTAGGGCCGGGCGATGATCGCCAGTACCCACATCGAGATCAGGAAGAGTGTGAGCGTGGCCGCGCTGGTCTCGGCCTCCAACGAGCCCGCGCCCGTGTAGTGGTGACGGGCCACCAGGTACGTCACGAAGGTCGCGGCCCCCGCGATCACCCCGCCCGGGACCGAGTACCGCATCACCCGTCGCACGAAGTGCGGCCGGGCCCGCTCCGTGTTGGGGGCGAGGGCCAGGAAGAAGGCCGGCGCGCCGATCGTGAGGGTGGACAGCAGCGTCAGGTGCCTCGGCAGGAACGGGTACTCCACTTGCCAGCAGACCACCAGCAGGGCCAGCAGCACCGAGTAGACCGTCTTCACCAGGAAGAGCGTCGCCACCCGGGTGATGTTGCCGATGACCCGCCGGCCCTCGGCCACCACCGACGGCAGCGTCGCGAAGCTGTTGTTCAGCAGCACGATCTGCGCGACCGCCCGGGTTGCCTCGGAGCCCGACCCCATCGCGACGCCGATGTCGGCGTCCTTCAGCGCGAGGACGTCGTTGACCCCGTCCCCGGTCATCGCGACCGTGTGGCCGCGGGACTGCAGCGCCCCCACCATGTCCCGCTTCTGCTGCGGGCTGACCCGGCCGAACACCGTGCCCTCGTCCAGGGCCCGCCCCATGCCGTCCTGGTCCGGCGGCAGCCGGCGGGCGTCCACCGCCGCGCCGTCGAGTCCGAGCTTCGCGGCCACCGCGCCCACCGACACCGCGTTGTCGCCGGAGACGACCTTGGCGTGGACGCTCTGCTCGGCGAAGTAGCGCAGGGTGTCGGCCGCGTCGGGCCGCAGCCGCTGCTCGAGCACGACGAGGGCGGCGGGCCGGGCCCCGCGCGCGAGCTCGGGATCGTCCAGGTCGCGGGCGGCGCGGGCCAGCAGCAGCACGCGCAGGCCCTGCTCGTTGAGCCTTTCGGTCTCGGCGAGGGCGGGATCGCCGTCGGCCAGCAGCACGTCCGGCGCGCCCAGCAGCCAGGTGCTGTTCTCCCCGTCGCCCTCGTTGAAGCTGGCGCCGCTGTACTTGCGGGCGGAGGAGAACGGCAGGGACTCGGTGCAGCGCCAGCCCTCGGCCTCCGGGTAGGCGTCGATGATCGCCTGGAGGGAGGCGTTGGGCCTCGGGTCGGACTCCCCGAGGGCGCCCAGCACCCGCCGTACGTACCGCTCGTCGCCGTCGTCGAGGGTGCGCAGCCCGGTGACGTCCATGCCGCCCTCGGTGAGGGTGCCCGTCTTGTCCAGGCAGACGGTGTCGACGCGGGCGAGACCCTCGATGGCGGGGAGTTCCTGCACCAGGCACTGTTTGCGGCCGAGCCGGATGACGCCGATCGCGAAGGCGACGGAGGTGAGCAGGACGAGGCCCTCCGGGACCATCGGGACGATGCCTCCGATGGTGCGGGCGACGGAGTCCCCGAGGTCGTTGTCCTTGACGAACAGCTGCGTGACGACCAGACCGATCGCCGCCGGGATCATCATCCACGTGACGTACTTGAGGATCGTGGAGATGCCGGAGCGCAGCTCGGAGTGGACGAGCGTGAAGCGGGACGCCTCCTCGGCGAGCTGGGCCGCGTAGGCCTCGCGGCCGACCTTCGTCGCCTGGAAGGCGCCGCCGCCGGCCACCACGAAGCTTCCCGACATGACCTGGTCGCCCGGCCGCTTCACGACGGGGTCCGCCTCGCCGGTGAGCAGGGACTCGTCGATCTCCAGCCCATCGGCCTCGACGCACACCCCGTCCACGGCGATCTTGTCGCCGGGCCCGATCTCGATGAGGTCGTCCAGGACGAGTTCGGAGGTGGAGACCTCGGTCGTCGTCCCGTCGCGGCGCACGGTGGGGCGGGCCTCGCCGACGACGGCGAGGGAGTCGAGGGTCTGCTTCGCCCGCCACTCCTGGACGATGCCGATGCCGGTGTTGGCGAGGATCACGAAGCCGAAGAGGCCGTCCTGGATGGGCGCGACGACGAGCATGACCAGCCACAGGACGCCGATGATCGCGTTGAAGCGGGTGAAGACGTTCGCCCGGACGATCTCGCCGACGGAACGGCTGCTGCGGACGGGGACGTCGTTGACCTGACCGCGCGCCACGCGGTCCGCGACCTCGGCGGCGCTGAGGCCGGTCGCCGTCGGCGCGAGGGCGGGAGCGTCGGTACGGGCCATGGAATCGACGGTACGTGCGGTTTTGGGGGTTCACCCCCCGAAGGCGCCGAAGATCCGACCTCGGGAGGAGGGGGATGGTCCGGCGGGCGTACGCCCGAGCGGCCCGAGTCGTAGCCCGCACGGCCCGGTCGTACGCCCGAGCGGCTGCGGGGCTACTCGGCGGCGGCCTGCCTGAGTGCGGCGTCCCGCTTGAGCGCGGCGTCCCGCTTGCGGACGTACCAGATGCCGATCAGTCCGAGTCCGGCGCCCGCGAGGCAGGTCCACAGCCACCACAGACGGTCGTGGTCGTCGAACCAGCCGTAGAAGGGGAGCTGGACGAGGAAGAGGACGAACCAGAGGATCGTGCCGCCGGTGATGGTGGCGACGACGGGGCCCTCCAGGGGCTCCGGCGCCTCGTGCTGGGGTGTCCACTTCGCCATGGGGACAGCTTACGAGGTGGTCACGTCTACGCGCGGAGATGGCCGATCCGAACGTTATATGTTCATACTGAAACGGTTTGTTGTTGACCACTTCTCTTCGTAGGAACCGCCAAACACATGCCCACCTCGGCCCCCGCCAAGACCCCCGCCCCTGATCAGCCGGGAGCCAGGTCCGCCCACGGCACCCTCGACCGCTACTTCAGGATTTCCGAACGGGGCAGCAGCCTGCCCCGGGAGATCCGCGGCGGCTTCGCCACGTTCTTCGCGATGGCGTACATCATCGTGCTGAACCCGATCATCCTCGGCAGCGCGAAGGACATGTACGGACACCAGCTGGACAACGGCCAGCTGGTCACCGCCACCTGTGTGACCGCGGCCTTCACCACGCTCCTCATGGGCGTGATCGGCAATGTGCCCATCGCGCTGGCGGCCGGCCTGGGCGTGAACTCCGTGGTCGCGCTCCAGCTCGCGCCCCGGATGTCCTGGCCGGACGCCATGGGCATGGTGGTGCTCGCGGGCCTCGTGGTCATGCTGCTGGTCGCCACCGGTCTGCGCGAGCGCGTGATGAACGCGGTCCCCTTCGGCCTGCGCAAGGCGATCAGCATCGGCATCGGCCTGTTCATCATGCTGATCGGACTCGTCGACTCCGGGTTCGTCAGCCGCATCCCGGACGCCGCCCACACCACCGTCCCGCTCCAGCTCGGCGCCGACGGTCACCTCACCGGATGGCCGGTCCTCGTCTTCATCCTGGGGGCGCTGCTGACGCTGGCCCTGATCACCCGCAAGGTGCCCGGCGCGATCCTGATCTCGATCGTCGCCATGACCGCCCTGTCGCTGATCATCAACGCGGTCGCCACGGTCCCCTCCTGGGGCCTGACCACCCCCGAGTGGCCCGGCAACCCCGTCGCCACCCCCGACTTCGGGCTCATCGGCGAGGTCAGCCTGTTCGGCGGCTTCGGCAAGGTCGGCGTGCTGACCGGCGTCCTCTTCGTCTTCACGGTCCTGCTGTCGTGCTTCTTCGACGCGATGGGCACGATCATGGGCGTCAGCGACGAGGCCAAGCTGACCAACGCCCAGGGCGAGATGCCCGGCATCAACAAGGTCCTCTTCGTCGACGGCCTCGCGGTCGCCGCCGGCGGCGCCAGCTCCTCCTCCGCCACCACCGCGTTCGTGGAGTCCACGGCCGGCGTCGGCGAGGGCGCCCGCACCGGCTTCGCGAACCTCGTCACCGGCGGACTGTTCACCGTCGCGCTGTTCCTCACGCCGGTCGCCACGATGGTGCCGTCCCAGGCCGCCACGCCGGCGCTGCTCGCGGTGGGCTTCCTCATCCTGGCCGGCTCGGTCAAGGAGATCGACTGGGCCGACCACACCATCGCCATCCCGGCCTTCATCACCATGGTGATGATGCCGTTCACCTACTCGATCACCAACGGCATCGGCATGGGCTTCATCACGTTCGTCCTGCTGCGCCTGGCGGCCGGTCGCGGCCGGGACGTCCCGACGCCGATGTACGTGGTGGCCGCGGTGTTCGCGTTCTACTACCTGATGCCCGCCCTCGGCCTCACCTGAGCCTGAGACTGGGCCTCAGCCGGTGTCTGGGCCTCAGCCTGGGCCCGGCCCCGGCCTTGGGCCTGAGCCCGCGAGCCGCGGGAGCGCCGACCGGGCTCGGGTCGTCCGGGCTCGGGTCGTCCGGGCTCAGGCCGACCGGGCTCGGGCCGACCGGGCTCACGTGAGCCCGTAGAACTTCTCCGTCTCCTCGACGGCGGTCTGGAACCGCTCGTCGAAGTCATCCCGGATGAGCGTCTGGACGACATAGTCCTGGACGCTCATTCCCCTTTTCGCGGCATGCTGCCGGAGCCGTTCGAGCAGCTCCCCGTCTATCCGCAGGCTGAGCACACTGGTCCCCATGGGACGAGGGTCGCGGGCGCGTACCGCAGTCCGGTCACTTTCCGCTGCCGACTCACCCGTTCGAGTGATGGCCGGGTTTCCGTGGCTCGGGTCACGGGAATCCCGGCGTGCCCCCGGCTTGTTTAGCCAGAGTAATGAGTTATCCTAAAGAGATGCCTGACCTCACCCATGGCGACGACGCTGCCGCCGTGAACTCCCTTCGCTCCGCCGTGATGCGACTGTCCCGCCGGCTCAAGCACCAGCGGGTCGACGAGTCGCTGAGCCCCACCGAGATGTCGGTGCTCGGCACCCTCTCCCTCTGCGGCAGCGCCACACCCGGCGAACTCGCCCGCAAGGAGCATGTGCAGCCGCCCTCGATGACCCGCATCGTGGCGCTGCTGGAGGCCAAGGGCCTGGTCCGGCTGGAGCCGCACCCCGAGGACCGGCGCCAGAAGGTCGTCACCAAGACCGAGCAGGCCGAGGCCATGCTCGAGGAGAGCCGGGCCAAGCGCAACGCCTTCCTGGCGACCCTGGTGGACGGCCTCGACGAGGACGAGTGGGCGAAGCTGCGCGCCGCCGCCCCCGTGCTGGAGAAACTCGCACACCTGTAAGCAGTTCCGAGGAGGCGAACCTTGTTGAGTACGGGACCCGGAGCAGACTCCGCACCCGCACCGGCCACCCACGACATCCCGCCCGCTCCCGCATCCGCCCGCAGGTCCTCGATGTTCAGCTCCCTGCGGGTCAGGAACTACCGCCTGTTCTTCGTCGGCCAGGTCGTCTCGAACGTCGGCACCTGGATGCAGCGCATCGCCCAGGACTGGCTGGTCCTCAGCCTCACCGGCTCCGCGACCGCCGTCGGCGTCACGACGGCCCTGCAGTTCCTGCCCATGCTGCTCTTCGGCCTCTACGGCGGAGTCCTCGTCGACCGCCTGCCCAAGCGGGGGGCGTTGCTGTTCACCCAGACCGCGATGGCCCTCACCGGCATCGCGCTGGCCGCCCTCACCCTGACCGGCCATGTCGAGGTCTGGCACGTGTACGTGGCCGCCTTCGCCGTCGGCCTCGCGACCGTCGTCGACAACCCGGCCCGCCAGTCGTTCGTCTCCGAGATGGTGGGCCCGGACCAGCTCCAGAACGCGGTCAGCCTGAACTCCGCGAACTTCCAGTCCGCACGTCTCGTCGGCCCAGCCGTCGCCGGTCTGATGATCACCGGCGTGGGCACCGGCTGGGCGTTCCTCGCCAACGGGCTGTCCTTCATCGCGCCCATCGCCGGCCTGCTGCTGATGCGGGCGCGTGAACTGCACGTCGTCGAGCGCGCGCCGCGCGGCAAGGGCCAGCTGCGGGAGGGGCTGCGGTATGTCGCCGACCGCCCGGACCTGATCTGGACGATCACCCTGGTCGGGTTCGTCGGCACCTTCGGCTTCAACTTCCCCGTCTACCTCTCCGCCTTCGCCGACGACGTCTTCCACGCGGGCGCCGGCTCCTACAGCCTGTTCAACACCCTGATGGCGGTCGGCTCCCTGGTCGGCGCGCTCCTCGCCGCCCGCCGGGGCACCGCGAGGCTGCGGGTGATGATCGCGGCGGCACTCGCCTTCGGCGCGATGGAGATCGTCGCGGCGGGTGCGCCCTCCCTGTGGCTCTTCGCGCTGCTCATGGCCCCGATCGGCATGTTCGGCATGACGATCAACGTCACCGCGAACACCAGCATCCAGATGGGCACCGACCCCGCCATGCGCGGCCGGGTCATGGCCCTCTACATGATGGTCTTCCTGGGCGGCTCGCCGGTCGGCGCGCCGATCGCCGGCTGGATCACGGACGCGTACGGCGTCCGGGCCGGCCTCGCGGTGGGCGGCGTGATCTCGGCGGCCGCGGCCGTCACCGTCGGCCTGGTCCTGGCCCGCGTCGGCGGCCTGCGGCTCGCGGTCCACTGGAACGGCGGCCACCCGAGCGTGCGGTTCGTGCCGCGCAAGAGCCGAGAACTCACGGCAGCGGCGTAAGCGCGCCGGCGCTGTCCGCGCGCCGCGCCGTCCGCGGCCCCGCGGCGAGCAGGGTCCCGCCGTCCGCGCCCCGCGCCGACCGGGGTCCCGCCGTCCGGACGTGCGGTCGGCTCGGGGCGGCGGGTGCTGTGCCCGGCTCCGGCAGGTGCCTACACCCGCCTACACCCGCCGGGCCAGGACCTGGCCCGGCCAGCCGGTGCCCGTGGTGTACGGGTGCGTCGCGGTGAAGCCGTTGGCCTCGTAGTAGGCGACGAGCTTGCGGTCGTCGCCGGCGTAACAGTCGACTCGGAGCAGGGAGACGCCCGCCTGCCGGGTCGTCTCGGCCGCGTGCGCCAGCAGCGCGCTGCCGATGCCGTGGCCCTTGAAGCGGCGGTCGGACGCGAGCCAGTGGATGAACCGCTCGGGCTCGCCGGGCGGCGGAAGGTGGGCGAGGTAGGCGCCGGGCGCGTCGGTGAGGGTGAGGGTGGCGGCCGGCACGCCGTCGGCCTCGGCGACGAACACATCGCCCTCGCCCACGTAACGGGCGACCGACTCCACCGTCCTCGTGTGCCCGGACAGGGGCTGCGTGCCCCACTGCCCGGTGCGCCCCTGCGCGACCAGCCACGCGACGCTGCTGTCGAGCATGCCGAGTATCACGGGGACGTCGTCGGGCCCGCCTGCTCTGATCGTGATCCGCATGACGTCCATCATGGCGGGCGTCCGGCCGCGCCGACGGGGAAAATCGGGGCCATGAGACTCTTCGCCGCCGTGCTGCCCCCGGATGACACCGCCGACGAACTCGCCGCCGTGGTGGCCGGGTTGCGTGGGCTGCCGGGTGCGGACGGGCTGCGCTGGACGGAGCGCGCCGGCTGGCACTTCACCCTCGCCTTCTACGGAGAGGTCGACGACGACCTCGTACCGGAGCTGTCGGCGCGGCTGAAGCGGGTCGCACACCGCAGCGCGCCCTTCGCGCTGGCGGTGCGCGGCGGGGGCCGGTTCGGGCAGGGACGGGCGCTGTGGGCCGGGGCGGCCGAGGACGTGCCGGCGCTGCGGCTGCTGGCCGACCGGGCGGAGGCCGCGGGGCGCAAGGCGGGCCTCGACATGGGGGAGCACCGCCGCTACCAGGCCCACCTGACGCTGGCCCGCAGCCGGGACGCGGCGGACGTACGGCAGTACGTCGAGGCGCTGGACGCCTTCGAGGGCCGGGCCTGGACCGTGGAGGAGCTGGTGCTGGTGCGGAGCAGCCTGCCGAGGTCCGGGGTGCCGGGCGAACAGCCGCGTTACGAGCCGGTCGGGCGCTGGGCGCTCGGCGGGGCCGGTTAGTCTCGATGCGTGGACCCGAAGACCCGAAACCTGATCATGGCCGGTGCCCTCGTGCTGATGTTCGTGGTGGTGGCGGTGGCAGCGGCACTCGGCAAGTAACCGACCCCGACCGCCACCCCACCCCCTCGACCCCGGTCGCCACCGCCCCGCGTCGCGTCCGTCGACACCGGTGGCCACCGCCTCCCGGCGACCCCGTCGGCCCGGGTCGCCACCGCATCCCGACGACCCCGACGACCCCGACGACCCCGTCGGCTCGACGACCCCGTCGGCCCGGCGACTCCGGTCGCCACCGGGCCTGCGAGCCGCCGAGCCCTGTGAAACCCTCGGCCTGCTGAGCCGCCTGGGTCCAGCGAACCGCCCGGTCTGCCGCGTTCCTCCGACCTGCGGCTTGTTACCAGGCGAAGGCCTCCGGTGACGGGCCCGGGCCCGGGAAGATCGTCTCCAGGCCCTCCAGCAGTTCCTCCGACAGTTCCAGTTCGACGGCCCGCAGCGCCGAGTCGAGTTGCTCGGCGGTGCGCGGTCCGACGATCGGGCCCGTCACGCCGGGACGGGTGAGCAGCCAGGCCAGCGCGGCCTCGCCGGGCTCGATCCCGTGCTTGTCGAGGAGGTCCTCGTAGGCCTGGACCTGCGCGCGGGCGGAAGGGGTGGCGAGGGTGTCGGCGGCCCGGCCGGAGGCGCGGCGTCCGCCCTCGACCTCCTTCCTGATGACCCCGCCCAGCAGCCCGCCGTGCAGCGGCGACCACGGGATGACCCCGAGGCCGTACTCCTGCGCGGCCGGCAGGACCTCCATCTCGGCGCGCCGCTCGGCCAGGTTGTACAGGCACTGCTCGCTGACGAGCCCGATCGTGCCCCCGCGGCGGGCGGCGATCTCGTTGGCCTGGGCGATCTTGTACCCGGGGAAGTTGGACGACCCCGCGTAGAGGATCTTGCCCTGCTGCACCAGCACGTCGATGGCCTGCCAGATCTCCTCAAAGGGAGTGCTGCGGTCGACGTGGTGGAACTGGTAGAGGTCGATGTGGTCGGTCCGCAGCCGCTTGAGGCTGGCGTCGACGGCCCGCCGGATGTTCAGCGCGGAGAGCTTGTCGTGGTTGGGCCAGGCCTCGCCGTCGGCGGCCATGTTGGCGTACACCTTGGTGGCGAGGACCACCTTGTCGCGGCGCTCGCCCCCCTTGGCGAACCAGTTGCCGATGATCTCCTCGGTGCGGCCCTTGTTCTCGCCCCAGCCGTACACGTTTGCGGTGTCGAAGAAATTGATGCCCGCGCCGAGCGCCGCGTCCATGATCGTGTGGGAGTCGGCCTCGTCGGTCTGCGGGCCGAAGTTCATGGTGCCGAGGACGAGTCGGCTGACCTTGAGTCCGGTACGTCCGAGCTGCGTGTACTTCATGGAACTCAAGCCAACGACTTGGAGTGCGCTCGACGCAAGGGGATCCGGTCAGTCGCGGGGGAACTCGTCGGTCTTGAGGGTGAGGCCGACCACCGTCCCGGTGAGGTCGACGTCGTCGCCGTACTCGCCGTTCTTGGGCTGCGTGTAGACGTGACAACGGCGCTGGTAGGGATCGGCGATCAGGTAGACGGGAACCTCGGCGGTCGCGTAGGCCTCCATCTTGGGGCCGTAGTCGTTGGCGGCGGTTCCCTTGGAGATCACCTCGGCCACGAACTCGACGTCCTCGTGGCTCCAGCGGCCGTCCTCCGACTTGACGGCCCCGTCCGTCATCACCGTCACATCGGTCGCGAACCCGTTCAGATGCCCCGGGTAGTCGATGCGCACGTCGGACTTCACGCGCTTGCGGGGGTACTTGGTCCGCAGCTGCTCGTAGATGTCCGCGATGATCTCCCAGTGGGTGTCCCGCTGTGGCGACATGAAGACGGTCCCCTCGACGATCTCGACCCTGTATCCCTCGGGGACGGGCATCGTCTCGAGCCGCTCGAACATCTCGTCGAGCGTGATCGTGTTGTCGCTCTCGGCCATCGCGATCCTGTCTTCAAGGACGGTCATCGTGGCGCTCCTGCCCGGCCGCACTCGCTCGAGTGCCGCCGCGCAGTACAACGATACGTACGGCGAGCGGGTCACGGGATGGCGCGCATATGCCAGCAACAAGCGGGGGCGGGCGTTCAGCCCGCGTACTCCCCGCCCAGCTCCCACCCCTGGTGCATCGCCTCCGCGAAGGCCTCCGCCAGGCGGTGCTCGCCGTTCGCGTTCGGGTGGGTGCCGTCGTAGGTGTCGGTGTCGATGTCCCAGGCCGGGGGGATCGAGGCCAGGAGGATGGGGGAGTTCTGTTCGTCCAGGTCGGCTGCCGTCTTCGCCAGGAGTTCGTTGAAGAGGGCGACCTGGGCGGCGAACGGCTCGTCGTTCGCCGCCCGGACGTTGGGGATGACCGGGAGCCACACCATGGCGATCCGGGGGTTCGCCGCGCGGGCCTCGGCGACGAAGGCGCGCGCGTTCGCCGCCGTCTGCTCGGCGTTCGTGTAGAAGCCCAGGTCGATCAGGCCCAGGGAGACCAGCAGGACGTCCGCCCGCGACGTCCGCACCGCCTCCCTGATCAGCGGGGCCATCTGCTGCCAGCCCTCGCCCCATCCCGCCAGGTGGCCGCGGGGGAAGTCGGGGTCGGCGTAGGCGTACGACGTGGGGGCCTGGGCCGTCTTGTCGTAGAGCGTCTCGCGGGGGCCGACCAGTGTGAACGGGCCGCCGTACGTAGCGCACAGGTGGCGCCACATGCGGTGACGCCAGGTGTGTTCGCCCGTGCTGCCGATCGTCATCGAGTCGCCTACGGGCATCAACCTGAGCATCCGCTCATGATGATGGATCAGTAGAGGATCATCGCCGCCGGGGCCGTGTGAGACCGGCCACGAACGGTGAACCACCGGGCGGGATGGCAGTCTTGTGGGCATGCGCCGACCTTTCGCCGTCCGAGCCGGAGCCCTCCTGGCCAGAGCCCTGCCGATCAGAGCTCTCCTGACCGGAGTCCTCCTCTCGGGAGTCTTCACCGTGCTCGCAGGGCCTGCCGCGTCCACCGCGTCGGCGGCCGACGGCGACAAGGGGTTCGCCATCGAGGACCCGCGCATCACAGAGTCCAGCGGTCTCGCCGCCTCGCGCCTGCACCCCGGCGTCTACTGGACCCACAACGACAGCGACGACGGCCCCTACCTCTACGCCGTCGACAGCGCGACCGGGAAGACGGTCGCCCGGGTCACCCTCACCGGCATCGGGACTCCACGTGACGTCGAGGCGATCTCCATCGGCCCGGGCAACGAGATCTGGGTCGGCGACATCGGCGACAACCTCGGCGGCACCTGGCAGTACGTGTGGATCTACCGGCTGGCCGAGCCGAAGAAGCTCGTCGACCAGACCGTGAAGGCCACGCAGTACGTCGTGAAGTACTCCGACGGCCCCCGCGACGCCGAGTCGCTCCTCGTGCACCCCAGGACCGGGCGCGTCTACATCATCGACAAGAAGGAGGACGGCGGGCACCTGTACGAGGGGCCGGCGAAACTCTCCGCCTCCGGGGCGAACGTCTTCAAGCCGGTCGCCGCCGTCGACCTGTGGGCCACCGACGCCGCGTTCTCCCCGGACGGCGCCCGGCTCGCCGTCCGCGGCTACTTCGGCGGCATCGACTACGCCTGGAACGGCGGGAAGATCGAGCGCAAGGGACGGCTCGACGTGCCCCTGCAACGCCAGGGGGAGTCCGTCAGCTACTCCGCCGACGGCGCCAAGCTCATGTACGGGACCGAGGGCTCCGGGAGCACCGTGGTGGCCGAGGACGCGCCCGAGGGCGCCTCGTCCGGCTCCAAGTCCTCGTCCGGGGGCGGAGGTTCCAGCGCCTCGGGCGACGAGGGCGGATCCTCGGCGACCGACGGCGTCAAGGTCGGCGCGCTCGCCGTCGCCGCGGTCTGCGCCGCCTTCTTCGGCCTCCGCCGCCTCCTGCGCCGGAACTGATCCGCGCCGGACACGGCCGAGCCGCGCCGGGACACGGTCGGAGCCGCCTCGCCGGGAGCCGGTTCGGGCAGGGAGGCCGGTTGCGCCCCCTGCGCCTCACTCCTGTCCGGCGCGCCGCACGACCAGGACCTCCAGGCCGTCCAGAATCCGTTGCAGACCGAACTCGAAGTGGTCGAAGACGGGGCTCCAGGTGTCCTCGGCGAGGGAGCCGAGGACGGGGTAGCGGCCGGTGGCCATGATCTTCTCCAGGAACGGTGCCTGCGCCGAGTAGAAGTCGGCGGTCGTCATGCCCGAGGTCCGCTCGGCTGCCTCCTGGTAGACCTGCGTGCGCGCGGCCCCGACGACGTACGCGTCGACCATGATGATCGCCGAGATGAGCTCGGGGTCGGTCAGCCCCATCGGCCGGACGCGGGTGAGCACCTTCTCCATGCCGTCCAGCGCGCTCGGGCCGAGCAGCGGGCGGGTCTGGTTGACCTCCAGCAGCCAGGGATGGCGGCGGTACAGGGCGAGCGTGGCGCGGGCCATGGCCTCCAGGGCGGAGCGCCAGCCGCCGTCGCCGAGGTCGGCCGGGTTCTCGGAGGGGCGCTGGACGCGGTCCAGCATCAGGTCGAGCAACTCGGCCTTGCCGGGGACGTAGCGGTAGAGGGACATCGCGCCCGTGCCGAGCTCCGTGGCGATCCGGCGCATCGAGACGCCGGCGAGTCCGTCCCGGTCCGCGATCTCGATGGCCCGCTGCGCGATCAGGTCCGGCGTCAGGCCCGGTTTGGGGCCGCGGCTCGGCCGCTTGCCGGTGTCCCACAGCAGCTCGAGGGTGCGGTTGATGTCGCCGCTGCCACTGGTGTCCGCACTGCTCGTCATGGGTGCAGCTTAGTTCGGCGGCAAAAAACCGAGTACGGCGTACGCGCAATCGGGTACGGTGTACCCAGTTATAAGGGGAGAGCGAGAGGGAGGGAATCGATGACCGACGGATACGCAGTGCGCGCCGAGGGGCTGGAGAAGCGCTACAGCGACAAGCGCGCCCTCGACGGGTTCGACCTGGCCGTCCGCGAGGGCACCGTGCACGGCCTGCTCGGGCCGAACGGCGCCGGCAAGACGACCGCCGTACGCATCCTGTCCACGCTGGTCCGGCTCGACGGGGGGCGCGCCACGGTCGCCGGGCTCGACGTGGCCCGGCAGCCGCGCGAGGTGCGGGCGCGGATCGGCCTCACCGGGCAGTACGCGGCCGTGGACGAGGTGCTCACCGGCCGCCAGAACCTGGAGATGTTCGGACGCCTGTTCCATCTGGGCGGACAGCGCGCCAGGCTGCGTGCAGCCGAACTGCTGGAGCGGTTCGACCTGACCGACGCCGCCGACAAGGGCGTGGGCGGCTACAGCAGCACGCGCTGCTGATGTCGGCGGTCTGGCCGGCGGCGCTGACGGCCGTCTTCCTGCCGCTGGCCGTGCGCAGGTTCCACCGGCTCGGCCGATGAACGGAGGGCCCCGGGCGGCGGACTCCCTCCGGGGCCCCGGGTGGCGGACTCCCTCCGGGGCCCCGGGTGGCGGACTCCCTCCGGGGCCCCGGGTCGTCCGGTGATCCGAGGCTCCCGGGTGGCGGAGTGCCTCCGTGTCCTGGGACGGGGTGCCTCCGGGCTTCGGGCGGCCGAGTCGCTACAGGCCTCCGGGCCGCGGAGCCCCTGCGGGGCCCTTGGCGGCGAAGCCCCTCCAGGCGCCTCTGGCGGCGCGTCCCTCCCTGCCCCCGCGCGGCAGCGTCCTTCGCGGGGGGCTTCGCCGTTGCCGGAGTTCTTGACGTGGTCATGGAGTGCCAGTTATCTGGGGGTGCGCGGTTATGGGAGCGCTCCCATAAGTTCCGGGCCCGCGCCTCCCGAGAGGAAGCAGCGAGATGTTCCGCAGCTTGCGAAGAGTGCTGTGCGCGGTCGCCGCCGCGCTCCTGATACCGCTGGGCGCCGGCGCGCAGACGGCCCACGCGGCAGACGCCGGAGCCGGGTACTGGCACACCAGCGGCCGTCAGATCCTGGACGCCGCCGGGCAGCCGGTCCGGATCGCCGGGATCAACTGGTTCGGCTTCGAGACCGCCAACTACGTCCCGCACGGCCTGTGGTCCCGTGACTACAAGAGCATGATCGACCAGATGAGGTCGCTGGGCTACAACACGCTCCGCATCCCGTACAGCGACGACATCTTCAAGAGCACGACCGTCCCCAACAGCATCGACTTCTCCGGCGGCAAGAACGCCGACCTGCAGGGTCTGAACTCGCTGCAGATCCTGGACCGGATCGTCGCGTACGCCGGTTCGGACGGTCTGAAGGTCATCCTCGACCGGCACCGCCCGGACTCCGCCGGGCAGTCGGCGCTCTGGTACACCTCCGCCGTGCCCGAGTCGACGTGGATCACCAACCTCAAGGCCCTGGCCACCCGTTACCGGGGCCAGGACGCCGTCGTCGGCATCGACCTGCACAACGAGCCGCACGATCCCGCCTGTTGGGGATGCGGGGACACGGCGACGGACTGGCGGCTGGCCGCGCAGCGCGCCGGCAACGCCGTCCTGTCCGCCAACCCCGACCTGCTGATCTTCGTGGAGGGCGTGCAGACCTTCAACGGAGTGTCCGGCTGGTGGGGCGGCAACCTGATGGGCGTCGGCCAGTACCCGGTGCAGCTGAACGTGCCGAACCGGGTCGTGTACTCCGCCCACGACTACGCCACCAGCGTCGCCCAGCAGAGCTGGTTCAGCGACCCCTCCTTCCCCGCCAACATGCCGGGGATCTGGGACAAGTACTGGGGCTACATCTTCAAGCAGAACATCGCGCCCGTGTGGGTGGGCGAGTTCGGTACGACGCTGCAGGCCACCGTCGACCAGAAGTGGCTGGCGGCGCTGGTGAGCTACCTCCGGCCGACCTCGACGTACGGCGCCGACTCCTTCCACTGGACCTTCTGGTCCTGGAACCCCAACTCCGGTGACACCGGCGGGATCCTCAAGGACGACTGGCAGACCGTGGACACCGTGAAGGACGGGTACCTGGCGAGCGTCAAGGCGCCGGGCTTCCCGGGCGGCGGAGGCGGCGGCGGTGGGGGCGGCGGTGGCGGTGGCGGCGGGAGCACGGCCGCCTGCACCGCCTCCTACACCGTCAGCAGCGACTGGGGCGGCGGCTTCAACGCCGAGGTGAAGGTGACCAACACGGGTACGGCCGCGATCAGCTCGTGGAAGGTGAGCTGGACCTGGAGCGGCTCGCAGAAGATCACGAACATGTGGAACGCCTCGTACACGCAGACCGGCGCGACGGTGACGGCCGTGAACGCCGCCCACAACGGAGCGGTCCCGGCGGGCGGTTCGGCCGGCTTCGGCTTCGGGGGCGCGCCCGGGGGCGGGGGTGCGCCGAGCGTGAGCTGCACGGCGGCGTGACAGCGGTGCCCGGTGGACCGATCACCGGGCACCCCGTCGTAAGTGGCCCGTGACTCAAAGAAGTTCAAAATCTTCGGTCGAAATGCTTCGTGGAGCCGCGCTTCTCCGGAAAGATCCGGCCAGGATCGCGAACCTTCCGGTCCTACCGAACCCCCCATGGTGTGAAGGAACTTCATGAGAAGAAGCACAGCCGTGCTGTGCGGCGCGACCGTCGTGCTGGCCGGGTCGCTCACGGCCGTCCCGGCCGAGGCCACCACGCCCCAGTCCGCGCAGGCCGCCCAGGCGCCGAAGGTGACCTGGAAGAAGTGCGCCACGGAGGACGCTCCGACCCTGCAGTGCGCGACGGTCAAGGTGCCGCTGAACTACGCCAAGCCGCAGGGCCGGAAGATAACCCTCGCCCTGTCCCGTGTCCCGCACACCGCGCGCAAGTACCAGGGCCCGCTGCTGGTCAACCCCGGCGGCCCCGGCGGCAGCGGTCTGTCCCTCGCCGATTTCGTCGCGTCCTCGCTGCCCAAGGCGGTCGCGTCCCAGTACGACGTCATCGGCTTCGACCCGCGGGGCGTGGGCCAGAGCAAGCCCGCCCTGGACTGCAAGCCCGGCCACTTCAACCCGGTCCGCCCGGATTCCGTGCCCAGCACGCACGCGATCGAGAAGGCCAACCTCGAGCGCGCCAAGTCCTTCGCCAAGGCCTGCGGCACCAAGTACGCGGACGTCCTGCCGTACATCAACACGGTCAACGCCGTGAAGGACATGGACGCGATCCGCAAGGCGCTCGGCGCCCAGAAGATCAACTACTTCGGCTACTCGTACGGCACCTACCTGGGTCAGGTCTACGCCAAGCTCTACCCGACCCGGGTGCGCCGCTTCGTGCTGGACTCGATCGTCGACCCCGGTGGGGTCTGGTACGACGCCAACATCTCGCAGGACTACGCCTTCGACGCCCGCCAGAAGGCGCTGATGGCGTGGATCGCCAAGTACGACAGCACGTACAAGCTCGGCACCGACGCGGCCAAGATCGAGGCCAAGTGGTACGCGATGCGGGCGGAACTGGCCAAGAAGCCGGCCGGCGGCAAGGTGGGCGCCTCCGAGCTGGAGGACACCTTCATCCCCGGCGGCTACTACAACGGCTACTGGCCCACCCTCGCCACGGCGTTCGCCGCCTACGTGAACGACAAGAACGCCACCCCGCTCGTCAAGGCGTACGAGGGCATCGCGGCCATCGACGCCTCCGGCGACAACGGCTACAGCGTCTACACCGCCGTGCAGTGCCGTGACGTCTCCTGGCCGCGCGACTGGAACCAGTGGCGCAAGGACAACTGGGCCGTGTACGAGAAGGCCCCGTTCATGGCCTGGAACAACGCCTGGTACAACGCGCCCTGCGCGTACTGGCCCACCAAGCCGATGAAGCCGGTGAACGTCGCCAACAGCAAGCTCCCGCCGGTGCTGCTGTTCCAGGCGACGAAGGACGCGGCCACCCCCTACCAGGGCGGCGTCGCGGTCCACCGTCTGCTCAAGCACTCCAGCCTGGTGGTCGAGCAGGGCGGCGGCAACCACGGCATCACGCTGAGCGGCAACGCCTGCCTGGACACGTACCTGGCCAAGTACCTCACCGACGGCACCGTGCCGCGCGGCAGCGGTGTGGCCGACGCGGTCTGCAAGAAGACCGCCGACCCCAAGCCGGCGGCCGCCGCGGCCTCCGCCCTGGCCGCCGGACAGCCGGCCACCGGGGCACCCGCCGACACCCTGCACGGGCTGCTCGGCTTCCGCGGCTGACCGACCTGCCGCCGAACGGACGACGTGAAGGGCGCCCGGCGATCGCCGGGCGCCCTTCACCTGCGTACGGAAGCGGTCAGAGCTTGTCGATCACGTAGTCGACGCACTTCGTGAGCGCCTCGACGTCCGCCGGGTCGATCGCCGGGAACATCGCCACGCGCAGCTGGTTGCGGCCGAGCTTGCGGTAGGGCTCGGTGTCGACGATGCCGTTGGCGCGCAGGACCTTGGCGACGGCGGCCGCGTCCACGTCGTCCGTGAAGTCGATCGTGCCGATGACCTGGGAGCGCTTGGCCGGGTCGGCGACGAACGGGTTCGCGTACTTGACGTCCTCGGCCCAGCCGTACAGCGTGCGCGCGGAGGTGGCGGTGCGGCGCACCGACCAGTCCAGGCCGCCCTGGCCGTTGATCCACTCCAGCTGCTGGTTCAGCAGGAAGAGGGTGGCGAGGGCCGGCGTGTTGTACGTCTGGTTCTTGCGGGAGTTGTCGATCGCCGTCGGCAGGCTGAAGAACTCCGGGATGTGACGGCCGGACGCGTGGATCCGCTCGGCGCGCTCGATCGCGGCCGGGGAGAACACGCCGATCCACAGACCGCCGTCGGAGGCGAAGGACTTCTGCGGGGCGAAGTAGTAGACGTCCGTCTCGGCGATGTCGACCGGGAGGCCGCCGGCGCCGGAGGTCGCGTCGACCAGGACCAGCGCGCCCTCGTCGGCGCCCTGGACCCGCTTCAGCGGGGCGGCGACGCCGGTGGAGGTCTCGTTGTGGGTGAAGGCGTAGACGTCGACGCCCGCCTCGGCCGCCGGCTCGGGGTGCGTGCCGGGCTCGGAGGAGATCACGGTGGGCTCGGCCAGCCACGGCGCGAGCTTGGCGGCCTTCGCGAACTTCGAGCTGAACTCACCGAAGGTGAGGTGCTGCGACTTGTTCTCGATCAGGCCGTGCGTCGCGATGTCCCAGAACGCGGTGGAGCCGCCGTTGCCGAGGACGACCTCGTAGCCCTCGGGGAGGGAGAACAGCTCGGAGATGCCCTCGCGCACCTGACCGACCAGGTTCTTCACCGGGGCCTGGCGGTGCGAGGTGCCGAGGAGGGACGTACCGGTGGCGGCCAGGGCGTCCAGCGCCTCCACCCGCACCTTGGAGGGGCCCGCGCCGAATCGACCGTCGGCGGGCTTGATGTCAGAAGGAATCCGGATCTCAGCCACGGAAGGGAGGTTAGCCGGTGGGGGAAACCTGGGTGAAACGAAGTCCGTCGGATGAGACGAGTGCGTGTCGGCGCAGGAGGTGCACCCGGCGGGCAGAAGCTGCGGAGGCGCACCCGGGGGCTGAACGTGCGGAGGCGCACCCGGAGGGGCTGAAGGCGCGGGCGCTTGCTGGTTTGCTGAAGCCATGACGGATCTCGAGGCCGAACTGCGCAAGGCCGTCCGGGGTGACGTCGGCTTCGACGTCACCTCCCGGGCGCTCGTGACCATGGACGCCTCCAACTACCGGCGTGTCCCGCTCGGGGTGGTCGCGCCCCGGGACGAGGACGACGTGGCGGCCGTGCTGGAGGTGTGCCGGGCGCACGGCACGCCGGTGGTGGCGCGGGGCGGCGGGACGTCGATCGCGGGACAGGCCACGGGGACGGGCGTCGTGCTGGACTTCACCCGGCACATGAACCGGCTGGTCTCGCTGGACCCGCGGACGCGCACGGCCGTCGTCCAGCCGGGGCTGGTGCTCGACCGGCTCCAGGAGGCCGCCGCCCCGCACGGGCTGCGCTTCGGGCCCGACCCCTCCACCCACAGCCGGTGCACGCTCGGCGGGATGATCGGCAACAACTCGTGCGGCTCCCACTCGGTGGCCTGGGGGACGACGGCGGACAGCGTGCGCGAGCTGGACGTCGTCACCGGGCGCGGGCGGCGGCTGCGGCTCGGCCGGGGGTGGGCGGGAGCACCGGACGGGCTGCGTGCCCTGGTGGACGGTGAGCTCGCCCGGCTGCGCACCGGCTTTCCCGAGCTGCCCCGCCGTATCTCCGGTTACGCGCTGGACGCGCTGCTGCCGGAGAACGGCGCGGACGTCGCCCGCTCCTTCTGCGGCAGCGAAGGCACCCTGGGCGTGCTGACCCAGGCCGTCGTACGGCTCGTCGAGGCGCCACGCGCGCGTGCGCT
This sequence comes from Streptomyces sp. NPDC037083, assembly GCF_055606485.1. Classification (NCBI taxonomy): domain Bacteria; kingdom Bacillati; phylum Actinomycetota; class Actinomycetes; order Kitasatosporales; family Streptomycetaceae; genus Streptomyces; species Streptomyces sp. NPDC037083. The sequence goes on along the minus strand of NZ_JBVJSQ010000005.1, from coordinate 389,068 downwards.
CGCGGTGCTCGGGTACGCCGACGAGGGCGCCGCCGCCGAGGCCGCGGCCGGGCTGCTGCCGTACGGGCCGCTCACGGTGGAGGGGATGGCCGCCGACCTGGTGCCCCCGGGAACGTCCGGACTGCCGCGCGGCGGGGCGTGGCTGTTCGTCGAGACGGGCGGCGAGTCGGAGGGCGAGGCACGCGCGCGTGCGCAGACGATCGTGCGCGCGGCGGACGTCGTGGACGCGCGGGTGGTCAGGGACCCGGCCGGGCAGCGGGCGCTGTGGCGCGTCCGGGAGGACGCGAGCGGGACGGCGACCCGGATGCCGGACGGCTCCGAGGCCTGGCCCGGCTGGGAGGACTGCGCGGTGCCGCCGGCCCGGCTCGGCGCGTACCTGCGCGACTTCAGGGGGCTGCTCGCGCGGCACGGTCTGCGCGGCGCCCCGTACGGGCACTTCGGGGACGGCTGCATCCACGTCCGCATCGACTTCGACCTGCTGACACCGGCCGGTATCGGCCGCTTCCGCCGCTTCTCCGAGGAACTGGCCGAACTGGTCGTCGCGCACGGCGGCTCGCTCTCCGGCGAACACGGCGACGGGCAGGCCCGCGCCGAACTGCTGCCGCGCATGTACGGGACGGAACTGGTCGCGCTGTTCGAGCGGGCGAAGGGGGTCTGGGACCCGGACGACCTGCTCAACCCGGGGATGCTGGTGCGGCCCGCGCCCCTCGACGCCGGCCTGCGTTTCTCCGTCCTGCCCCGCGAACCGGTGGACGTCGCCTTCGGATACCCGTCCGACGGCGGCGACTTCTCGGCGGCGGTGCGGCGGTGCGTGGGGGTCGCGAAGTGCCGGACGACCACGGCGGCGGGGGCGGGGGTGATGTGTCCGTCGTTCCGCGCCACGGGGCGGGAGGAGCACTCCACGCGCGGGCGTGCCCGTCTGCTGCACGAGATGCTGGCCGGCGAGCTGGTGACCGGCGGCTGGCGTTCCACCGAGGTCCGGGACGCACTCGACCTGTGCCTGTCCTGCAAGGGCTGCCGCTCCGACTGCCCGGTCGGGGTCGACATGGCCACCTACAAGGCGGAGTTCCTGCACCACCACTACGAGGGACGCCGCCGCCCGGCCGCCCACTACAGCATGGGCAGGCTGCCGACGTGGCTGCGGTGGGCGGCGCGGCTGCGGGCGGCGGCCGTGCTGAACGCACTGGCCCGCGTCCGCCCCCTGGCGGGACTGGCCAAACGCCTGGCCGGCATCACACCGGAACGCGACATCCCCCACCTGGCCCGGGAGACCTTCAGCACCTGGTGGCGTCGCCGACCCGCCTCCGACACGGGCACGGGCACGGACACGGACACGGGCACGGGCACGGGCACGGGCGCTGAGCCCGGCGACGGTGCGGGTGGCCTCGTCGTGCTGTGGCCCGACACCTTCACCGAGTTCCTCTCGCCGTCCGTGGGGCGGGCCGCCGTCCGGGTGCTGGAGGCGGCGGGCCTGCGGGTGGCGCTGCCGCCGACGCTGCGGATGCGGGGCCGCCCGGTGGGCGACGGCCGCACGAGGAGCGCTGCCGCGCTGCTGACCGCCCGCCGGGGCCGGGTCTGCTGCGGGCTGACCTACGTGTCCACCGGTCAGCTCGACCACGCGCGCACCGTGCTGCGCCGCACGCTCGACCTGATGGAGCCGGTGCTGGAGACGGCCGCGCCGGTGGTCGTCCTGGAGCCGAGCTGTGCGGCCGCCCTGCGCACCGACCTGCCCGAGCTGCTGCACGACGACCCGCGAGCGGCCCGTCTCGCCGCCCGCGTCCTCACCTTCGCGGAGGTCCTGGAGCGGCACGTCCCCGACTGGAGGCCGCCCCGGCTCGACCGTCCGGCGGTCGGCCAGACCCACTGCCACCAGCACGCGGTCCTGGGCGACGCGGCGGAGCGGCGGCTGCGCGAGGCCGCGGGTCTCACCGGCGGCCTGAGCGGCGGGTGCTGCGGCCTGGCGGGCGACTTCGGCTTCGGGAAGGGCCACTTCGAGGTGTCGGCGGCCTGCGCGGAGGAGCAGTTGCTGCCGGCCGTGCGGGACGCCCCGGCGGGGGCGGTGGTCCTGGCGGACGGGTTCTCCTGCCGCACGCAGCTCGAGCAGCTGGCGGGGGTGCGGGGCAGGCATCTGGCGGAGGTGCTGGCAGCGGGGCTGGAGGCGGGAACGGAGGCCGGGCTGCAGGCGGGAGTGGATCCCGGGCCGGATGCCGGGCTGCAGGCAGGGCTGGAGGACGAGGACGGTTCCGCGTCCGCGTAGGGGAGGCGCGGACGCGGCCGGGCTCCGGACCCGCCGGCGACGACCGTCTCCCGGGCGCCCCAGTGCCCGGGCCCGGCCCCGTACGCGACCGATGTCTCGCAGCCTGAGACAGAGGCAAAAAGGGTTCACACACCTGACGAGGTCCATTAACCTGGACCAGGCAGTACATCGTGATGAACGAACCGAACCGAACACCTGGACCGCCCGTGACCACCCCTGACGCAACAGGCGCAGCCACCACGGCCCCCGTCAGCGCCTCACCGCGACCCTCGGCCGACGCCCCCGCGGGAGGCCCGGGCCGGTTCGGCTCGCTCGGCCCGGTCGGCCTCGTGGTCGCCGGAGGGGTCTCGGTGCAGTTCGGCGGCGCGCTGGCGGTGACGCTGATGCCGAGGGCGGGCGCCCTGGGCGTGGTGTCGCTGCGGCTGCTGGTGGCCGCGGTCGTCCTGCTGGTCGTCTGCCGGCCGCGCCTGCGCGGCCACTCGCGCGCCGACTGGGGCACGGTGGTCGTCTTCGGCGTCACGCTGGCGGCGATGAACGGCCTCTTCTACCAGGCCCTGGACCGCATCCCGCTGGGCGCGGCGGTGACCCTGGAGGTCCTGGGCCCGCTCGCCCTGTCGGTCGTCGCCTCGCGCCGCGCCCTGAACCTGGTCTGGGCCGCGCTGGCGCTCGCGGGCGTCTTCCTGCTCAGCGGCGGGGGCGGCGGAGAGGGCGGCGCGGGCTTCGGCGCCCTCGATCCGGTGGGCGTCGCCTTCGCGCTGGGGGCCGGCGCCATGTGGGCGACGTACATCGTGTTCAGCGTCCGCACCGGCCGCCGTTTCCCGCAGGCGGACGGTCTGGCGCTGGCGATGGCGGTGGGTGCGCTGCTCTTCCTCCCCCTGGGGCTCGCGGAGTCGGGCACGAAGCTGGCGGACCCCGTGACGCTGGGGCTGGGCGCGGGGGTGGCCATGCTCTCCTCGGTCCTCCCCTACACCCTCGAACTGCTCGCCCTGCGACGCCTGCCCGCCTCCACCTTCGCGGTCCTGATGAGCCTGGAACCGGCCCTCGCCGCCGCCGCGGGCTTCCTCGTCCTCGACCAGGCCCTGACCACCACCCAGGCCGCCGCGATCGCCCTGGTCATCGCGGCCAGCATGGGCGCGGTCCGCACCCAGGCGGGCCGCGCGAAGACGCCGACACCGGAGGCGTGAGCCGGGCGCGGCACGCCGACGCGGGAAACCCCGAGACAGGCCGGGAGCGCTGACGCGGACACGCCGAGCGAGGCCGGGAGCGCTGACGCGGACACGCCGAGACGGGCCGGGAGCGCTGACGCGGACACGCTGTCGCGGAAACACCGAGCCAGGCGCGGGAGCGCTGACGGGAAACGCCGAGCGAGCTCCGAGCGGGGGCGCGGCCCTCGCAGAAATTCATGCAAGCATGCTTGATTGTTTATTGGGGCGCTGCCATGCTCCACCCCATGGCCGACCCGACCCCCGTGCTCGACGACCTCCGTGCCGAAAGCGACGAACTCGACCGGCTCGTGGCCGAGTTGAGGCCGGAGCAATGGACGCTCCCGACCCCCGCCACCGGTTGGACCGTCGCCCACCAGATCGCGCATCTCGCCTGGACCGACCACTCCTCCGTGCTGGCCGTGACCGACCAGGACGCCTTCGCCCGCGAGGTCGAGAAGGCGCTGGCCGCCCCCGGGGACTTCGTCGACAACGGCGCCGAGGAGGGCGCGCGCAAGCCCCCCGCACAGCTGCTCGCGGACTGGCGGACCGGGCGCGAGGCTCTGGACAAGGCGCTGCGGGAAGCGCCGGCCGGGGCGCGTTTCCCCTGGTACGGCCCGCCGATGGCCGTCGCCTCCATGGCCACCGCCCGCCTCATGGAGACCTGGGCGCACGGGCTGGACGTGGCGGACGCGCTGGGCACGGCGCCCGTGCCCACCGACCGGCTCCGGCACATCGTCCGCCTCGGCGTCCGTACCCGTGACTTCGCCTTCGGCGTGCACGGACTGCCCACGCCGTTCGAGGAGTTCCGCGTCGAACTCCGCAGCCCTTCGGGCCGGTTGTGGACGTTCGGACCCGAGGACGCCACGGACCGCGTCACCGGCCCCGCCCTCGACTTCTGCCTCCTGGTCACCCAGCGCGCCCACCGCGACGACCTCGCCCTGCGGGCCGAGGGCCCCGACGCCGACCGCTGGCTGGACGTCGCCCAGGCCTTCGCCGGCCCGCCCGGCAGCGGCCGCCCGCCGAAGGAACCGAACGAACCGAAGGAGCCGAAGGAGCCGAAAGGGCCGGCGTCGTGAGCGTGCTCCGCGTCGGGAACGCCTCCGGGTTCTACGGCGACCGCTTCGACGCCTTGCGCGAGATGCTCACCGGCGGCGAGCTCGACGTCCTCACCGGCGACTATCTCGCCGAGCTGACCATGCTCATCCTCGGGCGCGACCGGTTGAAGGACCCGGCCGCCGGGTACGCCCGCACCTTCCTGCGCCAGCTGGAGGAGTGCCTCGGCCTCGCCCACGACCGCGGCGTGCGGATCGTCACCAACGCCGGCGGTCTCAACCCCCGCGGACTCGCCGACGCCGTGCGGCGGTTGGCGGACCGGCTGGGCGTCCCCGTGCGCGTCGCGCATGTCGAGGGCGACGACCTCGGCCCCCGGTACCCGGACAGCCTCACCGCGCACGCCTACCTCGGCGGCTTCGGCATCGCCGCGTGTCTGCGCGAGGGCGCGGACGTCGTCGTCGCCGGGCGGGTCACCGACGCGGCTCTCGTGACCGGCCCCGCCGCCGCCCACTTCGGCTGGGAGACGACGCAGTACGACCGGCTCGCGGGCGCCGTCGTCGCCGGTCACGTGCTGGAGTGCGGGACGCAGGCCACCGGCGGCAACTACGCCTTCTTCGCCGAGGACGGCGGCGGCCGCGACGTCCGGCGGCCCGGCTTCCCCCTCGCGGAGATCCACGCCGACGGCGGCTGCGTGATCACCAAACACCCCGGCACCGGCGGCTTCGTCGACGTCGGCACGGTCACGGCCCAGCTGCTGTACGAGACGGCCGGCGCCCGGTACGCCGGGCCCGACGTCACCGCCCGTCTGGACTCCGTGCGGCTCGCCCAGGACGGCCCGGACCGGGTGCGGATCCACGGCGTGCGCGGCGAGGCCCCGCCCCCGACGCTCAAGGTCGGCCGCACCCGGCTCGGCGGCTTCCGCAACGAGGTCGTCTTCGTGCTCACCGGTCTCGACATCGAGGCCAAGGCCGCACTGGTGCGGGAGCAGATGGCGGACGCCTTCGCCAAGTCCCGTCCGGAGGAGGTCCGCTGGGAGCTCGTGCGCACCGACCGGCCGGACGCGGGCACCGAGGAGACCGCGAGCGCGCTGCTGCGGCTCGTCGTGCGCGACCCGCAACAGACGGTCGTGGGACGTGCGTTGAGCGGAGCCGCCATCGAACTGGCGCTGGCGAGCTACCCCGGCTTCCATGTGCTCGCCCCGCCCGGAAAGGGCTCCCCCTACGGGGTGTTCGAGGCCGCGTACGTCCCCCAGGGCGACGTCGAGCACGTCGCCGTCCTCGACGACGGCCGTCGCCTGCCCGTCCCCCCGGCCGCCGGCACCCGCGTACTCGAGCCGACGGAGCAGGAGGACCTGCCGGAGCCGCTGCCCCCGGGGCCCGTACGGCGCGCCCCCCTCGGGCTCGTCGTCGGCGCCCGCAGCGGGGACAAGGGCTCGGACGCCAACGTCGGGGTGTGGGCCCGCACGGACGAGGCCTGGCGCTGGCTCGCCCACGAGCTGACGACCGACCGGTTCCGGCAGCTCCTACCCGAGTGCCGGACGCTGACCGTCACCCGCCACGCCCTGCCCCGGCTGCGCGCCCTGAACTTCGTCGTCGAGGGCCTCCTCGGCGCCGGCGTGGCCGCCCAGCACCGCTTCGACCCGCAGGCCAAGGCGCTCGGCGAATGGCTGCGCTCCCGCTGCCTGGACATCCCGGAGGCCCTCCTTTGACGGTCATCACGTCCACCCTGGACACCCACGGCCCCGACTACCGCGCGCACCGCGAGACCATGCTGGCCAAGCTCGCCGACCTCGACGCCGAGCACGCGAAGGCGCTGGCGGGGGGAGGGGAGAAGTACGTCGCCCGGCACCGCGCACGCGGCAAGCTCCTCGCCCGCGAGCGCATCGAACTGCTCCTGGACCCCGACACGCCGTTCCTGGAACTGTCGCCGCTGGCCGCCTGGGGCAGCGACTACACGGTCGGCGCGTCCCTCGTCACCGGCATCGGCGTCGTCGAGGGCGTGGAATGTCTGATCACCGCGAACGACCCGACCGTGCGCGGCGGCGCCAGCAACCCCTGGTCCCTGAAGAAGGCCCTGCGCGCCAACGACATCGCCCTCGCCAACCGGTTGCCCTGCATCAGCCTGGTGGAGTCCGGCGGGGCCGACCTGCCCTCGCAGAAGGAGATCTTCATCCCGGGCGGGGCCGTGTTCCGCGACCTGACCCGGCTCTCCGCCGCAGGGATCCCGACCGTCGCCGTGGTCTTCGGGAACTCCACCGCGGGAGGCGCGTACATCCCCGGCATGTCCGACCACGTGATCATGGTCAAGGAGCGGGCGAAGGTGTTCCTCGGCGGGCCGCCCCTGGTGAAGATGGCCACCGGCGAGGAGAGCGACGACGAGTCGCTGGGCGGCGCGGAGATGCACGCGCGCGTGTCGGGACTCGCCGACTACTTCGCCGTCGACGAGCGGGACGCCCTGCGGCAGGCCCGGCGCGTCGTGGCCCGCCTCAACCACCGCAAGGCCCACCAGGACCCCGGTCCGGCCGTACCTCCCCGGTACGACGAGGAGGAGCTCCTGGGCATCGTCCCGGGGGACCTGCGCACTCCGTTCGACCCGCGCGAGGTGATCGCCCGGATCGTCGACGCCTCCGACTTCGACGAGTTCAAGCCCCTGTACGGAACGAGCCTGGTCACCGGCTGGGCGACGCTGCACGGCTACCCCGTGGGCATCCTGGCCAACGCCCGGGGCGTCCTGTTCGGCGAGGAGTCGCAGAAGGCCGCCCAGTTCATCCAGCTCGCCAACCAGCGCGACATCCCGCTGCTCTTCCTGCACAACACCACCGGCTACATGGTGGGGCGCGAGTACGAGCAGGGCGGCATCATCAAGCACGGCTCGATGATGATCAACGCGGTCTCCAACTCGAAGGTCCCGCACCTGTCCGTGCTCATGGGCGCGTCGTACGGCGCCGGCCACTACGGCATGTGCGGGCGCGCCTACGACCCCCGCTTCCTCTTCGCCTGGCCCAGCGCCAAGTCGGCGGTGATGGGCCCGCAGCAGCTCGCCGGGGTCCTGTCGATCGTGGCCCGGCAGTCGGCGGCCGCGAAGGGACGGCCCTACGACGAGGACGCCGACGCCGCCCTGCGCGCGATGGTGGAGCAGCAGATCGAGTCCGAGTCGCTGCCCATGTTCCTGTCGGGCCGGCTGTACGACGACGGAGTCATCGACCCGCGCGACACCCGCACCGTTCTCGGCCTGTGTCTGTCGGCCGTCCACACGGCTCCGTACGAGGGCGCCCGCGGCGGCTTCGGCGTCTTCCGGATGTGAGGCTCATGATTACTTCCGTTCTGGTGGCCAACCGCGGCGAGATCGCCTGCCGCGTCTTCCGGACCTGCCGCGAGGCGGGCATCCGCACCGTCGCCGTGCACTCGGACGCCGACGCCGACGCCCTCCACACGCGTGTGGCCGACACGGCGGTGCGGCTGCCCGGCAGCACGCCCGCGGACACCTACCTGCGCGCCGACCTCGTGGTGAAGGCCGCGGTCGCGGCGGGCGCGGACGCCGTGCACCCCGGCTACGGCTTCCTCTCCGAGAACGCCGGCTTCGCGCGCGCCGTCCTGGACGCGGGGCTCGTCTGGATCGGGCCGCCGCCCGAGGCGATCGGGGCGATGGCCTCCAAGACGCGCGCGAAGCAGCTCATGGGCCTCGCGCCCCTGGCCCCGCACGAGGTGACGGAGGCCGATCTGCCGGTGCTGGTGAAGGCGGCCGCGGGCGGCGGCGGGCGCGGGATGCGCGTCGTGCGCCGCCTGGAGGAGCTGGGCGCCGCGCTGGACGGCGCCCGGGCCGAGGCCGCGAGCGCCTTCGGCGACGGCGAGGTGTTCGTCGAGCCGTACGTCGAGAACGGCCGCCATGTCGAGGTGCAGATCCTCGCCGACGCGCACGGCACGGTGTGGGCGCTGGGCACCCGGGACTGCTCCCTCCAGCGGCGGCACCAGAAGGTCGTCGAGGAGGCGCCCGCGCCCGGACTGCCGGACGAGGTCGCGCAGCAGCTGCGCACGCTGGCCGTGCGCGCCGCGCACGCCGTGGACTACGTCGGCGCCGGCACCGTGGAGTTCCTCGTCGCCGACGGCCGGGCGCACTTCCTGGAGATGAACACCCGCCTCCAGGTCGAACACCCCGTCACGGAGGCCGTCTTCGGCCTCGACCTGGTGGCCGAGCAGATCCGGATCGCGGAGGGCGCGGCACTGGCCCCGCAGCCGCCGTCCGCGCGCGGTCATGCGGTCGAGGCCCGCCTCTACGCCGAGGACCCCGCGACCGGCTGGACCCCGCAGACCGGCATCCTGCACCGCCTGACCGTCCCGGACGGCGTCCGCCTGGACACCGGTTACGCCGACGGCGACGAGATCGGCGTCCACTACGACCCCATGCTCGCCAAGGTCGTCGCCCACGCCCCCACGCGCGCGGAGGCGATCCGCAAGCTCGCGGGGGCGCTGGAACGCGCGGTCCTGCACGGCCCGGTCACCAACCGCGACCTGCTGGTCCGCTCCCTGCGCCACGACGAGTTCACGTCCGCCCGCATGGACACCGGCTTCTACGACCGCCACCTCGCCGAGCTGACCACCGCGGTCCGCGACCCGTACGCCCCGCTGGCCGCGGCGCTCGCCGAGGCCGGCGGCCCCTCGCGCTCCCGTTTCGGCGGCTGGCGCAACCTGCCGTCCCAGCCGCAGACGAAGCGGTACGCGGTCGCGGGCGAGGAGACCGAGGTCCACTACCGCCACACCCGCACCGGCCTGACGGCCGAGGGCGTCCAGGTCGTGCACGCGGACCCGGCGTCGGTCGTCCTGGAGATCGACGGCGTACGGCGCCGCTTCGAGATCGCCCGCCACGGCGACCAGGTCCACGTCGACGGCGCCGTCCTCACCGCGCTGCCCCGCTTCCCCGACCCGCAGGCCCAGCACGCGCCGGGCTCCCTGCTGGCCCCGATGCCGGGAACGGTCGTCAAGCTCGCGGACGGCCTCATCACCGGAACGGGTGTCCGGGCCGGTGAACCGCTGCTCTGGCTCGAAGCGATGAAGATGCAACACGTCATCGCGGCCCCGGCGGAGGGCACGGTGACGGCCCTGCACGTGACGCAGGGGCAGCAGGTGGAGGTCGGAACGCTCTTGGCAGTGGTGGAGAGCAGCCGGCCTCAAGGGGCGCGGGACGCATGAGCACGCGGCCCCGCCGAGCGAGCGCGACCAGCCACACGAGCCCGCAGACGAAGGAGCCACAGTGACCACCCTCATCGAATCCGACGAGCACAAGGCACTCCGAGCAGCGGTGTCGGCCTTCGCGAAGAGCCACGCTCACGACTCCGGGAGCAGCGCCCTCTGGCAGGCCGCCGCCAAGCTCGGCTACATCGGCGTCAACCTCCCGGAGGCCTACGGAGGGGGCGGCGGCGGCATCACCGAACTCTCCCTGATCCTCGAGGAGCTGGGCGCCGCGGGAAACCCGCTCCTCATGATGATCGTCTCCCCGGCGATCTGCGGCACGGTGATCGCCCGCTTCGGCACGGACGCCCAGAAGCAGGAGTGGCTGCCCGCGCTGGCCGACGGCAGCCGCCTCATGGCGTTCGGCATCACCGAGCCCGACGCCGGTTCCAACAGCCACCGCATCGCCACCACCGCCCGCCGCGACAGCGCGAGCGGGGACTGGCTGCTGACCGGCCGCAAGGTCTTCGTCTCCGGCGTCGACATCGCCGACGCCACCCTGATCGTCGGCCGCACGGAGGACGCACGCACGGGCCGCCTCAAGCCCTGCCTGTTCATCGTCCCGAGGGACGCTCCCGGCTTCGGCCGCCGCCGCATCGACATGGAACTCAACAGCGTGGAGAAGCAGTTCGAGCTGGTCCTGGACGACGTCCGGCTCCCCGCCGAAGCGCTCGTCGGCGACGAGGACGCGGGCCTGCTGCAACTGTTCGCCGGCCTCAACCCCGAGCGCGTCATGACGGCCGCGTTCGCGATCGGCATGGGCCGCCACGCGCTCGCCCGGGCGGTCGAGTACGCGCGCGACCGCACCGTCTGGAACACCCCCATCGGCGCCCACCAGGCCATCGCGCACCCCCTTGCCCAGGCCCACATCGAACTCGAACTGGCCCGCCTGATGATGCAGAAGGCGGCCCGCCTGTACGACGCGGGGGACGACGTCGGCGCGGGCGAGGCCGCCAACATGGCCAAGTACGCGGCCGGGGAGGCCTGTGTGAAGGCGGTCGACCAGGCGGTGCACACCCTCGGCGGCAACGGCCTCACCCGTGAGTTCGGGCTCGCCAGGCTGATAACGGCCTCGCGGGTGGCTCGCATTGCTCCGGTGAGCCGGGAGATGATTCTCAACTACGTCTCCCACCAGACCCTGGGCCTGCCCAAGTCGTACTGAACCGTCCGAGCCGTCCGAGCGGCCTGAAGTGCCTGGGCCCGCACACCGTCGTGCCCCGCGAGCGAGGAGGAACCATGTTCCGCAGCGAGTTCGCAGACGTCCCGCCCGTCGAACTGCCCATCCACGAGGCCGTGCTGGGCCGTGCCGCCGAGTTCGGCGAGCTGCCCGCGCTGGTCGACGGCACGGATGGCGCCACCCTCAGCTACGAGCAGGTGGACCGGTTCCACCGCAGGGTCGCCGCCGCGCTCGCCCAGGCCGGGGTCCGCAAGGGCGACGTCGTGGCCCTGCACAGCCCGAACACCGTCGCGTTCCCCATCGCGTTCTACGCGGCCACCCGCGCGGGCGCCACGGTCACCACCGTGCACCCGCTCGCCACCGCCGAGGAGTTCGCCAAGCAGCTCGGCGACTGTGCCGCCCGCTGGATCGTCACCGTCTCCCCGCTGCTGGACACCGCCCGTCGCGCCGCCGAACTCGCGGGCGGGGTCCAGGAGATCCTCGTCTGCGACAGCGCGGCCGGACACCGCTCGCTGATCGACATGCTCGGCTCGGACGCCCCCGAACCCCAGGTGGACATCGACCCGGCCACGGACGTGGCGGTCCTGCCGTACTCCTCGGGCACCACCGGCGTCCCCAAGGGCGTGATGCTCACACACCGTCAGATCGCCACCAACCTCGCCCAGCTCCGCGCCGTGATGTCCGCCGGCCCCGGCGACCGCATCCTCGCCGTGCTGCCCTTCTTCCACATCTACGGCCTGACCGCCCTGATGAACGCGCCGCTGCGGCAGGGCGCCACGGTCGTCGTCCTGCCCCGTTTCGAGCTGGAGACGTTCCTCGCGGCCGTCCAGGAGCACCGCATCACCGGCCTGTACGTGGCCCCGCCCATCGTCCTCGCCCTCGCCAAACACCCGGCCGTCACGAAGTACGACCTGTCGTGCCTGCGGTACGTCGTCAGCGCGGCCGCTCCACTGGACGCCGACCTCGCCGAGGCCTGCGCGAAACGCCTGGACCTGCCGCCCGTCGGCCAGGCCTACGGCATGACGGAACTGTCCCCGGGCACCCATGTCGTCCCCCTCGACGCCATGCGCGAGGCGCCCGCGGGCACCGTCGGCAAACTCATTCCCAACACCGAGATGCGGATCGTCTCCCTCGACGACCCCGGCCGGGACCTCGACGCCGGCGAGGCGGGCGAGATCCTCATCCGCGGCCCCCAGGTCATGAAGGGCTACCTCGGGCGCCCCGACGCCACCGCCGACATGATCGACGGGGACGGCTGGCTGCACACCGGCGACATCGGACGAGTCGACGGGGACGGCTGGCTGTTCGTCGTCGACCGCGTGAAGGAACTCATCAAGTACAAGGGCTTCCAGGTGGCCCCGGCCGAACTGGAGGCCCTGCTGCTCACCCACCCCGGCATAGCGGACGCGGCCGTCATCGGCGTTTACAACGACGACGGCAACGAGGTCCCGCACGCCTTCGTGGTCCGCCAGCCCACCGCGCCCGGTCTGTCCGGGGGAGAGGTCGCGATGTTCGTCGCCGAACGGGTCGCCCCCTACAAACGCGTCCGCGACGTCACCTTCGTCGACGCCGTGCCGCGTGCCGCCTCCGGCAAGATCCTGCGCCGCCTGCTCAGGGAGCGCGTATGACGCCGGCGAGGACCTCCCTGGTCGGACGGACCCGGGACCGAGGCGTCGAGACCCTCAGCCTCGACTCGCCCGCCACCCGCAACGCCCTCTCCTCGGCGCTCGTCGGGCAACTCGCCGAGGCGCTGGCCGACTGCGCGGGGGACGCCGACGTCCGCGCCGTCGTCCTCACCCACACCGGCGGAGCCTTCTGCGCCGGCGCCGACCTGCGCGACCCGCCCGACCCCGACGCGTTCGTAGGCCTGCTGCGGCAGATCGTGGAGCTGCCCAGACCGGTTCTCGCCCGGGTCACCGGCCATGTCCGCGCCGGCGGACTGGGTCTGCTGGCCGCCTGCGACATCACGGCCGCCGCGACCGGGTCGACCTTCGCGTTCACCGAGGTGCGCATCGGCGTGGCGCCGGCGGTGATCTCCCTGCCCCTGCTCCCGCGCACCGACCCGCGCCCCCTCGCCCGCTACTACCTCACCGGCGAGCGCTTCGACGCGCACGAGGCGGCCCGGATCGGCCTGCTGACCGAGGCAGGCGACGACGTCGACGCCGTACTCGCCCCCGTCCTGGACGGTCTGCGCAGATCCGCCCCACAGGGGCTGGCCGAGACGAAACGGCTGCTCACGGCTAGGGTGCTGGAGACATTCGACCGGGACGCCGCCGACCTCACCGCGCTCTCGGCCCGGCTGTTCTCCACCGCGCAGGCCCGCGAGGGGATGACGGCCTTCCTCGAACGACGGGATCCCGCATGGGTGCTGTGAGCGCGGTCGACCGCGACCGCTCCCCCAAGCAGGACCGCAGCCGGGCCACCCGGCAGCGGCTCCTGGAAGCCGCCGTGTCCTGTCTCGCCGAACGCGGCTGGGCGGGCTCCACGGTCTCCGTCGTCGCCGAACGCGCCGGCGTCTCCCGCGGCGCGGCCCAGCACCACTTCCCCACCCGCGAGGACCTGTTCACCGCGGCCGTCGAGTACGTCGCCGAGGAACGCTCGCTCGCGATGCGCGCACTGTTCCCGCAGGGCGCCGCGGGCGGCTCCACGGGCGACCGGCGCGCGGTCGTCGCCGCCCTCGTGGACCTGTACACCGGCCCCCTGTTCCGAGCCGCCCTGCACCTGTGGGTCGCCGCCTCCAACGAGGAACAGCTGCGCACACGCGTGACCGAGCTGGAGGCACGTGTCGGCCGCGAGACCCACCGGATCGCCGTGGAGCTCCTGGGCGCCGACGAGTCCGTGCCCGGGGTCCGCGAGAGCGTCCAGGGCCTCCTCGACATGGCCCGCGGCCTCGGCCTCGCCAACCTCCTCACCGACGACGGCGCCCGCCGGGAACGGGTCGTGGCCCAGTGGGCGGGACTGCTGGACGAGAAGCTGGGCTGAGGCCGTTGTCGGTGCCCAGGCTTACGGTGCGGGCATGGGGGACACCTTTCAGACGATCGTCGACCGCGACGCGGGCCCGCAGGACGCGTCCTCTCTGGGCGAGCGCGTGGTCGACTGGCTCGTCGCCGAGGGCATCGTGCTCGCCGGGGCGGAACCGGGCTGGGGGCTGGGGGACAAACCGGCCCACCCGCCCGGCCCGCACTGGCACAAGGCGGTGACGCACGCCCGCTGGGGCTCGCCGGAGGGCGTCGTGGTGTACAGCGAGCGCCGCGTCTTCCACGGCGACTCCGGCGACAGGGAGACGTCTGCGACCTGCCCGCGCTGCGCGACGGTCACCGGCGACACGTCGTACCTCTCGCCCGCGATCGGCCGGTGGCTCGAGACCGGCGAGGCGCACGTCGCATGCCCCACCTGCGGCGAGAGCGTCCCGCTGCCCGCCTGGAACTGGTCCGACGACCACCTGGCCTTCGTCCACCTCGGCTTCCGGTTCTGGAACTGGCCCCGGCTCGACGACGGGTTCCGCACCCGGATGACGCGGCTCTTGGACGGACACCGGACGGCGTACCTCTCGGGCAAGATCTGAAGTCCCGGCGAGCCTGCCTCGTCCCGGCCGGGACCCGTCACGGGCTGAGCCGCTCCACCCGCCAGCTCCCGTCCGCCTGCGCCATGTACCGCAGCCGGTCGTGCAGCCGGTTCAGGCGGCCCTGCCAGAACTCCACCGACTCCGGCGCCACCCGGAATCCGCCCCAGTGCGGCGGCACCGGCACCTGCTCGCCCTCCGGATAGCGGGCGGCCAGCTCGGCGTACGAGGCGTCGAGGTCGGCGCGGGAGGCGATCACCGACGACTGGGCGCTGGCCCAGGCGCCGAGCTGCGAGCCGTGCGGCCGGGTGCGGAAGTAGGCGGCGGTCTCGTCGCGTCCGGTGCGCCGGGCCACGCCCCGCACGACGACCTGGCGGGCCATCGGATGCCACGGGAAGAGCAGCGAGACGTACGGGTTCTCGGCGAGGTCGCGGGCCTTGCGGGAGTCGTAGTTGGTGTAGAAGACGAACCCCTGCTCGTCGAAGTGCTTGAGCAGCACGGTGCGGGAGCTGGGCCGGCCCTCGGCGTCCGCGGTGGCGACGACCATGGCGTTCGGCTCGAAGAGATGGGCCTCGACGGCCGCGTCCTTGAACCAGCGGGCGAACTGCTCCACGGGCGAGGCGGCCAGATCGGCCTCGGAGAACCCCTCGGCCCGGTACTGCTTGCGCATGGCGGCGGGGTCGGGGACGGGCCCGGGGGAGACGGCGTCTGCGTCGGTCACCCGGCCATCTTGCCGCATGGCCCGCCGGCACGGACCACCCACCGTGGGTGGCACTGAGTGCCGCCACCACTCCCCAAAGGTGGCACTCGGGGATATGGTGCAGATGCCGTCCCTGTTGGGTGACCGCCGGCCCGACGGGGCATCACTGGGGTGACCGCCCAGGACCGCGAGTCCTCCCCGGGACCGTGGAGCCGCCGGCGCGGTCGTCCCGCACCCGCTGTCGCCCGTCCTGCCGTACACATCACGAGGAGCCGCCCGATGTCCGACTTCGTACCCGGACTCGAAGGAGTCGTCGCGTTCGAAACGGAGATCGCCGAACCGGACAAGGAGGGCGGCGCCCTGCGATACCGGGGCGTCGACATCGAGGACCTGGTCGGCCACGTCTCCTTCGGCAACGTCTGGGGCCTGCTCGTCGACGGCGCCTTCAACCCAGGCCTGCCGCCCGCCGAACCGTTCCCGATCCCCGTCCACTCCGGCGACATCCGCGTCGACGTCCAGTCCGCGCTCGCCATGCTCGCGCCCGTCTGGGGCCTCAAGCCCCTCCTCGACATCGATGCCGAGCAGGCACGCGCCGACCTCGCCCGCGCGGCCGTCATGGCCCTCTCCTACGTCGCCCAGTCCGCGCGCGGCCAGGGCCGCCCGATGGTCCCGCAGCGGGAGATCGACAAGGCCCGGTCCGTCGTCGAACGGTTCATGATCCGCTGGCGCGGCGAGCCCGACCCCAAGCACGTGAAGGCGGTCGACGCCTACTGGACCTCCGCGGCCGAGCACGGCATGAACGCCTCCACGTTCACCGCGCGCGTGATCGCCTCGACCGGCGCCGACGTCGCCGCCGCCCTCTCGGGCGCCGTGGGAGCCATGTCGGGCCCGCTGCACGGCGGCGCCCCCTCCCGCGTCCTCGGCATGATCGAGGAGATCGAGCGCACCGGCGACGCCGACGCCTACGTCCGGCAGGCCCTCGACAAGGGCGAGCGCCTCATGGGCTTCGGCCACCGCGTCTATCGCGCCGAGGACCCCCGCGCGCGCGTGCTGCGGCGCACCGCCCGCGAGCTGGGCGCCCCCCGCTTCGAGGTGGCCGAGGCCCTGGAGAAGGCGGCCCTCGCCGAACTCCACGCCCGCCGCCCGGACCGGGTCCTGGCGACGAACGTCGAGTTCTGGGCGGCCATCGTCCTGGACTTCGCCGAAGTCCCCGCGCACATGTTCACCTCGATGTTCACCTGCGCCCGCACGGCCGGCTGGTCGGCGCACATCCTGGAGCAGAAGCGCACCGGCCGCCTGGTCCGTCCGTCGGCCCGCTACGTCGGCCCCGGCTCGCGCAGCCCGCGCGAGATCGAGGGCTACGACGACATCGCCGACTGAGCCGGGCCGCGCCCGTCACGCGGGGCTGAGCAGCTCCGCGTGATGCCGCTCGGCCACCAGCGGGTGGGCGCGCAGCTTGCCCTTCAGCTCGTTGAAGCCGTACTCCGCGAAGAGCGGATTGGCCGGATCGTCGGTCACGCCGGGCGCGGCGGAGGCGTGCGGGAAGGGCAGCGGCTCCACCCGCGCGTCCAGGCGGGGGTTGTAGAAGAACGGCACGGAGAACCGCTCGACGGCGCTCGGCGGTGACACCACCCGGTGGTTGGTGGCGACGAGGTACCCGTTGGTGGCCACCTCCAACAGCTCGCCGAGGTTGACCACGAAGGCGCCCGGCAGCGGCGGCACGTCGTGGAACGCGCCGTCCTCGCGCTGCACCTGGAGGCCGCCCACCTCGTCCTGCAGCAGCAGGGTCAGGAAGCCGTAGTCCTTGTGCGCGCCCACCCCCTGGCCAGCCCCGTCCCCGGAGCTGCCCGGATACCGCACGAGCTTCAGATGCGGATGCGCCCGCTCCCCGAAGACCGGGTCGTAGAAGTCCACGGGCGCGCCGATCGCGGCGAGCAGCTCGTGCAGCAGCTTCTCGGCGACGGCGCTCAGCCGCTCGATCCACGCGAGGGCGGCCGTCCGCAGCTCGGGCAGCCCGTCGGGCCACTGGTTGGGCCCCTGGAGCCACCAGTAGGCGGGCTCGCCCGGGCCCGGCGTCCGCGCGGGCCGCTCGGCCCCGATGTCGAGCTGGTCGCGCCAGTCCCGCCGTCCGCCGGTCCGCTCGTCGCCGGTGCGGGTGTAGCCCCGGAAGTGCGGCGAGTTCACGTTGTCGAGGGCGAGCCGCTGCTCCTCGGGCAGTGCGAAGAAGGCCCGCATGGCGGACAGCAGCTCGTACGTCTCCCGCTCACCGACACCGTGTCCGACCAGCTGGAAGAACCCCACGTCGTGCGCGGCGCTGTGCAACTGGGCGTGCAGCAGGGCGCGCGCCTGGGGCCCGCGGTCGGCGGCGGAGAGATCGATGATCGGGAGCTGCCGGTAGGACGGGTTCGTCGCGAGGGGTGTCACGTTCGTCATGGTGCGTCCGTGGGTGTGCGGTGGCCCGCGGCCGGCGTCGGGTGGGACGGCGCACGGGTGCCAGGTGGGCGGGGAGGTGGGGCGAGCGCGAAAAACGCGGGCGGCTGTGAACCGCGAGGGGGCCGGAAGGCTCAGAAGGAGCGTCGACAGCCCATGCTCGTGACGCGGCCGTAGTCCACATGACGGCGTCGAACGAGCGGAAGCATGCGCTCAGAGTACTGCCTGGCGAAAGATCCGTGCGTAACGCGGATCACGCGCCGCAAACCCTGCGGGCAAAGGACCGGAAATGCAGACGACCCGCGAGTCTGGTCCTCACGTGGGAGGGCCGGCCGGACGTACCGGCGACTCGCGGGTCGGGTGACTGCGTTGAATTGGCCGGTTGCGTGCGACTCGCACACGCCGGTCCGGCACCGCACTCAGTGGGCGACGGGCCACTAGCCCGCAGCCACCTCCGACGTCCGGTGTGCATACATGCTTCGGACCACCTCCTTTCCTTCGGTACGCCACACCTTAGGAACCCCTTCACGGTGACTCAAGTGTTTTTTCCGGGATGCCGGCGCCGACGCCTCCGGCATCCCGGCGGCGACGCCCGCGCCCGGACGCGACGGCCCTGCCGGATCGACGCGCGCCTGTTGACGCGCGCGTCGCGGTCGGGGTTCGCTGGCCCAGTGAATGATCTTCGTCTCCGCATCGAGGCGGTCGTCGGCGAGGCCGCGCTCGAACAGTGGCGGCATGTGCACAACGTGATCGTGCCGCCGGCCGCGATGTCCCTGGACGAGGTGCGCGAGCGGGCCGGGCGCTTCCGGCTGCGGAACGCCTATGCCGGGGACGTCCTGGTCGGCTGCTCGACCGTGCGGCCGCCGCAGGGCGAGGAGGCCGTGGCGACCGTCATCGCACGCGTGCTGCCCGAGCACCGGCGGCGCGGGTACGGATCCGCGCTGCACGACGACGCTCTCGCCCAGGCGCGCGTGCTCGGCGCCCGGGCGGTCGAGACGTGTGTGCTCGCGGCCAACGAGGACGGTCTGCGTTTCGCGCGGACACGGGGGTACGCGGAGGTCGAGCGGTACGTGCTCGACGGCGAGACGGCGGAATGGGTCGACCTGAGGCTCCTGTCCCACCAGGGCTGAGGCGCGGCACAACGATTCCTCTGCAATCTTGCGCGAACCATATGTGGGCTGCGTCACGTTCGAGTTGAATGAGGGCAAGTGAGCGAACCTGCAGGGGGTCCAGGTGAGTGCTTCCCGGCGTAGTGGGACCACCGACGAGCTGGGGCCGGACGAGCCCGAGCGGGCCGGGCGGACGGGCGACGACGGCCCGAAGACCCCGGACGGCGCGGAACACGTGGTCGGCCCCGCCGGCGCCGACCTCCTCGCCGCACTGCTCGACGGCATGGACGCGGCCCTGTGCGCCTTCGACGGCGACGGTGTCGTCACGCACTGGAACCGCGAGGCCGAACGCATCCTCGGCTGGAGCGCCGGGGAAGCCGTCGGCCGGCACGGTTTCGCCGGCTGGGCGGTGCGCGAGGCCGACGCGGAGGACATCGAGGGGCGCCTGATGTCCGCCATGCACGCCCCCGGCCGCCAGGTGCACGAGTTCGCGCTGCTGACGAAGGACGGCGGGCGGGTGCTGGTGCGCACCCAGTCGGCCGCCGTGCCCGGACCGGACGGCAAGCCCGCCGGGCTGTACTGCGCCTTCAGCGAGGTGCACGCCCAGATCGACCTGGAGCGCTCCATCGCGCTCAGCGAGGCCCTCTTCGACGACGCCTCCTGGGGTGTCGTCCTGGTCGACGCCGACCTGCGCCCCGCCGTCGTCAACGCGCACGCCGCCCGCGCGCTCGGCACCGGTCGTACGGCCGTCCTGGGCCGCCCGCTGGGCGAGCTGCTCACCCGGGGCGTCGAGGAGCTGGAGAGCGCGCTGACGCACGTCCTCGCCGAAGGCGCCCCGCCGGCCCCCGCCGAGCTGTGGGTCGGGGTGCGCACCGCGGACGGCGAGAAGCGGCGCTGCTGGCGCAGCGGCTTCCTGCGGCTGGCCTCGCCGCTCGCCGAGGAGCCGGTGCCGCTGGGCGTCGGCTGGATCTTCCAGGACGTCACCGAGGCCAAGCAGGGCGAGCAGGAGGCCTCGCTGCTGCGGTTCCGCGCCAACCAGTTGCACCGCGCCGCCCGCGCCGCCGCCGAGTGCGAGGACCCCGCCGAGGCGGCCACGGTCCACCTCGACTTCGCGCTCGCCGGATTCGCCGACCACGCGCTGGTCGACCGGGTGATGGGGGACGCGGAGGGAGCCGGGCCGCTGCGGCTGATGCGGGCCGCGGCCACCCCGTCGGGCGGCCCGGGGCCCAGCACGCTCGCCGGACACGCGGGCCTGCCGGTCCGGTACGGCGAGGGGCACCCGGCGCTGCAGTGCGTCGCGAGGGCCGGTTCGGTGCGGGCCGGGGCGGGCTCGGCGTCGGCCGACGAGGCGCGGGAGTGGGCGCGGACCCGGCAGTGGCCCGAGGACACGGTGCACGCGCTGTGCGCGGTGCTGCGCAGCCGCGGCCGCACCCTGGGCGTGGTGACGTTCCTGCGCGGCGGCGGCCGGGCCGCCTTCGAACGCTCCGACGCGAACTACGCCGAGGACGTCGCCGTGCGCATCGCCTCGTCCCTGGACCTGGCGGACCTGACGGCCGCCGCCGACGCGGCCGGGCGGGGCGGCGGCTGACCCGCGCGCGGGCGGGCGTGCGCTCAGCGGCGGTAGAAGATCCGGTCCCGGTACTCCTCCATGATCCGGCCGTTCCAGTCGTGGCCGCCGTCGACGTTGCCGGAGCGCAGCAGCGGCGGTTCGACGCCGCGCTCGGCGAGCGCCCCGGCGGCGGTGGCCATGACGGCCTGGAGGAGGGCCGTGGTGACGACCGTGGAGGCGGGCGCGAAGGGCGCGGGCACGGTGTCGAGGGTGAGCTCGGCGTCGCCGACCGCGATCTTCGAGTCGAGGACGACGTCGCAGTGGTCCTTCAGGAAGGTCCCGCTGACGTGCCGGGACGTCGTCTGCGCCGCGTACGCCAGCGACGTCACGCCGATGACCTTCACCCCCAGGGCGCGGGCGTGGAGGGCCATCTCCACGGGCAGGGCGTTGCGGCCGGAGAGCGAGACGACGACGAGGGCGTCGCCGGCGCGCAGGGGCGAGGTGTCGAGGACGGCGCTCGCGAGGCCGTCCACGCGCTCCAGGGCGGAGCCGAGGGTGGCGGGGACGACGTCGACGCCGACCACGCCGGGTACCGCCAGCAGGTTCATCAGCGCGAGACCGCCGGCCCGGTAGACGACGTCCTGGGCGGCGAGCGAGGAGTGGCCGGCGCCGAAGGCGAAGAGGCGTCCGCCGGCGGCCACGGTGTCGGCGAGGAGCGTGCCGGCGGCGTCGACGGCCTCGGCCTCCTCGTCGCGGACCCGCTGCAGCAGGGCGGTCGCGGCGTCGAAGAACTGGGCGGCGAGCTTGCGGTCGCTCATCCGGGGAGCCCCTTTGCCGTGTGGGTGTCCGGTGTCCGGCGTCCGTGTCGGATGTCCGGGTCCGGTGTCCGTGTCGCGGATCACCGTGCGGTCTGGACCAGTGCGCTGTCAATACGGCCGGTGGGGGCGGGGCGGCGGGGACGCCGGCCCCGTCCCGTGACGCCCGTCCGTGCCCGGATGCGGCCTCTCGTTTCGACGGCGCGGCACGGTTGTCGGTGGTATCCGGCAGAATTGGGTGCAGGGCCAGCGCACGCGCCGTAGAGCGGTCGAGCTTTCGGCAGAGCTAATCGAGGGGCACGAATGTCCGGACTGATCGACACCACGGAGATGTATCTCCGCACCATCCTCGAACTGGAAGAGGAAGGCGTGGTCCCCATGCGTGCCCGGATCGCCGAGCGGCTCGACCAGAGCGGTCCGACGGTCAGCCAGACGGTGGCCCGCATGGAGCGCGACGGCCTGGTCGCGGTGGCCAGCGACCGGCACCTGGAGCTCACCGACGAGGGCCGCCGGCTGGCCACGCGCGTGATGCGCAAGCACCGCCTCGCCGAGTGTCTCCTCGTCGACGTGATCGGCCTGGAGTGGGAGCAGGTGCACGCGGAGGCCTGTCGCTGGGAGCACGTGATGAGCGAGGCCGTCGAGCGGCGGGTGCTGGAGCTGCTGCGGCATCCGACCGAGTCGCCGTACGGCAACCCGATCCCGGGCCTGGAGGAGCTGGGCGAGAAGGACGGCGCCGACCCGTTCCTGGACGAGGGCATGGTCTCGCTGGCCGATCTCGACCCGGGCACCGAGGGCAAGACGGTCGTCGTGCGCCGCATCGGCGAGCCGATCCAGACGGACGCGCAGCTGATGTACACGCTGCGCCGCGCGGGAGTGCAGCCCGGCTCGGTGGTGAGCGTGACGGAGTCGGCGGGCGGTGTGCTGGTCGGCAGCGGCGGCGAGGCCGCGGAGCTGGCGTCGGACGTCGCGTCGCACGTGTTCGTCGCGAAGCGGTAGCGGCCACCCGACCGCCGACCCGGCACGACTCGGCCCACCCGACACGGCCCGAGTCCCATCCGACACGGCCCGGCGCGGCCCGACCGCGGTCCCCGGGGCGCCGCCGGGCCACGCCGAAACACTGAGCCTTGTTCAACTCCCGGGGGTGACGGGGAAGTTGTCGCGTTCTGCCGATCTTGTCGAATCGGAGGTTCACTGTGTCGAATCGCAGCGCTCCGGCGCTTCACGTGCCAGGCTGTCGCGTGAGGCATATGACCTGAGGGGGCAGATGATGTGCCGCGGAGCAGCGGAGGGCCCCGGCGCCGTGCGGCGCCGGGGCCTGTCCTCCCCTGTGCTGACCCGGAGCCCCGAGCTCTCAGGGTCATTCCCGTCGGACCGTTGTCCCCGAGCGGTCCGCCTCCCGCTGAAGATCTCCCCTCGGCGGCGAGGATCATTCCTTGAGCGAGGTCACTCGAACGAGGGGTGTTGTGCGCGGAGAGTGCATTTCTCGAAAGGGTATTCGATAGCCTGCGGGTGATTGAAGACGGTACGAAGGCATCGGCAGCGCAGCGGTACGACGGCTAGGGGGGTGCCAGGATCCATGGCGCGACGCATCGACGTGACCGGGGCGGGCGGCGTACGACTGGCGGCCTGGGAGTTCGGCGACCCGCCCAAGGGGATCCCGGCGCAGTCCTCCGGCGGACGGCAGCGCCCAGCGGAACCGGAGCGGACCTCAGGGGTCCTGTTACTGCACGGCCTGATGGGCCGGGCCTCCCACTGGGCGTCCACCGCCCGCTGGCTCTCCGAGCGCCACCGGGCGGTCGCCCTCGACCAGCGCGGCCACGGGCAGAGCGAGAAGCCGCCGCGGGCCGCCTTCACCCGCGAGGCCTACGTGGAGGACGCGGAAGCCGCCCTCGAGCAGCTCGGCCTCGCCCCGGCCGTCCTCATCGGCCACGCCATGGGCGCGCTCACCGCCTGGCAGCTCGCCGCCAAACGCCCCGACCTCGTGCGCGGCCTGGTCGTCTGCGACATGCGGGCCTCCGCGCTCGGCGCGGCCTCGCAGCGCGAGTGGGCCGACTGGTTCGCGTCCTGGCCGGTCCCCTTCGCCACCCTCGCCGACGTCCGCAAGTGGTTCGGCGAGGACGACCCCTGGGTGGAGCGCCCGAACCCCTCCCGGGGCGAGTTCTACGCCGAGGCGATGCACGAGTCGCCCGACGGCTGGCGTCCCGTCTTCGAGCCCGAGCAGATGCTCAAGTCCCGTGAGACATGGGTCTACGACGCGCACTGGGAGGAGCTCACCCAGGTCCGGTGCCCGGCCCTGGTGGTGCGCGGCCTGGACGGCGAGCTGGGCCGCGCCGAGGCCCAGGAGATGGTCCGCGTCCTGCCGCGCGGCGAGTACGCCGAGGTCGCCGACGCCGGACACCTCGTCCACTACGACCAGCCGGAGGGATGGCGCACGGCGATCGAGCCCTTCCTGGACGCGGTCCTCAGCCCCGGAACACCCTGAGGGCCGCGACCCGCCCGACCGTCCCCGCCCGGCCGTCACCCCGTCCTCGCGGCCCGAACCCGTCACCTCTCGGCCGTCACCCCTTGCTCACCGCCGCCAGGATCTCCGGCAGGCGCGTCGCGGTCCGGGGAGCGGCCAGCCGCAGCCCCAGCAGCGTCACGCCGGCCCCGTACACCGCGCCGCCGGGCAGCAGCAGCCAGGTCCATGCGTCGCCGCCCGCGCTGACGTTCAGCCAGATCGTCACCGCGATGACGGGCGCGCACAGCAGGGCCGCCGCGACCATCCCGCCGAAGATCGCGATCCAGGCGAGGCCCGCCTGCCCCGGAGCGACGTTCTTGTAGCCCTCCTGCGGGATCGAGTAGGGGAAGCGGGCCGAGGTCCAGGCCCCGGTCGCCAGCATCGCCCCGAGCAGCGCGAGGGACAGCCCCAGCGCCTCGGGCAGCCTCGCCCAGTCGCCGAGCATCGCCGTCGTCACCACGGTCACCAGCGTCGCGTACGGCAGGGTGATCAGCAGCAGGGCCAGCGCACGGGCGCGCAGCTCGTCGTAGGCGTCCCGCGTCGACGAGATCGTCATGGCGACCATCCAGAACGCGGAGGTGTCCTGCCCGAACTGGTTGTACATCTGGATGCCGAGCATCCCGGCGGCGAAGCAGGCGAAGTAGATCGAGCCGGTGCCCTGCAGCGCGTTGAAGACCGGCACGATCAGACCGATGGCCAGCGACGTCACCCAGGCCGCCTTCGTCTTCGGGTCACGCCAGATGTAACGCAGGCTGCGTTCCATCACGGTGCCGGTACGGCCGCCCGGAAGCAGTCGTGCCGGTCCCGGCCGGCCGCGCCGCTCCCGCTCGGCCGGCACGGCGGCCTGCAGGGTCGAGCCGTCCGGCGAGGTCATCAGCCGCGTCAGACTCCGCGCCCACGCCCTCACCAGCAGGGCCAACGCCCCCGCGCTGACGGCCAGCTGGAGCGCGGCGACCCCGTAGTCCCCCTCGCTCACCGAGTCCACCGCGCCGACCGCCGAGGCGGGGGGCAGCCACCGCAGCACCGCCGCCACCGGATCGAGCTCACCCAGACCGGCCGTCCCGAGCCGCTGCGCCCCGAAGTTCACGACCTGCGCCCCGATCGCGATCACCAGCCCGCTCAGCACCGCCAGATCGCGCCCCTTGCGGCTGGTCAGCAGACGGATGTTGGCGGCGGCCACGGCCCGCGCCAGCGCCACGCACACCAGCAGGGCGAGCACCACGGCGAACACCCCCACCGCCCACGCCGCGGCCCCGTGCGCCAGCGACACCACCGACCCCGCCAGCAACAGCAGCGTGAACAGCGGACCGATGCCCACCAGCGAGGCCGCGAGCAGCGCCCGCACCAGCGGCCGGGGGCGCAGCGGCAGCATCACCAGCCGGGTCGGGTCCAGGGTCTCGTCGCCGCCGGGGAAGAACAGCGGCATCACCGCCCACCCCAGCCCGAGCACCGCGACCAGCAGCACCACCAGTGACACCGCGTGGTCGTGGCCCCGCAGGACGATCAGCCCGAGCAGCTGCAGCGCGGCGAACAGCAGGGTGACGACGGCGGAGGCGATGTACGCGGCCCGCCGCCCGCCCGACTGCCGCAGGCCGTTGCGCAGCAGCGACAGCTTCAGCCGGACGACGGTGGCGACGAGGCCCGGCGCGAAGGCGGCCGGAGAGGAGACGGGCGCGGCCGTCGGCGCGCTCACCGGCCCGCCCCGCCGCCCAGCCAGTCGAGGTCGGAGCCGGTGTCCCGGCCCTGCGCCCCGACGAGTTCGAGGAACGCCCGCTGCAACGAGGGCGCCGAGCCCCGCACCTCCTCCAGCGTGCCGTGGGCCCGGATCCGTCCCGCCGCCATCACCGCCACCCAGTCGCACAGCGACTCGACGAGCTCCATGACGTGGGAGGAGAAGACGACCGTCGCCCCGGACGCCGTGTACCGCTCGAGCACGCCCCGGATGATCTGCGCGGACACCGGATCGACGCCCTCGAACGGCTCGTCGAGGAAGAGCACTTCGGGGTTGTGCAGCAGTGCGGCCGCGAGCCCGATCTTCTTGCGCATGCCGGTCGAGTAGTCGACGACGAGCTTGTGCTGGGCGCCGGCCAGGTCGAGGACGTCGAGCAGCTGCGTGGCCCGCTTGTCGACCTCTGCGCCGGGCAGCCCCCGCAACCGCCCGCTGTAGCCGAGGAGTTCACGCCCCGACAGCCGCTCGAACAGCCGCAGCCCCTCGGGCAGCACCCCGATCCGCGCCTTCACCTCCACGGGATCCCGCCACACGTCGTGCCCGACGACCTCGACCGACCCCTGATCGGGCCGCAGCAACCCGGTCACCATCGACAGGGTGGTGGTCTTCCCCGCCCCGTTGGGCCCGACGAGCCCGATGAACTTCCCGGACGGCAGATCGAGATCGATCCCGGCGACGGCGACCTGCTGACCGAAGCGCTTCCAGAGGTTACGCACGCGTACGGACGTCATGCGTGAACCCTACGGTGCGCGACGCCCCCCGGAGAGGGGCGGGACTGTGTCCGACATGCGGCTCCGCCGCGTGGGGGCGTCTACCGGTCGCGCCCGCAGGCGTAGGCGAGCGGCGAGATCAGCTCCTCGGCGTCCGGCAGCCACCGATTGGCGGCGGTGGGCCGGCAGGCCCACTGCACGGCGCCCCGGGACCCGAACCGGGTCGGCGGCGCGGCCACGTAGGTGCCCTCGCCGAGGGTCACGAGATCAAGGGCCCCCAACGACCAGCCCAGTTTGCGCACCAGGTCCGGCACCTTCGCCGACGCGCCCGGCAGCACGAAGAACTGCATCCGCCGGTCCGGCGTCAGCGTGACGGGTCCGAGTGTCAGCTCCATCCGCTCCATCCGTGCCAGAGCGAGAAACCCGGCGGTCTCCGGAACGGAGATCGCGTCGAACGTCCGCCCGGTCGGCAGCAGGATCGAGGCGGTCGGCTGTTTCTGCCACATGCGGCGCGCGACGGTCGCGCTCCCGGTGGCCTGCGTCGCCCAGTCCGGCCGGGAGGGATGCGCTCCCGGGGCCGCACACGCACGGTCGCCGCAGGAGCAGCGCTGCACCCCGTCGACGGCTTCCAGCCAAGTGCCGGGGAACACGTCCCAATGACGTTCCTCGGCGTAGCGAACAGCGGTCTCGAGCAGCGATTCCCCGCGCTGCTTCGGGATTTGAGTGGCTTCGGCGCCCGCGATGGTCTCTTCCACGATGAACACAACTCTAGCGGTCACCAGGGGTTACGCCCGCCCGAATGCGCGGGGGAGGAGCATCGATTCGGCGTCCGGGGCGCATGGGTGCATGTGCGGGGGCGCGCGGGAGGAACGGGCGCGGGAGAGGGTATCCAGGTAGCGGGGGCGGCTTCCGTCGGTAACCCGGCAATTCTCCGTATTGCTCGGCAATCATCAGCAATCCTCACATGCCTCGCATTTTCGCTCGGTCTGTGGGGCATTGATCTTCTCGGCCGGAACTTTTCGGTGGAAGACACGTCAACTCGGTGTGTGGGCAGGCACCCGCCGCCCCGGTCACCGCAGCCACAGGGGGTAGTGCCCATGGCCGCAAGGCCGCTAGTCGCGCGGCAGCCGAACGAACGGCTGCAGGCGCTCATCCAGGAGGCGGGGTGCTCGAACGCCGGGCTCGCCCGCCGCGTCAACATGTGCGGCGCCGAGCACGGCCTCGACCTGCGCTACGACAAGACGTCCGTGGCCCGTTGGCTGCGCGGACAGCAGCCGCGCGGACGCGCTCCGGCGATCATCGCCGAGGCCCTGGGCCGCAAGCTCGGCCGGACGGTCACGATCGACGAGATCGGCATGGCCAACGGCAAGAACCTCGCCTCGGGCGTGGGTCTCCAGTTCTCGCCGACGGTGCTGGGGGCCATCGAGCAGGTCTGTGAGCTGTGGCGCAGCGACGTGGGCCGGCGCGACTTCCTGTCCGGCTCCTCCGTGGCCGCCTCGGCGCTGGTCGAGCCGAGCCGTGACTGGCTGATCTCCTCACCCGACGCGCAGGTCGCGCGCTCGGCGGGGCCCCGGGTGGGCCTGTCCGACGTGGCGGCCGTCAAGGCGATGACGCAGGCGCTGGTCGACCTGGACCACCAGTACGGCAGCGGGCATGTGCGCCCGGTCGTCGTGCACTACCTCAACAGCGTCGTCTCGGGCCTGCTCGCCGGCTCCTACCGGGAGGCGGTGGGGCGTGAACTCTTCGCGTCCGTGGCCCGCCTGACCGAACTCGCCGGGTACATGGCCGTCGACACCGGCCAACCGGGCCTCGCCCAGCGGTACTACATCCAGGCGCTGCGGCTGGCCCAGGCGGCCGGCGACCGAGGGTACGGCGGGTACGTCCTCGCCGCCTCGATGAGCCACCTGGCCGCACAGCTCGGAAACCCGCGCGAGATCTCCCAGTTGGCGCGAGCGGCGCAGGAGGGGGCGCGGGGGCGGGTCACCCCGCGCGCGGAGGCGATGTTCCTCGCCGCGGAGGCGCGCGGGCACGCCCTGATGGGCGACGTGCGCGGGACGCAGGCGGCGACCGCGCGGGCGGTGTCGGCGCTGGAGGCGGCCGATCCGGCCTCGGGGGACGACCCGGCGTGGATCGCGCACTTCGACGAGGCCTATCTGGCCGACGAGTTGGCGCACTGCCACCGCGACCTGGGTCAGGCCGAGGCGGCGGCGCGCTGTGCCGAGCAGTCCCTGGCCGGCCATCCGCCGGGCCGCGCGCGCCGGCGCGCGATCGGGTACGTCCTGCTGGCCACCGCTCAGGTGCAGCAGCGGGAGATCGAGCAGGCCTGCAACACCGGCCTGAAAGCGGTGGAGTTGCTCGAGACGCTCCGCTCCAACCGGGGCGCGGAGTATCTCGACGACCTCCAGCAGCGGTTGGAGCCGTTCCGGGACGAGTCGGTGGTGAGGGAGTTCGGGGCGCGGCTGGAGTTGCAGACCGCGGCGTGAACGGACGGGGCGCCGCTGCGTGAACGTGCGGGGAACGACGTCGGTCCGCACGGCGGGCGAAGCGACTGCGCACGGCGCTCCGGATCCGTGGCCGACGTCACTGTCCACCGCCCGGAGGGGAGATCACGTTCTGAGCTGCGTGGCACGGGGTTCCGGGGACCCGGTAGCGTGAACCGACGATTCCGAAGGTCCCCCATCAGTAGGAGTCCCGGTGACGCAGAGTGGACAGGGCGAGGAGCCCTCGGCGCAGCCCGCGCGCGAAGGCATCGTGCTGCCCTCCGACGGCGGGGAGCCCCTGCTGCCGGGAATGACGGCGAACGCGCCACGGCCGGGGTCCCGGCCCGGCCCGCAGCCCGGCCCCCAGCAGGGGGAGAACTCCGGCCAGTACGGCGCCCAGCAGTACGGGCAACCGGACCAGAGACGGCCGGACCAGGGCCCGCAGGGCTACGGACAGCCGGACCACGGACAGCCGGAGTACGGACAGCCGGACTACGGCCGGCAGCAGTACGGGCAACCGGAGTACGGGCAGCCGGAGTACGGACAGCAGGCGCAGCCCGGTCGGCAGGACTACGGGCAGCAGGACTACGGGCAGCAGGACTACGGCCAGCAGGCGCCGGCCGGCGGTCAGACCTGGGAGCAGCCCTGGGGTCCCGGCGGGCAGACGTCCGCCCCGCAGCAGCCGGACCAGGGCTGGCCGCTCCCCGCGGACCAGACCGACCGGGCACGGCAGCAGGGCCAGGCGCAGCAGGACCAGTGGAACGCCCCGCAGGGCTCCTGGAACGGCGGCGGCCAGGCGGGCGCGGGCCCGCTCCCGCCGGAGGGCGCACCCGCCCCGGCCGGCCCGACGTACGGCCAGGGCGCGCCGGGCGCACCCCTGCCGCCGGCCGTGTCCTCCGCCTCCGCGGCCGACGAGGGCGCGACGCAGTACATACCGCCGGTCCCGGCCTCCGCGGCCGACGAGGGCGCGACGCAGTACATACCGCCGGTCCCGGCCTCCGCGGCCGACGAGGGCGCGACGCAGTACATACCGCCGGTTCCCGCCGCCCCCGCCGACGAGGGCGCCACCCAGTACCTGCCGCCGGTCGCGCCGGGCGCCATGCCGCCCGAGAGCCCGGCCGAGTCGACCCACTTCCTGGGCCGCTCGCCGCAGAACGCACCGGGACCGATGTCCGCCCGCGGCGCACAGCCGGATGCGCACCCCGACTCCGAGCCCACGCAGTTCATCCCGCCCGTCCCGGCGCAGGGCAGCGGGGAGCGGCAGCCGCCCGCCGGGTTCGAGAACCTCTTCCGCGGCGGCCCGGGCAGCGACGGCCAGGCCGGATCCACTCAGCAGCTTCCGCGCTTCTCCGAGCAGGACGCCCCCGGCCGCGGCCCCCGGCAGGGTTACGGCGCCGGGCCCGCCGCCCGTTCCCCGCAGCCCGCGTACGCCCCGCCCGGCGACCCGGCGGCGGGTGGGCGACGCGGGACGCGTGACGACGACGGCGGCGGCCGGGAAGGCCGTACCCGCTCACGGGTGCCGTTGTTCGCGGCGATCGGCGTGGCGCTGGCGGTCGTCGGCATAGGCGCCGGGGCGATGCTCGCGGGCGGCGGGGGTGACGGCGGCCAGGACGACGGCAACCAGACCGTCGCCGCGTCGGCCCCGGCGGCCGGGGGCTCCGCGTCGTCGGGTTCCACCGATGCCGCAGAGCAGCAGGCCGTCGAACTGGACAAGCTGCTGGCCGACAGCGGCAGCAGCCGGGCCAGCGTGATCAGCGCGGTGGCCGACGTGAAGGCGTGCGACAACCTCTCCCAGGCGGCCACGGACCTGCGGGACGCGGCGAAGCAGCGCAACGAGCTGGTCACGAAGCTGTCGGCGCTGAAGGTCGACCGGCTCGCGGACCACGCGGCGCTGACCACCGCGCTGACCAAGGCGTGGCAGGCGTCCGCGTCCGCCGACGACCACTACGCGGCCTGGGCCGACCAGGTCGCCGGCGACCGGAAGAAGAACTGCAAGAAGGGCTCGGCCCGCACCACCGCCGAGACGCAGGCCGGCAACCGGGCGAGCGGCACCGCCAGCGCGCAGAAGAACCGGGCCTCGAAGCTCTGGAACGAGATCGCGAGGAAGTACGACCTGACGCAGCGCCAGCCCACCCAGCTGTAGCGCAGGGCAGGCGGGCGCCGTCGCCCCCGGCCGGCCCGGTGCCGGCGCGGGCGGGGGCGCCCTGCGGTCAGTCGACGTCCGCCTTCTGCAGGGTCTTCGTCATGTCGACGAACCCCTTCTTGGCGGCCACCAGCCGGCCCTTGCGCACGGTCTGGAGGGTGACGTCGGCGTTGACCAGACGGGGGAAGCCGATGGAGGCGAGCTGGTCGGAGAACTGCCAGTGCAGCGTCGGCGTGAGCCCGCCCGTGGTGATCTTCAGACCGTCGTCCAGGGCGCCGCGCACGGTGTCGGCGGTCACGTCGCCGCCGTCCAGCGACTCCACGGCCTGCCGGAACACGGTGTAGGCGATCCAGGTGGTCTGCACGCCGGTGTCGGTCGGGTCGATCCGGGTGTCGGAGAACGCCTGCTCGCTGATCACCTTCTTCATGGGCGCCCAGGCGGGGTCGCTCGCCTCGGGGTACCAGCCGGTGACGTACGCCCCCTCGAAGGGGCCCGCGCCGGCGCCGGCCGCGTTGATCACCGTCTGGTCGACGCTGCCGAGGACGGTGGCGGTGCGCACGTCGGGGTGGTCCGCGCGGGTGCGGCGGAAGGAGTCCATGAAGGTGCTGGTGCGGTCCCCGAGCGCGGTCACCACACAGCCCTTGCCGCTGCCCCGTCCCTTCCCGCTGCCGGTCGCGCTCCGCGTTCCGCCCCCGCCGTCCGTCGCGTGCTCCAGGGCGGTCGCGGCCTGCGTCGCGTACTCGGCGGCGTCCTCCGGGGCCCGCTGGTCGTCGGCCTTGTCGTGCCCGCCCGCCGTCAGTCCGGCGTCGAGCATGGTGGGCAGCGCGTCCCCGGCGATGGTGTCGGGGCGGACGAGCGCGACGGGACCGCAGCTCGCGGCCAGCTCCTTGCCGAGGCCGGCGAGCAGCGAGGGCTGGCCGCCGTTGACCGGGTAGGACAGCGGGCTGGTGAACTCGTCGTTCGTGACGCCGTAGCCGCCGATGTACGGGATTCCGGCGCCTTCCAGATGCGGCAGGAAGGAGTCGGAGTGCTGGCTGTAGGAGCCCACGACGGCGACCGCGTTCTCCTTCACGGCCTGCCGGGCGCACTTCGCGGCGGCCACCGTGTCGTTGTGGTCGTTGCAGGTCAGGACCTTGAGCTGGCGGCCGTTCAGGCCACCGGTCGCGTTGACCCAACGGGCGTAGGCGCGGGCGAAGGCGGGCATGCCCGGCTTGTTGGTCGCGGACGTCCCCTCGGGGGCCCACGTCATCACGACGATCGGGCCGTCCCCCGAGCCCCCCGTGGCACCGGGGACGGCCCCGCATCCGACGGCGAGCGACGCACAGGCGGCCAGGGCGCCCGCCGAGAGGGCGATGGCTCTGACGGACCTGGGGAGGCGGAAGGACCTGGGGAGGAGGGTGCCCCGCGTGAACGTGCGCCGCATGCCGGTCATGGACACGCACGATTCCGTCACATCACTAACCTGGGAGTGACCCTCGGTCGACACGTGGTGACGTCGAGGTGAATTACAGGGGCCCCCGAGGCTCCTGGAAGGAGGAAACGTACGATCGATGACCGTGCAAGGTTCGGAGAACTCTTCCCGTCGCGGCCGTCGCTCGTTCACCATGGGCGGCATGCCACTCAACGACATGCCGTGGTGGCGCTGGCGCAGCAATGTGCGCTCCGCGCTGCACATGCTCTCCGATCCGGCGTTCCAGCAGAACGTCTGGCTGGCCGGCGTCGAGGGGTACGGGGACGTCACCGACGCCGTGTACCGCCTCGTCGAGGACACCTGGCTCGACAACTGGTCCGCCGAGAAGTACGTCGGCACGATCTTCCGCGACTCGCAGGAGGCGGCTCTCGTCGACACGGCCGTGCTGCGCGTGCTGCGGATCATGCACCAGGTCGGGCCGGACGCCCCGGTCTCCGCGTACGTCGACCACCAGGCGTGGCCGGACGCGGTGCGGGCGGCGCGGGACGCGCACGTGCGCATGGCCGCGAGCGACGGCGACGACCCCGACGCACCGCCGCGGACGCTGGAGGTCCTGCGGATCATGACGCGGGCGGCGTAGGGCGGCGTAGGGGGCGGACGTGGGCGCGGGGACGGCCGCCCTGTTCCGTCCTGCGGGACGGTTGCCCACAGCGGTGGGCGGTATGCGACCCTGTCGGGCATGAACGCGCAGTCCAGCCGAGCCGCGGCGAGCCCCGCCGACCAGTACGTCCTCACGCTCTCCTGCCCTGACAAGCAGGGCATCGTGCACGCCGTGTCGAGCTACCTCTTCATGACCGGCTGCAACATCGAGGACAGTCAGCAGTTCGGCGACCACGACACGGGCCTGTTCTTCCTGCGCGTCCACTTCTCGGCCGAGCCGCCGGTGACCGTGGACAAGCTGCGGGCGAGCTTCGCGGCGATCGGCGACTCCTTCCACATGGACTGGCAGATCAACCGGGCCGACGAGAAGATGCGCATCGTCCTCATGGTCAGCAAGTTCGGGCACTGTCTGAACGACCTGCTGTTCCGCGCGAGCATCGGCGCGCTGCCGGTGGAGATCGCGGCCGTGGTGTCCAACCACACCGACTTCGCCGAGCTCGTGGGCTCGTACAACATTCCCTTCCACCACATCCCGGTGACGAAGGAGAACAAGGCGCAGGCCGAGGCGCAGTTGCTGCAGCTGGTCCGGGAGCAGAACGTCGAACTGGTCGTCCTCGCGCGGTACATGCAGGTCCTCTCCGACGACCTGTGCAAGCAGCTCAGCGGCCGGATCATCAACATCCACCACTCGTTCCTGCCGAGTTTCAAGGGCGCGAAGCCGTACCACCAGGCGCATGCGCGGGGCGTGAAGCTGATCGGGGCGACGGCCCACTATGTGACCGCCGATCTCGACGAGGGGCCGATCATCGAGCAGGAGGTCGAGCGGGTGGGGCACGGCGTCACGCCGGACCAGCTCGTGGCCATCGGGCGGGACGTGGAGTGCCAGGCGCTGGCCCGGGCCGTCAAGTGGCACGCGGAACGGCGGATCCTGCTCAACGGGCGGCGGACGGTCGTGTTCCCCTGAGGCCCCAGGGGTAGGTGAGCCCGTGTCGTGGGGCGGCCGCGGATGACGCGCGGCCGCCCGCGCCGTTTCCCGGCCCTGACAGGGGCCCGCCCGCGCCGTTTCCCGGGCCGCCGACTGCGGCCGCCCGCGCACGCATCCGCGAGCCGTCCCTGTCCGCCGCCTCTACATCCGGCTCAGGCTCGCCGCCGCGAACAGCACGTCGCGGATCGCCTCCCGGTCGCCCAGCTGGCCCGCGGCCGCCTCCTCCGGTGAGACATGGCCGGCGGCCAGACGGCAGAACTCCACGTCGTCCAGGGCGACATGGGCCACCTCGTGGTCGGCGGAGCCCACCGCGCCCGGCGAGTCCAGGGGGATCAGCCACTGGCCGCCGCCGGAGCCCTCGATCTCCAGGCGCAGGCTGCGGCCGGGGCGGCCGGCGGGCACCAGGTGGCGCGTGTGGTGCGAGGGCGCGGCCAGTCCCGCGCGGCGGCGGGCCGCGAGCGTCTCCGGCAGCATCCGGGCGGCCAGGTCGATCATGCCGTGGAGGTGGCGCGGGGCGGGCGGCGCGTAGGGGTAGTCGACCGCTTCCGCGATGTCCTCGGCGTGCACCCAGCACTCGAAGGCACGGTCCAGCATGGCGTCCCGCAGGGGCAGTTCGAAGCCGCCGTAGGACACCGGCATGGCGTCGTGTCCCTCCCCGCCGGCGAAGGACACCGTGCGCACCAGGGCGTGGGTCTGTTCGCGCCAGGGGCCGCGCACCGCGCGGGTGGGCGGGTAGTGCGAGCCGGCCCAGAAGGCCTCGGTGCGGCGGGCCGGGGTGTCGAGCGGGCCGTCCGCCCCGCCCGGGTACTGCGCCCTGCCGCCCGTTTCCAGCGGGTCGTCCAGCCCCAGGGCGAGGGCGACCAGGCCGTCCACCGCCAGCAGATGGGCGATGACCCCGGCGACCGTGGTCCGGCGGCTCGTGGCCTCCTGGCCGCGGAACCAGCGCAGTCGCACGGGGGCGTGCCACTCGGCGTCCCCGAAGTCCTGGAGCAGGGCGTCGAGCCGCGCGGTCTCGGCGTCGTAGGGCCGGGCCCAGGCGGGCACCGGGATGCGGGGCGGACGGCGGTCCAGGCAGCCTTCGAGGACGCGGTGGCGCAGACCGGGGTCGAGGTCGAGGCTCTCCGGGCGCTGGAGCAGTCCGACCGCCTCGCGCAGTCGCCGTGCCTCGTCCGCGCAGGCGCCGCAGTCCCCGAGGTGCTCCTCGACGGCCGCCGTCTCCTCGGCCGAGCAGGCCGCCAGCGCCCACGCGCCCAGCAGGGACTTGAGCACCGGGTGTTCGAGCCTGAGCGGCTGCGGCCCGGCCGGCTCCCGCGGTACGGGCAGCGGCAGACCGCCGTCCTCGACGGACGTGCGGGGCAGCGGGATGCGGGGCGGCCGGTCGGGCTCGGGGGACGAGGGGACGCCCCTGCCGTCGTCGCCGGGGCCGTCGCCGTCGTCTCCGGGGCCGCCGGGCCCGCTCGTGCCGTCGGGCCCGGTCAGGCCCGCGGGCGCCGTGTCGTCGCCGTACGCCTGCTCGTGGTCCGTGTCCCCTCGGCCCTTCTCCGGCTCGCTCGACCGGCTGCCGTCCCGTTCCTCGTCCTTGTCGCCTCCTCCGTCGTACGACGGCCAGGGGTTCGTGTCGCTCACGCGGCACCCCCGTACCCCGGCGGCGCTCCGGGGGCCGTGACGTCGTGGGCGGTGGACAGCAGTTGCAGGCCCAGGCGGAGCCGGCGGCGGGCCTCGTCCTCGGTGACGCCGAGGTCGGCCGCGGTCTGGCGGTAGTCGCGGCGCTGGAAGTAGGCCAGCTCCAGGGCGGCGCGCAGGGGGGCGGGCATGGCCTGGACGATGTAGTCGGCGCGGGCGGCGACGGACGCGTGCCGCACCCTGCGCTCCAGTTCCTCGGTCGCCGCGGCCGAGCCCCGGCCGGCCTCGGCCAGCGCGGCGGTCTCGGTGGCGCGCAGCCGCTGCACGGCGAGGCGGTGGGTCAGGGCCGCGACCCAGGTGCGCAGCGGGCCCTGCTTCGGGTCGTAGGCGTCGGGGTGCTCCCAGACATGGGCGAAGACCTCGCGGGTGATGCCGTCGGCCGCTCGTTCGTCTCCGAGCACCCGGTGGGCGAGACCGTGCACGAGCGAAGCGAACCGGTCGTAGAGCTCGCCGAGGGCGGCCGCCTCACCGCGCGCGAGCCGCTGCTGCATCTTGCGGTCCCAGCGGGGCGGTGCGTCCTTCTTCGCCATGCGACCCCCTCACCCGTGGCCCTGCCTGTGCCTGTGCCTGCGCCCGTGTCCAGCGTGCGTCCACCGTCACCTCGAATGTAGTCGGCACCTACGACCGTGCACGCCCCTTTGTTTCAATGTGCGCCCCCTGTCCGCGACGGGGTGGTATGGGCCGCGCGTATCCGACAGACAAGGATCGAACCGGACTGCATATGACGGAAACAAGCCTCTTTCCTTTGCTTTCTGTTTTTCCCCTTGTGTTTCGGGGCACGGCCGCTGGGCAGCCGCGCTGCAAGGAAGCGAAGGGGCAGCTTCCTTTTCCAGCCAGCTACAGCGAGCGAAAGGCGTGGTGGTGGCCTTCAATGTGACCGGCGGCGAGCAGGGCGGTTGGGCCGTGCTCCACGTGTCGGGCGAGCTGGACCTGGTGACGTCGCCGGTGCTGCGTCAGCGGATCCACGACGAGGTGGCCGAGGGTCGCCACAGTCTCGTCCTGGACCTCTCCGAGGTGTACTTCTGCGACTCCAGCGGCGTCGGCGTCCTGATCGCCGCCCGCCGTCTGATCCGCTCCTGCCGGGGACGGCTGCGGCTGATCCTGCCCGCGCGGGGCGCGGCCGAGGGCTCGCACGTCAACCGGGTGCTGGGGGCGCTGGGCGTCCGCCGTCTCTTCGACGTCTACGGCGATCTCGCCGACGCCGTGGACGACGGGACCGAGCCGCTCTCGGCGTGAGCGGTGCGCTGTTTCGCCACACGCTCGTCCCGAAATTCCCCCGGTCTCGGCACAGGCGTCGCCTTCCCGCCACCCGGGCGTCGGCGGCGTCGTACGCTCCCTGCCGGAAGCACTCTCAGACGCATGCCGGGAACGCTCCGGGGAGCACCCTCGGAGCACTTCCGGCAGCAACGCACACCTCACCACGTGACGACGTAAGGCGGCCCGAGTAGACATGATCAGCAGTGAGTACGAACGCAGGATCGCCGCCCGGTTCGCCACCTTCGACCAGGACGGCAACGGGTACATCGACCGGGCGGACTTCGCCGCGGCCGCCAAGGCGGTCCTCGCCGAGTTCGCGACCGCGGCCCGCTCCGACAAGGGCCAGGCCCTCTACGCGGGAGCCGAGGCGTTCTGGCAGGGCATGGCCGGCATCGCGGACCGGGACGGCGACCAGCGCATCACCCGGGACGAGTTCGTGAACAGCGCGGTCAAGCGCCTGCGCGACAACCCGGAGCGGTTCGCCGAGATCGCCCGCCCCTTCCTGCACGCCGCCCTGAGCGTCGCGGACGCCGACGGCGACGGCCGGGCGACGGTCGAGGACACCGTACGGGTGCTGCGCGCCCTCGGAGCGCCCGACGAAGTCGCCCGGCCCGCGGCCGCCGTCCTCGACGCCGACGCGGACGGAAAGGTCGGCGAGGCGGAGATCGTCCCCGCCTTCGCGCGCTACTTCACGGTCCCCGAGTAGCCTTCGGGGGCCGCCGGCCCGGCGGCCTCGGAGTAGCGTTCGCGCAGCTTGTACTTGAGGACCTTCCGCAGCGTGTCGTTGCGCGGAAGGGCCTCCACCACCTCCAGCCGCTCCGGCAGCTTGTGGACCGACAGCCCGGCGGCGCGCAGATACGAGGTCACCGCCGCCAGGGTCGGCGGCTCCCCGGCCGCCGGCGCCCGTTCCACCACGGCGCACACCAGTTCGCCGCGCTCCGCGTCCGGCAGGCCGATCACCGCCACGTCCCCGACGGCCGGGTGGGCGGCGAGCAGGTCCTCGATCTCCTTCGCGGACACGTTCTCGCCCTTGCGGATGATCACGTCCTTCAGCCGTCCGGTGAGGACCAGGTGGCCGCTGTCGGTCACCCGCCCGAGATCGCCGGTGCGCAGGAAGCCGTCCGCGTCGAACGCCTCGGCGGTCTGGCCGGGGTCCAGATACCCCTGGCACACGGCCTCCCCGCGCAGCCGCACCTCGCCGTCGACCACGCGTATCTCCATGCCCCGCGGGGGCCGTCCCTCCGTCGTCGCGAGGTTCTCCGCGGTGTCGTCGGGCGCCCCCATGGTGATCATCGGCACCTCGGTCATGCCGTACCCGTGGGTGAGCTGCACGCCCATTTCGCGCACGACGGCGTGGTACACCTCGGGCGGCTTGGGCGCTCCGCCGCCCGCGAGGAGCCGCAGCGTGGGGATCACGGGGACGCCCGGCCGCTTGCGCTGCTCGGCGAGGAACATCGAGTAGAACGCCGTCGACCCGCCCGCGACGGTCACCCCGTGCCGCCGGTACTCCGCCAGCGCGTCCGGCAGCGCGAAGTGCTCGAACATCACCGCCGGAAAGCCGTACAGCAGCAGCATGACGGTGTAGTCGGGGCCGGCGATGTGGGCGTAGGGGAACGCCATCGAGCCGACGTCGTCCGGGGTCAGCCGCAGCGCGTGGGCGAGGCAGGAGCCGCCGGCGATGAGCGAGCGGTCGGTGTGCAGCACGCCCTTGGGGTCGGAGGTGGTGCCCGAGGTCCAGTAGATCCAGCGGACCGAGCCGCCCTCGGAGGGCGGCTCGGGGAGCACCGCCGGGTCACCCTCGGGCAGTTCGTCGTACGCCTCGAAGACGCCCTTCGCGCCGAGCCGCCGTGCCATCTCGCCGTGGTCGAAGCCCCGCCAGACGCCCGGCACCGCGAAGAACTCCGCCTTCGACTCGCGCAGCGCGAAGCCGACCTCGCGGTCGCGGTAGAAGGGGATGACGGGCGACTGCACGGCTCCCAGGCGGGCCAGGGCGAAGGACAGGACGGCCGTCTCCGGACGGGTGGGCAGCTGCCAGGCGACGACCGTGCCGGGGCGCACGCCCATGTCGTGCAGCCCGGCCGCGACCCGCTCCGCGCGCTCGCGCAGCTCGCCGAAGGTCAGGGCGCGGTCGTCCTGGAGGAGGACCCGGCGGCCGGGGGTGAGGTCGGCGCGGCGGGCGAGCAGCTCCCAGAGCGTGCGGGACGCGCTCAGCTCGTGGGCGGTGGCGGTGGCGGTGTCGTTCACGTCGGCCCCCTGGCATAACTGACGGACAGTCAGATTTGGGCAGAGCGTAGGCCTGGTCGCCTTGTCGGTCCAGGGGGCGCGGACTAGCCTGCTGGGGAGAACAGATCTGACGGTCCATCAGATAGCGCACCGGAGCGCACCGGACAACTGGCGTACCGCCAGGCGGAGGGGAAGCCATGAGCACCGAACTGCCGCGCATCGTCAGCGTCGACGACCACGTGATCGAGCCCGCGCACCTCTTCGCGACCTGGCTGCCGCGCAAGTACCGCGACCGGGGGCCGCAGCCCCTCACCGCCGGGATCGGCGAGCTCGCCTACGTCGCCGGGAAGTACCGGATCACCATGGACCCGGACGGCCAGCCCACCGACTGGTGGATCTACGAGGACCTCAAGTTCCCGTACAAGCGCAACATCGCAGCCGTCGGCTTCGACCGCGACGAGATGACGCTCGAGGGGATCACCCGGGAGGAGATGCGGCGCGGGTGCTGGGACCCGAAGGCCCGGCTGGCGGACATGGACCTCAACCACGTCGAGGCCTCGCTCTGCTTCCCGTCCTTCCCCCGCTTCTGCGGGCAGACCTTCGCCGAGGCGCACGACAAGGAGGT
Source organism: Streptomyces sp. NPDC037083 (assembly GCF_055606485.1). Lineage (NCBI taxonomy): Bacteria > Bacillati > Actinomycetota > Actinomycetes > Kitasatosporales > Streptomycetaceae > Streptomyces > Streptomyces sp. NPDC037083. The sequence goes on along the minus strand of NZ_JBVJSQ010000005.1, from coordinate 349,580 downwards.
CGCGCTGGCCTGTGTGCGCGCCTACAACGACTGGATGGTCGAGGAGTGGTGCGGCGGCAGCGGCGGCCGGCTCATCCCGCTGTGTCTGATCCCGCTGTGGGACGTCGCCCTGGCGGTGGCGGAGATCCGGCGCAACGCGGCCCGCGGGGTGCGCGCGGTGACCTTCTCCGAGATCCCCAGCCACCTCGGGCTGCCGTCGATCCACTCGGGCTACTGGGACCCGTTCTTCGCGGTGTGCGAGGAGACCGGGACGGTGGTGAACATGCACATCGGTTCGTCGTCGCAGATGCCGGCCGCCTCGCCCGACGCGCCCCCGGCCGTCCAGGCGTCCCTGTCGTTCAACAACGCGATGGCCTCGATGATGGACTACCTCTTCAGCGGCGTCCTGGTGCGGTTCCCGCGCCTCAAGCTGGCCTATTCCGAAGGGCAGATGGGCTGGATCCCGTACGCCCTGGAGCGCGCCGACGACGTCTGGGAGGAGCACCGCGCGTGGGGCGGGGTCAGGGATCTCATCCCCGAGCCGCCGTCCACGTACTACTACCGGCAGATCTTCTGCTGCTTCTTCCGCGACAAGCACGGCGTCGCGTCCCTGGACGTGGTGGGACGCGACAACGCGACCTTCGAGACCGACTACCCGCACGTCGACTCGACCTTCCCGCACACCAAGGAGGTCGCCCTCGACCACGTCAAGGGCCTCGACGACGAGACCGTCTACAAGCTGATGCGGGGCAACGCGATCCGCATGCTGGACCTGGACCTCGACAAGTAGCCGGGCCGGGACCAGGGCAGGGGGATCAGGACCATGGACCTCTCCGACAGCCCCGAGGACGCGGAGTTCCGCGCCCGGTTGCGCGAGTGGCTGGCCAAGGCGCTGCCGGCGCTCCCGCCGAAGCCCTCCCCGGACGACTGGCCCGGCCGTCGCGCCTACGACCTCGGCTGGCAGCGGACGCTGTACGACGCCGGGTACGCCGACGTGCACTGGTCGGCCCCGCCCGGCGTCCGCCTGATCTTCCTGGAGGAGACGGAGAAGGCGGGCGCCCCCTACGTGGGGGCCGGATTCGTCGGGCTGCTGCACGCGGGACCCACGATCGCCGCCGAGGGGACGGCCGAGCAGCGGGCCCGCTGGCTGCCGCCCGTCCTGCGCGGCGAGGAGGTCTGGTGCCAGGGCTTCAGCGAGCCCGACGCCGGGTCCGACCTCGCGGCGCTGCGCACCCGCGCACGGCGCGACGGCGACGACTACGTGGTGAGCGGGTCGAAGATCTGGACCTCCCACGCGGAGGTCGCCGACTGGTGCGAACTGCTCGTCCGCACGGACCCGGACGCGCCCCGACACCGGGGCATCACCTGGCTCGCCATGCCGATGGACGCCCCGGGCGTCACCGTGCGGCCGCTGCGCACCCTCGCCGGGTCCGCCGAGTTCGCCGAGGTGTTCCTCGACGAGGTGCGCGTGCCCGTCGCCAACCGGGTGGGCGAGGAGAACGACGGCTGGCGGGTGACGATGGTGACGCTGTCCTTCGAGCGCGGCACCGCGTTCGTGGGCGAGGTCGTCGCCTGCCGGCGCGTGCTGGGCGAACTGGCCGAGGAGGCCCGCCGCAGCGGACGCTGGGACGATCCCGCCCTGCGACGGCGGCTGGGCCGGCTCAACGCCGAGTTCCGGGCGCTGTGGCGGCTGACGCAGTGGAACGTGAGCGAGGCGGAGGCCGCCCGCGGCGGGGTGCCCGGCGTCGGCGGCTCGGTGTTCAAACTCAGGTACTCGCAGGCGCGCCAGGAGCTGTACGACGCCGCCGCCGAGATCCTGGGGGACGCGGCCCTGGACCTCGACCGTCCCTGGGTCCGCGACCGGCTCTCCTCGCTGTCGTACACCATCGCGGCCGGCACCTCGCAGATCCAGCGGGACATCGTGGCCGAGCGGCTTCTGGGCCTGCCGAAGGGGAGGTGAACCGTCCGCCATGCGATTTCGACTGACGGACGATCAGCGCGCGCTGCGGGACGGCGTGCGCACACTGCTGGCGCGCCGCTTCGACCGGGAGGCGCTGCGGGCCGCCGTGGACCGGCCGGGGCGACTGGACCGGGCGCTGTGGCGCGAACTGGGTGCGGCCGGGTTCTTCGCACTGCGGCTGCCCGAGGCGGACGGCGGTGTGGGACTCGGGCTGCCCGAGGCGGTGTTGGCGTTCGAGGAGGCGGGGCGGGCCCTGCTCCCGGGGCCACTGCTGGCCACACACCTCGCGGCGGGCGAGGTGCCCGGTGCGGCCGACGGCGAGACGGTCGTGGCCGCCGTCGACGGCGGCGGTCTGGTGGAGTGGCTGGCGCAGGCGGACGTCGTGCGCGGCGACGCCGACGGGGCCGTCGCGCTGGACTCGGTGGACCCGCTCACCCCCCTGCACCGGGTCCCCGCGCGCGGGACGGCCGATCCCGCCGCGGTCCTCCTCACCGCGGCGGAGCAGCTCGGCACCGCCACGCGCGCGTGCGAGCTGGCCGTGCAACACGCCCGGGCACGTGAGCAGTTCGGACAGCCGATCGGGGCCTTCCAGGCGGTCAAGCATCTGTGCGCGGAGCTGCTGGTGCGGGTCGACACGGCCCGTGCGGCGGTCTACGCGGCCGCCGTGACGGGCGACCCGGCCGACGTCGCGGCCGCCCGGCTGCTCGCCGACGAGGCCGCCGTGCGTGGTGCGCGCGACTGCCTCCAGGTGCACGGCGGCATGGGCTTCACCTGGGAGGCGGACGTCCATCTGCTGCTGAAACGCGCCTGGGTGCGCACCCGTCGTGCGGGGGGCGGCACGCAGAGTGAGGAGCTGCTCGCCCGGGATCTGCTGTCCGGGGCGGGTGGTTAGCGGGCTCTGCCTGCGGGGACGGCCGGGGCGGCGGACGGCCGCCGAGTGGATGTCGCGGATTGTGGCATACCGGAATCACGGAGCGTTGATATCGGGTTGTGTCCGATGCGTGACCCGTCACGGCCCGGAGTCGGCGCGTCGCTCCGGTACCTTCTGTGGGATGCGAGTGGTTCCGAGCATGAGCCATGCCGGCGGTGCCCCTGGGGCGATGCCGGATCCGGCGGTGCGCGCCGCCGCTCGCAGGGCGGACGGGCTTTTCGCCGCCGCCTGTTCGACTCCCCGCAACGAGCGTCGCACAGTATGCCGCACGGGTACTCCTTCGCGATGGAATATGCCCGAAGCGCTTGTTGGGGTGACTGTATGTCAACCAAGCTGTCTCCTCAGGGATTCACGTTCCGTCACCCTGCCTCTGGCTGTTGTTCTGGCCATGCAGAAAATGGCTACGATCGTGGCCCCCGTCGTCATGGTGCACACGCGGCTCGCGTGGCTCGCGTGGCGCACGGCCATGTGTCCGCCGGTTCGGATGGTGTGAGCGGTGCAGGTGCTTCAAGTGCAGCTGGAGATCCGGCCCGACCCCGCTGAGGTGGGGCGCGCCCGCAGGTGGGCCCGTTCGCGTCTCGCCGGGTCCGGGATAGGGGACGAGGAGCCGCTCGCCGAGACGCTGATCCTGCTCGTCTCCGAGCTGGTCACCAACGCCGTGGTGCACACCGGCTGTCCGGCCGTGCTGCGGCTCTCCCTGCCGGGGACGGCGGCCGAGCCGTCCGTCGTCCGCCTGGAGGTGGCCGACGCCAGCGACCGGGCCCCCGTGCCCCGGTGTGCCGGCGACGAGGCGACCGGCGGCCGCGGTCTGGCCCTCGTCGACGGGCTGGCGGACCGCTGGGGCTGGAGCGTCGAGGGGGCGGGCAAGCGCATCTGGTGCGAGCTCGACCGCTGCCCGGCGCCGGGCGAGGCGGAGGCCGGCCGTGGAGGCGCGGCCGAGTGCGGTGTCGTCGCCGAACGGATGGGCGCGGTGCGGGTGAAGCCCGAGCCGGCCTACGGGGGGCTTGCCTACGAGGTGGTGTGACGGACCGACGGCGCACGACCGCGAAACGCCCGGCAGGGTGCGGTGCACGGATGCAGAAAGCGCTGTCGATCCTCGCCCGCCGGGGTTCGGTGCGCCTGGCTGTGCTTCCGTGCGCGCCCATTGCAAATGGGGCGTAAGTAATAATTCCCCCTCCGGGTGTTGACGTGACGTGTCCGTTTGATCACGCTTGTGGTCAGCGATTCGCCGTGAGGGGACGGCGAGGGCTTCGGTGACGGGAGCCCTTGCCGAGCGTGGGTCGTGATTCGGCGTCGACGGCTTCCTCAGGGCCGAGGGGAGTCGATGGGGGTACGCCGGAGTCGGATGGCGGTGCGCGGTGCCGTGCTCGGGGCGGGCAGCCGCGCGCCGCCGGCCGACGTCTTCCAGGGCTCAGAGAACGGCCACGGGGGCCACCGGAGTTCCCGTGCCGCCGACGAACGGCTCGGGCGTCGCCGACAGCAGGAAGGCGTAGTGGCCCGTTTCTCCACAGGCTGTGGACAACTCTTCGAGATTCCAGTTCTGGCCCTGCAGCATCCCCATCTCGACCAGATCGAGCGCGTGCACGGGCAGCCACAGGTCCTCGATCTCCGGCGGGAAGATCTCGAACGTCAGGGTGTCGTTGGCGACGGCGGCCACGTCACGCGCGTGGAACCACTCCGGCGTGCGCACCGACAGCCCCGGGGACGGATGGCCGTAGCCGTGCTTGTCGCCGCTCAGATAGACCTGGATCTGACCGGTCCGCACGAGCACGACGTCGCCCGCGCGCACCCGGGTGCCCGCCAGTTCCTCGGCCGCCTCCAGGTCCTGCGGCGTGACCGCGTGACCGCCCTCCAGTCGGTCGACGCCGTGCGCGCGTGCCACGTCGAGGAGCACCCCGCGCGAGACGACGTGCCGCACCTTGTCGATGCCGCTGAACTCGGCTCCGCCGTGCGCGGTGACGGTGGCGGCCGGACGGCCGTTGTAGAGCCTGCCCGAGTGCGAGACGTGGGTCAGCGCGTCCCAGTGGGTGGCGGCCTGCAGGCCCATCGTCACGACGTCGTCGCTGCACGCCACCGTGCCCGGTCCGAAGATCTCCTGGTTGATCTGCACCATGGAGTGCAGGGGGTTGACCCGCCCCGGGATCAGCCCGGTCTGCACCCCGTCCTCCCGCAGCGGCAGGGCCAGCGGGACCCGGCGGCCGGTGCGGATCTCGGCGGCCGCCGCGCGGACGACGTCCTCGGTGACGAGGTTCAGCGTGCCGATCTCGTCGTCGGCGCCCCAGCGCCCCCAGTTGTTGACGCGCTTGGCGATGTCGTGGAACTCGGCCGGCAGTGTCATTCCGTGCCTCCCCGGGGCTTGTCCCCGACTGTCCGACAGGTCAATCTGGTCCTCGTATCTCGAATCTAACGGTCCGTCAGAAACTGCGGGAGGGGGCTCGGCATGGGGAACTTCCTGGCCGGCAAGTCCGTCGCCGTCACGGGCGCGGGGCGGGGCATCGGGCGGGCGGTGGCGCTCGCGGCCGCGTCGCAGGGCGCGCGGGTCGTCGTCAACGACTACGGCGTCGCCGTGGACGGGGCCGCACCCACCAGCGAGGTCGCCGAGACCGTCGTCAAGGAGATCGAGGCGGCCGGCGGAGAGGCCGTCGCCGTCGCCGACGACATCTCGACCATGGCGGGAGGCCAACGGGTCGTGGACACGGCACTGGAGGCCTACGGACGGCTCGACGGGGTCGTGTGCGTGGCGGGGATCCTGCGCGAGCGGATGCTGTTCAACATGTCCGAGGAGGAGTGGGACCCGGTCGTCGCCACGCACCTCAAGGGCACGTTCACGGTGTTCCGGGCGGCGTCGGCGGTGATGCGCCGCCAGCGCGCCGGCACGCTGATCGGCTTCACCAGCGGCAACCACCAGGGCTCGGTGTCGCAGGCCAACTACAGCGCGGCCAAGGGCGGGATCATCTCGCTCGTGCGCAGTGCCGCGCTGGGCCTGCACAAGTACGGGGTGACGGCCAACGCGGTGGCCCCCGTGGCCCGTACGAGGATGTCGGCGGGCGTGCCCATGGAGCTGGCGGAGATCGGCGAGCCGGAGGACGTGGCCGCCTTCGTGGTCTACCTGCTGTCGGACCGGGCGCGGGAGGCCGGGGTCACCGGGCAGGTGTACACCGTCGCGGGGCCGAAGATCGCGGTGTGGGCGCAGCCGAGTGAACTGCGTTCGGCTTACGCGGAGGGGGGTTCCTGGACGCCGGAGCGGATCGCGGAGGTGTTGCCGGGGACGGTGGGGGTGGATCCGATGCCGATGCTCGCGCGGCTGGAGGAGATGGCCCGGGCCGCGCGCGAGGGGAGCCGGCCCAACGCCTGAGCGTGCTTCGTGTGGTCTTTCGGGTGCGGGTGTCTGTGGCCGGTCGCGCAGCTCCCCGCGCCCCTTCGGTCGGGCAGCTTGCCCCCGACGTGAGGCGGTGCCGTGGATTTCGGATCAAGTCCCCTGGACGAGGAGTTCCGGGCCGAGGCCCGGGCCTGGCTCGCCGAGCACGCCCCGCACGCCTCCGATCGCCGGGCCTGGGAAGGCGTCCTCGGCTCGGCCGGGTGGATCGGGATCGGGTGGTCGGAGGGCGGGTTCGGGAACCGGACCGGGACCCTCGCCCAGCAGGTCGCCTGGGCCGAGGAGTACGCGCGGTCGGGTGCGCCGGCCCGGTCGGGGCACATCGGCGAGAACCTGCTCGCGCCGACGCTCCTCGCGCACGGCACGGCGGAGCAGAAGGCCCGCTTTTTGCCGCCGATCGCGGCCGGGGCCGAACTGTGGTGCCAGGGCTACAGCGAGCCGGGCGCCGGCTCCGATCTGGCCGGTGTGCGGACGAGGGCGGAACGCACCCCCGACGGACGGTCCTACCGCGTCACCGGGCAGAAGATCTGGACCTCCCTCGCCCACGAGGCCGACTGGTGCTTCGTGCTGGCGCGCACCGACCCGCACTCGAGACGTCACCACGGGCTGAGCTTCCTTCTCGTGCCCATGGACCAGCCGGGACGGATCGAGGTGCGGCCCATCCGGCAGCTCACCGGCACGAGCGACTTCAACGAGGTCTTCTTCGACGGGGCCCACGCGCGCGTGGAGCACCTCGTCGGCGCGGAGGGCGACGGCTGGCGGGTCGCGATGAGCCTCCTCGGTTTCGAACGCGGGGTGTCGACGCTCGCCCAGCAGATCGGCTTCGCCGCGGAGTTGGGGCGGGTGGTGCGCACGGCCGTGCAGACCGGCGCGGCCGACGACCCCGTCGTGCGCGAGCGGCTGGTACGGCTGTGGGCGGAACTGCGCACCATGCGGTGGAACGCGCTGCGGACGCTGGGGGGTTCGGGCGGCCCGGGCGCGCCCAGCGTGGCCAAGCTGCTGTGGGCGGGCTGGCACCAGCGGCTGGGGGAGGTCGCGGTGCAGGTGCGGGGGGCGGCGGGGAGCGTCGGCCCGGCGGACTGGTCGCCCTCCTCACCGTACGAACTCGACGACGCACAGCACCTGTTCCTGTTCTCGCGGGCCGACACGATCTACGGCGGCTCGGACCAGGTCCAGCGCACGATCATCGCCGAGCGCGTGCTCGGCCTGCCCAGGCAGCCCAAGGGATGAGGCAGAGGGGAGCAGCGTGATGCGAGGCGTGGTGTTCGACGGGAAGCGGGCCGAGGTCGTCGACGATCTGGAGGTGCGCGACCCCGGGCCGGGCGAGGTGCTCGTCGCGATCTCGGCGGCCGGGCTGTGCCACAGCGACCTGTCGGTCGTGGACGGGACGATCCCCTTCCCGACGCCGGTGGTCCTCGGGCACGAGGGCGCGGGGGTGGTGGAGGCGGTCGGCGCGGGGGTCGCGCACGTCGCGGCGGGGGACCACGTCGCGCTGTCCACGCTCGCCAACTGCGGTGCCTGCCCGGACTGCGACCGGGGCCGGCCGACGATGTGCCGGCAGGCCATCGGACGGCCCCGGAAGCCGTTCACGCGCGCGGGGCGGCCGCTGTTCCAGTTCGCGGCCAACTCGGCCTTCGCCGAGCGCACGGTCGTCAAGGCCGTGCAGGCGGTGCCGATCCCGAAGGACGTGCCGCTGACGTCCGCCGCGCTGATCGGGTGCGGGGTGCTGACCGGGGTCGGCGCCGTGCTCAACCGCGCGCGGGTGGGCCACGGCGAGAGTGTCGTCGTCATCGGGACGGGCGGGATCGGGCTCAACGTGCTGCAGGGCGCGCGGATCGCCGGAGCGCTGCGGATCGTCGCCGTCGACGCGAACCCGGCGAAGGAGGCGGTGGCGCGGCGGTTCGGGGCCACGCACTTCCTGACGTCGGCGGACGCCGTGCGGGAGGTGCTGCCGACGGGCGCGGACCACGTCTTCGAGTGCGTGGGCCGGGTCGAACTGATCCGCACGGCCGTCGACCTGCTCGACCGGCACGGTCAGGCGGTGCTGCTCGGGGTGCCGCCGGCGACCGCCGAGGCGTCCTTCCTCGTCTCCTCCCTGTTCCTGGACAAGTCGATCCTGGGCTGCCGCTACGGCGCCGCCCGGCCGCAGCGGGACATCGTCCTGTACGCGGAGCTGTACCGCGAGGGGCGGCTGCTGCTCGACGAACTCGTCACGCAGACCTACCCGGTGGAGGACTTCGAGAAGGCGGCGGCGGACGCGGAGGCGGGACGGGTGGCGCGCGGGGTGCTGACGTTCTAGGGGCGGTGAGGTCACCGGCCGCGGGCGGCGGTCGAGGTCCGGGGGGACGGGGGCGGCGGTCGAGGTCCGGGCGGACGGGGTCAGCGCGGGACGCCGGCCGGGGCGTGGCCGCCGGTCTCGCCGGCCCCCGTCCCGCTGTTCCCGTCGCCGGTCCGGAAGGTGCGGCGGTACGCGGTGGGGGTGACCCCGAGGGCCGCCTGCAGGTGCTGGCGCATCGACTGGGCGGTGCCGAATCCGGCGTTGCGGGCGACCTGGTCGACGGACAGGTCGCTGGACTCCAGCAGGTGCCGGGCCCGCTCGACGCGCTGCTGGGTCAGCCACTGGCCGGGGCTGATCCCCACCTCCTCGCGGAAGCGGCGGGTGAACGTCCGTACCGACATGGCCTCTTGCTCGGCCATGTCGCGCAACTGGATGGGCTCGTGCAGGCGGCCCAGCGCCCAGGCGCGGGCGGCGGTGGTCGTCGCCTGCTGGGGGTCGGGCACGGGGCGTTCGATGTACTGCGCCTGGCCGCCGTCGCGGTGCGGCGGTACGACCGTGCGGCGGGCGACGTCGTTGGCGACGGCGGTGCCGTGGTCACGGCGCACCATGTGCAGGCACAGGTCGATCCCGGCGGCGACGCCGGCCGAGGTGAGCACGTCGCCGTCGTCGATGAACAGCACGTCCGGGTCGACGTCGATCCGCGGGAAGAGCCGCTGGAGGCGCTCGGCGTCGGCCCAGTGCGTGGTGGCCGGCCGTCCGTCCAGGAAGCCGGCGGCGGCCAGGACGTACACGCCGGTGCAGATGGAGGCGAGGCGGGTGCCGGGCCGGACGAGGGCGAGGGCGGCGGCGAGCTCGTCGGTCAGGACGCCCTGTTCGAAGACCGGGCCGAGCTCGTAGGAGGCCGGGACGATCACCGTGTCGGCGGTGGCCAGGGCCTCGGGGCCGTGGGCCACGTCGATGGCGAAGTCGGCGTCCGTCTCGACCGGGCCAGGCGGCCGGACGGAGCAGGTGACGACCTCGTACAGATGCCGGCCCTCGGCGTCCTTGGGGCGGCCGAAGATGCGGTGCGGGATGCCCAGCTCAAAGGGGAGCAGACCGTCGAGGGCGAGGACGGCGATGCGATGGGGGCGGAAGGATCGCTCGCTGTGAGGCATGGCCCGATCCTAACGAATGCTGACGTTCGGGCCAGTCGTTCGACCGCTCCGCGTGCCCGAAGCTCGGTGACGTGAGCCAGACAACCGAAGCGCCCGCAGCCGACGGGCAGCAGAACCAGAACCAGAACCAGCAGAACCAGAACCAGCAGGACGAGAAGCAGCAGGACAAGAAGCAGCAGGACGAGAAGCAGCAGAACGAGAAGCAGCAGCAGGGCCGGAAGAAGCCGCAGAAGGCGTCCCGCGGCCGCGTCCACCGCGCTTGGTTCGTCGCCGCCGTCGCCTTCGTCACGATCACCGGCGCGGCGGCGTTCCGCTCGCTCCCCGGCCTGCTCATCGACCCGCTGCACGACGAGTACGGCTGGTCGCGCGGCACGATCGGCGCGGCCGTGTCGGTCAACCTGGCGCTGTACGGCCTCACCGCGCCGTTCGCCGCGGCGCTCATGGACCGCTTCGGCATCCGCCGGGTGGTCGCCGTGGCCCTGAGCGTGATCTCGCTCGGCTCCCTCCTGACGGTGTGGATGACGGCGGCCTGGCAGCTGATGCTGTACTGGGGCCTGCTGGTGGGGCTCGGCTCGGGCTCGATGGCGCTCGCGTTCGCCGCGACCGTCACCAACCGCTGGTTCACCGAGCGCCGCGGTCTGGTCAGCGGCATCCTCACCGCGGCTTCCGCCTCCGGCCAGCTGATCTTCCTGCCCCTGCTGTCCTGGACGGTCACGCGCTACGACTGGCGTCCGGCGGCCGTGACGGTCGCGCTGGCCGCGCTCGCGGTCGTTCCCTTCGTCTGGCTGCTGCTGCGGGACCACCCGGCGGACGTGGGTCAGAAGCCGTACGGCGCACGGGAGTTCGTGCCGAAACCCGCGCCGGTGCAGGGCGCCGCACGCCGCACCCTGCGAGTCCTGTCCTCGGCGGTGCGCACCGGCCCGTTCTGGCTGCTGGCCGGCACCTTCGCGATCTGCGGCGCCTCGACGAACGGCCTGGTCCAGACCCACTTCGTGCCGGCCGCCCACGACCACGGCATGCCGGTCACGGCGGCCGCCTCGCTGCTCGCGGTCATCGGCGTCTTCGACGTGGTCGGCACGATCGCCTCCGGCTGGTTCACGGACCGCTTCGAGCCGCGCCGGCTGCTGGCGGTGTACTACGCGCTGCGCGGCGTCTCGCTGCTGTTCCTGCCGATGCTGCTGGCCCCCTCCGTCCACCCCCCGATGCTCTTCTTCATCGTCTTCTACGGCCTCGACTGGGTCGCCACCGTCCCGCCCACCCTCGCCCTGTGCCGCGAGCGGTACGGTGAGGACAGCGCCATCGTGTTCGGCTGGGTCCTGGCCTCCCACCAGGTGGGCGCGGCCCTGGTCGCCTTCCTGGGCGGCGCGGCCCGCGACACGTTCGGCTCGTACGACGTGGTCTGGTACGCCTCGGGCGCCCTGTGCGCCGCCGCGGCGCTGATGGCGCTGGTGATCCGGCGCGGGCCCGCGCTCCCGGCACCGGCGCCGGACCCGGCACCGGCGGCGGTGTGAAGGCGGTGGCCGGGTCGGGCAACCCGCCGTCGTTACTCCACGTACTGGGTGACCGCTTTCCGTAATGTGAGGTTTCTGGCCTTTTGCCCTGCTTGTCTGCTGCCTGTGGAGGCGCTTCATGACAGCTCTGTCCCGTCGAGGCGTACTGAGAAGCCTGCCGATCGCTGCCGGGGCAGTCGTGACCGCGGGGGCGGCGAGCTCCCCCGCGGTGACACCGCGGACGGGCGAGGACTCCTTTCCGCAGCCGGAGACCCGCAGCGCGGCGCCCGGCACGGGGCGGCTGACGACCCAACTCACGGTCCGGCTCACCGAGCAGGAACTCCCCGGGGTCGGCCGCGTGCGCACGCGCACCTACGAGGGAACGATCCCGGGGCCGACGCTGCGGGTGCACCCCGGGGAGTCCATGGAGATCACACACGTCAACGCGCTCGCGGCGAACGCCGGGCCGATGCGCCGGGGCAGGAACGTCCCGCATCACTTCAACACCTTCAACCTGCACGCCCACGGCATGCACGTGAACCCCTCGGGCGAGGCGGACAACGTCTTCCGCACCTTCGAGCCGGCCGACACGCCGGGGGCCACGACCAGGTACCGCAGCGTCATCGACGTCCCGGCGGATCATCCGGCCGGCACGTTCTGGTACCACCCCCACCATCACGGTTCCACCGCGACCCAGTTGCTGAACGGCATGGCGGGCGTGCTCGTCGTCGAGGGGGACGTCGACGAGGTGCCCGAGATCGCCGCCGCCAGGGAGGTCGTCGTCTGCATCAGCGAACTCAGGCTGTCCGGCGGACGGGTGCCGGACCTGAACTCGCACGGCGCCTATGACGGCATCCCGTCGACCTTCCTGGTCAACGGGGTGAAGAACCCCGTTTTGACCATCGCCCCGGGGGAGGTGCAGCGCTGGCGGTTGGTCAACGCCGGCGCGCTCACCGCTCACTTCCTGCGCCTGGGCGGGCAGACGATGCACCAGATCGCCTGTGACGGCATCACCTTCATGAAACCCGTCGCCACCACCGGGCTCACACTGCCCATGGGCGGACGGGCGGACCTGCTGGTCCGCGGCGGCCGGCCCGGCACCTACACGCTGACCGGTGGAGGCCCTTCCCGGAGCCTGCTGACGCTCGTCGTCACCGGTGCCGCCCGCTCGATGTCCCTGCCGGCCGCTCTGCCCGGCAGGCCCGTCAACCTGCCCGCGCCCACCCGCACCCGGGCGCTGACCTTCCGCAGCTACGAGAACGTGTTCTCAGGCGCCTTCCCGAACGCCTACCGCATCCTGGGCGACGGAGAGACCCCGGCCGCCGACCCGAAGGCAGGCCCCCGCGACCTCGCCTGGGGCCGCCTGGCGGACGGGTACGTCAACCAGCGCATCCGGCTGGGCGAGGTCGAGGAGTGGACCGTCGTCAACGACTCCCGCACCCACAGCCATCACCCCTTTCACCTGCACACCAACCACTTCCTCGTCACCGCGGTCGACAACCGCAGGCTGGCCACCCCGGTCTGGCACGACACCGTCGCCGTCCCGCCGCACGGCTCCGTCACCTTCCGGCTGCGCGCCAAGGACTTCACCGGCCGCTCCATGCTGCACTGCCACCAGCTCCAGCACGGCGACGAGGGCATGATGCAGATCGTCGAGTACGTGAACTGAGCGGCTGGCTCCGGCGGTCGATCAGAGGAACCGGCCCCGGTGGAACAGCAGGGGCGGTTCGTCCGCGCCCCCGCCCGTCCCCAGGGCGTTCACCCGGCCCACGACGATGAGGTGGTCGCCCCCCGTGTGGACGGCGTGGATCGCGCAGTCGATCCAGGCGAGGGCGCCGGCGAGACGGGGAGCCCCCGAGACCGGGGCCGCGTCGTGCTCGACGCCCGCGAACTTGTCGGTGCCGCTGGCCGCGAAGGCACGGCACAGGGGCCCCTGGCCGGCACTGAGGACGTTGACGCAGAAGACGCCCGCGCGGGCGATGCGCGGCCAGGTCGTGGAGGTGCGGCCGACCATGAAGGCGACCAGGGGCGGGTCGAGGGACAGCGAGGAGAAGGACTGGCAGGCGAAGCCCGCGGGGCCCTGCGGAGTCGGCGCCGTCACGACGGTCACGCCAGACGCGAAGCTCGAGAGCACCCGCCGGAACTCGCCCTGGTCCACCGGCGCCCGTTCGTCCTCGCGGACGCAGCGCAGCTCAGGGCGCGGCAGCGCCTCGACCGGGCCTTCCGCCCTGAGATAACGGACGGCCGCGGCCGCCATTCCCGCGTGTCCCATCATGCCCCCATTGAAGCTGACGGTATGTCAGATGGGAAGGGGCACGAGGTGAGGTGAGCTGCGTCCGCATCGCATCGGACTGCGGATTCTCCGGCCGGCCGGCGTCTGATCCCTACCGTCCACGGAACTTCGGCGCGCGTCGCTCCACGAAGCTCGCCACGCCCTCCGCCGCGTCCGTCGTCGTCATGTTGATCTCCTGGGCGGTGGCCTCGGCGGCGAAGGCCGTGGCGCGGTCCGACTCCAGGGAGGCGTTGACGAGTTGCTTGGTGAGGGCCAGGGCGCGGGTCGGGCCGGCGGCGAGACGGGCCGCCCACTCGCCGGCCGTCTTGTCCAGCTCCCCGTCCGGGAGCACCCGGTTGACCAGGCCCAGGCGTTCGGCGTCCGCCGCGGTGAGCGCGTCGCCGAAGAACATCAGCTCCTTGGCGCGCTGGGGGCCGACCAGGCGGGGGAGGAGATAGGCGCCGCCGCCGTCGGGGACCAGGCCGCGCCGGACGAACACCTCGATGAAGCGGGCCGATTCGGCGGCCAGGACCACATCGCAGGCCAGCGCGAGGTGCGCGCCCAGGCCGGCGGCCGTGCCGTTCACCGCGGCGATCACCGGTTTCTCGCAGTCGAGGACGGCGGCGACCAGGCGCTGGGCGCCCAGCCGCAGGGTGCGGGCGACGTCCCCGGGGATCCGCTCGCCGGGCGGGGAGCCGCCGCGCAGATCCGCCCCCGCGCAGAAGCCGCGACCCGTGCCGGTCAGGATCACCGCCCGCACGTCCGGGTCGGCGGAGGCCTCGTCGAGGAGCGCGATCAGACGGTCGCGCTGGTCCGGGGTGAGGGCGTTGAGGGCCTCGGGACGGTCCAGGGTGAGACGGGTGACGTGGTGGTCGGTGCGGTGGCGTATCGACGGCTCGGGCATGCTCATGCTCCGTTCTCACACGGTCGGGCCGTACGCGGGCGGGCTCGCCCCCCGGCTCGGCGTCGGCTCGGCGTCAGGATCGGCGTCGGGATCGGCCCGCGCCGAGCCGGCCGGCGGATCGACGGTCTTCGGCAGCGGATCGACCTTCTTCGGCTACGGCAGCCGGCCCTCGGCCGCCGGCGGGGGCGGCGGCGTCCGCTCGGCGCGGTCGCCGGTCCGCTCGGGCGGACCCGCCGCCCCTGCGGCGACGAGCGCTCTCATGCCGTCGGCGTCGCCCGGCCGCGCGGCGGCCCTCACCGGCACACCGCCAGCGCGTCCAGGGCCACCGCGCCCTGCCCCCAGGGCAGCACCACCAGCGGGTTGATGTCGAGTTCGGCGAGGTCGTCGCCCAGTTCCAGCGCCATGCGCTGGACGCGCAGGATCACCTCGACGAGGGCGTCCACGTCGGCCGGGGGGCGGCCGCGCACGCCGTCCAGCAGCGCTCTGCCGCGCAGTTCCGTCAGCATGTCGCGGGCCTGGTCCTCGCCGAACGGCGGGACGCGCACGGCCGCGTCCCGCAGGACCTCCACCAGGACCCCGCCCAGACCGACGGTGACCGTGGGGCCGAACAGGTCGTCGTGGGTCACGCCCACCACCATCTCCACGCCCCGTTCGACCATCTGGCACACCAGGACGCCGTCCAGCGCGACGCCCTCGTAGCGTGCGATGTCGGTCAGCTCGCGGTAGGCGTCGCGGACCTGGCTCGCCGAGGTCAGGCCGATCTTCACCAGGCCCAGCTCGGTCTTGTGGGCGATCTGCGCGCCGGACGCCTTCATCACCACCGGGTAGCCGACCAGGCCCGCCGCCCGCACGGCCGCCGCCGCGCTGGTCACCAGCTGCTCGCGCGGCACCCGGATGCCGTACGCGCGCAGCAGCTGCTTCGCCGCGTGCTCGCTCAGCTGCTGTCCGGGCCGCATCAGCAGCTGGGCCTTGCGGAAGGACGGGGACGGGGTGCGCGGCGCCTGGTCGAAGGGGGAGCGGTAGCCGGTCACGAAACGGTGGTGGTCGAGGTGGGCGCGGACGGCAGAGACGCAGTTGCCGAGGGTGCGGAAGGTGGCCACCCGGGAGGAGCCCAGCAGCACCTCGCGGTAGGCCGCCTCCGTGCCCACCGGGGACCCCCACACCACGCACACCAGTTTGTCCGTGTGCTCCGCCGCGTCCACCAGGTCCTGGACCAGACGGTCGCTGAGGGGAGGGAAGGGCCCGGTGACGGGACAGATCAGGACGCCCACCTCCGGGTCGTCGAGGATCGCGTCGATGATCTTCCGGCCGCGCTCGTCGCCGACCGGGTGGCCGCCGTTGTCCACCGGGTTGGCCACGTTCAGGTACGTGGGGATCCACTGGTGCAGTTCGGCCTGTTTGGCCCTCGACAGGGTCGGCAGGTCCAGGCCCGCCGCCGTGGCCAGGTCGGCCGCGTGGGCGCCGGTGCCGCCCGAGATGGAGTAGATCACCACGCCCGAGGCCCGCGGCGGACGTGCCCGCGCCAACAGGGCCGCGGTGTCCTGGAGTTCGTCCAGGCCGTCGACGCGGATCACCCCGTACTGGCGCATCGCCGCGTCGACGACCTCGTCCGCGCCGGTCAGCTTGCCGGTGTGGGAGGCGGCCGTGCGCGCGCCGGTGTCGGTGCGGCCCACCTTGACCGCGACCACCGGCACCCCGCGCCGGGCGGCCCGGTCGGCGGCGAGGAGGAAGGACCGGCCGTCCTTGAGGCCCTCGATGTAGCAGGCGATCGCGCCGACCTCCGGGAGTTCGGCGAAGTAGGAGAGGAAGTCCGCGGTCTCCAGGTCGGCCTCGTTGCCGGTCGGCGCCCAGTGCGAGAGACGCACGCCGAGCTCCTGCAGGGCGAAGACCGGGCGGCCCTGATGACCGGACTGGGTGATCAGCGCGATCGCGGGCCCGGTGAGGTCGTCGCGGAACCGCTCGAAGGCGTTGAGGTTGGTGTTGGGGCCGAGCAGACGTAGACCGGAGCGCTCCACGGCCGTCGCGAGACGCTCCTGCGCGGCCGCGCCCTCCTCGCCGGTCTCCGCGAAACCGGAGGCGAAGACGACCGCGAACTTCACCTTGGCCTGCGCCAGTTGCTCGATCACCGGCAGTGGGTCGGCGACCAGCAGCACGGCCAGGTCGACCTGCTCGGGCAGGTCGGCCACGGACGCGGCGCAGGGCAGTCCGAACACGCTCTCGCGGGTGGGGTGCACGGGATGCAGCCGCGCCCCCACCCGCTCCGCCCAGCTCACCAGTTGCCGGGTGACACCGGTGTTCGGGCGTCCTTCGGCGTCCGAGGCGCCGACGACCGCGACGGACCCGGGCCGGAAGAACCGGTCCAGATCGGGGACGTCCGCATAGAGCGGACGGCCGCTGACGTCGAGGCCGTCCGCCTCGGCCGGCCGGCCGTGGACTGCGGGCCCGGGCTGTTCGCCGCACGCGATGACCCGGGTCCGGCGGGAGTCGGTGGTGAGGGTGCCGTGGGTTGATCCAAGCATCGGTCCGCCCGCTCCTGTGTGACTGCCATGAGTGACCGTCAAGTAACTGACGCTCTGTCAGGTTACATAGCTGACGGTCCGTCAGGAATGGTCGTGCACACAGAAAGGAGCGGACCCGCACCGGCGCCCTACAGCGCCGCCAGCACCTCCGTCGCCACGCGCTCGCCCGAGCGCACCGCTCCGTCCATGAAGCCCATCCAGTGGACGGACGTCTCCGTCCCGGCCCAGTGGATCCCGCCGACGGGCTCGCGCAGGGCCGGACCGTACTGGGTCAGGACGCCGGGCGCGGCGATGGAGACCGGACCGCCGCGGGTGTAGGCCTCGTTGTTCCAGCGTTGCAGGACGAACGACGTGGGGGAGGCCGCTTTCGCGCCGAAGTACGTCACGTAGTCCTTCAGTACGGCCGCCCTGACCTCCGCCTCGCTCGCCGCGTCGTAGGCCCGCGCCTCGTCGGCCTCGATGAAGCCCATCAACGCGCCGTAGGAGGCGTCCGGCGGGGAGTTGTCGAAGGTGGAGCTGACCACGCCGGTGTCGCTGACGACCTGGCCGTTGAGGCCGTCGGCCCGCCAGAAGGGGGTGTCGTAGATCGCGATCGCCTTGCCGACCGAGGCCATCGGCAGGCGCTGGGTGAGCTGGTCGCGGGCGGCGGGGAGCAGCGGGTCGTACGAGATGCGGGCCGCGAGCGGCGGCGGCACGGCGACGACGACCTTCCTGGCGGTGACGGTGACCCCGTCGGCCGTCACCACGTACCGGGCGCCGGACCGGGCGATCGTGCGCACCGGGGCGTTCAGCACCACCCGGTCGCCGAGCGTGGCGGCGAGCCTGATCGGCACCTGCTGGGAGCCGCCGACGAAGCGGAGCTCCTGGGCGCCGCCCGCGGTCTCGGTGAGGCGCTCCAGGGTGCCGGGGGTCGAGGCGTTGCCGGCGGCGGCGATGTAGAAGAGCACGAACAGCAGCGAGAGTTCGCGGGGCTCGGCCGAGAAGATCGAGGTGCAGGCCACGTCGAGCAGGAACTTCGCGGAGGGGATCACGGCGTTGGCGCGCAGCCAGGTCTCGAAGGTCTGCCGGTCCCACTCCTCGGCCTTGGCGGCGGTCCAGGGCGCGTCGACCGGGACCGTCTTGGCCATGTCGTCCAGCGATGCCTGCACGATCGCCGCGTTGGCGAGGCCGGCCGCGTCGATCGGCGGGACCGAGCCGAGCAGGCCGTCGGTGGCGTACGGGGTCTTCTTGCCGTCCTTGTAGAGGAGGTTCTTGCCGGTGTTGTAGGTGGCGAAGGTGGCCACGCCCAGGGAGTCGGCGAGCGCCTTGATGCGGTCCTGGGTGGGGCCGATGAACTCGCCGCCGCCCTCGGTGACCCCGCCGTTCGCCAGGGGGAGGTTGACGACCCGGCCGCCCACGCGGCCGCGGGCCTCCAGGACGGCGACCGTGCGGCCGGCGGCGACCAGGTCGCGCGCCGCGGTGAGGCCGGCCAGACCGGCGCCGACGATCGCGACGTCCACCTCCCGTGCGGCCGCGGCGGCCGGGCCGGCGGCGGTCGCGGTGAGGGCGGTGGCCCCGGCGGCCACCGCGGCCGTACGGCCGAGCAGGGACCGGCGGGACATCCCGGGGGGCTGCTGTCTTTCACTTGCCACGTGCGTCCTCCGTCGAGCTTCGGGAGCGAGAGGTGGGTGGAGCCGAAAAGGTGAACAGGGCTCACATTCTGGCTCCGAGCCCGGGCGCACGACAACGTTCTCGTCACATCCGACACAGGTGTAACGAGCAGCGAAATCAAGGAAGTTACCGGTAGTTACAGATGGTCAACGGCGGGTGCGGCGCACGGCCTTCGCGATCTTCCGGGAGTCGATCGCCAACTCGCGGAGCGTGCCGCTGATGGGGGTGGTGAAACCGGTGAAGTAGAGGCCGGGGGCCTCCTTCGGGGAGCGGGCGCCGTGGGCGACGGGTCTGCCCTCGTCGTCGAGCACGCCGAGGTGGCCGACCAGTCCCTCCAGTGCGCGGACGTACCCGGTGGCCGCGACGACGGCGTCCGGGGAGATCCGGGAACCGTCCGCGAGCACGACCTTGCCGCCGTCCTCGAAGCCCTCCACGGCGGCCACGATCTCCACCCGGCCCTTGCGCACGGCGTCGATGAGACCGACGTCCTGCACCGGGATCGCGCCCCGCCTGGCCCGGGTGTAGAGCCCGGTGTCGGGGCGGGGCAGCCCGTGCGCGGACAGGTCGGGGACGCTCGCCCTCGCCATCAGCCGGCAGATCCGGTCGACGAGTCGCACCGGGAGGCGGCGGACGAGGATTCCGCTGTACTGGGCGGCCCAGCCGGCGGTCGAGCGGCGCACGATGTGCGGGACCGTGCGCACCGCCAGCCGCACCCGCCCGGCCCCGCTCTCCACCAGGTCGACGGCGATCTCGGCGCCGGTGTTGCCCACGCCGACGACGAGGACGTCCCGGCCGGCGTAGGGCGTGCCGTCGCGGTAGGCGCTCGCGTGGGTCAGCTCGCCGGCGAAGTCCTCGCGGCCGGGCCAGTCCGGCAGATGGGGGGTGTGGTTGTAGCCGGTGGCGACGACGACCGCCGAGCCGGTGAGTTCGCGCCCGCCCGTGGCGTGCAGCAGCCAGCCGGCGCCGTCGGCGGTGCGCTCGACGCGGAAGACCTCGACGCCGGTGACGATCTCGAGCTCGTGGACCTCCGCGTACTTCTCCAGGTACCGCACCACGTCGTCGCGGGCCGCCCACCGCCCGAACCGGCGCGGCATCCTCAGCCCCGGCAGGGCGGACAGCCGGCGGGTGGTGTGCAGGTGCAGCCGGTCGTAGTGGCGCCGCCAGGACGCCCCGACCGCGTCGGCCTTCTCCACGACGACCGCGCGTATGCCCTGGGCACGCAGCGCGTACGCGGTGGCGAGCCCGCCGGGGCCGCCGCCGATGACGTAGACGGGACGGTCGGCCGGGTTCGCGGTGGTGATCGCCTGGGTGGCCGGGCGCGGTGCGGAGTCTTCCATGAGCGCGAGCGTAATCACGTGGACCGTTGATGGGTCTCGGTCAAGACCGGAATTGGTTGCGGATCGATCACGTGTGGGGGAGGAGGGTGCGGATCCGGTGACGCAGGCCACTTCGGCGTGCGCGAAAGGCGAAGACAGGGGGCACTGCGCGGCGGGTGCGCGGCGGGCGTGCGGTGGTCCCGCGCGGCGAACGCGCGGGGTTCCCGGACCCCGTTATCTGACGTACCGTCAGATGCATGGATGCGATCTGGCTGGACGGGGCCGAGTGGATGGCGGTGCTGCGGATCGGGCTCGGGCTGTGGTGGCTGGAGAGCTGGCGGCACAAGGAGAAGAAGAGCTGGTTCGAGGGCTCCGGCATCGCATGGGCGGCGGACGTCGCGGCGAAGCACCGCTGGAACGCGGTCCGCTCCGGCTTCGCCGTGGTGGTGCGGCCGCGCCCGCGCGTCATGGCGTACGTGGTGGTCTACGCGGAGCTGGCGCTCGGCCTCGGTCTGGTGTTCGGCTTCCTCACCCCGATCGCCCTGGCCGGCGGCCTGCTGCTCAACCTCGTCTACCTCGTTCTCATGATCCACGACTGGGCCGAGCAGGGGCAGAACTCGATGATGGCGCTGATCTCGGCGGTGGGGCTGGGCGGGATGGCGTGGCAGACGTGGTCGCTCGACAGCGCGCTGGGGTGGTTCTGATGGGGTCGGCCGCCCGGCACGACCTGCCCGAGGCCGACGCCTTCACCCGTACGTACTGGGAGGCGGCCGCCGAGGGCCGCCTCCTGATCCGGCGCTGCGAAGTCTGTGCGCGGGCCCACCACTATCCGCGCGAGTTCTGCCCGCACTGCTGGAGCGAGGACGTGACCTGGGAGGACGCGAGCGGCCGGGCGACCCTCCACACCTGGTCCGTCGTCCACCGCAACGACCTGCCGCCCTTCGGGGAGCGCACACCGTACGTCGCCGCGATGGTCGACCTCGCCGAAGGGCCGCGGATGCCGACGGAGCTGGTGGGGGCGGCCGAGCCGCGCGTGGGGATGGCGCTGACGGTCGCCTTCCGGGACGGGGCGCCCGTGTTCCGGCCGTCGGCCGAAGGGCCGCCCGCGCCGGGCCGGACAGGTGTTCAATGATCGGATGACCGATATCCGTGAGCCCTCCTCGACGCCCGCCGGGACGCCCGCCGCGCAGCCGCCCGCCACGCCGCCCGTGACGTCCGCTTCGCCCGTCCTCGACGGCCACGGACTGCGGCTGCGCGTGTGGGAGCCGGAGTCCGCCGCCGACGTGGACGCCTGGCGGCGCGGACTCGTCGACCCGGAGTTCCTGCGCTGGAACACGCCGCTGCGGACGGTCTCGGACACCGCGAGCGCGCGGGCGTCCCTGGAGAACAAGCAGGCGGACGCCGCCGCCGGACGCGCGATGACGTTCTGCGTCACGGACGCGGCCGACGGAACGATCCTCGGACAGGTCGGCGTCAGCGCGATCGAACTCGTGCCGAGCTTCGCCAGGGTCGGCTACTGGGTCCTGCCGGAGGCGCGGGGCCGGCACGTCGCCACCCGCTCCCTGCTGCTCGCGGCGCGGTGGGCGTTCACCGAACTCGGCCTGCACCGGCTGGAACTGGGCCACGCCCTCGGCCACGGCGCCTCCTGCCGGGTCGGCGAGCGCTGCGGGTTCCGGTACGAGGGGACCCTGCGCGGGGCGATGTGGGAGGAGGGCCGCAGGGACGCCTTCCGCGACGTCCACCTGCACGCCCGGCTGGCGACGGACCCGGAGCCGGAGTTCCCGTGAGCGCGCGGTAATGGGCAGGCGGCGGGCGGCGCCCACGCGCGACGATGGGGCATGCGCCCTCACGACTGGCACCTCACCCACGACCTCGACGCCTTCCTCGCCCGTGCCGGCGAGTTCCTGGCCTCCCGCCCAGCCCTGCACACGGTTCCGCTGACCGTCGCCGACAGCCTGCGGCGCAGGGGGCCGCACGTGTACGGCGACGAGGACCCCCTCTTCGGCGTGCTGAGCGCGGACGGCGGGGGCGGCGCGGACGGCGGGGGCGGCGGGGTACGCGGGGTGTTCTTCCGGACGCCCCCGCACCGGATCCACCTCACGCCCCTGACGGAGGCGGAGGCCGACGGCCTCGCCGCGACCCTGGCGGCCGTGGGCCACCCGCTGCCCGGCGTCTCCGCCGACCGCGCCACCGCGGCCGCGTTCGCCGACGCCTGGCAGCGGCGGACGGGCCGGGCGTCCCGCCTGACCGAATCGCAACGCCTGTACCGACTGGAGGAGTTGACGCCTGCGGCGCCGGTCCCGGCGGGCCGGGCGCGTGTCGCCGCCGCGGCCGACCGCGACCTGCTCGCGCGCTGGTACGGGGAGTTCTGCGACGAGGCCGGCGCGCACCCCGTGCAGGACGCCGGCGCCTGGGCCGACTCCCGCATCGCCCATGGCGGGATCACCCTCTGGGAGACGCCCGACGGCGCCCCCGTCTCCATGGCGGGCGCCACCCCGGAGGTGGCCGGTCAGATCAGGGTGGCCCCCGTCTACACTCCTGCCGGGCTGCGCGGCCACGGCTACGCGGGCGCGGCGACCACCGAGGTGAGCCGCGTGGCCCGGGACTCGGGTGCGGCGCAGGTGCTTCTCTTCACCGACCTGGCGAACCCGACGAGCAACGGCCTCTACCAGCGCATCGGCTACCGCCCGGTGGCCGACTTCGCGGTGTACGCGTTCGCGTAGGCGCGGGCGGCGTCCACACGATCGTCGCCCGGTCGGCTCAGGGCCACAGCTGGTCCGTGGTCCAGGCGTTGCCCGAGCGGTAGTAGCGCAGGCGGGCGTGACGGCGGGCGCCGTCGCCCTGGAAGAACTCCGCCTCGTCGGGGCGCAGTCGGTACAGCGTCCAGGTCGGGGACTTGGCCGTGGGGTTCTGGCGGGCGTGTTCCCAGGCGGCCTCCGACGCGGCCGTCAACTCCTGCGTCGAGGCCAGGACCTCGCTCTGCCGTCCGGTCAGCGCGGCGGCCAGCGCGCCGGTCGAGCGGGCGTGCAGGTCGGCCTGGGCCTCCTCGGAGGGGGCGGACGTGACCGGGCCGCGGACCCTGACCTGGCGGCCGAGCACCGGCCAGTAGAAGGTGAGGGCCGCGTACGGGCGGGCGGCGAGCTGACGGCCCTTGCGGCTGGTGGCGTGGGTGGCGAAGGACCAGCCGTCCGCGTCGGCGCCGTGCAGCATCACGATGCGGGCGTCCGGCAGGCCCTCCGCGTCCGACGTCGACAGCGTCATCGTGTGCGGCTCGGTCTGCCCGGCCGCGACCGCCTGCGCGAACCACTCCGTGAAGAGGGTCAGGGGGTCGCCGGGGGCCGACGCCGGGTCGAAGGGCGGCAGCCGCGTCACCTCCGGGTCCCACACCCGCAGCGTCCTGAGCAGTTCATGAAGATCCTTGGCCATGCACCGAGTATCCGGTCAGTGCCGGGCGAACTGGACCCCGGTTGGCTGCACCGTCTCCGGACGGACGGCGATCCCCTCCACCGTCAGCTGCTCCCCGTGGACGTCGGTGAGCCTGATCGCGCCCCCGCACCCCCGGCCGTTCTCGGAGAGGAAGTAGTTGTAGTCGGTGCGCGCCAGCCGGATCCAGCCGCCGTCGGCGCGGACCTCCAGCCGGGCCAGCGGGTTGCGGTGGCCGATCGCCTGGATGCCGCACCAGTACCGCGTGGAGCCGGTCTTGTAGCGGAGCGAGATCGTCTCGGTCGTGGCCGGGCTCAGCAGGCTCCATGTGATCGGGATCCGGCCCGCGGAGAGCGGGGCGAGCTCGGCGAAGGCCTGCCGGCTGAGGTCGATCTGACCGGGCCGGCAGGGCGCCGGGCACTCGTTGGTGATCCGGACCGTGACGGACGCCCCGCCCGCGGCACGGACGGACACGTACGCGCCGCACGCCTTGGACGTCTCGTAGTCGGCGGTGTTCATCGCCGCGGTCATGACGTCGGAGGTCGGACCGTAGGAGCAGGCGCCGTTGCCGTCGCCGATGTCGTAGGAGGTGGCGACGCCCGTGTAGACGGTCCCGGGGCTGATGCGTCCGGCCAGGGGCCCCGTGGCGGACGACGCCCTGCGAGCGGGGGCGGCCGAGGGGCGCGCGGACGCGACGCTCCGGGCGGGCGAGGGAGACGCGGACGCGCCGGCCGTCGCACCGGGGGACGACCCCGAGGGGCTCGGCGACGCGGAGGGCTTCGGTGACGCGGAGGCCGCCGCCGTCGCGGTCGGTGAACCGCTCGTGCGGGCGCCGGCGACCGGCGCCGCGTCCTTCACGTCGTCGGCGCCGCCGCTGCCCGGGCGGAACGCCACGACCAGGGACACCACCAGCGCGACGGCGGCCACGGCGACGGCGGAGACGAGCGCGGTGTGCCGCCGGGGGTGGGAGCGGCGGTGCGAAGGGGAGGTCACAGCTGAGTCCTTCGGTCGGACGGGGCTCCGGGGGTGAGAGCGTCCACCTCGTCAGTCGCCGCGGAACGCTCGAAGGTTGCCGTCACCGAATACGGCCGCGGACCCGCCCGGGTTCACCGGGCTTCACCGGCCCAGGACCACCGTCCCCGACGAGCAGAACCAGCCGCCCGTCCCGGACACCACCCCGAGGCGCGGCACGTCCCCGTGTCGCGGGTCCCGTGGGCGCACCTGCCGGGCACCCGCCTCCCCCCGCAGTTGCCGTACCGCCTCCACCAGCAGGAACAGGCCCCGCATGCCCGGGTGTTGGGCGGACAGGCCGCCTCCGTCCGTGTTCACGGGCAGCTCACCTCCCGCCACCCGCAGCCGGCCCTTCTCCACGAACGCCCCGCCCTCGCCCTTCGCGCAGAAGCCCAGGTCCTCGAGGGTCACCAGCGTCATGTACGTGAACGCGTCGTAGATCTCGGCGAAGTCCATCTCGTCGGGGCGCAGGCCCGCGCGCTCGAACGCCAGCCGGCCGCTCACCGCCGCCGGGGAGACCGTGAAGTCGTCCCACTCGGACAGCGCGGCGTGCGAGACGTGCTCCCCCGTTCCCAGGATCCACACCGGTTCCGTTCTGCAGTCGCGTACGTACTCCTCGGCGGCCAGCAGCACGGCCGCGCCGCCGTCGGAGCGCAGGCAGCAGTGGAGTTTGGTGAACGGGTCGGCGATCATCGGGCCGGACAGGACGTCGTCGACCGTGACCGGGTCGCGGAACATCGCCTCGGGATTCAGCGCCGCGTTCGCCCTCGCCTGGACCGCGACCTCCGCCAACTGCTCGAGGGTCGTGCCGTACTGGTGCATGTGGCGGCGGGCTGCCATCGCGTACTTGGCGATCAGGGTGTGGCCGTAGGGGGCCTCGAACTGGAGCGGGCCGCGTGCGCCGAAGGCGAAGGTGCCGGTGCGGCGGCCCGCCCTGATGTCCGCCCGGGGCGTCGAGCCGTACGCCAGCAGGACCGCGTTCGCGTGTCCGGCGGCGATCGCGTCGGCCGCGTGCGCCGCCATCACCTCCCAGGTCGCGCCGCCCACCGAGGTGGAGTCGACCCAGGTGGGGTGCAGACCCAGGTAGTCGGCCACCTCCACCGGGGCGAGGGCGCCGAGCCCCGCGGACGCGAAGCCGTCCACCCTCGACCGGTCGAGCCCGGCGTCCGCCAGTGCCCGGCGGGCCGCCTGGGCGTGCAGGGCGTACGCGGTCGTGTCGTCCACCCGGCCGCAGTCGGAGAGCGCCACGCCGACGACGGCCGCCTTTCGGGTCCCCGCTGTCATGAGGGGCCACCTTCCTCTGTGCATCTCGTTCCCGGACTCCTAATATGACGGACCGTCAGATCCGGAGGAAGGGGCAGCCATGGACCCCGGCTTCACCGCCGAGCAGGACGACATCCGCCGCACCCTGCGGGAGCTGCTCCACAAACGCTGCGGCCCCGAGGAGCTCCGCGCCGCCCTCGCCGCCCCCGCCGGACACGACCCCGCCCTGTGGGCCGCCCTCGCCGAACAGCTCGGCCTGCCCGGACTCGCCCTCCCGGAGGAGTACGGCGGCGTCGGCTGCTCCCTCACGGACCTCGCCCTCGCCGCCGAGGAGACCGGCCGGGCCCTCGCCCCCACCCCGCTGCTCGCGACCGCCGTCCTCGCCGCGCCCCTGATCCTCGCCCTCGGCGCCGAGGCCCAGCGCGCCCGTCTGCTCCCCCGCATCGCCGACGGCGCCCTGACCGCGGCGCTCGCCGTCCCCGCGACCGCCCTCGCCACCGCCCTCGCCCTGACCGGGCCGGGCGGCGGTGACTGGTCCGGCGGGGGACGCGCGGGGGGCGTGCAGGCCCGGCGGGCCGACGGCGGCTGGCGGCTGTACGGGGAGGCCGTGCAGGTGCTCGACGGGCACAGCGCCGGCCTGCTGCTCGTCGCCGCGCACACCGGGGGGTTCGTACGGTCCCGGACCCTGCTGTTCCTGGTGGCGGGCGACGCCGCCGGGGTCGTACGGACGCGGCAGACCGCTCTCGACGCGACCAGGCCGCAGGCGCGGGTCCAACTGCGGCACGTCGAAGCCGAGTTGCTGGGCGGCGAGGACGTGGACGTCTCCCGCGCCCTCGCCCGCGCCGGCGACTTCGCCGCCGCCTTCCTCGCCTGCGAGGCCGTCGGGGCCGCCGACCGGGCGCTGGAGCGGACCGTCGAGTACCTCAAGCAACGGGAACAGTTCGGGCGGGTGATCGGGTCCTTCCAGGCGGTGCAGCACCGGCTGGCCGATGTGTACGTGGGCGTGCAGGCCGCCCGGTCCGCCGCGTACTTCGCCGCGTGGGCGACCGCGGCGCCGGGCGGCGGGGAGGCACGCGTGGGCGGGCTCGCGCTGGCCCAGGCGCTGGAGGCGCTGCGCCTCGCCGCCGCGGAGGGCGTCCAGCTGCACGGCGGGATCGGATTCACCTGGGAGCACGAGGCCCACCTGTACTTCAAGCGGGCCGCGGGCGACGAACTGCTGTTCGGGCCCGTGCACCGGCTGCGCGCCCACGCCGCCGAGCGGGCCGCCCTGTTCGAGCGGGCGGAGGTGACGGTGTGATCGGGGTCCGGATGGTGCAGAAGGTGTCCTCGACGCGCGGCTTCGCGAAGGTCGCCCCGCATGTGATCCCCGCGCTCGACCGGGCCGTCCACCGCCTCACCCGGGGAAAGGTGCTGCTCAGCGCGCAGATGCTGCCGGGGGTGATCCTGACCGCCACCGGTGCGAGGACCGGCGCCGCCCGCCGGACGCCGCTGGCCTGCATGCCCGGGCCCGACGGCCGGAGCTGGCTCCTCGTCGGCTCCAACTTCGGCCGCACCGGGCACCCCGCCTGGACCGCCAACCTCCTCGCCCACCCGGACGCCGAGATCAGCTGGAAGGGCGCCGACGTCCCGGTGACCGCCCGGCTCCTGACGGGGGAGGAGCGGGCCGCGGCGTGGAAGGAGCTGCTGGCCTTCTGGCCGCCGTACGCGACGTACCAGGCACGGGTGGAGCGGGAGATCCGGGTGTTCCGTCTCACCCCCAGGGCCCCCGATCCGGCCTGATCAGAACGAAAGACCCTAGAAGGCCCGCTGGATCAGCAGGAACGCCCCGATGCCCAGCATCGCCGCGCCCGAGGTGCGGGTCACCGCGCGGGCCGCCGCCGGACGGGCGCCCAGCAGCCTGCGGGCCAGGACGCCCACCGTCAGGTACACGGCGGCGCAGCACGCCATGTGCAGCAGCCCGAGGACGGTCGTCTGCGCGGCGACCGGGAGGCGGCCGTCCCCGTCCCTCGTGGTGAGGAACTGCGGCAGGACCGACAGGTAGAGGAGCAGGCCCTTGGGGTTCAGCCCGCTGATCGCCGCGCCGCGCAGGAACACCCGCGTCCCGCCCGTCCCGTCGGTGTCGAGCGCCTCCCCGGCCTCCGGCGTCCCCGGCCGCCGCAGCACTCCCCAGCCCAGCCACACCAGGTAGGCCGCCCCGGCCGCCGTCAGCGCGGTGAGCAGGGCGGGCGAGCCCGCGACCAGGACCGCGAGGCCGGCCGCCGCCAGCGCCGTGTGCAGGGCGTACCCGCTCACCAGGCCGCCGACCGCCGTGCCCACCGAGCGGCCGCGCAGCCCGGCGGAGATCACATACGCCCAGTCGGCGCCCGGCACGCAGACCAGCAGCAGGTCGACGGCGAGGAAGGAAAGCAGCATGGCCAAGTCCATGATGGGGACATTAGGCGCGATGCGGCCGAAAGTGTTCCCGATGTTTTCACGGAACGCGGATGCTTGGGGGAAGATCTCCCTCATGGATGACGTTGACCGGAAGATTCTTGCCGAGCTGCAGCAGGACGGACGGCTGACCGTGACCGAGCTGGCCGCGCGGGTCCGGCTGAGCGTCTCGCCGTGCCACCGGCGGCTGCGGGAACTGGAGCGCTCCGGGGCGATCAGCGGATACCGGGCGGTGGTGGAGCCGGCCGCCGTCGGGCTGACCTTCGAGGCGCTGGTCTTCGTCTCCATGCGGCAGGAGGACCGGGACACGGTCGCCGAGTTCGAGCGGGCGGTGGGCGAGGTGGAGCACGTGCTGGAGGCGCAGCGGCTGTTCGGGGAGCCCGACTACCTGCTGCGGGTGGCCACCGCCGACCTCGCGGCCTTCCAGCGGCTCTACGACGAGCGGCTCGCCACGCTGCCGGGCGTGCAGCGGCTGACGTCGACGCTGGTGATGAAGCACGTGGTGAAGGACCGGGCGTTGCCCGCATAGCGCGGCGGGCGGCGGCCCGACCCGACCAAGGACCGGGTGAACCGCCGCCCGACAGACAGGACTTGGTCGTAAGAACGGTGAGCCGGAGGCTGCTTCGCTACTTCGTCGGCTTCTTGCCGGTGATGCCCAGGTGCACCAGCAGCGCGAGGTTCGGCTTGAGCTCGGCCTGCTTGACGCCCCAGGTCTGGAAGCCCTTCTGATGGGAGGCGACCGCCGCGAGCATCGCGACGAGCGCGCCGGCCACCGCGGCCGGGTTCACGTCCTTGTCGACCCGGCCCTTGGACTGCAACTCCGCGACCGCGTCCGACAGGGAGTTGTTCACCGAGTTGAGGATCTTCATGCGGAGTTTGTAGAAACGCTTGTCGCCCTCTGCCGCGCCCAGGTCGACGACCCGGAGGATCGCGTCGTTCTTCCGCCAGAACTCCAGGAAGCCGTCCACGAGTTCCTGCGCCGTCTGCCAGCCGGCCTTGCCGACCCAGGAGCGCCCCGCGACCAGTTCGGTCAACTCGGCTCCCTCGGCGGCCATTTGCTCGGCGATCTCCAGGACGGCGCCCTCGACGTCCGGGAAGTACTGGTAGAAGGTCGCGGGTGAAGTGCCCGCCTTCCGGGCGACATCGATGACCTTGACGTCCCGGTACGGAGAGGAGCTGAGCATCTCGCTGAGGCAGTCGAGCAGCTTCTGCCGCGTCGCCTGCCCGCGCCGACCGGCAACGCGGCCGTCGACGGTACGCACTTGTCCTGTCATGTCGTCAGCTTACCGAGGGGTGATCGGAGCGCGATTCGGCCGACTGCAAATGG
The DNA here is from genome assembly GCF_055606485.1 of Streptomyces sp. NPDC037083. Classification (NCBI taxonomy): domain Bacteria; kingdom Bacillati; phylum Actinomycetota; class Actinomycetes; order Kitasatosporales; family Streptomycetaceae; genus Streptomyces; species Streptomyces sp. NPDC037083. The sequence continues at coordinate 320,297 of NZ_JBVJSQ010000005.1, read as the reverse complement.
GGTGCGGAGGGGTCCGCAGGCGGCTGTGCCTGGTCTGCGGCTTGCGTGAAGCGCCGTTAGTTTGGCTCCATGGCCGAAAACAGGGCATCGGTGTACGCAGAGGGCGTCCCCTGCTGGGTGGACGCCCAGCTTCCCGACGTGGACGCGGGCAAACGGTTCTACGGTGAGCTCTTCGGGTGGACCTTCGAGGAGCGGCCGGAGGGCCTGGGGAACTCCGTGTGGGCCCGACTGGACGGTGAACCCGTCGCCGCGCTGGCCCACAAGACCGACGGCCGGATGCCCACCGTCTGGACCGTGTACTTCGCCACTCCGGACGCCGAGGCGACCTCCCGGCGGATCCGGGCGGCCGGCGGCCAGGTGGTGATGGCCCCGCTGCCGGTCGGGGAGCTCGGGGTCGCCGCCCTCGCCGCCGACCCCGAGGCCGCCGTCTTCGGCCTCTGGCAGCCCGACCGCCATCCGGGCTTCGGCGTCCGTCACCGGGCCGGCGCCTTCGCCTGGGCGCAGCTCTACGCCCGGGACACCGAGGCCGCCAACACGTTCTACGGGCACCTCTTCCACGAGGCCCTCTTCGGCCCCGGCGCCGCCCCCGACTTCGGCCGCGCCCCGGTCACCGACGTCTTCGCGGAGATGATGCCGCCGCACTTCCTCGTCCACTTCGGCGTCGAGGACTGCGCGGCGGCGCTGGGCGCGGTGAGCCGGCTCGGCGGGCGGGTGCAGGCGGGGCCGTTCACCGCGTCGTACGGCACGGTGGCCGTCGTCACCGACAATCAGGGGGCGTCGTTCGCGCTGCTTCAGCGCTGAGCGGCCGCCTCACCGGCGGGTTTGTCCGGCGGTGAGGATTTTTTGCCCGCATATGAAATGAGACACCCCGTTTGCCCCCGGGTTCGCAACCGGCCGCCCGGCCAGGAAGAATCGGGGTGCGTGCCGCCATGGCGGTGCGGTGGTGAGACGCTGCACGGGGCCGTGTACACAAGTGGGTGGCGCGGCTCGTACGGGGAGGTGGCAGGCAAGTGGTGGATCAGCTGACGCAGCACGATCCTCGGCGGATCGGGCCGTTCGAGGTGCTGGGACGGCTGGGTGCCGGCGGCATGGGGCTGGTCTACCTGGCACGCTCGGCCTCGGGCCGGCGCGTGGCGATCAAGACGGTCCGCACGGAGCTCGCCGAGGACCAGCTCTTCCGCGTGCGCTTCACGCGCGAGGTGGAGGCGGCCAGGGCGGTCTCCGGCTTCTACACGGCCGCGGTCGTCGACGCCGATCCGCGCGCCGCCGTGCCGTGGCTGGCCACCGCGTACGTTCCCGCGCCCTCCCTCGAAGAGATAGTGAACGAATGCGGGCCGATGCCGGCCCAGGCGGTGCGCTGGCTGGCGGCCGGCGTCGCGGAGGCCCTCCAGTCGATCCACGGCGCGGGGCTGGTCCACCGTGACCTCAAGCCGTCCAACGTGCTCGTGGTCGAGGACGGGCCCCGGGTGATCGACTTCGGCATCGCGTCCGGCGTCTCGAACACCCGTTTGACGATGACGAACGTGGCCGTCGGCACCCCCGCCTACATGTCGCCCGAGCAGGCGAAGGACTCGCGCAGCGTGACCGGCGCGAGCGATGTCTTCTCGCTCGGCTCGATGCTCGTCTTCGCCGCCACCGGCCACCCGCCCTTCCACGGCGCCAACCCGGTCGAGACGGTCTTCATGCTGCTGCGCGAGGGCCCGGACCTGGAGGGCCTGCCGGACGAGCTGCGTCCGCTCATCGAGTCCTGTATGCAGATGGAGGCCACGGCCCGTCCCAACCCGGCCGACCTCCAGGCGCAGCTGGCCCCCCACCTCTTCGGCTCCGGCTCCGACGACAGCGGTACGGCGTCGGCGTGGCTGCCCGAGAAGGCGGTCGCCCTCATCGAGACGCGCCGCGGCGGCCGTCCGTCCAAGCCGGCGCCCGCGAGCCCGCGCAGCGGCGGTCTCGGCGGTGGCGGCGGCGTGGGACTGGGCCGGGGCGCCGTACCGGCCGTGCCGCCTCCGCCGTCCCACGATCCGGTGGTTCTCGCCCGGCCGGCCCAGCCACCCGTGGCCGTCGGCGCCCCCGACACCGGTCCCGTCCGGCTGGCGGGCGGGGCCGTGCCGATCGGGCCCGGTCCGCGGGTCGCCGACGTCCGGGCCACGGCCGTGGCGAAGGCGCCGGTGGCCGAGCCCGGTCTGGTCGCCAGCTGGTCCCGCCCGCGCCCCGGCGTCAACGGCGCCGACACCGCCGTCCCGGCCGCCCAGGGGGCGCCCGCGGAGACCCCGGCGGGCTGGCGTCCCTGGCGTTTCCGCATGTCGAACGACGTGTGGGGGACTCCTTCGGTGGCCGGCGACCTGGTCTACGTCACCTCCTTCGAGGTGCACGCCCTGGACGTGGCCACCGGCCGCCGTCGCTTCAAGACCCGTGACGTGGCCTGGTCCATGGCGGTCGCGGACGGCCGCGTCCACGCCTCCGACGGTCCCACCCTGTTCGCGCTGGACGCCCGCGAGGGCGGCGACCTGTGGCGGCTGTCGACGGAGGCCTGGGTGTACTCGCTCAAGGCCGACCGGGGCACGGTCGTCACCGGCACGCGCGGCGGCGGCGTCCAGGCCTGGGAGGCCTCCAACGGGCAGAAGCTCTGGGAGATCTCCGGCTGCCAGACCGACTTCGAGTCCCCGGAGGCCGGCCCGACCCTGCACGAGGGCACGGTCTTCGTCTGGCAGGACGCCCGGCTGAGAGCCCTGGACGCCCGCACGGGCGACGAGCGCTGGTCCTACCCCATCGGCGACACGGCCTCCTGCGGCGGCGTCCCGGTCCGCGTCACCCCCGCCTCCGACGGCTACGTCTACCTCTCCGCCGGCACCCGCGTCCTCGCCGTCGACGTGGCGAGCGGCATGGTGCGCTGGCACTTCGAGGCCCCGGCGGTCTTCCTGTCGCCGCCCGCCTTCGTCCCCGGCCCGGCGGTCACCGGCGGCGGCGTCTACCTCGCCGACTACCTCGGCACGGTCTACGCCATCGACGCCACCGACGGCCGCGACCGCTGGCGCATCGCCACCGAGGCCCGCTCGTCCGTCGACCCCGTCCTGGTGGCCGCCGGCCATGTCCACGTCGGCAGCGGCAAGGGCCTGTACACCCTGGACGCGGTCACCGGCACGCCCAAGTGGCGCTTCCAGGCGGGCGGGGACATCGTGGGCGCCCCGGCGGTCGCGGAGGGCCGTATCCACTTCGGCTCGACCGACCATCTGCTGTACACGCTGAAGGCCGACGACGGCCGGCTGCGCTGGAAGCTGGCGACCGGCGGCGAGATCACCGGCTCCCCGGTGGTCCGCGACGGCGTGGTGTACGCGTGCAGCAAGGACCGCTGCGTGTACGCGCTGGACGCGGAGAAGGGGACGGGCACGGCGCGGACGGCGTGAGCCCCTGCGCCCGTCGCCCGTCGCCGCGGTGTGCGGGACGGCCGTCGTGCGGGTGCACGGAAGGGGATCCAGACGGCGGCCGCCACCCCAGACGCTACGCCGGGGACGGGCCGGTCGCCACGCAGTGACATGGCCGTGACAGCGGGCCCCTAGGCTGTCGGCATGGATCGACGGGGGCAGAAACTCAGGTTCGCGGCGGTGGCGGGATGCGTCGTACTGGCGCTGACCGGCTTTACGACCGGCAGGGGCCACGGGCACGGCAGCAGCCACGGCGACGGCGGCGGATGCAGCAGCTCCGGCCAGGACCACGACAGTTCGTCGTCGAGCGGGGGCGGCTCCGGGTCGCGCTACCGCGACTACGACGACGATGACGACTACACGGACGACACCAGCGGCGGCAGCGGCTCCTCGGGCTCGTCCACGACGCAGCAGGACGCGACGGTGCGGCTGATCGACTGCGCGACGCGGAGCGAGCCCTACGCGACGGTCGAGGTCACCAACCCGAACCCGACCGGCGCCTACTTCACCGTCACGGTCGACTTCCTCGACGCCGGTTCCACCCGGCTGGAGGAGCAGACCAAGGACGAGTACGTCGCCGGGAACGAGACGACGACGGTTCAGGTCGACCTGTCCGACCCGGGCGTCGCGGCGAAGGTCGACCACTGCAACCCGGAGCCGTACGCACCGGCCGGCTGACCCGGGCGGGTTGCGGCCGGAAGGCGCCGTCCCCGAGGCGGCCGGGGCCCGGGCGCGGCCCGCCGTTCCGGCTCACCGGGCCCTCGTCCGCGAGGGTCCGGTCGGCCGCTGACCTCCTGAAAGAACCGGGGGAAAGAACCACCCGCCCACCCACCCTCCCCGGCCGCGAAGCCCGCGTCACCCGTCCGGGTGACTGGCTTGCAGGCGCGGGATGCGGACGGTTACGTTCGCCGCGACAACCGCAGACAGATACGGCCCCCGGCCGGGACTGGCATCCCGAACGAGGGCCTGACCGATCAGGAAGAAAGCAGCTTCCCGATGGCTGACCCGCAGTCTAACGCGCCCCTGCGCGCCGACGCCGGAGCTCCGGCTTCCGGTGTGATCCACGTCCGCACCCGCCTCACGGCCGACTTCACGGTGATCTCCAACGCCCTCGCCCAGCGGCGAGGCAGCGCGGTCACGGTCGGCGTCGCGGCGTACATCTCCTCCCTGCCCGACGGCTCCCCCGTCACCATCACCGCCCTGTGCGCGCACTTCAGCGAGGGGGAGATCCTCATCTCGCGGGCGCTCGGGGAGCTCGAAGCGGCCGGATACCTGGAGCGCCGCCGCGAGCGCACGCCCACCGGGAAGATCCGTACGCGGACGTACTTCTACGACGTCCCCGGCGGCGCGCCGCATCCGGACGGCCCTCCTGAGCCGCCCAATCCGCCCCGGCCCCGGAAGCGGCCCGCCTCCGCGGCGGCGGTCCCGCCCGCGTCGGCCGTCGTGCGGGAAACCGTGCGGCCCCCCGGACAGGACGAGGCGGAGACACCGATCCCGCTCGCCGACGCCGACCCCCGAGCCGTCGCCGTGCTCGCCGCCCTGCGCCGGGTCGACCCTCGCCTCGTCCTGTCCGCGCAGGAAGCCGCCCGCCTCGCCCCGGCGGTCACCCGGTGGCTCGCGGCGGGACTCCTGCCCACGCACATCACGGACCACCTCACCGCCCGCCTCCCGGACCAGTTCCTGACCCGCCCGGCGGGCATCCTCGCCTACCGCCTCAAGGAGACTCCGCTGCCGGTACCGGCCGGAAGCGCGGAACCCCCCGTACGTCCGGCGGTCGTGCCCCTGCGCAACTGCGACGGCTGCGACCGGGCTTTCCGCACCCCGGAACCCGGCCGCTGCCGGGACTGCCGATCCCGGGACCAACTCCGCCCGACCGGCTGAGCCGTACGCGCTGCGCGGTGGCGGTGGGAATCGCCGGGGATACGGCGATGGCCGGGCTCCCGGGCGGGTCAGCGTATTCGGGGGTGGGCGGGGGATCGGCTCGCGAAGAGTTCCGCCTGTTTCCCGGTCGGCAGGTTGCCCAGCGAGATGAGGTGCGGCGCCTGCGCGAACCCCGTCGTGCGGGCCGTCTCCTTCGCCGCCCACAGTGCCCGCACGGTGCCCTGGACCCCGGCGGCGGGATATCCGGCGACGACGGCGGCGCAGGCGACGGCGGCCCGCAACGCGCCGCCCGTTTCTGTGAGTTCGGAGACCAGCCCGATCTCGTGGGCGCGGCGGGCGGAGATCCGCTCCGCCGTCCCCATGAGCATCATCCGGGCGACCTCGCCGTACGGCATGCGCTGCGCCAGGAGCACCGACTCGTAGGCGCTGACCATCCCGTACGTGGTGTGGGGGTCGAAGAACACGGCGTCGGCGCCGGCGACGACGAACTCGCACTCGCCGATCAGGTAGAACGCGCCTCCGCAGGCCATGCCCTCCACGGCAGCGACGACCGGCTTCCACAGGTCGTTCGCCTTGGGCCCGACGGTGAGCAGGGGATCGTCCTGCATGTAGGGGGAGTCGGGCTGCGGCACGACGGCGTCGCGGTCGAGCCCGGTGGAGAACGCCCGTCCGCCGGCGCCGGTGAGGACGACGGCCCGCACCCGGTCGTCGAACCGCAACCCCCGCCACACGCACCGCAGTTCGTCGGCCGTGTCGAGGTCGATGGCGTTGAGCCTGGCCGGCCGGTCGAGGGTGACGACGGCGACCCCGGTGTCCCCGTCGACGTCGAGGCGCACGCTCACGGCCGCTCCAGAACCCACTGCGGGAGTCCGTCGTCGAAGACGACCTGCACACGGGCGCCGATCCTGATCCGGTCGGGGGAGAGGGAGTTCAGGGCGGCCCCCGGCCCGCTGACCAGGTTCCCCACCATCCGTATCCGCGGCGTCTCGGCCAGCTCGACGACGATCACGTTGTAGGGGGCCTGTGCGGCGTACTCCGGCAGCAGGGGCGGGTGGGGGACGACGTAGGACCAGATCCGTCCGCGCCCGGAGGCCGGCCGCCACTCGCTCGAGAAGGACTGGCAGTGCGGGCAGCAGGGGCGGGGCGGGAAGCGGGGTTCGCCGCAGTCGGCGCAGGCCTGGACGCGGAGCTCGCCCCGGGCGGCGTACTGCCAGAAGGGGGCGCCGTCGGGGTCGGTGACGGGGGTGAGCATCGTGGGTCAACTCCTCGGGCTCTCAGTTGCGGAGCAGCAGGGCGGAGGTCGGGACGCCTTCGCCGGCGGTGACGAGACAGGTGCCGGCTCCGGGAACCTGGGCGGTGCTGGTCCCACGCAGCTGCTTGACGCCTTCGTTGACGAGGTTGAAGCCGTGGACGTAGGCCTCGCTGAGCCCGCCCCCGCCGGTGTTGAGGGGCAGCCGTCCGCCGGTCTCCAGGGCGCCGCCCTCGGTGAAGGCGCCCCCCTCCCCCCGCGCACAGAAGCCGTATCCCTCGAGGGAGAGCGGCACGAGGGCGGTGAACGCGTCGTAGATCTGGGCGACGTCGACGTCGGCGGGGGTGAAGTCGGCGTGTTTCCAAAGGTGTCGGGCGGCCGCCCAGGCGGGGCCGGTGAGCGGGTCGTCGTTCCAGTAGTTGACCATGCCGTGGTGCTGGGCGGGCAGGCCCTGGGCGGCGGAGTGCACGTAGACGGGCCGGCGCCGGCAGTCGCGGGCCCGCTCCCGGCTGACGACCACGCAGGCCAGCGCCCCGTCCGTCTCCAGGCAGTTGTCGTACAGGCAGAGGGGTTCGCTGATCCAGCGGGCGGTCATGTACATCTCGCGGGTGAGCGGACGTTCGTACATGATCGCCGCAGGGTTCTGGTTGGCCCGGTTGCGGCAGGCGAGGGCGACGTTGAACAGGTGGTCGCGGGTCGCGCCGTACTCGTGCATGTAGCGGCGGGCCAGCATGGCTATCTCGTCGGCGGGCCGCAGCAGCCCGAAGGGCCGGGTCCACTGGGCCGGGGTGGGCAGCTGGACGGCTGTGTTCGTCCACGGCCGGGGACCGCTGCCCCGCTTGCGCGAGCGCCAGGCCACCCCGACCGTCGCCTGTCCGGCGGCGATCGCCGCGGCGAGGTGCGCGACGGTGGCGCACGAACCCCCGCCGCCGAAGCCGACCTTGCTGAAGAAGGTGAGGTCGCCGAAGCCGACGGCCTTGGCCAGCTCGACCTCGTCCGTCTCTTCCATGGTGTAGGAGGCGAGCGCGTCGACCTCGCCCGGCGCGATCCCGGCGTCGTCCAGGGCGGCGAGGACGGCCCGGCAGGCGAGCGTCTTCTCGGACTCGGGGAGGTGCTTGGCGAACGGGGTCTGGCCGATGCCGACGATGGCGGTGGCGTCCTTGAGGGTCACGCTGCACGCACCTCCGCAATGCGATGTGGCGGCTGACAGTCCGTCAGGCTACAGCTAATCTGACGGGTAGTCAGCTACTGGCGGGGAGGCGCGTAATGCGCGGTGACGTGGAGTGGGGCAGCATCCCGGGCCTGGTGCGCGCGGCGGCCGAGCGGTACGCCGACACCGAAGCGGTGGTGGAGGGCCGCACCCGGATCTCGTACGCCGAACTCGGCGCCCGGGTGGAGCGCGCGGCGGCGGCCTGCGTGGCGGGCGGTCTCGAGGCGGGCGACCGGGTCGGCATCTGGGCCCCCAACTCGCTCGACTGGATGGTCGCGGCGCTCGGCGCGCTGTCGGCGGGGGCGGTGCTGGTGCCGGTCAACACCCGCTTCAAGGGCGCCGAGGCGGCCGACGTGCTGCGCAGGAGCGGGGCCCGGCTGCTGTTCGTGACGGGCACGTTCCTCGGCACCTCGTACGTGGCGTCGCTGCGGCGGGCGGCGGGGGAGGGGCCCGGCGCGGGGCCACTGGGAGGCCTGCCGGCGCTGGAGCAGGTGGTCGTGCTGTCGGACGACGCCCCGGCCGACTTCCGCACCTGGAAGGACTTCCTGGCGAGCGGGGAGGGGGTGGGGCGGGCGGAGGTCCGCGAGCGGGCGGACGCGGTGCGCGGGGACCATCCGTCGGACATCGTCTTCACCTCGGGCACGACGGGCCGCCCCAAGGGCGCGGTGATCACGCACGCGCAGACCCTGCGGGCGTACGGGATCTGGACCGACCTGGCGGGGCTGCGGCGAGGCGACCGCTATCTGATCGTGAACCCCTTCTTCCACACCTTCGGCTACAAAGCGGGGGTGATCGCCTGTCTGATGCGGGGCGCGACGATGATCCCGCAGTCGGTGTTCAACGTCGGCGCGGTGCTGGCGAACGTGGCCTCGGAGCGGGTGTCCGTGCTGCCGGGCCCCCCGACGCTGCACCAGTCCCTGCTGGACCACCCGTCACGCGCCGCCTACGACCTCTCCGCCCTGCGGCTGGTGGTGACGGGCGCCGCGGTGGTCCCGCTGCGCCTGGTGGAGCGGTTGCGGGGCGAGCTGGGGGTGGAGACGGTGCTGACGGCGTACGGCCTGTCGGAGGCGAGCGGCATCGTCACGATGTGCCGGCGGGGCGACGAGCCGGGCGTGATCGCCTCGACGTCGGGCCGGGCGATCCCGGGCACGGAGGTGAAGGTGGTGGACGACGGCGGCGCCGAGGCCGCCCCGGGCACACCGGGCGAAGTGCTCGTCCGCGGCTTCCACGTGATGCGCGGCTACTACGAGGACGCGCAGGCGACGGCGGAGGCGCTGACCCCGGACGGCTGGCTGCGCACCGGGGACGTGGGCGTCCTGGACGCGGCCGGCAACCTCCGCATCACCGACCGTCTCAAGGACATGTTCATCGTCGGCGGCTTCAACGCCTACCCGGCGGAGATAGAGCAGCTCCTGGGCCTGCACCCGGACGTGGCCGACGTCGCCGTGATCGGCGTCCCGGATCCTCGCCTGGGCGAGGTGGGCAGGGCGTACGTGGTCCGGCGGCCGGGCGCGGTGGCCACGGCCGACGACCTGATCGCCTGGGCCCGCCGCGAGATGGCCAACTACAAGGTGCCGCGGGCGGTCGAGTTCGTCACGGAACTGCCCCGCAACGCGAGCGGCAAGGTGGTGAAGGGGCAGCTGCGGGATCGGAAGCCCGCGTGACCGGTCGGCGGGCCGTGCCGATCCGGCCGGGCGCCGGCCCGGCGAACGGCGTGGGTCTCGTCCACGGCGGCGCGCCGGGGCCGGCTCGGCGTCTGCTTCACGGCGTTCGCCGGGCGTCCTCCGGCTCCCGTGCACGGCACGGGACGACATGACACGACTCGGCCGCGGCGGCCTCCCCTCCGCGCCGCCGCGGCCGATCCCCGTCCGGTGTGGCTTGTGTCAGGCCTTCTCGTCGGTCGCGTGGAAGTCGGCCGGCTTGTTCAACGGCTCGGTCGTGGCGTGGAAGTCCTTGGTGGTGATCTCCTCGCCCGCCGTCTCCGCGGCCGGCTTGGAGTCGGCGACGACCGCCGGGGTCTCGGCCTTCTCGCTCGTCGCGTGGAAGTCGGCGGGCTTGACGGTGCCGGTGTTGTCGGCCATGACGTGACTCCTAGAACGGAAGCGTGATGGATCGGAGTGGGGCGAGACCCGCCCGGCAGTTCCCCCGTGGATTGCCGGGCGGGTCTCTCAAGGCCGTTCACCTTAGGCGGTGCCCTGTGGCCTGATCCACAAGACCCCTCCGGTGGCGCGGCCTTCGCACCGAGCCGTCTGCCCCCCGACGCGACGGTCCGGCCCAACCGACAGTGCCGGACGGCGATAAACAAACGATGAACGCCCGCGCGCGGCGACTCACTTGACCGGTGCGGAGTCCAGCAGTCCTCGTACGTCCTCGGCCTCGGGAGACCGCAACGCCTCGAACGCCGACAGGGCCTCCTGCCAGCACACCTTCGCCCGGTCGAGCTGGCCGACGCCGTGCAGTCCGCGGCCGAGGGCGGTGAGGACGTTGGCGCGGCGCCATTCGCCGCCGATGCCGTGCAGGACGGCGAGGGCCTGTTCCGCGCAGGCCGCGGCGCGGGCCGGCCCCTGGTCGGCGAGATGGAGTTCGGCGAGCCGGAAGAGGGTCATGCCGTGCCACAGCTGCTGCCGGGCGTCCTGGAACATGCCGAGGGCGTCGGTGAGCGCCTCCAGCGCCAGCGTGATCTCCCCGGCGCTGGTCAGCGCCAGCCCCAGCGCGTACTTCCCGTTGGCGAGGCGCAGGGCCATGCCGGTGTCGTCGCGCTCGTAGATGGTGACGCCCTGGCGGGCCAGGGACACGGCGCTCTCGGTGCGGCCGGTCGCCAGGTGGACCCGGGAGAGGTTGCACAGCGCGCTGGCCTCGCCCGGTGTGTTCCGGTCGGCGCGGAAGGCGGCCAGCGCCTCGGTGAGGTGCTGCTCGGCCTCGTCGTGCCGACCGTTGTAGAGCGCGATGATGCCCTGCTGGTTGGGCGCCTGGGCGCAGACCACGGGGTCCCCGGCGGCGCGGCCCAGCTTCAGCGCCGCGCCCGCCTCGCGGTCCGACTCGGCGAACTGGCCCGAGACGCCCAGGATGTGGCTGTGCATCAGACGGGCGCGGCCCTCGGCGTAGGGGTCCCCGGTGCGCTGTGCGGCCGCGACCACGGCCGTGGCGGCCAGCACGTACTGGCGTGAGCTGATCCCCGACTCCCCGAGGTCGACGGCCGCGAAGAGCAGATCGGCGGCGCGCCGCAGCATGCCCGCCGTGCCGGCCTGCTGCACCGCCGCCAGCAGTCCGCTCGCCTCCGTGAACAGCCAGTCCAGCGCCCTGCCCCGGTCGGGGAACGCCAGCCCCGGGTAGCTGCCGCGGCTCAGGTGGTCCAGCACCCGTTCCCCGGGCCGCTCGATCGCGTAGACGCCCGTCGCGGTCGCCAGGTAGAAGTCCAGCAGCCGTGACATCGCCGCCTCGCGTTCGCCGGCCGTCTGCTCGTCGCGTTCCGCGCATGCACGCGCGTAGAGCCGTACGAGGTCGTGGAAGCGGTAGCGGCCGGGGGCCGCGGACTCCAGCAGGGAGGTGTCCACCAGGGACTCCAGCAGGTCCTCGGTGTCCTCGGGCGGCAGGTCCAGCACGGCGGCGGCCGCCGCGAGGGAGATGTCCGGGCCGTCCGCGAGGCCCAGCAGTCGGAACGCGCGGGCCTGGGGCGGCTCCAGCGCCCCGTAGCCGAGTTCGAACGTCGCCTTCACGGCGAGGTCGCCGGCCTGGAGCTCGTCCAGCCTGCGCCGCTCGTCCGCGAGCTTCGCCGCCAGCACCGACACCGTCCAGGTGCGGCGGGCCGCGAGGCGGGACGCCGCGATGCGGATCGCCAGCGGCAGGAAGCCGCAGGCCGCCACCACGTCCAGGGCGGCCTTGCGCTCCGACGCCACCCGTTCCTCGCCGACGATGCGGGTGAACAGGGCAAGCGCCTCCTCCGGGGACATCACGTCCAGGTCCACGAGGTGGGCGCCCGCCAGGTCGACCATCCGGACCCGGCTGGTCACCAGCGCGGCACAGCCCTCCGTGCCCGGCAGCAGCGGCCGCACCTGCGCGGCGTCCCTGGCGTTGTCGAGCAGGACCAGGACCCGGCGTCCGTCCAGCACGGAGCGGTAGAGCGCCGCCCGTTCCGCCAGGGAGTCGGGTATCGCCGAGTCGGCGGTGCCGAGCGCCCGCAGGAAGGAGCCCAGTACGGTCTCCGGTTCGGCCGCCCGCGCTCCCGCGCCCTGGAGGTCCACGTACAACTGTCCGTCGGGGAACGCGGACCGGGCCTGGTGCGCCACGTGCACGGCGAGGGTCGTCTTCCCCACGCCCCCGATGCCGGCCAGCGCGGACACGGCCATCACCCGGCCCGTCCCGCCGCCGCCCTCGGGCCCCGAGGCCGCCGCCAGCACCTCGCTGAGTTCCCGGACGAACGCCGAGCGGCCGGTGAAGTCCGGAACCGTCGCCGGGAGCTGGGCGGGCAGCACCTGCACCACCGTCGGCTGCTCCGCGGGCGCGGACGGCTCCGCCAGCTCCGGGTCGGCCTGCAGGATGCGGCGCTGCAGCTCCCGCAGTCCCGCCCGCGGATCCACCCCCAGCTCCTCCGCCAGCAGCCGCCGGGTGTCCGCGTACACGGCGAGCGCCTCCGCCTGCCGGCCGCTGCGGTACAGGGCCAGCATCAGCAGCTCGCGCAGCCGCTCGCGCAGCGGGTACGCCGCGGTGAGCGCCGTCAGCTCGGAGACGGCCTCGGCGTGGCAGCCCTGCTCCAGGTCCAGGTCGAGCCGGGATTCGAGGAGGCCGAGACGCCACTCCTCCAGCCGGACGCGCTGCGCCTCCGCGTAGGGGCCGGGCACGCCGGCCAGCGCCTCGCCGTCCCACAGGCCCAGCGCCCGGTTCAGCGCCTCCCGGGCCCGGCCCAGGTCGCCGGACGCCTTCGCCTTCTCGGCCTCCGCCGCGAGTTCCTGCGCCACCGCGAGGTCCAGGGCGCCCTCGCCCAGTCCGCGCACCGCGTACCCGCCCGACTCGCTCACCAGGACGCCGGGGTCCAACGCCTTGCGCAGCCGGGAGGCGTACGTCCGCACCGCCGCCAGCGCCTGCGAGGGAGGCTCCTCCCCCCACAGGGCGTCGATCAGTTCGGCGGCCGTCGCGGTGCGGCCCTCGCGCAGCAACAGGGCCGCCAGCAGGGCGCGCTGCTGGGGCGAGCCGGTGGCCAGCTGTTCCTCGCCGCGTCGGGCGCGCACCGGACCGAGCACGGCGAAGCGCAGCGCGGCCGGCTCCCCGGTGGAGCCGGGACGCCTCTGCTGCGGCACACGCGGGCCGCCGTGCTCTGCGCGGTCGTCCATCAGGGCTCCCCTTAGGCATACGAAGTACTGGCCCAGTTTGCCCTGTCCATGCCGGGATCGTCAGCCGCGCGAGACACCGATCACAAGGCTGTGCACGGGAGTCCACAGACCTCCCACACTCTGTGCGTACACATCCGGACACACCCGATCACCCCCAGCCCCCGCACGCTAGCTGACGGGTCGTCAGATCGGCGCTACCGTGCCCCCATGGACACCTCACCGACCGCGACACCGCTGCCGTTGATCATCTCCGTCGACGACCACACCGTGGAGCCGAGCACCGTCTGGCAGGACCGCCTGCCGAAGAGGTACCTCGACACCGGCCCGCGCACGGTCCGCGCCCCGCTGAAGGAGATGACCTTCCTCGGCGGCCGCTTCAAGCCCGTCATGGGCGAGCCCGGCGACGACGGCCCCGTCGGCGACTGGTGGGTCTACGAGGACCTGCGGCGCCCCCTCACCCGTCTCGACACCGCCGTCGGCTTCAGCCGGGACGAGATCAAGCTGGAGGTCATCACCTACGAGCAGATGCGCCCGGGCTCCTACGACGTCCCCTCCCGCCTCGCCGACATGGACGTCAACCACGTCCAGTCCGCCGTCTGCTTCCCCACCTTCCCCCGCTTCTGCGGGCAGACCTTCACCGAGGCCGCCGACCACGAGCTGGGCCTGCTCTGCGTGCGCGCCTACAACGACTGGATGGTGGAGGAGTGGTGCGGCCCGGACGCCCACGGCCGTCTGATCCCGCTCACCCTCATCCCGCTCTGGGACGCCGAGCTGGCCGCCGCCGAGGTCCGCCGCAACGCCGAGCGCGGGGTCCGCGCGGTCGCCTTCTCCGAGATACCCCCGCACCTCGGGCTGCCCTCCGTGCACACCGACTACTGGGACCCGTTCCTCGCCGCCTGCGACGAGACCGGCACGGTGGTCGCCATGCACATCGGCTCCAGCAGCCGGATGCCGTCCACCTCGCAGGACGCCCCGCCGGCCGTCGGCTCCACCATCACCTTCGCCAACTGCTGCTTCTCGATGGTCGACTGGCTGATGAGCGGCAAGTTCGAGCGCTTCCCGAACCTGAAGGTGATGTACGCGGAGGGCCAGATCGGCTGGATCCCCTACATCCTGGAACGCGCCGACGTGGTGTGGGAGGAGAACCGGGGGTGGGGCGGGGTCGCGGACAAGGTCCACCGTCCGCCGTCCGAGCTGTTCACCGACCACGTCTTCGGATGCTTCTTCGACGACGCCTTCGGGCTGCGCAACCTCGACTCCATCGGCGTCGGCAACGTCCTGTACGAGACCGACTATCCGCACTCCGACTCCACCTGGCCGAAGTCGCGGGAGGTCGGCGAGGCGCAGATGGGCCACCTGGCGCCGGACGTGGTGGAGCGGATCGTGCGGGGCAACGCGATCAAGCTGCTGGGGCTGACCGAGGACGGCCTGTGGAGCCCCAGGTGAGCCTCGCCTACGGCATCCAGCTCCCGGTCCAGTCCCAGTCCACGCTCTACGCCGAGCCCTGGGAGGCCGGGGCGGGACCCGCCGACCTCGTCGAGGTCGCCCGCGCCGCCGACCGGGCCGGCTTCGCCTACGTCGCCGCCTGCGACCACGTGGCGATCCCGCGCCGGCTGGCCGAGGCCATGAGCACCGTCTGGTACGACCCCGTGGCCACCCTCGCCCACCTCGCGGCCGTGACGACACGCGTCCGCCTGCTCAGCCATGTCGCCGTCGTCGGCCTGCGCCATCCCCTGGTGACGGCCAAGCAGTACGCCACCCTCGACCACCTCAGCGGGGGCCGGCTGATCCTCGGGGTGGGCGCGGGCCACGTACGGGAGGAGTTCGAGGCGCTGGGGGCGGACTTCGAGCGGCGCGGCGCGGTCCTGGACGAGACGATCGACGCCCTGCGCGCCGCGCTCGGACCGCAGGAGTTCCCCTCGCACCACGGGAAGTCGTACGACTTCGAGGGGCTCGGGCAGCGGCCCCGCCCCGCTCAGGCCCGCGTCCCCGTCTGGGTCGGCGGCTCCTCCCCGGCCGCCGTGCGCCGGGCCGCGCTCCGGGGCGACGGCTGGCTGCCCCAGGGCGACCCGAGGGACCGGCTGCCCGCGCAGATCGAACGGATCCGCCGGCTGCGCGCCGAGGCCGGAGTCGAGGGTCCCTGCACGGTCGGCGCGATCACCGAGCCCCTGTACGTCGGGACGCCCGGCTGGGACGTCGGCCGGCGAACCCTGGCCGGGCCCCCGCAGGCCCTCGCCGCGTCGCTCCGCGCCTACCGGGAGATGGGCGTCGACCAGATCCAGGTCCGCTTCCGCTGTCGCGACCGCACCGAACTCACCGACCAGATCGCCGCGTTCGGGTCCGAGGTGGCGCCCTTGCTCGACGGCACCCGTGAGGGTTTGACTCATTGAAGGTTTGAACACATCCCCGCCGAGCCGCGTATGTACGAACGTACGGACGTGACGGCCGGCGGAAGGACCCGAGAAAGTGCGATCCACCGAGCGTCCCTCCCGGCCCCTGGTCGTCGCCCTCGCCTGCTCCGGGGGCGACTGGCCGCACGACGACTGGCCGGCCCCGCACGATCCGTACGTGGGGAACGTGGTGCGGCTGTCCCCGCCGTTCCGCTTCCCCGACGACCTGGACGTGGCCGTCCTGCGCTGCGAGGACCCCTCGACCGTGCTCCGGGACCTCCGGGAGCTCGCGGCGAAGGGCGTCCCGGTGATCGTGGTCAGTCCCCGCCGGGACACCGACATCGTGGTGGAGGTGTTCCGGAGCGGGGCGGGATACCTCGTCGAGGACGACTGCTGCACCCACATGCTGTCCTCGGCGGTGATGGCGGCCACCGTCGGACACACCTCCCTCTCGCCCGCCGCGTGCGCCGCGCTGCGCGAGGGCGCCCGGCGGCTGCCCGCGGCAGGCGACGCCGTCGAGCGGCTGCGCGCCCTGCTCTCGCCGCGCGAACGACAGGTCATGGAGCTGCTGTCGACGGGACTGGGCGCCCAGGAGATCGGTCTGCGATTACGGCTGAGCGAGAAGACCGTGCGCAACAACCTCAGCAACATCTACGCCAAGCTGGACGCGCGGGGCAGCACGGACGCGGTCCTGCGGTGGCTGGGAGCCACACCGGCCGCGCCCGTGCTTCGCATGTGAGAACCCTCAGGGAGCCGGGACCTCGGTGAGGGGTATTTCCACGTCGGT
Organism: Streptomyces sp. NPDC037083; assembly: GCF_055606485.1. Lineage (NCBI taxonomy): Bacteria > Bacillati > Actinomycetota > Actinomycetes > Kitasatosporales > Streptomycetaceae > Streptomyces > Streptomyces sp. NPDC037083. The sequence goes on along the minus strand of NZ_JBVJSQ010000005.1, from coordinate 304,034 downwards.
CACGTTTCCGCCGCCTTCGCCGAATCCGGGCTCGATGCGCAGACTGTTCAGCGAGTTCTCGATTCCGTTGGCCTCGGCGCTCCCGCATTTCACGTTGCGCAACCAGAGCCGGCCGTCCGGAGTTCCGTTCTGCAGCAGCTGCGGATAGAAGACATGGACGCTCGTCGCGCCCTCGCTCGGCGAGAAGAACACCTTCTGGCCGTCCTGTGCCTCCTTGTACGTGGCGCGCAGGAATCCACTCACGTCGGTGCGCTTGGCCGACCACATGAAGAACCCGATGCTGTCCGGCTGGACGGTGTCGGAGCGGCTGAACGCGAGGCTGGTCGTCTTGTCGTCACGCGTGATGTTGATCTCGGACGTGCTGAACTTCGCGCCGATCTCGAAGAACGAGTTCCCCAGCTTCGTGTCGGCGCCGGCGGTGAAACCGTCCTCGAGCTGAATGGTTCTGGTGACGGACGTGCTCACGGCGAAGGTGCTCGTCGCCGCGGTCGTCGTTCCGCAGTTCTTCGTCACGGGCGAGACGCGCTGATTGGGCCCGAGGCTGTTCGCCTTGAACTGGACGTCGACGAACTCGCAGTTCTCCAGTTTGTCGGAGTCGGCGGAGCAGTCCGCGCTCACCTCGGAAGGGGTGGCCGCGCCCGCCTGGTTCATCAGCGGGACGATCACCGCGAGGGCCGCCACGGGGGCCAGGGCGAGAGTGATGCGCTTCTTGCGGCCGCGGTGGCTTCCGGCGCGGGGGGAGCTGGTGGTCATGGGTTCTCCTGAGGGTGGCATACGTCGTGAACTGCGCGCTTTCGCGGATTCCCGGTCAGCAGTCCTCCAGGACCGCCTCGGAGACGCCGTCCGCGACACCGGGCGCGCCCGCGGCGCCCGGCAGGATCGCGGGGCCCTCGACGACGTCCGGGGCCACGAAGTTCTGCTCCGGGGTGGCGTTGGTGGTGGTCGTCGCCGCGCGGGCGTCGATGCGCACCCGCCACTCCCCGGTCATGCGCTGCATCTTCGGCGTGAACTCCATGTGGAGCACCTTGCCGACCGGCACCTCCCGCTGTTCCGTGGCGCCGGCCGTGGCCGACTTCACGGTCATGTCCAGGGTGCCCTTGTGTTTCAGCCAGGAGCCGCTGAGGAATCCGAAGAGGCCGCCGCCGGCACCCTGCTGGGTCACCGTGTACTTGCCCTGTCCCTGGGCGGCGCTCGCCGACCAGGTGACGGACACCTTGGCCGGATCGGTGGCGTTCGGCTCGCAGTTCGGGAAATCGATGGACGACTTCTCGGTCGGGCCGTCGAAGGTCTCGAACTTCGTCTCGACGAAATCGCAGTTGTCGGCCTGGAAGCCGTCCGCGAAGCCGCCCCCGAAATCCTCCACCGACTGCTTCTTCCCGTTGAGCACCGCGGACCTCTGGCACATCGCGGTGATCTGCTCGGGCGTCTTCTCGTCGGCCGCGTTCGCCGACGGCAGCAGGGTGACGATGACCCCGCCGGTCGCCAGGGCCGCCCCGATCGCCGCGTACCGGACCTTCCTGTTCTTCAGTCTCCTCTTGGCCATGCCTGCGTGCGCTCCGTCCTTGGGGGTGGCTTTGCATTTCCGTGAAGGAGTATTGGAGTTCCCACAGCCTTTGGACAGAGTCAAATGTCCCTACCTGTAGGTCACTTGGCGTGTGCTTGTGCAATCCTGGCCGATCGGCGGCCGCTATCTGACGCATCGTCAGTTACGGCGGTACGATGCGGAGCTCCAGTGATGCGAAGGGGGTTCGGCATGGGCAAGCTCGACGGGCGCGTCGTCCTCGTCACCGGCGCCGCGCGAGGCCAGGGGGAGCAGGAGGCCCGGCTGTTCCGGGCGGAGGGCGCCGAGGTGGTCGTGGCCGACGTCCTGGACGAACAGGGTGAGGCCCTCGCCGAGGAGATCGGCGCGCTGTACGTGCACCTGGACGTGGGGCGGGAGGAGGCCTGGCAGTCGGCCGTGCGCGCCGCGCAGGAGGCCTACGGGCGGATCGACGGCCTCGTCAACAACGCCGGCATCCTGCGCTTCAACGCCCTCACCGACACGCCCCTCGACGAGTTCATGCAGGTCGTGCAGGTCAACCAGGTCGGCTGCTTCCTCGGCGTCAGGACGGTCGCGCCGGTGATGGCCGACGGGGGCACGATCGTCAACACGGCGTCGTACACCGCCGTGACCGGGATGGCGGCGGTGGGCGCGTACGCGGCGACCAAGCACGCCGTCCTCGGCCTCACCCGGGTCGCCGCCCTGGAGCTCGCGCCGCGCGGCATCCGGGTCAACGCGGTGTGCCCCGGCGCGATCGACACCGCGATGTCCAACCCCTCCCTGCTGGACCCGGACGCGGACCGGGAGGAGGCCGCCAAGGCCATCGACGGGCTGTACCGCAAGCTCGTGCCGCTGGGCCGGATCGGCCGCCCGGAGGAGGTGGCTCGCCTCGCGCTGTTCCTCACGTCCGACGACTCCTCCTACATCACCGGGCAGCCCTTCGTGATCGACGGAGGGTGGCTGGCGGGGGTCAGCGTCATCTGACCGGCCGTCGGCTCTTGACCCTCCGTGCGGGCGGTGCGACAGTCGGGCCAGCCAATCTGACGGATCGTCAGAAATTGTGGACATCAGAACCGGGGACGGTGAACCTCCTTGGAATTCGGGCTCTTTGTACAGGGATACGTGGGCAAACGCGCCGAGACCGACCCGCTCGCCGAGCACAAGGCGCTGATGGAGGAGACCGAGTACGTCATCCAGGCGGACAGGTCCGGCTTCAAGTACGCCTGGGCCTCCGAGCACCACTTCCTGGAGGAGTACTCGCACCTCTCCGCCAACGACGTCTACCTCGGCTACCTCGCCCACGCGACCGACCGCATCCACCTCGGCTCGGGCATCTTCAACCCGCTCGCCCAGGTCAACCATCCGGTGAAGGTCGCCGAGAAGGTCGCCATGCTCGACCACCTCACCGGCAACCGCTTCGAGTTCGGCTCCGGCCGCGGCGCCGGCTCCCACGAGATCCTCGGCTTCCTCCCCGGCATCACCGACATGAATTACACGAAGGAGATCTGGGAGGAGACCATCGCCGAGTTCCCCAAGATGTGGCTCCAGGACGAGTACGCCGGTTTCCAGGGCAAGCACTGGCAGCTGCCGCCGCGCAAGATCCTGCCGAAGCCGTACGGGAAGTCGCACCCGGCGATGTGGTACGCGGCCGGGTCGCCGCCGTCCTACGCGATGGCCGCGAAGAAGGGCCTCGGCGTGCTGGGCTTCAGCATCCAGAAGGTGTCCGACATGGAGTGGGTGCTGGAGCAGTACAAGACGGCCGTCGTGAACGCCGAGCCGATCGGGGACTTCGTCAACGACAACGTGATGGTGACGACGACGGCGATCTGCGCGCCCACCCACGACGAGGCGATCCGGATCGCCGTCGAGGGCGAGCTGCACTACCTGCCGTCGCTGGTGTTCCGCTACCACGACACCTTCCCGCGGCCCGAGGGCTTCCCCGTCTGGCCGGAGACGCTGCCCGAGTACAACGCCGAGTTCGTCGAACTCCTCGTCGAGGAGGAGCTGTTGATCTGCGGCGACCCGGACGAGGTGCTGCGGCAGTGCAAGCGGTGGGAGCAGGCGGGCGCCGACCAGCTCTCCTTCGGGCTGCCGGTGGGCGTGCCCCGGGAGGAGACGCTGCAGACGATCCGGCTGATCGGGGAGCACGTGATCCCGAAGATCGACACGGATCCCGTGCATCGCACGACGCGGTTCCGGCAGGGCGCGTGACGCTGTCGCGGACCTGAGGGCGCGCAGGCGCCGCGGGCGTGCGGACCGCCGCGCGACGGCGGGTCCGCCGCGGCCGGTCGCGCGGTTCCCCGCGCCCCAGAGCGGCGCCGCCCGCAACGGAGTTGAGGAGGAGCTCTCATGCTCGATCACGTGATCAATGGCGCGACCGTCGTCGACGGGACCGGTGCGCCCGCCTTCACCGCCGACGTCGGCATCCGGGGCGGGAGGATCGCCGTCGTCGGCAAGGTCACCGAGGAGTCCCGCACGTCCGAGGACGCCGCCGGCCTCGTCCTCGCGCCCGGATTCGTCGATCCGCACACGCACTACGACGCCCAGCTCTTCTGGGACCCGTACGCCACCCCGTCGCTGAACCACGGGGTGACCACGGTCGCGGCGGGCAACTGCGGTTTCACCCTCGCGCCGCTCAACCCGGCCCGCCCCGAGGACGCCGACTACACCCGCCGCATGATGTCCAAGGTGGAGGGCATGTCCCTGGTCGCGCTCGAGGAGGGCGCACCCTGGAACTGGCACGGGTTCGGGGAGTACCTGGACGCCCTCGAAGGGCGGATCGCCGTCAACGCGGGGTTCATGGTGGGGCACTGCGCGCTGCGGCGGTACGTGATGGGGCCGGACGCGGTGGGCGGGCAGCCCACCGAAGAGCAACTGGCGCGGATCGTGGGGCTGTTGCACGAGGCGATGGACGCCGGCGCCTGGGGCTTCTCCACCACCCAGTCCTCCACCCACTCCGACGGCGACGGCCGGCCGGTCGCCTCCCGGCACGCGCGGCCGGAGGAGCTGCTGGCGCTCGCCCGGGCCGTCGGCGAGCACGAGGGCACGCAGATCGAGGCGATCGTCGCCGGCTGCCTGGACCAGTTCAGCGACGCCGAGATCGACCTGTTCGTGGAGATGAGCGCCGCGGCGGGACGCCCCCTGAACTGGAACGTCCTCACGGTCGACGCGGCCGTCCCGGAGCGGGTGCCCCGGCAGCTCATGGCGAGCGAGCGGGCCCGCAAGGCGGGCGGCAGGGTCGTGGCGCTCACCATGCCGATCCTGACGCCGATGAACATGTCCCTGGGCACGTTCTGCGCGCTGAACCTCATTCCCGGATGGGGGCCGGTCCTCGGGCTTCCGGTCCCGGAGCGGATCGAGCGGCTGCGGGACGCGGGGGTGCGGGCCGAGATGCTCCGGAGCGCCGGATCGAAGGAGGCGGGCGTCTTCCGGCGGCTGACCAACTTCGGGCGGTACGTCATCGGGGACACCTACAGCGCGGCGAACGAGGGCCTCACCGGGCGCGTCGTACGGGACGTCGCCGCCGAGCGCGGCCTGGACCCGTTCGCCTGCCTGGTCGAGATCTGCGCGGCCGACGACCTGCGCACCGTCCTGTGGCCGATGCCCACCGACAACGACCCCGACTCGTGGGCCCTGCGGGCGGAGACCTGGAGCCACGAGGACGTCCTGCTCGGCGGCTCCGACGCGGGCGCGCACCTGGACCGCATGTGCGGGGCGCCGTACACCACCCGCTTCCTCGGCGACTGTCTGCGCGGCCGGCGGCTGGCCGGACTGGAGCAGGCGGTGAAGATGCTCACCGACGACCCGGCGCGGCTGTTCGGTCTGCGGGAACGCGGCCGGATCCAGGAGGGCTTCCATGCGGACCTGGTCCTGTTCGACCCGGAGCGCGTCGACGCGGGCAAGGCCACCCTGGTGCACGACCTGCCGGGCGACAGTCCGCGGCTGGACTCCCGGGCGATCGGGGTGCGCGCGGTGTGGGTCAACGGCGTGGCGGCCATCCGCGACGACGTGGTGACGGGCGCCGTGCCGGGACGGGTGCTGCGCTCGGGACGCGACACCGAGACGGTGAGCACCAGGTGACCGGCGGGCAGAAGCTCTTCGTCGGCGGGGCCTGGGAGGAACCCGACGGCGGCCACTACGAGGTCGTCGACCCGGCGACCGAGGGGACCGTCGGGTGGGCGCCGGAGGCCTCGTGCGACCAGGTGCGGGCGGCCTGCGCGGCGGCCCGCGAGGCCTTCGGGCCGTGGTCGCGCACCCCGCCGGAGGAGCGGGCGGCGGTGCTGGGCCGCGCGGCCGACCTCATCCGGGCCCGGCTGCTGCCGTACGCCGAACTGGCCCAGGCGGAGACCGGCGCCACCTCGGGGACCGCGCGGGGGATGCAGGTCGGGGTGGGCGCGGCCCGCTTCCGCCGCTACGCGCGCGTGGAGCCCGCCGAGTGGGCCGTCCCGCCGCAGATCAACGAGGCCGGACCGATGGGGAAGGCCGGGGTGATGGGCGCGCTGGCCGTCCGGCAGCCGGTCGGGGTCGTCGCCTGCGTCACCTCCTACAACAACCCGTGGGCGAACCCGGCGGGGAAGATCGCCCCCGCCCTGGCGATGGGCAACACGGTCGTGGTCAAACCGGCCCCGCAGGACCCGCTGTCCGTGTACCGCATGGCGGAGGCGCTGGAGGCGGCGGGAGTGCCGCGCGGGGTGGTGAACGTCGTCTCCGGGCGCGCGGTCGCGCTCGGCGAGACGGCGGTGTCGTCGCCGGACGTCGACATGGTGAGCTTCACCGGGTCGACCGCCGTCGGCCGGCGCATCGCCGAGGTGTGCGGGCGGGACATGAAACGCCAGTTGATGGAGCTGGGCGGGAAGGGCGCGGCGGTCGTCCTCGACGACGCGGACGTCGGCTCGGCGGTGGCGGGCATCGGCACGACGTTCTCCTTCTACAGCGGCCAGATCTGCACCGCGCCGACGCGGGTGCTGGCACAGCGCGGGGTGTACGACCGGCTGGTGGAGCAACTGGCCGCTTACGCCGGGCGGTTGAAGGTGGGCGATCCGAGGGAGGCGGACACGGTGGTCGGCCCGGTGATCTCCGCCGCGCACCGGGACCGGGTGGAGTCGTACGTCGAACTGGGGCGCAAGGAGGGCGCGGTGGTGGTGGCGGGCGGTGAACGTCCCTCGTCGGACCGGGGCTTCTACGTCGCGCCGACCCTGCTCGCCGACTGCACCAACGACATGCGGGTGGCGCGGGAGGAGATCTTCGGCCCGGTGGTCGTCGTCATCCCCTTCGACGAGGAGGAGGAGGGCGTCGCCCTGGCCAACGACTCCGACTACGGGCTCATCGACTACGTGTGGAGCGGCGACGTGGCTCGAGCCTTCCGGGTGGCCCGCCGGCTCCGGGCCGGCGGCGTCGGCGTCAACACCGTCGGCCGCAACATGGAGGCCCCGTTCGGAGGGTTCAGGAAGAGCGGCGTGGGACGCGACGTCGGCTCGTACGCGCTGCACGCGTACAGCGAGGTGCAGGCGATCGTCTGGCCGGGGTGATCCGGCCTCCGGGCCGCCGTCCGTCCCGCCCGCCTCAGCCGTCCAGCTCCACCCGGACGGTGAGCAGACCCGTCCCCAGTGCGCGCACCGCCGCGCTGTTGGCCCGGGGCAGGGTGCGCAGGCGGGCCACCGGGTCGTCCTCGGGCATCAGGTGGGCCGTGCCGGTGTGCCACCGCCCGCCCATCCGCACCCGCACCCGCGGATCGGCCTGGATGTTGCGGACGTACTGCGACCGCTCCCCGAACTCCGAGACCAGCCAGAACGTGTCGCCGATCCGGCGGCCGCCCAGCGGGGTGCGCCGCGGCAGGCCGGAGACGCGGCCGGTGGTCTCCAGGAGCGTGTGGAACGGCAGGCGGCGCATGAGCGGGTTGGCGACGTACCGCTGGAAGGCGGTCGTCGCACGGAAACGGAGGTCGCTGGGGCGGGACTCGGCGGGGCGGGACATCGTCCGCAAGGCTCCTTCACACGAGGCGCTGTTGCCTCCATGGTCTCCGACGCCTCGGGCGCGACGAGAGCGGGGGCCGCATCCGGCTCCGTCCCCTGCGGGAAGCCCGCGTCCGGTCGGCGCGGGGCGGCCGCCCTCGCGGGACCCGCCGGGGGGAGAACCGGTCGGGGGCGCGGTGCGTCTCAGCCTCCGGCAGTCAAGATCGAAACGGGGGAGTGGAGTCGATGGTCGGGCCGGAGAGGGGTGCGGGCGCCGCCGCGAGGGCGCTCTGCGCGGCGGCTCTGCTGGTGGCGGGCTGCGCGGGCTGCGCGTCGGGCGCCGGCGGGCCCACGAGCCACCCCACGCAGGACACCACCGTGACCGCCGAGGTCGGCGAACGCTTCACGCTGTCCGTGCCGGAGAACGCGTCCACCCGGGAACACTGGTTCGTGGTGGATCCGCAGCCGGACGCCTCGGTGCTCCGCACCGCCGACCGGCGCTACCAGGCGGCCGACGACGGGAAGTCGGTCGGCGGCGACGGCACCCTCGTCCTCACCTTCGAGGCCACGGGCAGGGGGAGCACCCGGATCGTGCTGCTGCACTGCACGTTCCCCACGGCCGGGACGACGGCGTGCGGGGGCGGCGGCAGCCCTTCGCCCACCCCGCCGGCCGAACCCGAGCGGATCACCTACCGGGTCACCGTGGGCTGAGCCCCTCCCCGGTCCACGGGCGGAGTTTCTCCGGGTTGCGGATCGCCCAGATCCGGGTGACCCGGCCGTCGGAGACGTCGAACGAGGCCACGGTCAGGGCGACGCCCGCCCGGTGGGCCACGAGGCCCGGGACTCCGTTGACCGACCGCTCCAGGAGTTCCAGCCCCGGAGCCCTGTCGGCGATGGCGATCATGTACTGGGCGATGTGCGCGCCGCCCCGGACCGGGCGCAGGACGCTGCCGACCAGGCCGCCGCCGTCGGCGGTCATCACGGCGTCCGGGTCGAGGAGGCCGACGAGGGTCGCGATGTCCTTGGTCTCCCACGCCTCTTTGACGTGTCTCACCACATCCGCACGGGCGGCCGCCGCGACCGGAGCGCGCGCGACGCCCACCCGCCGCCGGGCGGATGCCGCCAGTTGCTTGCAGGCCGCGGGCGTGCGGCCGAGAACGCCGGCGACCTCGGCGAACGGGTACCGGAAGACGTCGTGCAGGACGAACGCCACCCGCTCGGCGGGCGTCATCGACTCCAGGACGACGAGGAAGGCCATGGTCACCGACTCGTCCAGAACGATCTGGTCGACGGGGTCCGCGGGACCGGTGGGCCCGGCGCCGCCCGCGCGGTCCCGTTCGGTGCGGTCGGGCAGCGGCTCGGGCAGCCATGAGCCGACATAGCGTTCGCGGCGGGCCCGCGCCGAGCCGAGCAGGTCCAGGCAGATGCGGCTGGTCACCGTCGTCAGCCAGGCGCCGGGGGAGAGGATCTCCTCCTGCCGGCCGCGGGGCAGCGCGTACCAGCGTGCGTAGGCGTCCTGGACGGCGTCCTCGGCCTCGGTCAGTGAACCGAGCAACCGGTAGGCGACATTGAGCAGTTGGCGTCGCTCGCCGGATATGTCATCGGTGCCCCCGACCGCCCCCATCCCTGCGCCCCGTCCCCTCGCCTTACCTTTCGCGGGCCCGCGTCGTCGGGCTGGTGAGACCTTATCGATCCACCGCCCGAGGGCGGGAAACGGGGACTGTGACATGGCCACTCAGATGACGGCGAACGTACGGCGCGGCGCTTCGTTCCTGCAGATCGCGATCGCACTGCAGACCCTGACCATCCTCCTCCAGGCGGTCTCCGCCGGTCTGCTGCTGACCTCGCCCTACGGGGAGACCCTGCACGGCGTCGGAGCGCGGGTGATGTACGGGGCGTCGATGCTGTACGTGCTCGCGGCGGTGCTGGCGTGGAAGCCGGGCGGCGGCTCGCCCCGGCCCGTCCTGCACGCCTCGGGGTTCCTGGCACTCGCCTCGGTGCAGGTCGTCCTCGGCATCGCGCACGTCCCGTCGGGCCATCTCCCGATGGGGGTGCTGATGTTCGGCCTGAGCGTGCTGGCGCTGGCCCGGGCCGGGGTCTAGCAGATCTCCACGCGACGGGCGTCCGGGTCGTAGGCGGATCCCTCACCGTCGCAGGACCGGACGGCCATGTCGACCGGCGGGGTCACCTTCACGAGGGAGGTGACGCTCCGCACGGCCTCCTCCGGCAGGCGCCGTCCGCGCAGGAAGGCCGCGCCGCCGGCGTCCGGGCCCGCCGGGCGTTCGTAGTGGACGGAGAAGCCCGCCGCGGCGGGAGACGGCCCGTCGGCCGCGGTGCTCCGGCAGGCGGCGACGACGGCGAGGAGCAGTGGCACCACCGCGCGGCGCAGAGCGCGGCGGCCCCGCCGCTCCCCGCGGACCCGCCCGTGCCCGTCCGGGTGGGCCACGACGTCGAACGGGTCCTTCCCGTATGGGTTCTTCCGGAACGGGACCTTCCGGCGTACCGGGCCGGCGGCCGGGGCCTCGGCGACGGCGCGCGGTTCGTGGTCGTCGATGCGGTGGGGGGCGTCTAGACGGTGGGGGTCGTCGAGGCGGTGGGGGGCGTCGGACGGACGGCCGGATCCGCGTGGGAATCGGGGCTGATCAGCCACGCCGGCACGTTACCAAACCGAACAATCGGCCTGTCCGACGGTCGAACGCGCGCGGAGCATGATCGATGCCGACCAGTCGGTATGGACACCCGGGCCGTCTCCCGGTACAGATGAGGGCGTCACCCGCGACGACGCCGTCCACGAAGCCGTACGCAGCGAAAGGGCCGCCCATGCGCATCGCCGTCACGATCTTCCTCACCGACGAGACGATCACCCCCACCCGCCTCGCCCGTGAGCTGGAGCAGCGCGGGTTCGCCGGGCTCTATCTGCCCGAGCACACGCACATCCCGGTCGAACGCACCACGCCCTACCCCGCCGGCGGCGACCTGCCCCGCGAGTACGGCCGCACCCTCGATCCCTTCGTGGCCCTCGGGCAGGCGGCGGCGGTCACCGGGACGCTGGGTCTGGGCACCGGCATCACGCTCGTCGCCCAGCACGACCCGATCGACCTGGCCAAGCAGATCGCGACCGTGGACCACCTCTCGGGCGGCCGGCTCACCCTGGGCCTCGGCTACGGCTGGAACGTCGAGGAGGCCGCCGACCACGGCGTCGAGTGGCGCACGCGCCGCGAACTGGTCCGGGACCGGATGCGGCTGATGCAGGCCCTGTGGGCGGACGAACCCACGGCGTACGACGGCGAGTACGGGAGCGTGCGCGCCAGCACGGCCTACCCCAAGCCCGTGCAGAAGCCCCGCGGTCCGGTCACCGGCCCCCGCACCCTCGTCGGCGGGGCCGCCGGACCCAAACTGTTCTCCCACATCTGCGAGTACGCCGACGGCTGGCTGCCGATCGGCGGCCGCGGCCTGTCCGAGTCGCTCCCGGCGCTGCGCTCCGCCTGGGCGGACGCGGGCCGCGAGCCGTCCGCCCTCCAGGTCGTGCCGTACGCCGTCCACCCGTCCCCCGGCAAGCTCGCGCACTACGCGGAGCTCGGCATCGAGGAGGTCGTGGTGCAGCTCCCGCCCCAGGGGGAGACGGAGGTGCTGAGCGTCCTCGACGACCTGGCCCGCTACGTGTGACGCCGGCCGGCCCGGCGGGCCTCAGCCGAACGGCGACTGCCGCCAGTCGGGGCCCGGGGCGGCCGCCCAGGCGGGAGCCGCCGTGGTGAGCGGGCGGACCGCGTCCGGCCACGCGGCCCTCGGCGGGCCGGCCGGGGCGGCGGGCCCGGACGCGGCCGCGGTCAGCGCGGTGAGCACCACCAGCACGGCGGCCAGCTCCTCGGGACGTGGCGCGCCCCGCACCACGCGCACCACGGCGCCGGGCTCACGGGCCGCCGTCACTGCGGCTGGTTCCCGTGCTTGCGGCTCGGCAGCGGAGCGTGCTTCGCGCGGAGCATGGCGAGCGCGTCGATCAGCCGGGCCCGGGTCTCGGACGGGTCGATGACGCTGTCGACGAGCCCGCGCTCGGCCGCGTAGTAGGGGTGCATCAGTTCCGTGCGGTACTCCTTGACCAGCCGGGCGCGGGTGGCCTCCGGGTCGGCGGCCGCCGCGATCTCCCGCCGGAAGATCACCCCCGCCGCGCCCTCCGCCCCCATCACCGCGATCTCGTTGTGGGGCCAGGCCAACGACACGTCCGTCCCGATGGAACGGGAGTCCATGACGATGTACGCGCCGCCGTACGCCTTGCGCAGGATCACCTGGACCCGGGGCACGGTCGCGTTGCAGTAGGCGTACAGCAGTTTCGCGCCGTGCCGGATGATGCCGCCGTGCTCCTGGTCCACGCCGGGCAGGAAGCCGGGCACGTCGACCAGCGTCACCAGCGGGATGTTGAAGGCGTCGCAGGTCTGCACGAACCGCGCCGCCTTGTCCGAGGCGTCGATGTCCAGCACCCCGGCGAACACGGCGGGCTGGTTCGCGACGATCCCGACGACCTGGCCGTCGAGCCGGGCCAGGGCGCACACGATGTTGGCGGCCCAGTGCTCCTGCACCTCGAAGAAGTCGCCGTCGTCGACGATCTCCGCGATCACCGCCCGGATGTCGTACGAGCGGCCCGGGTCGGCGGGCACCAGGTCCAGCAGGGCGCCGGTGCGGCGGTCCGCCGGATCCGAGGCGGCCCCGGCGGGCGGCAGTTCGCGGTTGTTGGCCGGCAGCATCGACAGCAGGTGCCGCACGTCCTCCAGGCAGCTCGCCTCGTCGTCGTACGCGAAGTGCGCCACGCCCGAGAGCGACGCATGGGTGTCCGCCCCGCCCAGCCGCTCGTGCGAGACGACCTCGCCGGTCACCGCCTGCACCACGTCGGGGCCGGTGATGAACATCTGCGCCGTGCCGCGCACCATGAACACGAAGTCGGTCAGGGCGGGCGAGTAGGCGGCCCCGCCGGCGCAGGGGCCCAGGATCACGCTGATCTGCGGGATGACCCCGGAGTTGCGGACGTTGCGGGTGAAGATGCCGCCGTAGCCGGCCAGGGCCGTGACGCCCTCCTGGATCCGCGCCCCCGCGCCGTCGCACAGCCCGACCAGCGGCGCGCCGGCCGACTCCGCCAGGTCCATCAGCTTGTGGATCTTCTCCGCGTGGGCCTCGCCGAGGGCGCCGCCGAAGATGCGGAAGTCGTGGGCGTAGGCGAACACGATGCGCCCGTGCACCCGGCCCCAGCCGGTGACGACGCCGTCGGTGTGCGGCCGGCGGTGCTCCAGCCCGAAGCCGGTCGCGCGGTGCCGGCGCAGTTCCTCGGTCTCGGTGAACGTCCCCTCGTCGAAGAGGAGGGCGAGGCGTTCCCGCGCGGTCAGTTTGCCCTTCGCGTGCTGGGCCTCGGTCGCCCGCTCGCTGGGGCCCCGTCGCACCTTCTCGCGCAGATCGGCGAGTTCGGCGATCCGGTCGGCGACGTGGTCGGTGGGGAGGGCGGCGGGGCCGCTGTCCTGGACGGTCCTGATGCCCGCTGGCGATTCGTCGACAACGCTCATGCCGGGCAGCGTGCGCCCGGGCGCTCAAGACGGGCTCGACAGCGCCTCCAACCACGGATGGAGAACGGCTCCAACCGGCCGCGCCAGCCTTGCGTCATGTCATCTGGTCGTGAGTGTCATCAGCGTTCTGTCGTCCTGATGTTCCCGGGGACCGGCGCGCAGCACGCCCGTATGGCGGCCGGCCTGTACGGGCACGAACCGGTCTTCACCCGGGCCGTCGACTCCGTACTGGAGCTGCTCGGGCCGGACGGCCGGGCGGCCCGCGCCGACTGGCTGACGCGCGAGCCGGCGCCGCCGCTCGACGCCGACACCCGGGCCGCGCCCCTGCTGTTCGCCGTGGACTACGCCATGGGCCGGCTGGTCGAGAGCTGGGGCGTGCGGCCGGCCGCCTACCTCGGGCACAGCATGGGCGAGTGCGTCGCCGCGGTACTCGCCGGGGTGTTCTCCCTGTCCGACGCGGTGATGCTGCTGTGGGAGCGGGTCAGGACCCAGCGCGCCGTCCCGCCCGGCGGAATGCTCGCGGTCGCGGCCGGCGCGACGGAACTGTCGGGCTACCTGGGCGACGGCGTCGTCGTGGGCGCGGTCAACGCGCCCCGGCACACCGTGCTGTCCGGCCCCGAGCAGGCGTTGAGCGCGGTGGAGCGCCGGCTGTCCGCCGACGGCCGCACCAGCCGGCGGCTGGCCACCCGCACCCCGTACCACAGCCCGGCCCTGGAACCCGTGGCGCGGGAGACGGAGGTCCTGCTGCGCACGGTACGGCGGTCCGCGCCGGACCGGCCGCTCTACTCCGCCTACCTCGCCCGTCCGGTGCGCGAACACGACGTGCTCAGCACGGAGTTCTGGGCGGCGCAGCCGACCGCTCCGGTGCTGTTCTGGCCCACCCTGGACCGGGTGCTGGGCGACGGCGACCGGCTGCTCGTGGAGGCGGGGCCCGGACAGAGCCTGACCGTGCTGGCGCGCGGGCACCGGGCCGTGCGCTCGGGCCGCAGCGCCGTGCTGAGCACGCTGCCGCCGCGCGCCCTGGGCCCCGAGGAGGACCGGCGGGCCGTCCACGCGGCCCGTGAACGGCTCGCCGCCGAAGACCTCCTCGCGGCCCCGGGTCACTCGGGCGTGTTGCCGGTGGACGCCCCCGTCTCGTAGGGGCTGCTCACGCCGTCGTAGGACAGGTGCAGGACCATCCCGTCACGGGCGTGGTCCAGGTTGTGGCAGTGGTCCGCCCACACGCCCGGGTTGTCGGCGCGGAAGGCCACCTCGTACCGCTCGCCCGGGGCCACGTTCAGCGTGTCCGTCCACCACGGGCTGCCGTCCGCCCGTTCGCCGTTGCGGGACAGCACCAGCACACGGTGGCCGTGCAGATGCATCGGATGGTCGTCGAGGCTGCGGTTGAGGAACGTGACCCGCACCAGGTCGCCCTGCCGGACCAGCAGGGACGGGATGTCCGGGTACACGGCGTTGTTCACGGTCCACAGCATCATCGGCTCGCCGTCGTAGAAGCCGACGCTGTTGCCGAGGACCAGGCGGAAGTCCCGGTCGAAGTCACCGTCCGCGGCGAACGGCCGCGCGCCGGCGGCGGACCCGTAGTGCAGCGGGTCGAACAGCGGCCCGTCCGGGTCGGCGGCGGGTGCCTCGGCGGCCGGGTCGGGGCCCAGGATCAGCGAGGGAGACGGCCGGTTCCCGTGCGTGCCGTAGGCGCCGTCCTCGCCGCAGCCCTCGAATCCCTGGCTGCCGGCGCCCGCGTTGGCGTCGCCCGTCACGGTGAGCCGGACCGCCCCGGCCGGCTGGCGGAACGTCACGTCGTAGCGGCCGCCGCCCGCGATCCGCAGCAGCCGGCCGCGCAGGTCGGTGGGCGCCGACACCGCGTTGCCGTCGATCGCCGCGACCTGGAACGCGGTGCCGGTCAGCGCGTACGTGCGCAAGCAGTTGTCCGCGTTCACCAGGCGCAGCCGGACGGTCGTCCCCGCGGCGACGCGCTCGCGCCGCTCGCCGGTGTCGTCGCCGAAGGCCGTCCGCAGGATGCCGCCCAGTCCGTTGCGCCCGCTCAGAGCGCCGCCCGAACCGCGCACCGCCGAGCCGCCGCCGGGTGCACCGCCCACGGACCAGGCGTGGGCGACGACGGTGCGGTCGAGGCCGTACGCCGGCGCCGTGGACGTCGTCCCCTTCGCGGGCTCAGTCACCACCAGGGCGCCGAACAGACCGCGGGCCACCTCGGTGCTGGACTGCTGGTGGGCGTGGTACCAGAAGGTGCCCGCGCGGTTCGCCAGGAAGCGGTACACATGCCGGCCGCCCGGCGGCACCGCGTCCTGGGTGACGCCGGCCACCCCGTCCTCGGCATTGGGCACGTCGACCCCGTGCCAGTGCACGGTGACCCCTTCGGTCACGTCCTGGTTGACCAGTGTGACCTCCAGCAACTCACCCTGAACCGCACGTAGTTCGGGTCCCGGCACCGTCCCGTTGAAGGTGAGCGCGTGCACCTTCTCGCCGGACGCCAGCCGGACCGTCCGTCCGGAGGCGGTGAGCGTGAAGCGCCGGACGGCCGCGGCCGTGCGCGGTCCGGTCAGCTCCTCGACGGAGCGGGCCGGGGCGGCGCCGGGTCCGGGCCCGCCGCCGGTGTCGAAGGTGTGGTGGTGGGCGGTGGCCATCCGGTCCGGCAACCGGCTCTCCCGCGCCGCGACGCCGTACCCGCCGGCCACCAGCAGCGCTCCGCAGGTCACGACGGACAGCGAACGCACCAGCCGTCGCCCGCGCGAGGCCGGCCGCCACCCCGGCGCCCCGACGGCCGCCCGCCGACGCTGCTGCGCCAGCGACAGCCCGCTCGCCGCGAGGGCCAGCAGCGTCGACTCCAGCACGAGGAACGCGGTGTACGGCGGCGCCGGCGGATGCAACGTGAACAGGGCTCCCAGCACGGCCGCGACACTCCCCACCCGCACGGGCACGACCAGCCGGGCGTCGGCGGCGGCCGAACGCAGGGCCGGCGTGTCGCCGGGGGACGCGAGAGCGCCCTCGGCGCCGACGCGGGTGGTCGCACCGGCGGCCGGTTCCGCGCCGAGGCGCCCGCTCGTGTCCGTGGCCGTCCCCGCGGCCCCCGGAGCGCCGGCGGCCCCGCCCGCGGTCCCCGGTCCGACGGCGCTCTCGGCCGCGGCGGCCGTACGGGGCAGCGGGCCCGTGCCGTCGAGCGGGCCGGGGGCGGTCGGGTGGTCCTGGTGTGTCGTGGCGGCGGTGGCCGCGCCCCCGGTGGCGGTGGCGGTGTCGGGCGTGGCGTGCGCGGCGGGCAGCGGGCCCGTGCTGTGCAGCGGGCCGGGGGCGGGGGCGGTCGGGCGGGTCGGCTTCGGCACGGTTGCCGGGGCCCCGCCGGACCGCACGGCCCGGTCGGCCGGGGTGTCCGGCGACGCGCCGTCGGCCGTGTCCGGCCCGGTGCCGCCCGCCGCGGTTGCCGCGGAGCTCCGCGCGGCCCGCGCCTCGTCGGCCGTGGCTCCGGCCCCGCCGACCGGGTGCGCCGCCCGGCCCCACCCCGTCAGCCGCCAGTACGCCGGAACGCTCAGCCAGGCCACCGCCGCGCCCGCGACGACCTGGGGCGCGACCGCCAGCAGGACGAAGTCGTCGGCGCCCCACCAGTCGGTCTCGGCGGCCAGCGCGACACCGAGCGCGGCGCGGACGCTCAGGGTCAGCAGGGCCGTGCCGAGGAGAATGAGGCCCAGACGGGCCCGGCGCCGCACGGAGCGTGCGCTCGGACGGGTCGCCAGGCGGCGCGCGCCGCGCGCCGCGAACAGCCAGCAGACCGCGGCCAGCACCGCCCAGAGCAGGTTCTGTTCGAAGAGGTTCTCCACCATGGGGGCAGCCTGGCGGCCCCCCTTCGAGGCTCCCTCGAGGCCGCTCGCCGATCCTCGCCGTGGCCGCGGGCCCTCCGCGGCCACGGCGGCCTCGTGCCGCCGCACCGCCCCCGGGAGGCACCGATGCAGGAGAAGCGCTGTGTACTGGTGACCGGTGGATCGCGGGGCATCGGCCGCGCGATCGCCGTCCGGCTGGCCCGCTCGGGCCACGCCGTCGGATTCTGCTCCCGCGCCGCCGACGAGGCGGCCCTGGAGACCGCCCGGCTGGTCGCCGAGGCGGGCGCACCCGTCCATCACGTCGTCTGCGACGTCACCGACGCCGACGCGGTCCGCGCCTTCACCGAGGAGTGCGAGGAGAAGCTGGGCCCGCCGTACGGCGTGGTCAACTCCGCGGGCGTGCTGCGGGACCGCCCGATGGCGCTGATGTCCGCGCGGGACTGGCAGGCGGTCGTGGGCACCAGCCTGGACGGGGCGTTCCACGTCTCCCGCGCCGTGCTGCGCGGCCTGATCTCCCGGCGGGCGGGCGCGATCGTGAACGTCTCCTCGGTGATCGGCGTGTACGGCAACCCCGGGCAGACCAACTACGCCACGGCGAAGGCCGGCCTCAACGGCCTCACCCGGGCCCTGGCCAAGGAGGTCGCGCCGTACGGGGTGCGGGTCAACGCGGTCGCCCCCGGGTTCATCGACACCGACATGCTCGACGGCATGACGGACAAGGCCCGGGAGGCCGCCGTGGGCAAGATCGCCATGCGCCGTTTCGGGACCGCGGACTCCGTCGCCGAGCTGGTGGCGTTCCTGCTCTCCGACCAGGCGGACTACATCACCGGTCAGGTGGTGCAGATCGACGGCGGTATCTCCCTGTGAGCGGCCCGCCGGCCACCGCCCCCACCGTGGCCCGCCCCGCCGAACCCCCGGTGTGGACGCTGCTGCGCGAACGCTGGTTCAGCACCCTCTTCCTCACCGACATGTGGGAGCGCTTCAGCTTCTACGGCATGCAGGCCCTGCTCTTTCTCTACGCGACCGCACCCGAGGCGGACGGCGGCCTCGGGCTCTCCGACGGGTCGGCGGGTGCGCTGTTCGGGCTGTACGTCTCCGCGTCGTTCCTCGCCGCGATGCCCGGCGGCTGGCTCGGCGACCGGGTGCTCGGCACCCACCGGGCGATGCTCACCGGCGCGCTGGTCATCGCCGCCGGCCATCTGTGCATGACGATTCCGGCCCGAGCCGGGTTCTACGGCGGACTGGTCCTCGTGGCCTGCGGCACGGGCCTGCTCAAGCCCAACCTCCCGGTGATGTTCGACCAGATGAACCCGGGCGCGGACAGCGCGCGGCGCCGGGCCGCCTTCTCGCTCTTCTACATGAGCATCCAGGTCAGCGCGCTGCTGGGCCCGCTCGTCACCGGCACCCTCGGTGAACGCGTCGACTGGCATCTGGGCTTCGGGGCGGCCGCCGTCGGCATGCTGCTCGGCGTGCTCCAGTACGTGTGGGGCGCCTCCTCGCTGCGCGGCGCCCGTACCGGTCCGAGCCGCCCGCTGCCGCCCGCCGCGCTGCGCCGGTTCGTCCGCGGCGCGTGGGCGGCCCTGGCCGCCGCGGTGCTGGTGGCGGCCGGCGTGGTCGCGGCCGGCGGGGTCCCGCTGCGGCCGGTGCTGGCGCTGTGCGGGCTGGCCTCGCTGGTGCTGCCCGTCGTCGCCTTCCGCCGGCTGCTGCGCGCCGACGGACTGGACGGGGCCGCCCGCGAACGTCTGCGCGCCTACCGGACGGTCTTCGTGCCGTCGGTGCTGTTCTGGGCCATGTACGGCCAACTCGGCTCGGTCTTCAGCCTGTTCGCGCGCGAGCACACGGACCGCGAGATCGCCGGGTTCACCGTGCCCGCCAGCTGGTTCCAGTCCGCGCACCCGCTGTTCCTGCTGCTGCTGGCGCCGCTCTTCGCCTGGCTGTGGCTGCGGATCGGCAACCGCGCCGACACGGCCCGGAAGTTCTCCGCCGGGCTGCTGTGCGCGGCGGGAGGCTTCCTGGTGCTGGCGGCCGGCGCGCTGCTCGCCACGGACAGCCGCCCGGTGTCCGCGCTGTGGCTGCTGGGCGCCTTCCTGTGCATGACGTGCGGGGAGCTGGTGTTCGGACCGGTCGGGCTGAGCACCACGGCCGAGGCCGCCCCCGAAGGCCATCGCAGCCGCATGATGGGCCTCTTCTACCTGGGTGCCGCGCTCGGCGCCGGCGCGGGCGGCCAGCTGTCGCACCTCGTCGGGGTCCTGCCGCTGTGGGCCTACCTGTCGGGATTCGCCGCGACGGCCGTCGCCACGGCACTCGCCCTGGCTCGCAGAACGGTTCGAATCTGATGTCGAGTTGGTCTGGACGGACCCTCAAGGCGGCCGAACCACCATCGAATTCAGGCCGGACGAAGCCACCGCTCAGGCTCCGCCGCCCCTGAACCACCGTTCAGCTCCACCGCTCGTGTTCCACCGCCCGGCCGCACCGCTCAGTCGGCCGCGCACCGCTCAGCTCCACCGCTTGTGTTCCACCGCCCGGCCGCACCGCTCAGTCGGCCGCGCACCGCTCAGCTCCACCGGCCTTCGCTCAGGCCGAGTTCCCGTCCCCGTCCCAAGGGAGTCTCCATGGCTCATCGCACCCTCATCGTCGCGCGGATGGACCCCGCCGACGCGGAGAAGGTGGCCGCGCTCTTCGCCGAGTCCGACGCCACCGAACTGCCGCACATGATCGGCGTCCAGCGCCGCACGCTGTTCCAGTTCCACGGGCTGTACTTCCACCTCGTGGAGGCCGAGGACGCCATCGGCGACCGCCTCTACCAGGCCCGCAGCCACCCGCTGTACCAGGACATCAACGTCCGGCTCCAGCAGTACATGACGCCCTACGACCCCGCGTGGCGCGAACCGAAGGACTCCATGGCCGAGCCCTTCTACAGCTGGACGCCCTGATCCCACCGCTTCCGCCGCACCCATTCCCCGCCCAACCGGGATCCCCACTCCCCACACCTGTGGAGCAACCATGCAGACCACCGACCTCATCAAGGTCGCCCTCGACGACGTGGCACCCAACCGCAGGCGCGGGGGCGATCTGCGCGTGCTGCTCAGCCCCAAGACCTGCGGTGCGACCTCCGGCTTCATGGGCGTCGGCACGCTGGAGCCCGGCGAGTTCGTCTCCGAGCACTACCACCCGCACTCCGAGGAGTTCTTCCACACCGTCCGCGGCCGCATCCTGCTGCGCATCGAGGGCAGGGAACTCGTGCTGGAGGCCGGGGAGTCCTTCATGGTCCCCATCGGCGTCCGGCACCGCATCGAGAACCCGGGCGACGAGCAGGCCCACGTGGCCTTCTTCCTCAGCCCGCTCGCGCCCAGCCCCGAGCTCGGCCACGTCGACTGCGAGCCGCTGCCGGGCGAGGGGACGCTGCCCGAAGTGGGTGACGCCCGATGACCGGCCGCGCGGTGATCACCGGCATCGGCGTCGTGGCGCCGGGCAAGCCGGGCCGTGAGGAGTTCTGGGAGATGATCGTCAAGGGCCGCACGGCGACCCGGCGCATCACGCTCTTCGACCCCACGCCGTACCGCAGCCGGATCGGCGCCGAGGTCGACTGGGACCCCGAGCTGGCCGGACTGTCGTACCAGGAGATCCGGCGCACCGACCGGGCAGGCCAGTTCGCGCTGGCCGCCGCCCGCGAGGCGGTCGCCGACAGCGGCCTCGACCTGGCCGCGACGGACCCGCACCGCCGGGGCGTGAGCATCGGCAACGGCGTCGGCAACGCGATCTCCATGGAGCAGGAGTACCGCACGGTCAGCGACAACGGCCGCCGGTGGCTGGTCGACCCCGGCTACATGGTGCCGCACCTGTACTCCTACGTGATGTCCAGCTCCCTGGCCACCGAGGTGGCCTGGGCGGTCGGCGCCGAGGGGCCGTCCACCGTGGTCAGTTCGGGCTGCTGCGCCGGCATCGACGCCGTCGGGTACGCCGTCGACCTGATCCGGGAGGGCTCCGCCGAGGTGATGGTCGCCGGGGCCACGGACGCGCCGATCTATCCGATCACCGTGTCCTGCTTCGACACCCTGCGAGCCTCCTCCACCAGCAACGACGACCCCGAGCACGCCTGCCGCCCGTTCGACCTGCGGCGCAACGGCCTGGTGCTGGGCGAGGGCTCGGCCGTGTTCGTCGTCGAGGAGCTGGAGCACGCCCGCCGCCGCGGCGCCCGGATCTACTGCGAGGTGGCCGGGTACGCGGCCCGCGCCAACGGCTACCACATGACCGGACTGCGCCCCGACGGACGGGAGATGGGCGAGGCGATCACCGCCGCGCTCGACGAGGCCCGGATCAACCCGGACGAGGTCGACTACGCCAACGCCCACGGCTCGGGCACCCGTCAGAACGACCGGCACGAGACGGCCGCGTACAAGCGCAGCCTGGGCGACCACGCCTACCGGATCCCCGTCAGCTCCATCAAGTCGATGGTCGGGCACTCGCTCGGCTCGATCGGCTCCATCGAGATAGCGGCCAGCGCGCTCGCCATGGACCGGGGTCTGGTGCCGCCCACCGCCAACTACGAGGAACGCGACCCCGAGTGCGATCTGGACTATGTGCCGGGCACCGCGCGCGAGGCCGAACTGGACGTCGTGCTCAGCGTCGGCAGCGGCTTCGGCGGCTTCCAGAGCGCAGTGGTGCTGACCTCGCCGAGGAGGATCGCGTGAGCGCCGTACGCGACAGGGAGACCGCGCCCGTCATCACCGGAGTCGGGGTCGTCGCGCCCAACGGGCTGGACCGGGAGTCCTGGTGGCGGGCGACCCTGGAGGGCACCTCGGGGCTGAGCCGGATCAGCCGCTTCGACCCGGCCGGCTACCCGGTCAGCGTCGCCGGCGAGGCCACCGGCTTCGACCCGGCCGACCACGCCCCGGCCCGGCTGGTCGCCGAGACCGACGCCATGACCCAGTACGCGTTCGCCGCGGCCAACGAGGCCCTCGCCGACGCGGGCGTGGAAGAGGACTCGCTCGCCGACCTGGACATGGCGGCCATCACCGCCAACTCCTCCGGCGGTGTCGAGTTCGGCCAGCGCGAGCTGCAGAAGCTGTACTCCGAGGGACCCCAGGCCGTCGGCGCCTACATGTCCATCGCCTGGTTCTACGCGGCCACCACGGGACAGCTGTCCATCCGGCACGGGATGCGCGGGCCCTGCGGGGTGCTGTGCTCGGAGCAGGCCGGCGGCCTCGACGCGCTGGCCCAGGCCCGTCGCGTCCTCGCCAAGGGCACCCGGCTCGTCCTGTCCGGCGGCACGGACGCCTCGCTGTCGCCCTACGGGCTGGTCTGCCAGCTCTCCAACGGGCGGCTCAGCGAGGAGCCCCGGCCCGACCGCGCGTTCGTGCCGTTCGACCCGGAGGCGAGCGGATACGTGCCCGGGGAGGGCGGCGCGATCCTCGTCGTCGAGAGCGCGGCCGACGCCCGCGCCCGGGGCGCCGACCGCATCTACGCCGAGCTCGCGGGCTATGCCGCGACCACCGACCCGCGCCCCGGCTCGGGCCGCCCGCCGGGCATCCGGCGCGCGCTCGAACTCGCCCTACAGGACGCCGGGACGGCCCCCGAGGACATCGACGTCGTCTTCGCCGACGGCTACGGGGTGCCCGAGCTGGACCGCCAGGAGGCGGAGGCCGTCGCGGAGGTCTTCGGTCCGGCCGGCGTCCCGGTGAGCGTCCCCAAGACGATGACCGGCCGCCTCTACGCGGGCGGCGCCGCCCTCGACG
Source organism: Streptomyces sp. NPDC037083 (assembly GCF_055606485.1). NCBI lineage: Bacteria > Bacillati > Actinomycetota > Actinomycetes > Kitasatosporales > Streptomycetaceae > Streptomyces > Streptomyces sp. NPDC037083. Next base: position 281,438 of record NZ_JBVJSQ010000005.1, on the reverse strand, counting down.
TGGCCGCGGCCGTGCTGGCCCTGCGCGACCAGGTGATCCCGCCCTCGGTCAACGTCCGGCCCGACCCCGCCCACCAGCTCGACCTGGTCGTCGACCAGCCCCGCGAGACCGGCCTGCGCACGGCCCTGGTCCTCGCCCGGGGATACGGGGGCTTCAACGCGGCCGCGGTGCTGCGCGCGGCGTGACCCGCCGCCCGCACCCCGACCCCGCCCCGCTCCCCTTTCGTCCACGGCGCCCCACGGCGCCCGCACCCACCGCTCCGTACGCCGCAGTCGCACATGTCCCCAGCACGGCTGAAAACCAGGAGGAACGCATGAGCAGCATCAGCTTCGACGACCTGAAGGCGGTCATGGGCCGTTGCATCGGTGAGCTCGACGGACAGCAGATCACCGAGAGCGACCTCGGAACGTCCTTCACCGACCTCGGCTACGACTCGCTCGCGGTGCTGGAGATCGCCAGCCAGCTCCAGCGCGAGTACGGGCTGAAGATCCCGGACGAGGCCATCGAGTCGATGGAGTCCCCGCAGGCCGTGATCGACTACGTCAACACCAGCCTGGCGGCGGTCTGACATGCCCCGTACCGACAACGCGATCGTCGTCGACGCGCCCATGGACCTGGTGTGGGACATGACGAACGACGTCGAGTCCTGGCCGCGGCTGTTCTCCGAGTACGCGGCGGCCGAGATCCTGGAGCGCGACGGCGCGACCGTCCGGTTCCGGCTCACCCTCCACCCGGACGAGCAGGGCCAGGTCTGGAGCTGGGTCTCCGAGCGCACCCCGGACCCCGTCACCCGGACCGTGCGCGCCCGGCGGATCGAGACCGGCCCGTTCGAGTTCATGGACCTGTACTGGTCGTACACCCAGACCGACGCCGGCGTGGAGATGCGCTGGCAGCAGGAGTTCACGGTCCGTCAGGGGCTGCCCTTCGGGGACCCCGAGATGACGGAGCGGCTGAACACCAACACCCGCCGGGAGATGGCCCGGATCAAGGGCCTCGTGGAGGAGGCCGCACGGCAGGCGGTGCCGCGGTGAGTGCCGGGCTGCCGGCGGGGGCCGGGCTGCGGGTCCTGCTGGAGATCAGGATCGCCCCGGGCCGCGAGGCGGAGTTCGAGGAGCTGTGGCGCGGCCACGCCGAGCACGTCCGCCGGCTCCCCGACAACCACGGCCAGCACCTGTACCGCCTCACGGGCACGGACGGCTCCTACACCGTGCTGACCGACTGGACGGACGAGCCGTCCTTCCGCGCCTTCGAGCGCAGCGACGCCCAGCAGGCGTACCTCAGGCGGCTCTGGCCGATGCGCGAGGGCGGCGCGATGAGCCTGCTGGAACCGCTCCACGAACTGTCCAGCCACGAACTGTCCAGCCACGAACTGTCCAGCCACGAACTGTCCCGCCACGAAGTGTCCGGCTGAAAACGAACGGGAGGAACGCATGAGCACGCAAGCGGATCAGGTGACCGAGTTGATCGAGCTGGTCGAGACCGTGCCGGCCAAGGAACTGGAGGCGACGGTGGCCGGCCGCGAGGGAGGTCTGGACGCTGCCCTCTCGCTGATCTTCGACCTCCTCGTGTCGGAGTTCAACCCCGACAAGGCCAAGGGCCAGAAGGGCGTCTTCCAGTTCGACATCGCCTCCGGCGAGGGCCAGAAGCTGCACTACGTGCATGTCGAGGGCGGCGCCTGCCGTACCGACAAGGGCCTCCACGAGAGCCCGGACATCACCATCGGGATCAAGTTCCCGGACATGCTCGCCATGGGCGTCGGCAAGCTCCCCGGCGCGAAGGCGTTCCTGACCGGGAAGCTGAAGCTGCGCGGCAGCCCGCTGATGGGCACCAAGCTCGGCGAGTGGTTCGACCACCCCGAGGTCTGACGGTCGGCGCCTCCCGCCCGTCGGACACACGAAACCGCCGCCGGTCCCGTCCGGCGGCGGTTTGCGTATGTGGGAGGCGGCGTCAGCCCACCCCCAGCGCCGACATGTGGGCGATCATCAGCATCGCCTGCTCGTGCACCAGCGCCAGATACGCGTCCGGGTGCTCGGGCCGCGCGTCGCCGTCCAGGTACGGATCCAGCCACCGCTCGGCGTCCTGGCCGTGACAGCGGTCGGTGAGGTAGCCGACGACGTCGTACGGATGGCCGTCGTACTGCACGACCCGCACCAGGGTGTCCTCGTGCAGGAACAGCGCGGTGCGGATGATCGACGGATGTTCCGGCGCCAGGGTGAGCGAGGCCCTGCTGTTGACGGTCTTGCGGGAGGCGGTCAGCTCGGCGCCGGCGCCGGGCCGCAGCGGGTAGCGCAGGGCGACCGTGCCCAGGGCGGGCCGCTCGTCGGGGCTGTGCTGCTCCAGCACCGTCATCAGACTGCGGTGGAAGTGGTTGCGGAAGCCCTCGGGGGTCTCGGTGTCCCGCGGCTCGGTGAGATAGGGGCTGATCGCCCGCTCCGCCTCGCGCACCCCTTTCTGCTCGGACATGTGCTGGGCGACCCGGGCCGCGCCCACGCCGTCGTGGTGGATGACCCGGACCAGGACGTCGTCCTGGACGAACAGACCGGTCCCCAGCAGCATCCCCACCGCTTCCCCCGCCGCGTCCCTGATGACGGGGGAGTCGACCCGGGTGAAGTTGTGCGGTGAGAAGACCTCGGTGAGCTCATCCTCGTGACCGGGACGGACGCGGTAGGTGATGGCGTCCAGAGGCATGACGGTTCCTCCTGTCGGAACTCTCGGGACTCAACGGGTGCTGAGCACCGTGAAGGTGACGACGATCAGGGCCAGCGCGGCCAGCGCGGTGCGCAGCCGGTGCCAGGCCCGCCACAGCGGCCGCGGGTCCTGCCAGGGGCCGTCCGCGGCGAGCCTGGCCAGCGAGCGGTTGATCGGCACGTTGCCGAGGTGCGAGACCGCCTGAACCCCGATGAGCAGCACGGAGACCAGCGGAAACAGCACTCGGGCGGCCCCGTCGGCGAAGAAGGCCAGGGCGAACCCGCTCAGCGTGACCGCGTTGACCAGCAGCGGCATCAGCGGGTGGTACCCCTTGCCCAGCAGGGCGTGGGCCCGCAGATAGTCGGCGCGGTCCATGGCGGACATGGCGGGGCCCACACTGACCAGCACCGCCACGAAGACGCCCGTGACGGTCCCCGTTCCGATCAGTACGACCCCGCTCAGCACTTCTTCGAGCATCACGACTCCCGGTCCTGCGGCCCTTGACTGTGGTGTCCGCCACCGTGCCCCGGCCTGCTCGATTCGCTGTGGAGCGGTGCTCGACGGGCCCGCGCCCGCGCGAACTCCCCGCGCCGCGGCGCGTCCCCGCCGCGCCACCCCGCCGAGCGCCCGCCCGTGATCGTCAAGCGGTCTTCGAGTCCGCTTCGACCGCCGGCTCCGACAGTCGTCGCCAGGCGTTCGCCGCACCGGGCGGCGACAGGTCCGGAGGGCTGAGTCGTGGTCGAGCCGGTTCAGATACTGATGCCCGCAGCACTGTTCGCCGGCGGTCTCGCGGGCGGTGGCCTGGCCATATCCGTGCTCGCGGCGCCCCTGTTCACCACCCTGCCCACCGGGATGTACGTGCCCGTGCACAAGGGGCTCGTCACCCGCTTCGACCCGTTCATGCCGGTGTCGCTGCTCAGCTGCCTGCTGAGCGACCTGGCACTGACCGCCTTCGCGGACCGGACGGCGGTACGCCTGCTCGCGGCCCTCGCCGCGCTGCTCCTGGCCGCCGCCATGACGGTGTCGCTCACCCGCAACGTCCCGATCAACCGGTGGCTGTCCACGCTCGATCCGCAGCGGCTTCCCGCGGACTTCGACCGGCTCGACCCCCGGGAGCGGTGGATCCGCTGGAACCGGGTGCGCGGCTCGCTCGCCGTCGCGGCGCTGCTGACCAACGTCGCCGCGGCCGCCGTTCTCATCTGACCGCCGCCCACCTCTGACGACCACCGCTCGCCCTCGACGACCGTTCGACAAGGAGAAGGTGTGGACCCCATGACCGGAGTGGTCGGCCCGGCGATGACCGCCGCGCTGCCGCCCCACGTACAGCTGCTGCTGCTCACCGACGGCAAGCGCATCTCGCGGGTGCTGCACGTCGTCGCCGAACTCGACATCGCCGGCGTGCTCGCCGACGGCCCCCTCACGGTCGCCGACCTCGCCGAGCGGACCGGTACCCACGCGGACGCGCTGGGCCGCGTGCTGCGGGTCGCCGCCGCGTTCGGCGTCCTCGCCGAGGAACCGGACGGCCGCTACACGCTCACCGACATCGGCCAGGCCCTGCGCCCCGACGTGCCGGGCAGCCAGCGGGACATGGTCCTCTACAACGGCGACGAGATGCTGTGGCGCTCCTACGGCGAGCTGATGCACACCGTGCGCACCGGCCGCCCCGCGTTCGAGAAGGTCTACGGCCACGGCTTCTTCGAGCACCTGGAGCGCGATCCGCGCGCGGGCGCCCTGTTCGACCGGGCGATGACAGGGATGAGCCGGGCCACCTCCCGCATGCTGCTGGACTCCTACGACTTCGGACGCTTCCCCCGCCTCGCCGACGTCGGCGGCGGCCGGGGCCTGTTCCTCGCAGAGCTGCTCGCCCGTCACCCCGAGGTGCGCGGCACGCTCGTCGACCGGCCGGCGGTGGTCGGCGAGGCGCCCAAGCTGCTCGAGGAGGCCGGCGTCGCCGACCGCGTCGAGGTGGTGCCGGGCGACTTCTTCGGCGAGCTCCCGCCGGGCCACGACGCCTACGTGCTGAAGGCCGTTCTGCACGACTGGGACGACGAGCACGCGGCCGCGATCCTGCGCCGGATCCGCGAGGCCCTGCGCGACGTGCCCGAAGGGCGGCTGCTGATCTGCGAGTTCCTGGTCGGCCCGGCCAACGAGTGGGACCGCGGCAAGTTGCTCGACCTGGACATGCTCGTCCGGTTCGGCGGACGGGAGCGCGGCGAGGACCAGTGGCGCGCCCTCCTCGCGACGGCGGGCCTCGAGCTGGTGAACGAGCCGGTGGCGGGGCGCTGGGCGGTGCTGGAGTGCCGTCCGGTCCCCGACGGCCGGTGAACGGACCGATCCGATCCGACGCGGCATGCGCCGCACGAGCACGGAGGATGGCATGGAACTTCGACTGATCGGCAAGAACGCGCTGGTCACGGGCGGTAGCCGGGGGATCGGGCGGGCCATCGTGCTGGCCCTGGCCAAGGCCGGCGCCACCGTGGTGACCTGCTACCGGCAGGAGGGCGAGGCCGTCGACAGCCTGGCCCGTGAGCTGAAGGAGATCGGCGGCGAGCACGCCCTGGTGCGCGCGGACGTCGGCACCGCCGAGGGCGTGGAACGGGTCCTGGAGGAGTGCCGCAGCCGGTTCGAGACGCTGGACATCCTCGTCAACAACGCGGGCGTGATCAGCCAGATCCCGTTCGCGCAGCTGCCGTTCGAGGAGTGGGAGCGGGTGCTGACCACCAACCTCACCGGCCCGTTCATGGTCATCAGCAAGGCGCTGCCGCTGCTGCGCGAGGGGTCCTCCGTCATCAACATCGGCTCCCGGGGCGCCGTCGCCGGCATCCCGCTGCGCGGCCACTACACCGCCTCCAAGGCCGGTCTCGTGGGTCTCACCCGCTCGCTGTGCAAGGAGCTCGGCGGCAAGGGCATCCGCTTCAACGTGGTCGCGCCCGGCGTCATCGACACCTCCGAGCCCGACGAGCTGTCCGACGAGCAGCGGGCCCAGTACAACGAGCGCTACCTGCGCATGATGGCCCTGGGCCGCTTCGGCCGCCCGGACGAGATCGCCGGCGCCGTGCTGTTCCTGGCCAGCGACCTGTCCACGTACGTCAACGGCGAGACCCTGCACGTCGACGGAGGCGTCTGAGATGGCCGCGGAGACCGGGCCGTTCCGGGTGCTGCTGACCGTGCGGGTCAAGGCGGGCATGGCGGCCGACTTCGAGAAGGTCTGGGCGGAGGGCAGCGAGGAGGTCACCGCCCAGCCGGCGAACCTGGGGCACGCCCTCGCGCGCAGCGCCCAGGAGGACGACGTCTACTACGTGGTCAGCGACTGGACCGACCGGGAGGCGTTCCTCGCCTTCGAGAGCAGCCCCGGGCATGTCCGCCACCGGGAGAAGCTGCACCCGTACCGTGAGGGCGGCTCCCTGGCGCTGATGCACGTCCTGGAGACCGGGCGATGAGCACCGCGCCCGGCCGGGTCCGGGTGCTGCTCCATCTGCGGGCGGAACCCGAGCAGGTGCCGGAGGTCGAGGAGGCCTACCACCTCATCAGCAAGGAACTCGCCGGGACCCCGGGCCTGTTGGGCAACGAGCTGCTGCGCGACCTCACCGTCCCCGGGGGCTGGGCGGTCCTCAGCGCCTGGGAGAGCATGGCGGCCTTCCGCGCCTGGGAGGAGGGGTCGGCCCACCGGGGCACGACGTCCCCGCTGCGGGCCTTCCAGGACCGTGGACGTCCGAGCCCCTTCGCCCTGTTCGAGGTGACGGCCGAGTACTGACGACGAGGCGGAACGCGGTGCGAGCCGCGGGGAGCAACCGCTCCCCGCGGCTCCGTCGTGTGCGCCCGGCTCGAGTGGGTGACCGGCTCCGCCGTGCGCCCGGTCCTGGTCCGGGACCGCCCGTCGTGTGCGCCCGGCCCGTGTGTCTTCCCGGCCCGGTCCGTGCGACGTGTGCGCCGGGCCCGTTCGGTTCGGGGGACCGGTCCGCGCGAGGGTGGGGCGGGGACGCGGTGGGGACGCGGTGGACGGCGCCGGCGGGGGCGCGGTGGGCGTCCGGATCCGGGCCCGCGCCCCTGTCGTACGGCATGCGGAACGGGCGCCCGGACCGCCGACCGGCCGGGCGCCCGTTGTCGTGGGGCGTGGGTCAGGGGAGCCGTACGACCTGCCCCGCGTAGACCAGCCCGGCGCCGAAGCCGACCAGGAGGGCGAGGCCGCCGGAGGGGGCGCGGCCGGAGGAGAGGAGTTCCTCCATCGCGAGCGGGATGGAGGCGGCCGAACTGTTGCCGGCGCTGACGATGTCGCGGGCGACGGCGGTGCGCTCGGTCAGGCCCAGTTCGCCGACGAGATGGTCGGTGATGAGCATGTTCGCCTGGTGCGGGATGAACGCGTCGAGCTGGTCGGCGGTGACGCCCGCCAGCTCGAGGATCCGCTGGGTGGCGGGCACGAGTTCCTCGGTGGCCCACCGGTAGACCTTCCAGCCGGACATGGTGATGGCGGGCTTGTCGTCGGGCCGGTTGCCGTCGCCGTCGTGCCAGGGGGCGGTCATCTTCAGCGCCGCGTTGCGGGAGCCGTCGGCCCGCCAGACCACGGGGCCGATGCCCGGTTCGTCGGAGGGGCCGACGAGGACGGCGCCCGCGCCGTCGGCGAACAGGAAGGCGGTGTCGCGGTCCTGGTGGTCGAGGATGTCGGTCATCCGCTCGGCGCCGATGACCAGCACGTACTCCGAGCGGCCGAGCCGTACCAGGTCGGAGGCGAGGGCGACGGCGTGGCAGAAGCCGGCGCAGGCGGCCGAGACGTCGAAGGCCGCGGCCCGGTCGGCGCCCAGCCGGTGGGCGACCTCCACGGCGACGGCGGGCATCTGCTCCATCGAGGTGATGGTGGCCACGATGACCGTGCCGAGCTGGTCGGCCCCGATGCCGGCGGCGGCCAGGGCCTTCTCGGCGGCGGCCGTCGCCATGGCCGGCAGGGTCTCCTCGGGGGAGGCGTACCGACGGGAGCGGATGCCCGAGCGGCGTTCGATCCATTCCGGGTCGAGCCCGGTGCGCTCGGCGATCTCGGTGTTGGGGACCGACCGCTGGGGCCGGTGCACGCCGACCGCGAGGAGGCGGCTGTGACGCAGGACCTGGGTGTCCTGAATCGCTGTCATGACTGTCCTTCCGATACGGACGAGCGGACGGGGCGCGGGGCGGTGCGCGCGGCGGGGGTGCGGCCCCAACGGGTCGTGCCCCAGGGCTTGTACGTCGAGATGGCCGTCATGAGGACCAGTGACAACAGCGCGGCGAGGGCGGCACCGCTCATCGCCCAGCCGACGCCGTCCAGTTCGCCGCCGCGGACGGGGGCGTTCTCGTCGACGAGGGTGTTGGCCTTCAGGATCAGCTGGTGGATCACGGAGAAGCCCAGGACCATCACGCACATCGTGAGGAAGAACTTCGTGGCCACCCAGGTGCGCCGCAGCAGGCCCCACTTGGTGCCGGCGCTCACCACGATCCCGCTGATGAGCGCGAACATGCTGGTCATGCCGAGGAAGATCTCGTCGAGCATCGACATGGTGCGGTACATCGCGGCCTGCAGCTCGGCGTCGTGGGTGGTGGCGCCGGCCACCGACATGGCGAACATGCCGGTCACCAGGCCCAGCCAGCCCACCGAGATCGCCACGTGCGCGGTGAGGACCGCCTTGCGCAGCCGCGGCGAGATCGTCCGGCTGCGGTCGCGGACCGCGGACATCCAGTGGTTCACGGAGGGGACGTACATCAGGACGAGGCCGATGACGGACGGGATCAGGCTGGCGACGGCGAGGCTCGCCTGGAGCGGGCCGACCAGCGGCCGGCCGCCGAGCTGGGCGAGGCCGAGGCCGGTGAAGACCAGGCCGAGGGAGGTGAAGACGGTCAGCAGCACGCGCCCCCACTGGCGGCCGGCCCGCAGCATCTCGGCGAAGAAGCCGAACAGTGCGCAGAAGGCGATGGTCAGCGCCAGGTCCCCGGTGGTCGCGGCGCCGGCCACACCGGTCTCGACCTGGTGCTTGATCTCGAAGACGTTGCTGGCGATCGCGGCGAGGGTCGCCACGATCACCATGACGTAGGCCCAGCCGACGGCGGCCGGGGGGCGGACGGGCGGGGCGGCGGCGTCCCTGCGGCCAGGGGACTCGGGGGCCGTCGCTTCGATGCGGGGCGGGTGGCGGTCGCCTCGTGCCTTGGGGGCCTGCGCCCCTGTGGTCCGGTCGGTCGTGCTCACCGTCGCGCCTCCTTCGGAACCGGGCGCGAACCACCCCGCGGCCGCGAGGCTCCGACGCGCCGTCGATGCGGGGATCTGGCACCGTCAGCGTCGTCGGGCGGTCTCGAAGCTCACTCGAAGGGCGGTCAGCCGCCGGCCGCGTTGTCCAGCGAGTGCACGAACTTGGTGAGCAGCCGGGCGAACTCCACCTGCTCGACCGGGTCCCAGTGCTCCAGGACGGTGGCGTAGAAGTCCTGGCGCGTGCGGTGGGCGGCGTCCACCGCCTCGCGGCCGACCGGGGTGAGTTCGAGGCAGCTGCGCCGTCCGTCCTCCTGGGAGGCGACGCGGCGCACGTAGCCGGTGCGTACGGCGTCGGCGACGATCCGGCTGGCCCGGGACGGGTCGATGGCGAGGCGGTCCGCGACGAACCCCACGGTCACGTCCTTGTTGCCCTCGCCGTTGCCCTCGTCGACCGCGTCGACCACGGACAGCGTGCTGAAGTCGACCGGCTCGGGCATGCCCTGCACCACCGGTCGCGCCAGCGTGCGCCGGGACTGCCGCCGGCGGATCCGGATCAGCGCCCTTTCCACCGCCGTCAGTACGTCGGCCCGGGCGGGGGCGTGGTCCGGTGCCGTCACCGTGCTCTCTGTCGTCTCTGCAGCGCTCACGCATTCGAGGTTACCCGCACACATGTGGAACGGGCAGCGTTGGACCTGAGGCAATCATGTGCTAACGTCATACATGTGCTGGCGGCAGTGATTATCGGCCAGGCCGTCGCCCGTCTCCGAGGAGGTCCGGATGTCCGCAACCCCTGCCCGTCCCGCGTCGCGCGCCGCAAGTCCGGTGCGCACCCGTGCGTTCGCCGTGGTCGGCGCGGTCGTCGTCGACGCCCTGATCTGGCTCGTCGCCCATGGCCTGTTCGACCTGGACCTGCGGATCCCGGACGGCCCGGGCTCCACCTCCACCAGCGAGCTGCCGTTCCCCACGGTGGTCGTCGCGGTCGCGGTCGTCTCCCTGCTGGGCTGGGGCCTGCTCGCCCTGCTGGAGCGTTTCGCGCCCGGCCGCGCACGCACCGTCTGGACGGTCGTCGCCGTGGCGGTGGTCCTGCTGTCCCTGTTCGCCCCGCTGTTCTCCGAGGGCCTCTCCGCCGGCAACCGGGTCACCCTGGTCCTGCTGCACCTGGCGGTCGGCGCGATCCTCGTCCCCGCCTTCCGCCGGACCACCGGCCCGTCGTGACCTTGGGTCCATCACTCCTCCACGACGTTTCGAGCGCCCCGGACGACGGTTGCGGTCCACGCAACTCACCGGACACGGAAGGGGTTTCCCCATGTGCGGCATCGCAGGCTGGGTCGTCCGCGAGGGCGGGACGGTCCTAGAAGGACCCGGGCTCCCGGAGGGCATGGCACGGACGATGGCCTGCCGGGGCCCGGACGACCGGGGCGTGTGGCAGGACGGGCACGCGACGCTCGTCCACACGCGGCTGGCCGTCATCGACGTTCCCGGCGGCCACCAGCCGATGACGGCGGAGCGCCCCGACGCCCCGGCGGACGGGGAGCAGCCGCTCGCGGTCCTCGCCTACAACGGCGAGGTGTACAACTTCCGCGAGCTGCGCGCGGAGCTGACCGGCCGCGGGCACCGTTTCACCTCGCGCAGTGACACCGAAGTGGTGCTCCACGCCTATCTGGAGTGGGGCGAGCAGTGTGTGGAGCGCCTGGAGGGCATGTTCGCCTTCGCCGTCTGGGACCCGCGCCGCCGCACCCTGTTCCTGGCCCGGGACCGCTTCGGCATCAAGCCCCTCTACTACGCGCCCCTCGCCGACGGCCTCGTCTTCGCCTCCGAGCCCAAGACCCTGCTGGCCCACCCGGCGGTGGAGCCCACGGTCGACCTCGACGGCCTGCGCGTGCTGTTCTCCATGGCCCGCGCGCCCGGCGAGAGCGTCTACCGCGCGATCCGCGACCTGCCTCCGGGCCACACCCTCGTCTACGGCGAGAACGGCCCGGTCCTGCGTCGCTACTGGCAGCTCGAGGCCCGTCCGCACGAGCACGACCTCGACACCACGGTCCGCACCGTGCGGGAGCTGCTCGAGACCAGCGTGGCCCGCGAGCTGGTCTCCGACGTCCCGCTGAGCGTGCTGCTCTCCGGCGGTCTCGACTCCAGCACCGTCGCCGCGCTCGCCGCCCGCGCGCTCAGGGCCGAGAACGGCGGACGGGTGCGCACCACCACCGTCACCTACAGCGGCTACAGCGACAACTTCCAGCCGGACCTGGTGCGCAGCGCCCCCGACGCGCCGTACGCCCGCGCGGTCGCCGACCACATCGGCGCCGACCACCTGGAGATCGAGCTCACCACCGCGGATCTCATCGCCCCGGACGCCCGCCGCGCCGTGCTGCGCGCCCAGGACGTGCCCGCGCCGTTCGGCGACATGGACACCTCCACCTACCAGGCGTTCGCCGGAGTGCGCGGACACTCCAAGGTGGCCCTCACGGGCGAGAGCGCCGACGAGATCTTCGGCGGCTACAGCTGGGTGCACATCCCCGACCTGGCGTACGAGGAGCAGTTCCCGTGGGTCGCCTTCGAGCAGTGGCACCCCGGCACCCGCGAGGGCTTGGGCCAGGGGCTGCTCTCCCCGGCCTTCAAGTCCCGCCTGGACATGGGCGCCTACTACGCCGAACGGTACGCGCAGGCCATGGCCGGCATCCCCCGGCTGCCCGGCGAGGACGCCGAGGAGCGCCGCGCCCGCGAGATCTGCCACCTGCACCTGACGCACTGGCTGCCCCGGTTGCTGGAGCGCAACGACCGGCTCAGCATGATCTCCGGTCTGGAGGTGCGGGTGCCGTTCTGCGACCACCGCCTCGTGCAGTACGCGTACAACATCCCCTGGCAGATGAAGACCTTCGACGGCCGGGAGAAGAGCCTGTTGCGGGCCGCCGCCGCGGACCTGCTGCCCGCGCAGGTGCTGGAGCGGCCCAAGGCCCCCTTCCCGGTGAGCCAGGACGCCACCTACACCAAGGCGCTGCACGAGGAGTTCGCCGAGGTGCTGGCGGATCCCGCGGCGCCCGTGCGGCCGCTGCTGGACCTGGAGGGGGCCAGGGAGGTCGTCACCCCGCAGGGCGAGGCGGCCGCCCAGGACTGGCTGCACCGGATGAACGTGGAGATGGTCGTCCAGGTCAACGGCTGGCTCCGGGAGCGCGGCGGCGTCCTGGACCTGTGAGGGGATACAGGACAGCGCGCCGGGTGGCACGGGACCGGCCCGTCCCGTGCCACCCGGCGCGCCTGCCGAAGGCGGGACCGTCAGGCGTAGACGGGCGTCACCCGCAGGGCGGTCCGCAGCAGCCGGGGGATCCGGTACTGGAAGAAGCCCTCGGTGGGGGAGTCGCCGACGGACAACTCGACGTCAAGGAGGAACAGTTCGACCAGCTCCTCCAGCAGTTCCTCGGCCTCGATGGTGCTGCGCCCGAGGACGGAGGCGACCTCCTCCACCGTCACCACGTTCTGCGGCCGGGCGGCGAGCTTGCCGAGCGCCTCGCGCAGGCCGGGATTCAGGCAGCCGCTGCGGCGGACCAGATGGTCGCAGGGGTGGGTCCGCTGCGCCGCGGGCACCTGCTGCCGTTCGCGGTTCATCCAGTCGATGAGCCGCCACACCGTCCAGTGCGGTCGCAGGGCCAGCAGGTTGACCGCCTCGATCACCGGCCCCGGCAGGTAGTCGCACAGGGCGAGCAGCATCCGCAGCCCGGCTTCGTCGGCGAGCTGCGGCCCCCGCCCCAGCCCGGCGCGGCACAGGTCCAGTGCGTCCTCCCCGCGCAGTGGGCCCACGTCCACGCGCATCCGGATCCGGCTGCCGCTCAGCCGGCGCAGCCCGGCCACGAGGACGGCCGAACCGGCGTCCGCGGGCAGCAGATCGGTGATCTGGTGGCTCGCCGTCACATCGTCGACCACCAGCAGCACCCGGCGGCCCGCGGTCCAGGCGCGCAGCAGCCGGGCGCGTTCGGCCCGCCCCTCCGGCAGTTCGGCGCGCCGGTGCCCGGCGGCGGTGAGCACATCGGCGAGCACGTCCTCGACCGGCCGGGGAGCGGCCGGGTCGCCGAAGGAGACGTACAGGCGGCCGTCGGGGAAGACGTCCCCGAGCCGGTGGGCGACCGCCACGGCCACCGCGGTGCTGCCCGCGCCGGGCGGCCCCCCGACCGCCACGCACATCGGGCCCTGCGCGTCCGCGAATTCGGTCAGCGCCTTGCGGACCTGGGCGCACTCGGACTGCCTGCCGATCAGCGGGACGCCGGCGGGCAGGGTCACGGGCGGTTCGCCGCCCGGCGTCCTGTGCACGGTGACCGGGCCCTCGGGCAGGTCGAGACGGCTGTCCCCGGCCAGCAGCTGCTGGTGCAGCCGCTGGAGTTCCGAGCAGGGTTCCAGGCCGAGTTCCCGGGCCAGGACGCCGCGCAGCCGCTGGAACACCTCCAGCGCCTCCGGTCGCCGGCCCGCCCGGTGCAGGGAGAGCATCAGCTTGGCGTGCAGGCCCTCCCGGGTGGGGTTGTCGGCGGCCAGCGCGGTCAGTTCGCTGATCAGCTGGTGATGGCGGCCGAGCAGCAGATCGGCGTTGATGCGCTGCTCCAGGACCTCGTAGCGTCGCTCCTCCAGCCTGAGCGCGTCGATGCCGACGACCGGGCCGGGCGTGAGATCGCTGAGAGCGGGCCCCCGCCAGACGGCGAGGGCCCGCTGCAGCAGGTCGGCGCCGTCGGCCACGGAGCCCTTCTCGATGGCCGCTCTTCCGCGGTCGGCGAGCTCGCCGAACTCCTGGGTGTCCAGGGACCCGTGCGGTCCGGACAGCTGGTAGCCGCCGGGCGTGGTCACGAGCGCGTGACCGGTGGCGGGGGAGCCCGGCTGCTGGTCGGACAGCCCGGGCAGCTTGCGCAGCTGGTAGATGTACGTCTGGAGGGTGGTCGCGGCGCTGGACGGTGGGCGCTCCTCCCACAGTTCCTGGACGAGTTGGTAGAGCGGGACTGTGGTGTTGGTCCGCAGGGCCAGCAGTGCGAGTACCTGCCTGACCTTGGGTGCGGACGGCGTGACGTGCACGCCCCGATGGACGACTTGAAGCGTTCCGAGCAGCCCTATCTGGAGCACTGACCCTCCCGTTTCGCTTGCATCGTTCTCACGGCCTGATGCATTTCGTCGGTGCTGAATGCACTTCCTGGGTGCGTCGCCTACTTGACCCCCGCCCGCTTGACGACCGCTTGAGCTGTCCTGGATCGGCTCGAGCGCACGCGTCACCGGACGGATCCTGCTGTCTGCGCTCGGTTATTCGCGCAGGACATTTATATGCCGATGTCATACACTTGCGGAAGTCCGCCGTTCTGGTCCCGATCGATCCTGGAGGAGAACGATGACCGAAGCCGGTCCGGCACGTGCCCGGGAGGTGGCCGCGGGAGATCCGTCCCAGCGCCCGCTTCCACCCCGCTTCCCGCTTCTGCTCGCGGCTCTGCTGCTGACCAGCGCGATGTCGATGATCGACCAGTCGATCATCGCCACCGCGGGGCCGAGTCTCACCGGTGAGCTGGGCGCTCTTGATCTGTACGCCTGGACCTCCACGGCCTATATGCTCACGTTTAGCGTGTCCATGCCGATCTATGGAAAGCTGGGCGATCTCTTCGGCAGGCGCGCGGTCTACCTCTCGGCGATCGTGATCTTCCTGATCGGATCGTCGGCCTGTGGCGCCGCCGGATCGATGGAGCAGCTCATCGCCTTCCGCGCGCTCCAGGGCCTCGGCGGCGGCGGACTCCAGGTCAGCGCGTTCTCCGTCCTCGGCGACCTGATGCCGCCGCGCCAACGCGCGAAGTACCAGGGCTGGTTCGCCGGCGTCATGGTCATCGCCAACCTCGCCGGCCCGCTCGCCGGCGGCGTCCTGACCGACCAGCTCGGCTGGCGCTGGATCTTCTACGTCAACCTGCCGCTCGGTCTGATCGCCCTCGCCGGTCTCCGCGCCCTCCTCCCGGCCACCCCGCGCTCCGGCACCCGCCCGCGCATCGACCACCTGGGCACGGCGCTGCTCACCGCCCTCATCGCCTGTCTCGTCCTCGGCACGGACCAGGCCGGCCGGGAGGGCTGGGGGGACCCGCTGGTCCTCGCCCTCGGAGCAGGCGCCGTCGTGCTGGCCGTGCTGTGGCTGCGCCACGAGCGCTCCGCACCCGAGCCCGTCGTGCCCCTCGGTCTCTTCGGCGACCGCACGTTCACCATCTGCGTGGTGGTCGCCTTCGCCGTCAGCTTCGCCTTCTTCGGCTGCGTGACCTTCGTGCCCCTGCTCTTCCAGGCCGTCGAGGGCGTCAGCGCCACCGACACGGGTCTGCTCTTCCTGCCCGCGATGATCGGCATGGCCCTCGCCACCGTCGTGGCCGGTCAGATCATCGCCAAGACCGGCCGCTACAAGTGGTTCCCCGTGGTGAGCACCGCCCTGGCCGCGGGAGCCGCCGCCCTGATGGCGATGACCTCCGCGGACACCGGCACCGCCGCCGTGGCCGCGCTGCTCGCCGTGATGGGCGTGGGCGTCGGCCTCTCCTCCCAGGTCACCACCCTGGTCGCCCAGTCCACGGCGCCCCGCGGCCAGATCGGCGTCAGCACCTCCACGGTCGGCCTGGCACGCAACCTCGGCACGGCCTTCGGCGTCACGGTCTTCGGCTCGATCCTCAACGCCCGGCTGGCCGCGGAGGCCCCCGACCACCTGCCCGCGGCCACCGCCGACGCCATCGTCGCCGGCACCTGGGATCCCTCGGAGACCGGCGGCCTCGCCCCGGACACCCTCAACGGGATCGCCGAGGTGTACAGCGACGCGCTGTCCACGGTGTTCCTGTCGGCCGTTCCCGTGCTGCTGGCCGGATTCGTGCTGGCGCTGCTGCTGAAGGACGTGCGTCTCGAGAAGCCCGGCGGACCCGGTGGGCCCGGCGGACCCGGCGGACCCGGTGGGCCTGGCGGACCCGGTGGGCCTGGCGGTCTGGGCGGTCCTGGTGGTCCCGGCGCTTCCGGTGGCCCCGGCGACAGGGAGGGGCGGCCGCCCACGCGGAAGCAGTAGGACGGTCAGCGGGGCCGCCGCCGCCGGTCAGCCGCCGGGGCGGCGGTCCTCAACTGCTTCACCAGACCCCGCCACTGGGCGCGCTCCTGGGCGGACAGCACCGCTTCGTCCTCGGGGCCGCCGCCCCAGCCGCCCCCCGCCCGCGCCTCCTGGGCCCGCGCCTCCTGGGCCCGCGCCTCCTCCGCCCGGGCCTCCTGCGCCCGCGCCGAAGGCGTGAAGCCGTAGCACTCAGGAGGCGTCAGGGCCCCGAAGTACTGCCCCATGGCCGCCAGCCCGGCTCCGAACTCGCGCAACATCCACGTCAGTCGATGTCCCATCCTCGTCCCCTTCCGTCGGGGCGAGGCTAGGGAGATCCACTCGAAGCCCGGTGGAGCCGCGGGCGGACCGCGAGATCGGTGAAGATTCCACATTTCAGCAGGTGATGACCGATCGACCAGTGGGTCTCGAGTGCCGATGGGCAGGCTGTTCCGCGGGAGCCGCGCCTACGGCCTGGCGTGTCTCCCCGGCGTGGGCGGACCTCCGCTTTCCCCCGTGGCGCAGTGTCCGCCCACGCCCGCACGCCCCTCCTGGCCGGCCGTGCCCCGGCCCCCGCGTCCCATGACACCCTGTAACGATCTGCGGCCAGGGGCGGTCAGGCGTGCCCGTCGGCTCTGATCTGCCCGAACGTATGCTCAAAGGATGACGACTCCCGAGACCTCCGGCACCGGCCCCACCGACCGCCCCGGCGGCCGCGGCCCCACCGAGAACTCCATGCGTCGCGCCCTCAAACGGGCTCGGGACGGCGTCGCACTCGACGTCGCCGAGGCGGCCGTGCTGCTGCAGGCGCGGGGCGAGGCGCTGCGGGACCTCACCGCGTCGGCCGCCCGGGTGCGGGACGCCGGTCTGGAGGCGGCCGGCCGGCCCGGGGTCATCACCTACTCCAAGAGCGTCTTCATCCCCCTCACCCGGCTGTGCCGGGACAAGTGCCACTACTGCACCTTCGTGACCGTCCCCGGCAAGCTGCGCCGGGCCGGACACGGGATGTTCATGTCGCCCGACGAGGTGCTCGACGTCGCCCGCAAGGGCGCCGCTCTCGGCTGCAAGGAAGCCCTCATCACCCTCGGCGACAAGCCGGAGGAGCGGTGGCCCGAGGCCAGGGAGTGGCTCGACGCGCACGGCTACGACGACACCATCGCCTACGTCCGGGCCGTCTCCATCCGCATCCTGGAGGAGACGGGACTGCTCCCGCACCTCAACCCGGGCGTCATGTCCTGGACCGACTTCCAGCGGCTCAAGCCCGTCGCCCCCTCGATGGGCATGATGCTCGAGACGACGGCCACCCGCCTCTGGTCGGAGCCCGGCGGCCCGCACCACGGCTCCCCGGACAAGGAGCCCGCCGTCCGCCTGCGCGTCCTTGAGGACGCCGGCCGCTCCTCCGTCCCCTTCACCTCCGGGATCCTGATCGGCATCGGCGAGACGTACGAGGAGCGGGCCGAGTCCCTGTTCGCGCTGCGCAGGGTCTCCCGCGCCTACCACGGCGTCCAGGAGCTGATCATCCAGAACTTCCGCGCCAAGCCGGACACGGCGATGCGCGGCATGCCGGACGCCGAACTCGACGAGCTGGTCGCCACGGTCGCCGTGGCCCGCCTCCTCCTGGGGCCGGGCGCCTGTCTGCAGGCCCCGCCCAACCTGGTCGACAGCGAGTACGAGCGGCTGATCGGCGCCGGCATCGACGACTGGGGCGGGGTCTCCCCGCTCACCATCGACCACGTCAACCCCGAGCGGCCCTGGCCGCAGATCGAGGAACTGGCCGAGAGGTCCGCGGCGGCCGGCTTCGCGCTGCGGGAACGCCTGTGCGTGTACCCGGAGTTCGTGCGCCGGGGCGAGCCCTGGCTGGACCCGCGGCTGCTGCCGCACGTCCGCGCGCTGGCCGACCCGCAGACGGGGCTGGCCGTGCCGGACGCCGTCGTCGAGGGCCGCCCGTGGCAGGAGCCGGAGGAGGTGTTCGTCCCGTCCGGCCGTACGGACCTGCACCGCACCATCGACACGGACGGCCGGACGTCCGACCGCCGCGACGACTTCGACGAGGTGTACGGCGACTGGGGCGCCCTGCGCGAGGCCGCCGCCCCCGGCATGGCTCCGCAGCGCATCGACACCGACGTGCGCCAGGCCCTGCGCACGGCGGCCGACGACCCGACGAAGCTCACCGACGACGAGGCCCTGGCCCTCCTCCACGCGGACGGCCCGGCGCTGGACGCCCTCACGCGCATCGCGGACGACGTCCGCCGCTCGGCCGTCGGCGACGACGTCACCTACATCGTCACGCGGAACATCAACTTCACCAACGTCTGCTACACGGGCTGCCGTTTCTGCGCCTTCGCGCAGCGCCGCACCGACGCCGACGCCTACACGCTCTCGCTCGACCAGGTCGCTGACCGCGCCGAGCAGGCCTGGGAGGTGGGCGCGGTGGAGGTCTGCATGCAGGGCGGCATCCACCCGGACCTGCCCGGCACGGCGTACTTCGACATCGCCAAGGCGGTGAAGTCCCGCGTTCCCGGCATGCACGTGCACGCCTTCTCGCCGATGGAGGTGGTCAACGGCGCGACCCGCACCGGCCTGTCGATCCGCGAGTGGCTGACGGCGGCGAAGGAGGCGGGTCTCGACTCCATCCCCGGCACGGCCGCCGAGATCCTCGACGACGAGGTCCGCTGGGTCCTGACCAAGGGCAAACTGCCCACGGCCACCTGGATCGAGGTCGTCACGACGGCGCACGAGCTCGGCATCCGGTCGAGCTCGACCATGATGTACGGCCACGTCGACCAGCCCCGCCACTGGCTGGGGCATCTGCGGACCCTGGCCGGGATCCAGCAACGCACCGGCGGATTCACGGAGTTCGTCACGCTGCCGTTCATCCACACCAACGCGCCGGTGTATCTGGCGGGCATCTCCCGCCCCGGCCCGACCATGCGGGACAACCGGGCGGTCACGGCCATGGCCCGCCTCCTGCTGCACCCGTACATCCCCAACATCCAGACCAGTTGGGTGAAGCTGGGCACGGAGGGCGCGGCGGAGATGCTGCGCTCGGGGGCGAACGACCTGGGCGGCACGCTGATGGAGGAGACGATCTCGCGAATGGCGGGCTCGTCGTACGGCTCGTACAAGTCGGTGCGGGACCTGGTCGCCGTCGCGGAGGCGGCGGGCCGTCCGGCGAAGCCGCGTACGACGCTGTACGGCGAGGTGTCCGAGGAGCGGCGGCGGGCGGCGTCGGCGTCGGACGGGCACCTGCCGGAACTGCTGCCGGTGCTGGACTGAGGGCCGGGCCGAGAGGCTTGGGGGACAGCACCGACGGGACTGAGGGACAGCCCGACAGGATCCCCACAGTACGATGATCGGACCCCTCCTGGCCGAGGGGTCCCGTAGCTGAGGAGATGCGTGCCCGTGCCTGCCCGACGGCTTCCCTCCTGGGCCTGGGTCACCGGCCTGACCGCCGGCGCGATCGCCGCGGTCGTCGTCCTGACGACACAGGCCGAGAACGGCCCGCACCCCACGGCGTCGTCGGCGAAGAGCCCGAACGCCTCGTCGTCCGCGAGCGCGAAGCCGTCGGCCTCGCCCAAGCCGTCGGCGCCCCCCAGGGCGGCCGAGGTGCCCGACGGTTCGGGCACGGGCCGCCGGGTCGTCTACTCCCTGGGGCAGCACCGGGTCTGGCTGGTCGACGCGGACGACACGGCCCGCCGCACCTTCGCCGTCTGGCCCGGCACGGTCGACCCGGCCGTGGGCAGCTACACGGTGTCGCTGCGCCGGGACGCCGTCACGGGCTCCGACGGCGTGGCGATCGAGCACGTCATCTACTTCTCCGCCGCCTCGGGCGTGAACATCGCGTTCTCCAACGCCGTCGACGGCTCCTCCCCGCCCCCGCCCGCCGCCGGCACCCGGACCGGCGGCATCCGGATGGCGAAGGCGGACGGAACGGCGCTGTGGGCGTTCGGCGAGACGGGGACGAAGGTCAGGGTCGTCGAGTAGCCCCCGGCGGCCGCCCGCGGGCCCCGGAGCCCCGGGCGGCCGCCGAGGGCCGGACGGCTCCGGAGGCCCGGGCGGCTCAGGGGGTCATCCGCGGGGGCGGTCCTGCCCGGACGGCAGGTGGTTGACGACCAGCACGACGCCGGCGAACAGGAACGCCCGGGTGGCCGCGTCGAGTCCGTTCCAGTTCTTCGACTGCCACATCGCGAACCACTCCCCGCCGATCGCGATGAAGCCGGCGCCGAACAGCAACATCACCATGACCAGCCCGTACGTGGCCAGTTGGCGACCGCGTATGTCGTCCCGCCGGGCCCACCACCAGGTCCCGGCGGCCAACACCAGCCCGGCGACGGTCTCCCACACGATGATCGCGACGTAGGCGGCGTCCTGCAGCCCCTTGTTCGTCACCGCCCGCCACATCAGGTCGTCGTCCTCGAACGTGGTGTCCATCGCCAGCACATGCTGCACGAACTGCCGGTTCGTGCCGAAGTCGGTGATGTTCCCGAAGGCGACGAGAAGCATGTAGAGGGCGACCGTCCCGGTCAGGAGGGCGGCGGTGAGAGGAAGCACGCGTGAGGCGTGTGAGATACGTGAGGTGGGGGTGGTCATGCCGGTGTCCTTACCCCACCGAGTCTTCATCACCCCTCCACCGCGGAGCCCGTGCGCGGGGCGGGAACACCGTGGTGTTCGATTACAGTGACGAACGTCGTACGTACGGACGGTGCCCGGGAGGACTTGGTGGGTGCGACTGCCGGGCCCGTCTGGGGCCGCGCCGAACAACAGGACTTCCGCAGCCGGGTGCGCGGCACGCTGCTGGGGGCGGCCGTCGGCGACGCGCTGGGCGCGCCGGTCGACGGACTGGAGCTCGAGGAGATCCGGCGAGGACACGGGTCCGAGGGCGTCGTGGACCTGGCTCCCGCCTACGGGCGGCGCGGCGCGGTCACGCACCTCACCCAGCTGACCCTCTTCACCGTGGACGGGCTCATCCGCGCCCAGGTGCGCCGCGACACCGGCGTCTGGCATCCGCCGACCGATCTGCACCGGGCGTACCTGAGATGGGCGGCCACCCAGCGCGACTGGGGCCCCGACCTGCGCCGCAAGGAGGACGGCTGGCTGGCCCGGGAGGAGTGGCTCTACGTCCGCCGCGATCCGACCAGGACCCTGCTGCTCGGGCTCGGCGACGACGTGATGGGCACGCTCGACTCGCCCAAGAGCCCCGGCGCGGCCGGGCCGGAGGTCGTGCCCCGTTCGGTGCCCTTCGGGCTGCTCGTGGGCTGGGAGCCGCAGCTCGTCGCGCAGTTGGCCGTCGAGTGCGCGGCCCAGACCCACGGCCATCCCACGGCGTGTCTGTCGGCGGGCGCGTACGCGGTCACCGTGCACGCGCTGGCCCGCGGCGAGAGCCTGGACGGCGCGGTGCAGCGGGCGTTGGCCCTGTTGTCCGCGCGGCCGGGGCACGAGCCGGTGTCGGAGGCGCTGCAGCACGCGCTCGGCGCCGTACGGCAGGGGCTGCCGGGTCCGGCGAGGGTGGAGGAACTGGCGGGGGCGGGCACCGCCGAGGGCGTGCTGTCCGGCGCCCTCTACTGCGCGCTCGTCGCGGAGGACGTCCGGCACGGGCTGCGGCTCGCGGTGAACCACGGCGCGCCCTCGGCGTCGACCGCCGCCGTGGCCGGCGGCCTCCTCGGCGCGCTGCACGGCGAGACGGCCCTGCCGCCGGCCTGGCTGGCCGAGCTGGAGGGCCGTCCCACGATCCTGGAGCTGGCCGACGACTTCGCCATGGAGATGACGCAGGGGCCGGCGCTCCACAACGCCGCTGCGGCGTCGCCGGGCTGGCTGGCCCGGTATCCCCGCGGGGACGAGCGGGGAGCCGGGCCCTGACGGCTGTCAGTCCTTCACCGCCGTGGGGAGCTCGTCCCGGGGGCCGGGCAGGTCCGCGGCGGCCGAGGCGCCGCCGCCCCCGTCGGTGTTGATCCGCTCGATGATCGCGAGCCGTTCCGGGGTGTCCTCCGGCTTCACGAACCCGACGAGGACGTAGAGGACCAGCGACACGGCCAGCGGGATCGACACCTGGTACTGCAACGGCACTCCGCCGTCGACGTTCCAGTTGATCGGGTAGTTGACCAGCCAGAAGGCCAGCAGGCCCAGCGCCCAGCTGGTCAGCGCCGCCGTCGGACCGGAGCGGCGGAACGGGCGCAGCAGACCCAACATCATGGGGATCGCCATCGGGCCCATCAGACCGGCCACCCACTTGATGACGACCGTGATGATGTCCTTGAAGGCGGGGGAGTTGACCTGGGTGGCCGCCGCCATGGACAGCCCGAGGAAGACGACGGTCGTCACCCGCGCCGCGACCAGCCCCGACCGCTGGTTCCACTCCCGCGCCCTGGCCCAGATCACCGGCGCGCAGTCCCGGGTGAACACGGCGGCGATGGCGTTGGCGTCGGACGAGCACATGGCCATCGTGTGGGAGAAGAACCCGACGATGACGAGCCCCAGCAGGCCGTGCGGCAGGAGCTGTTCGGTCATCAGGGCGTAGGAGTCGGAGCCGTCCGGCTTGTTCGACGTCACCAGCAGCGGCGACATCCACATCGGGAAGAACAGCACCAGCGGCCAGACCAGCCACAGCGCCGCGGACAGCCGTGCCGAGCGCTCGGCCTCCTTCGGGGTGGCCGTGGCCATGTACCGCTGGGCCTGGTTGAGCATGCCGCCGTTGTACTCGAAGAGCTTGATGAACAGGAACGCGAGCAGGAACACCGTGCCGTACTGGGCGACCAGTGGCCTGTCGTGCCCCTGGAGCGCCGGCTGGTCCCAGGCGTCCAGGAACCCGATGCCCTTGTCGTTCAGCTTCAGCACGACGGCGACGAACATCGCGACGCCGGCCATCAACTGGATGACGAACTGGCCGAGTTCGGTCAGCGCGTCCGCCCACAGGCCGCCGATCGTGCAGTACACGGCGGTGATCGCGCCGGTGATGAGGATGCCCTGGTTGAGGGAGATGCCGGTGAAGACGGACAGCAGGGTCGCGATGGCGGCCCACTTCGCGCCGACGTCCACGATCTTCAGCAGCATCCCCGACCAGGCCAGCGCCTGCTGGGTCTTGAGGTCGTAGCGGTTCTTCAGGTACTCCAGCGGGGAAGCCACATGGAGCCGCGACCGCAGCCGGTTGATGCGCGGCGCGAACAGCTTCGAGCCGATCGCGATGCCGAGGGCGATGGGGAAGGACCAGGTGACGAACGAGGTGACGCCGTAGGTGTAGGCGATGCCCGCGTACCCGGTGAACATCACAGCGCTGTAGCCCGACATGTGGTGCGAGATGCCGGACAGCCACCAGGGCATCCTGCCGCCGGCGGTGAAGAAGTCGCTGACGTCGTCGACCCGTTTGTGCGACCAGACGCCGATGGCGACCATGACGCCGAAATAGCCGATGAGCACGGCCCAGTCGAGACCGTTCATGTGCGTCCTCCCAGGGTTCGGCCCGGCGCTCATCGTGGGCGCTGCTGCGTGAACACGACAAGTAACCGTCGGGTCAAAGGGAGGTAAAGGAATTCGGTATGGTGGTCCACGTTCACTCATGTGAACTCAGCGCATCAGCTCCCCGGCGTTGACCAGCAACGACTGTCCGGTGATCGCCCGCGCCCGGTCCGACGCCAGGAACACCGCGGCGTCCGCCACATCCCCGTCCGTGGCCAGCTCGGGCAGCGCCATACGCTCGGCGAGCCGCCCCAGGACCTCCTCCTCCGGCACCCCCTCGGTCTGTGCCGTGAACCGCACGTACGCCTGCACCGGCGGCCCCCACATCCATCCCGGCAGCACCGTGTTGACCCGGATCCGGTACGGACCGAGCTCGCGCGCGAGCGAGTACATGGCGCTGGTCAGCGCGCCCTTGGAGGCCGCGTACGCCGCCTGCCGCACCTGCGAGGGCGACGCCACCGCGGACTGCGTCCCGATGAACACCACCGACCCGCCGCCCGTCTTCAGCCCCGGCAGACACGCCCGGGTCATCCGCAGACTGCCCAGCAGGTTCACGTCGATCACCGACTGCCAGGTCGTGAAGTCGGCGTCCTCGATCCCGCCGAAGTACGAGTCCCAGGCCGCCACGTGCACCACGGCGTCGATCCCACCGAACCGCTCCCGCGCCAGCTCCGCCAGCGCCTCGCACTGGGCCTCGTCGGTGATGTCGGCCGCCCGGAACGCCGTGCGCGTCCCCGCGGGATCGATCTCGGCCGCGCTCTTCGCGAGGTTCGCCTCGGTCCGCGCCCCGAGCACGGCGTTCCCGCCGTCCCGCACGACCGCGGCGGCGACCTGGTGACCGAGTCCGGCGCCGACCCCCGAGACGACGACGGTCCGGCCGTTGAGCAGTGACATCGGGACCTCCCTGACCCTGGCGCATTGTCTGACGGAGCGTCAGAGTATGGGCCAGCCGCCGAGGAAGGGGAAGACGCGTGAGCGACGAGACCCGCAGCGAGACGTATGCCGAACTGGCCGCCGTAGGCCCCTACGGGGTCCGCCCCGGCCACGCCCTGATCACCATGGTCGAACCGCACCCCGGCCACGAGTACGCCTACAACCGCTGGTACGAGGACGACCACTACTACGCCGGCGCGATGGCCATGCCCTGGATGTACTCGGGCCGCCGCTGGGTCGCCACCCGGGAGCTCCAACTCCTGCGCTACCCCGAGAAGTCGGCGATCGCCCAGCCCGTCACCGCCGGCTGCTACCTGTCCACCTACTGGATCACCGACGGACGCTACGACGACCACATGAGGTGGACGGTCGCCATCAACAAGCGCCTCAACCGCGACGCCCGCGTCTACCAGGACCGCACCCACGTCTTCACCGCGTTCCAGGACCACGAGACGACGGTCTACCGGGACGGCGCCGCGGGCCCGAGGGACTTCCACGCCCTCGACCACCCCTACGCCGGTCTGGTGGTCGAGGTGATCGACACCGACTCGGCGGCCCAGCGCGCCGAACTCCTGGAGTGGCTGCGCGCCCGTCACCTTCCCCAGCGGGTGGCCGGCTCTCCCACGGCCATGGTGACCGTCTTCCGCCCCACCCCCCTGCCCGGCGACCGCATGACCTACGTCAAGCAGGTCGAGGGCGTCGACACCCGTCTGACCCTGCTGTGGTTCCTGGAGGCGGACCCGGGGGACTGCTGGGACCGGTACTTCACGGGCCTGGCCGAGACGGTGACGGAGTCGGGCCTCGGACGGGTGGAGCTGGTCGCGCCGTTCATCCCGACCGTGCCGGGCACCGACCGGTACGTGGACCGGCTCCGCTGATCACGGCTGGTCCTTCAGCTCGTCGGGACACGGCGTTCCCCGGGGCAGCTGGTAGGGCGCGGCCAGCCGGTAGGTGCCCGCCTTCGGCGCGATCAGCATCGTCCACCTGTCGCCCTCGGCGTCCTCCTCCGTCTCGAACAGGCATCCGTTGACGTTCTCGTACGTCTTCGGCTCCCCTTCGGACCGGTCCTTGGACTCCTGCGTCTCCTGCGGCGGCTTCAGGCTCTTGCCCTGCGCGTCGACGATGCTCAGCCACGGCGAGTACGGGATCCGGATCAGGATCCGCCCCGCCTTCCCCACGTCGATCGTCATCTCGCCCTGCTCGGCCCGCTGCACGACCGCGTGCGGCTCGGCCAGTGGAGCGGGATCGACGACCTTGAACAACTGCCAGTTGGCGTCGCCCCAGATCTGCTCCAGATACGGCAGCCCCCGCTGCACCAGCTCCCGCTCGCGCTCGCCCCCGTCCCCGTCCAGCGCCTCCTTGGGGACGACGACGAAGTGCACCGCCCACCGCTGGAGCCAGTCGTGGTAGTTCGCCGAGTTCAGGGTGTCGTCGTAGAAGAGGGGATTGCGCTCCATGTCGGCCTGCCGGTTCCAGCCGCGGGCGAGGTTGACGTACGGCGCGAGCGCGGACGCCTCGCGGTGCGAGCGCGCCGGGACCACCTCCACCCGCCCCTTCTCCGCGCCGACCCCCTGCAGCTCGTTGACCAGCGGGGCCAGCTCACGCGCCCAGGAGGCCGCCGGGGTCGTCCGGACCACGTCGTCGACCGACTTGAAGCCGATCCAGCCCACGAACACCAGGGACGACAGGACGATCACGTACCACTTGCGGCTGCGCGGTACGGCGAACGGCAGCGCCGCCATCAGCACCACGCCGGTGAACAGCATCGCCAGACGGGTGATGTTGGACCCGATCTGCGAGCTGATCAGCCACACCATCAGCACCCCGAGCCCGTACACGGCCGCCGTGATCCGCACCGTCTTCCAGTCGTGCGGGACGACGGCGAAGACGACCGCCGCGCACAGCAGCGGCAGGGACGCCGAGCCGAAGGACATCGGCTGGGTGCCGGAGAACGGGAACAGCCAGGCGGACAGGGCGACGACCGCCGTCGGGGCGAGCCCGAGCGCCCACGCGCCCGGCCGCCGCTTCTGCAGGAACATCGCGACGGCGACGATGCCGACGAAGAGCCCGGCCACCGGCGAGCCCATGGTGGCGAGCGCGGCGAGCGGCGCGGCGCACAGCGCCTTCGCCCACCGTTTGTAGCGCCAGCGGTGCGGCCAGCAGAACACGACGGCGACCGCGCCCAGCGCGAACATGTTGCCGAGCCCGAACGTCACGCGCCCGGAAGCCGCGTTGCACAGCAGCGCGAACACCCCGGCGAGCGCCGGCCACACCGGGTTCTTCACGGGGCGGCAGCGCAGCAGGATGAGCGTGAGAAGGCCCGCCGAGAGCGTGCCCGCGATCATCATCGTCGTCCGGACGCCGAGCACGGACATCAGGTACGGCGACACCATGCTGTACGAGACCGGGTGCATGCCGCCGTACCAGGCGAGGTTGTACGCGGAGTCGGGGTGCCGGCCGACGAACTCGGCCCAGGCGTCCTGTGCCGCGAGGTCGCCGCCACTGTTCGCGAACGTGAAGAACCAGACGAGGTGCAGGACGCCGGACAAGGCCGTCACGGAGAGCACCAGATGCCGGCGGAGCCGGTCGCCCAGCCGGTCGAGAGCGGATCGCACACGGGACGCCTCCCGCGACGGTTCCACGCGCTCGCTCTCCGTACGGTCCGGGACGGGGCCCTGCTCGACGTCTACCACCGGCTCTCCCGCCGGCTCTCCCACCGGGTCGGCCGCCGAGTCCGCCGGCGGGTCTGCGGCCCGGGCTTTCGCCGAAGCTGCCGCCGGGTCACGGTCGTGGTCTCCGGACTGGGGTGCGGGCAGGCTGGTCCGCCGGCCGACGTCCGGGCCCGGACCTGTGTCGTCGGCGCGTGTCGGCTCCGCAGTGGCCACCTGAAGGCACTCCCCGTGTCCCGTCTTCTTCTTTCGGCCGCGTCCCGTTCGCGTCCGCTTCACGGCTGCGCCCTTGCGACCGGCGACCTGTCCCGTTTCGCGACGCTAGCACGCACCCCGCCGGGCGGCTGCCCGACGGGGTACGGAGGGGTAAGGACGCGGCCCCGGCGTCAGCCGAGACGTGTCAGCTTGTCCGAGAAGCCCGGCTCGGTCAGGTCGGACTGCAGGGCGACCGGCACCTTCACGGCGCTGCTGGTGCCGTCCCCGACGGTGAGCGTGCCCACCGGGGTGCCGGCCTTCGCGGTGTGCGGCACCTCGGCGGCGGCGAAGGACAGCTTCACCGTCATCCCGGCCCAGCCGACCGCCGAGACGTCCTTGGTGATGACGACGGGCGTGTGGCCGCCCAGCTTGTCGTCCACGTACCCGACGACGTCGCCCTTCTTCAGGATCTTCGCCGAGGTGAGCGCCTCCTGGGCGGCGAGCAGCGCCGTCTTGCTGACCGTGTTGGCCGTCTCGAGGATCTTCGGCTTGTGCTGGCCGAGGATCGCGCCGACGAGGGTCACCGACTTCCCGTCGACCTGCCTGCGGGAGGCGAAGAGCAGGTTGCCGCCGGCCGCGTTGGTGCTGCCGGTCTTGATGCCGATCGCGCCGATCCTGAACGGCAGCTCGTTGTAGTTGTTCCAGTACTTGCCGGACGGGTCGGTCCAGCTGGCCGCGCTGGAGATGGCGACCAGGGCCGGGACCTTCACGAACGCGCGGCCGAGCTTCACCTGGTCCTCGGCCGTGGAGACGGTGCTCTCCTTCAGGCCCGAGGGGTCGGTGTACGTCGTGTTCGTCATCCCGAGTTCCTTGGCGGTGGCGTTCATCTTCTTCACGAACGCCGCCTCCGAGCCCGCGTCCCAGCGCGCGAGCAGCCGCGCGATGTTGTTGGCGGACGGGATGATGACGGCCGACAGGGCCTCCTTCTCGGTGAGCTTGTCGCCGGCCTTGACGGTGTTGAGCGTCGACTCGTCGAGCGTGACGTCGTAGCCGCCCTCCTTCTCGGCCGTCGCGTCGACCTCGATCTCCGGGCCTTCCTCGCCGGCCTTCATCGGGTGCTCTTTGAGGATGATGTACGCCGTCATGGTCTTGGCGACCGAGCCGATGGCCACGGGCGTCTGCTTGCCGAAGCTGCCCATGGTGCCGACGCCGTCGGCGTCGATCCAGCCCTGTCCCTCACCCGGCCACGGCAGCTGCGTCTTGCCGCCCTCGAAGGTGTAGGAGTCCTTCGCGGTGAGGGTGAGCCCGGTCGCCGGCAGCGGTCGCACGGCCTGCACGATCGCAAACACGACGATCAGCAGGAGGACCAGCGGCGTCCAGATCTTGACCCGGCGTCCGAGCGTGCGCAGCGGGGTCGGCGGGGGCGGCGGGGTGTTCGTCAGCTCGGCCAGCAGGTCCAGCGGCGGCTTGGGCGGCAGCGGCTGCTGGGTGGTCCGCTCGGGCCCGACCTGCGGGACGAGCGCGGTGACGTCGGCCTGCGCGGGCGTGGACGGCTTGACGGCGGGCTTGGGTGCGCGGGGCTCGTCGAGCGGCTTGAGCGCGACGAAGCGGCTGGTCCGCTCGGCCGGAGCCTCGTCCGCGGACTTCCCACCACGCTTGTCGTCGGCCTCGGAGGCGGTCTTGTCGTCGGCCTTGGAGTCGGTCTTGGGGTCGGTCTTCGGCCCGCTCCCGGCGTCTGTCTTCGGCGCGGGCTCGTCCTTGGCCTCGCCCTCGCTCTTCTCCTCGTCCGGCGAGGGCTTGGCGGGGCCGCCCAGCTTCAGCATGGTGGTCGGCTGGTCGACGGCGGGCTTGGGCCGGGGGGTCTTGAAGACGGCGGTGGGCTGATCGACGGGGGGCTCGGCCGCCTTGCCGTCGTCGGCCGTCACAGCCGCTCCGCCGGGCCGGTCGGACTCGCCTGCGCTGTCGGTCTTGCCGGACTGCCCGTCCGGGTCGGCCTTCCCGCCGGTGTCCGAGGCCCACTTGGGCGCGGGCCTGGAAGCGGGCCGGGCCTCGGACTTCGGCTCCTCGGACGCCGGCCCCTCGGGCTCCTCGGGCTCCTCGGCGTCCTCGACTTCCCCGGCGAGGCTCACGGAACGTTCCGCCGCGTCGGCGTCGGCGTCGGCGTCGTCCTCGCGCGCGTCCGCGTCGGTGTTCGCGTCCGCGTCGGTGTCCGCCGGGGCGTCCTCGGCCGAGTCGTCCTCCGCCGAGTCCTTCGCGGGCTCGTCCGCGGAGCCCTTCTCGTCGCTCTTGTCGTCCGCCGAGGCCACCCATTGGGCCACAGCCGCCCGCAGACGCTCGTCACCGCCCCCGGAAGCGGTCCCGGAGGTCTCCGAGGCGCTCTCGGCCTCCCCGGCGCCCTCGGGGGCGTCCTCGGGGTCGCTCGGGGCGCTCTTCCCGGCGTCCGTCACCGCCGCGGACCCCTCGGCGTCCTCCGAGTCCTCGGCAGCAGCCCCGCCTTCGGTGTCGCCTTCGGTGTCGGCGTCGACTTCGGCGGGGTCGTCGGTCGACTCGGCCTCGCCGGTCCCGCCCGGCTCGTCGGTCTCGTCGGTCTTCAGGTCTCGTACCGAGAAGACCCGCGTCGCCGTGTCGACTCCGCCGCGCGACGCGGACGACGCCGACGACGACTCGGACGACTCGGCCTCCCGCGCCACCGCGACCCGCGGGTCGCGGGCCTTGCTGGAATCGCGAGACTCACGCGCCTCGGGAACCGTGCCCGCGCTCCCCGACGTCGGTTCTGCCGACGACTCGCGCTGCTTCGACCTGTCGGGGGACTCGCCCGCCACCGATGCCTCCTCGTGTGCCGCACGCCGTCAGCGCGCCTGCCGAACCGTGAACCGCCCGCCTCGGACCGCCTCACGGCGCTGTCCGAACCATGTACCAGTGTCCTGTGTAGAGCGCTTGGCTCCTGCGGTAGACGAGAACGACATACCTACTGGTTCCACTACAAACAGGTCACGCACCCTCGACAGATGAATGTGAGAGGGGTCACCCTGTCATTCATCCACGCGGGGAGGCATGGATGGGCAGGAGCCGCAGAACGATTCCGGAAGAGCTTCTTCTGCTGGCGTTGGACCCGACCACGGGTACCACCGCACAGCCGCAGTCGCTCGACCTTGGTCTGGCCGGAGCACAGCTAGTGGAGCTGGCGCTGGCCGGGCGGATAGCCCCTGACGGGGATCGTATCGCCGTGGTGTCCCCACGGCCGACTGGAGATCCGACACTGGACTGCGCGTTGGAGTTGCTGCGAAGGCGTGGCGCTCCCGTGCGTGCCGTCCACTGGATCGGCGGGCCGCGACTCGGGCTTCGCCAGACCTACCTCTCGCATCTGGAACGGTGCGGCATGGTGCATGCCGTGGCGGGTCAGATGTGCGGGGTGCTGCCGACGACTCGCTACCAGGCGACGGACACCGACATCAGCCGGGAGATCAAGGCCCGGCTGGACTCCGCGATCCGCACCGGCGTGCCGCCGGACCCGCGGACCGCGGCGCTCGCCGCACTGGCGCACGCGGTCGGCCTCGGCAAGCACCTGTACCCGGGCAACGAGGGACGCTCGTCCCGCTCCCGGCTGCGGGACCTGATCAGACACGACCCCATGGGCGGTCTCGTGGCGCACGCCGTGATGGACGTCCAGAACGGCGCGGCCGCACAGCCGCGTCGCAACCAGGCACCCGCCGGCCGCCAGGCCGGACCGGGAGCAAGGCCCTCTCCGGAGCCCGCCCGTGGCGTTCCGGCGCAGCCGCACCGCGGTCCCATGGCGCGTGTCGTGGCCCACTGAGCCGCAGTTCCACGACACCGCACGTGCAGGACCGCACCACAGCACCAGTGCAGGACCGCACCACCGCAGGACGCAAGACCCGTTCGGGAGCCGCCGCGGCCCGCGCGGGGCGGTGCATCACCGCCCCGCGCGGACGCATGTCGTAGCCGGTGGGAGTGCTGATCCGAACTGGCGTGTAGGGGCCGCATAACCACCGTTTTCCAGCGGTGGAAAGCACCTTGGTGGCAGTCTGCTCAACAGCAGATACGCAAAGTGTCAGGTACAGACACGCAGCCGGAGGTGCACGTCCCGTGGCGTCCAACGTCAATCCCACCGTCAGGCGACGCCGGTTGGGCCAGGAGCTGCGCCGGCTCCGTGAGCTCAAGGGCATGACGGCCGAAGAGGTCGCCGAGCGCCTGCTGGTGTCCCAGTCGAAGATCAGCCGGTTGGAGAACGGCCGGCGCAGCATCAGTCAGCGTGACGTCCGCGACCTGTGCGGGGTGTACGAGGTCGAGGACCAGCGGATGGTCGACTCGCTGATGGAGATGGCCAAGGACTCCCGCCAGCAGGGCTGGTGGCACGCCTTCGGCGACGTCCCCTACAGCGTCTACATCGGTCTGGAGACGGACGCGGCGAGCCTGCGCGTGTACGACCCGCAGGTCGTGCCCGGGCTGCTGCAGACCCGTCAGTACGCGGAGGCGCTGATCTCGGGCGCCCTGCCGGAGACCGCGCACACGGAGATCGAGAAGCGCGTGCAGGTGCGCATGCGTCGGCAGGAACGTGTCTCCTCGGGGGAGAACCCCCTCCGGCTGTGGAGCGTGATGGACGAGTCGGCGCTCAGGAGGGTCGTCGGCGGCCGCGAACTGATGCGGGACCAACTGGAACACCTCGTCGAACAGTCCCAGTTGCCGCACGTCACGGTTCAGGTGATCCCGTTCGACATGGGCGCGCATCCGGGGCTCAACGGCCAGTACGCGATCCTCGAGTTCCCCGACACGGCCGACTCCAGCGTCGTCTACATCGAGGGCGTCACCAGCGACCTCTACCTGGAGAAGCCGAACGACGTGCAGAAGTACAGCGTGATGTACGAGCACCTGCGCGCCCAGGCCCTGAACGTGGAGCAGTCACGCCAGTTCATCGCCGACATCGCGAAGGGGTATGTGCGCTGAGGGCGTTCGGAATGACGGACGTCTGGGCGGGAAGTGCCGCATGGTACGCCCTCCCCCCGTCCCGATGGAAGTTTCCATTGGAATATGTCATCCGGTCGAGTGAATAGTCGCTTCGTCAGTCGATGTTGGCGAGTAGCGTCGATCACGCCATCGAGCAACAAGGTTGGCGTGAACGTGCCGCGGGGCCGCAGACGGGTCCGTGGTGCGAGGACAGCAACTCAACAACTGCACTCCGGAGCAAAAATGGCAATTCGTCAGGGCAGCGCGCACTCGTGGACCAAGTCCTCCTACTCCACGGGCAACGGTGCGTGCGTCGAGGTCAAGTCGCCGGCCGTACAGGCTCTGCTCGTCCGGGACTCCAAGGTCCAGGACGGTCCGAATCTGGTCTTCCCCGCCGACGCGTGGAGCGACTTCGTGGCATCGGTCAAGGCATAGGGCGGAGGACTTCCTGTCCCTGGGCCGGTTACCGGCCGCCGGTTGCCGACACAACCGCACAAGCACCACCCAAGGGCCCTCTCGTCCAGATCGCCGTCCTAGCCGAGAGGGCCCGGTCGTTTTCCCTGGCGGATTCCGGGGGGGGGGCTTCACGCCCGCCGGTCTCCGTGGGAAGCGCTAGGCCCGCTTCACGGGGAACGCCACGTCGCACACCGGGTCCTCGGCCCCGGCAGCGTCCCAGTCGGTGAAGTAGACCTCCCGGCAGGGGCCGTCGTACTCCCAGGCCTCCCGCTGCATCCACGCCTCCACCGCCTCGTACGCGGCGAGGATCTGCGGGTGCGCGACCTGGGCCTTGGCGATCCTCGTGTACGCGAGCCGCCGGGCGGGCTCCACCCGCACCTCCACGCGCCGGCCCCCGCCCTGTGCGGCCGCCCACGCCCGGGCCGCCGGCTCGTCGCCGACCGGCATGCACGTCTCGGCCGGTCCGTCGCTCTCCATGGACACGGCGGCGTAGTAGACGACGAACGGCGCGCCGGCGACTCCGCCGCACGCGCCTGCCGCCTCCTGCAGCCGCCCCAGCGAGGCGGGGATCCAGACGGGCAGCTCGTCCGCGAGCGTGTGCCGCTTCTCGGTGACGATCACCTGCTCGGGCACCTCGACCAGCTGGACCTCGAACTTCTCGTACATCTCGGAGCTCCTCCCCGACAGCCGTGCACGGAGGTAGGCGGCGAGGGTGCGCTGGGCGGCGAAGCGGGCCTCGACGTCGTCCCAGTAGGCGGCGAGGAGGTCCCCGGCCGCGAAACCGTCAGAGGTCTCCACCACCTGGGCGATCCGCGCGAGCGGCATGTCGAGCTGGCGCAGCATGGCCACCAGCCGGGCGCGTTCGACCTGCCCGGCGCGGTAGTAGCGGTAGCCGCTGGCCTCGTCGATGTGCGCCGGGGCGAGCAGCCCGAGCCGGTCGTACAGCCGCAGCGCCTTGGCCGAGAGGCGGGCGCGCGCGGCGAACGCGCCGATGGTGAGCAGCTCGCCGCCGTCGCTCTCGGCGGCCCGCACCGCGTCCACCCGCTCCCCCCCCGTCGTCCTCCGTCGTCGGGCGGCCTCTCCGCCCGACGCCGAGGAGGCTCCGCCCTGCCCCTGGGGCAAGGTCAAGCCGGCCCCCTGGGGCGAGGCCAAGCCGGACGGTCCGGACGTGTGCTCAGCCCAGCTGGCCCTCGATGGCGGCGACGACCTCGGCCGCCTCCGGCTCGGTCTGCGGCGAGAAGCGGGCGACGACGGAGCCGTCCCGGCCGATCAGGAACTTCTCGAAGTTCCAGCGGATGTCGCCCTCGTGGCCCTCGGCGTCCGCGAACCCGACGAGCCGCTGGTACAGCGGGTGCCGGTCGTCACCGTTGACCTCGACCTTCTCGGTCAGCGGGAAGCTCACACCGTAGGTCGCCGAGCAGAATTCGGCGATCTCCTCGGCGCTGCCGGGCTCCTGCCCGAGGAACTGGTTGCAGGGCACGCCGAGCACGGTGAAGCCCTGGGCGGCGTAACGCTCCTGCAGGCGCTCCAGGCCCGTGTACTGCGGCGTGAGGCCGCACTTGGAGGCCACGTTCACCACGAGCACAGCCTTGCCCGCGTACTGAGACAGGTCGGCGGGACCGCCCTTGAGGGCGTCGATCGGAACGTCGAGGGGAGAGGTACCGGCATCAGTAGTCATGCCCCGGATGCTAGCCCCGGCCCCCGCCCCGGACCTTTCCGGGGCCCGCCCCCGTTTCCGGTTCCGGCCCCCCGGAGACAGGCGTGGGCCTGCGCCGGGGCGGCCCGCCGGTCGCCTCCGACGCCTTCGCCAGGGTTTCTCCCGCGGGCGTCCGCGAGTACAGCACCGAGCGGCCCGCACGTCGGCGCTGGACCAGGCCGGCGTCCAGGAGGACCCGCAGGTGGCGGCCGACCGAGCCGAGGCCCTGACCGGTCAGGGCGACCAGCTGGGTGGTGCTCAGCGGGGCGGCGAGGAGCACCAGCACCGTGGCCCGGGCGGGACCCAGGAGCGCCCCCAGCGCGGCCGGGACGGCGCGGGCCCGGTCCCGGTGGTCCTCGGCGAGCGCCCCCGAGCACGGGTAGACCACGGCGTACCGCTCCCGCGCCTCCCAGGACACCCACCCGGCCTTCGGCGTGACCGGCACGAACACCAGCTCCGCGCCCGAGATCTCGCGGGGCGGGTACTCGTGCAGGTTGACCTGAAAGCGACTCTCGCCGAGCCAGCGCGTCCCCGGCCGCAGCGAGTCCAGCACGGCCGCCCAGCCGCCCCGGCCGACCTGCGCGGTCCGCGCCAGGACGTCGGCCTCCAGGACGCGCCGGCGCCGCTCCCAGTACGGCCGCACATCCGTCTCCCAGACGTGCTCCAGCAGCCCGGCCGCCCGCTCGGGCAGATCGTCCCGGTCGAGGGCGGCGGGGAGCGGGCCGGCCAGGGACGTCCGAAGGTGCGCCCGGGCGTCCGCCGGGTCGGCCGCCCGCACCCGGGCCACGCCCTCCTCGAAGCTCTCGCCGTCCCTCGGCGTGGGCGTGAGGAAGTCGGCGATCCAGCTCCGGCCCAGCCCGGCCCGCACCAGCAGCGCGGTCACCGGGTCGGCCGCCAGGAGGGCGCGGTAGCCGGGGAGGTGGGCGTGCAGCCAGTCGTGCTCGCCGGGATGCGCGCCCGTCCCCGCGTGCAGCAGTTTCAGGCTCGCGAAGGTCTCGGCGAGCGGCGAGAGCACGAACCTGCTGCGGGCCAGGGTGTCCGCGTTCACCTGCCACCAGCCCATGCGCTCACCCTCCCGCCCCCGACGACCGCCCGTCTCCACGCCTCACGATGCGCCTCGCCGCGCCAAACGGCCCCACGCCGCTTCCGGTTCCACGCTCTTCGCCCCGCCCTCTCCGCACCCTCCGCCCTCGCCCTCTTCGCCCGAGCCCCCTCCGCCCACGCCCCACGCCCGTGGGACCTCTCGTGCCGGTCGGGCGGTGACGTTTCGCGGGCCCGCGAAACAATAACCACCCTTGCCGGGGCCGCCGCAGACTCCGCCCATGACCGGCTTCTCCTACCGACGGCTCTTCCGCGTCCCCGAGTTCACTCCCCTCTTCCTCTCCGCCGCCGCCCACACCGCCGCCCAGACCGTGAGCGGGCTCGCCCTCGGCACGCTCGTCTACCGGGCCACCGACTCGCCGCTGCTGTCGGCGGTGAGCATGTTCGGGCCGTCGCTCGCGCAGGTGCTGGGCGCGACCGTCCTCCTGTCGGGGTCCGACCGGCTGCCCCCGAGGTCGGCGCTGACCGGCCTCGGTCTGGCCTTCGCGGGCGCGGCGGCCCTCATGGCGCTGCCGGGGCTGCCCGTGTGGGGCGTCTTCGCCGTCGTCCTCGTCCAGGGGCTGGTCGCCTCGCTCGGCGGCGGTGTCCGCTGGGGTCTGCTGAACGAGATACTCGGCGGATCCAAGGGCGGCTATCTGCCGGGGCGTTCGCTGTTCAACATGATGAGCGGGCTGATGCAGATCGCCGGATACGCCATCGGCGGCCTGCTCGTGACCGCCCTCTCCCCGCGCCCCGTCCTCCTGCTCGCCGCCGTGCTGTACGCGACCGCGGCCCTCGTCGCCCGTCTCGGGCTGACCGTCCGTCCGCCGCGGGCCTCCGGCCGGCTCTCGGCCGCGGCGACCCGGCACACGAACGCCGTCCTGTGGTCCTCCCGCCCCCGCCGCCTCACCTACCTGGGTCTGTGGCTGCCCAACGGTCTGGTCGTCGGCTGCGAGGCCCTCTTCGTGCCCTACGACCCCGAGGCGGCGGGCACGCTGTTCGCGTGCGCGGCACTGGGCATGCTGGCCGGGGACGTCCTCGTGGGCCGTCTTCTCCCGCCGGACCGGCGCGCCCGCCTGGCCACCCCGCTCCTGCTGCTGCTGGCCGCCCCCTACACCCTCTTCGCCCTGCGCCCCGCCCTTCCGCTCGCCGCGGCCTGCGCGGCTCTCGCCTCCGTCGGCTTCGGCGCGAGCCTGGTGCAGCAGGAGCGGCTGATGGCGCTCACCCCGCCCGAACTCAGCGGCCACGCGCTCGGGTTGCACTCTGCGGGCATGCTCACCCTGCAGGGCCTGAGCGCGGCGCTGGCGGGCTCCGCGGCCCAACTCACCTCACCCGCGACGGCGATGACCGTGATGGCGATCGCGTCGATCGCGGTGACGACGGCGTTGGGGTTCGCCGCGCGGACCCGCGCGGTCCCGGACCCACGCGGTTCTACTGCCCCTGAGCTTCGGGGTCGGTGAAGACCTCGGGAACCCTGTTGTCCTGCACGACGCGGGCGAGCAGCACGGCCAACCGGTCGCGCTCGTTCGCGGTCAGCCCGGAGGGCAGCTTCTCGACGCGGCGGCACGTCTCGTCGTAGAACTCGTGCGCCAGCCGGTCGCCTTCCTCGGTGAGGCCCACCCGCACGGCCCGCCCGTCCCGGGGATCGGCCTCGCGGCGGACCAGCCCGCGCCGGACCGTCCTGTCCACCAGCCCCGTCAGGCTCGACTTGGCGAGTCCGAGCATCTCGCCGAGCTCGCTCATGCCGTACGGCTGCGGCATCAGCACGCACAGCAGCTGCCCCTGTTGCGGAGTGATGCCGTAGGCGCGGCTCGACTCGGCGTACACGGCGTTCACGAGGAACGCCGACCGCACCAACGCGGTCACGACCCCCATCTGCTCACCTGCGGCCTTCCCCATGAAGGGAAGGGTAACGGCGGGTCACGTTCGTGCTCGACCCCCGGGGGCGGGACGGAATCACGCGGGGAAAGGCGTCGGGACGGCCCAGGGCGACCTGCGCGGGAAGGGCCCGTCACGTCCGTTCAGTGGTGGGCGTGGGCGACGGCGTGGCCCTTGCCGCGGCCGATCATCCACTTGTTGACCGGCGTGGTGATCAGGAAGGCGATCACGAACCCTCCCAGCAGGGCCGACCAGAAGAGGCCGTCCGACAACTGGGCCTCCATCGCGCCCGGCGTGAGGGCGACGATGGCGTTGTCGACCAGCTCCATCACGGCGATCGAGACGGTGTCCGCGGCCAGCGCCACCCTGATCGCGGCCCCGAGACCCAGGCCGGCCCGGCGCACCGCGAACAGGGTGAGGGAGTAGCCGAACAGGAAGGCCAGCGCGATCGCGGCGATCATGGTCGGCGCGTTGCCCCAGCCCAGCGCGGTGCCGATGACCATTCCCAGGATCTCGCCGATGGCGCACCCGGTCAGGCAGTGCAGTGTCGCCTGCACCGCCATCGCCCAGGAGGCGTTTCCGTGGCCCGCGTGGGCGGGATCGTGGTGGTGCTGCTCATGGTCCATGACGTCGTCTCCGTTCCCCGGCATTCGCCTCCTGTATACCCCCCAGGGGTATCCGAGGCAAGCGGCACGGCCGGCCGGGGCGGGGTGCCGGGCCGCGGGAGGCGGGGGCGGCAGCCCGAGGCCCTTCTGTGTGTCCGAGACGCCTCTACGTTTCTGTAGAGAAACGCGTTCCGGCGGAGCCCGGCGAACGGCCGGCGTCTATACGATGTCCGACCGGAAAACGGACGGCGGCGATGAGGGGACTGGGCGTGACGGAACGCGGGCGGTCCCGGCGGCGGGCGCGGGGCGAGCTGGAGGCGTCGGTCCTGTCGGCCCTGCGGGCGGCGGACGGCCCGGCGACGGCCGGATGGGTGCAGGAGCGGCTGGGCGGCGGACTCGCCTACACGACGGTGATGACGATCCTGACCCGGCTGCTCGCCAAGGGCATGGTCACCCGCGAACGCAGCGGCCGGTCCTTCACCTGGCTTCCCGTGTCGGACGAGGCGGGTCTGGCCGCCCACCGGATGCGCAGGGTCCTGGACGCCGAGCGCGACCGCGCGGCCGTCCTCGCCGGCTTCGTCGACGGCCTCGGCCCCGACGACGCACGGCTGCTGCGCGAACTGCTCGGGCAGCCCCGCGAAGACGACCGGTCCCGGGCCCGGGCACGAACGGAACCGCATCCGGAACCACAGCCGGAACATCCGGGTCCGGCACCGGAACCGGATCCGGCGCGGCTGCCGGGACCGCATCCGGCACCGCAGGCCGAACGTCGTGCGGACGGGCAGGACTGAGACTCGGTAGGGGTCCGCCCGTCCGGGAACACGGGCAGGACCGTCGTCGTTGCCAAGGTGAACGTTCCAGTGAAGGAGTCACCCATTGTCCGCCAGATCGACGGACTCCCCGGGGCACAGTCCCCGACCATCCCGCCGCATCTCTTCTGAGGACGGCACGCACGGCACACGGCGGGGTGGTGTTCGATGACGAGTGCCGTTCTCGGGCTGCTGGCCGTCCTGCTCCTGACCCTGGGCACCGGCTACTTCGTCGCCCAGGAGTTCGCGTACGTGTCCGCCGACCGTCTCGCCCTCGCCCGCCAGGCCGAGGCCGGAGACCGGCAGGCCGCCCGCGCCCTGAAGGTGCTGGAGCGGCTGTCGTTCATGCTGTCCGGCGCCCAGCTCGGCATCACCGTCACCGGCCTCGTCGTCGGCTTCGTCGCCGAACCGTCGGTGTCCGCGCTGCTCGACCCCGTCCTGACGGGCGTCGGCATCCCCGAAGGCGCCGTCGGCGGCATCTCCGTCGTGCTCGCCTTCGTACTGGCCACGGTCGTGCAGATGGTGATCGGCGAGCTGGCCCCCAAGAACCTCGCCATCGCCGTCCCCGAGCGGCTGGCGAAGTCGCTGGCCGGCTCCACGCTGGCGTATCTGAAGGTGGTGGGGCCCGTCGTGCACGTCTTCGACGGCGCGGCGAACCGGCTGCTGCGCGGGGCCGGCATCGAACCGGTCGAGGAGCTGCACCACGGCGCGACCCTGGAGGAACTCGGACATCTGATCGGCGAGTCCCACGAGCAGGGCCAGCTCCCCACGACGACCGCCGAACTCCTCGACCACGCCCTGGAGTTCTCCGAGCGCACGCTCGACGAGGTCATGGTGCCCCGCGCGGACTCCGTCTTCGTCCGCAAGGACGCGAACCTCGCCGAGGCGGTCGAGCTGATCGCCGTGCACGGTCACTCCAACTATCCCGTGCTCGGGGACCACCCCGACGACGTCGCCGGCGTGCTCGGCGTGCGGGAGCTGACCGCCCTGCCCGCCGACCGCTTCACCGACACCACGGCGGCCGCGGCCGCCCGCCGCCCCCTGCTGCTGCCGGACACGCTCCCGCTGCCGGACGCGGTGGAGCAGATGCGGGCCCGGGGCGACGAGTTCGCCGTCGTCCTGGACGAACACGGAGGGGTCGCCGGCATCGTCACCTACGAGGACATCGCCGAGGAACTGGTCGGCGACATCGCCGACGAGTCGGACCGCGTGACCGCGATCGCGGTCACGGACGGCGACGGCTGGCTGGTGGACGCCGGACGCCGGCTCGACGAGGTGGCCGACGCCACCGGCGTCGAACTGCCCGAGGAGGACGACTACGACACCGTGGCCGGCCTGGTCGTCGACCGGCTGGGCCGCTTCCCGACCATCGGGGACCGTCTCGTCGTCGACCTGCCCGGCGGCGGCCGCGCGCGGATCGACGTGCACACCCTCGACCGGCATGTCCCCGACCGCGTGCGGATCGCGCTGCTGGAAGGTGAGCGGTCATGAGCTTCCCGACGGCGCTCTTCGTCACCGTCCTGCTGCTGATCGGCAGCGGGTTCTTCGTCGCCGCCGAGTTCGCCCTGGTCGCGGCCAAACGCCACCGCGTGGAGAAGGCGGCCGCCGAGGGACGGCGCGGCGCGGGCGCGGCCCTCGCCGGGATGCGCGAGCTGTCGCTGATGCTGGCCGGCGCACAGCTGGGCATCACCGTGTGCACCCTCGGCCTCGGCTCGGTCTCCAAGCCCGCGATCTCCCACGAGCTCGACCCGCTGCTGCGCCACCTGGGCCTGCCCGACGCGCTCAGCTACGGCGTCGCGTTCGCCGTGGCGATGATCGTGGTCGTGTTCCTGCACATGGTCGTCGGCGAGATGGCCCCCAAGTCCTGGGCCATCGCCCACCCCGAACGCTCGGCGATGCTGCTCTCCCCGCCCTTCCGGGCGGTGGTGAAGGCGGTGCGTCCACTGATCAGGGTGCTCAACGCGATGAGCAACGCCCTGGTACGGCTGTGCCGGGTCACCCCGCGCAACGAGCTGACGTCCGTCCACAACCGCGAGCAGCTCACCCACCTCGTCGAGGAGTCCGAGCGGCTCGGACTGATCAGCAAGGACGACTCGGAGCTGATCACCAACTCGCTGACCGAGCCCCAGACGCCGGTCGCCGACCTGCGGATCCCCGCCGAGCTGATCACCTGGGTACGGGCGGAGGCCGGCATCGGGGAGATCCTCGCCGTCGCGGCCGCGCACGACCACAGCCGTCTGCTGGTGCGCGACGCGGAGACGGTCGTCGGCTCCGTCCACGCCCGTGACGCCCTGGTCGCCCGCGCCCGGGGACGCACGGCCACCGCCCGGGACCTCGCCCGGCCCGTGCCCGAGCTGGCCGCGCAGGACACGGTCGGCGAGGCCATCGAGCGGCTGCGCCGCCGCCGCGCCACCCTCGCCGTCGTACGCGACGACGACGGCCGGCTCACCGGGATGGTCACCCTGGACGACCTGCTGGCGCGGCTGCTGCACCCGCAGTCGGCGTGAGCCGCCGGAGGGTCGCACCGGGAGGTCGCATCGCAGGGGCACATCGGAGGGTCGCTTCGGGGGGTCGCGTCGGGAGGTTTGCCCTCGGCGAAGATGGTTAGCAGGGCGGAAAAAGGTCCCACGGCTCCAGAAAGGCACGGGCATCGCACAGGCCACGCAGACCGACCTCACGCGACGCGACGTCCCCCGGACGGACCTCGCGCGACGAGGCGTCACACAGAGAGACGCGTTCTTCGACAACGCGAAGTACCTGGCGATCGTCCTGGTCGCGGTCGGCCATGCCTGGGAGCCGCTGCGCGAGGGCAGTCGCACGGTCACCGCGCTGTACATGTTCGTCTACGCCTTCCACATGCCGGCGTTCATCGTCGTCTCCGGCTACTTCTCGCGCGGCTTCGACGGCAGCCCCCGGCACGTCAGGCGACTGATCACCGGCGTCGTCGTGCCGTACGTGGTCTTCGAGGTGGCGTACTCCCTGTTCACCCGGTGGACCGACGACGACCCGGGCCGCGAGATCAGCCTGCTGGACCCGCTCTACCTGACCTGGTTCCTCGCCGCCCTCTTCATCTGGCGGCTGACCGCGTCCCTCTGGCGACTCGTCCGGTGGCCGCTGCCGCTCGCGCTGGTCATCGCGATGCTCGCGACCCTCTCGCCCACCATCGGCAAGGACCTCGCCCTGCAGCGGGTCCTGCAGTTCCTGCCCTATTTCGTTCTCGGCCTGCTGCTGCGGCCGGAGCACTTCCGGCTGGTGCGCCGCCGTGCGGCACGCGCCCTGGCCGTGCCCGTCGTCGCGGCCGCCCTGGCCGTGGCGTACTGGGCGGTCCCGCGGATGGACTACGCCTGGTTCTTCCACGACGCCGCCGCCGTGCAACTCGGCGCACCCGCCTGGTCCGGCCCCGTGATGACGCTGGCGACCTTCGGCTGCTCGGCCGTCCTCGTGGCCTGTTTCCTCGCCTGGGTACCGGGACGCCGCACCTGGTTCACCGCGCTCGGCGCGGCCACGCTCTACGGCTATCTGCTCCACGGTTTCGTCAAGCAGTTCGCGGGACGCGCCCACTGGTACGACCACCACTGGATCCACCAGCCCGTCGGCGTCCTCACGGTGACCCTCGTCGCCGCCGTGACCGTGACCCTGCTGTGCACGCCCCCCGTACGGCGGGCCTTCCGCTGCGTGCTGGAGCCGAAGGCCGAGTGGGCGTTCCGGCGGACCGGCGCGGACGGCTAGGGACGCCGCGCCGTGCCGCTCCGCCGGAACGCCGTTTCGCGGAGCGGACGGGTCAGCTCGCGGTGCAGGAGACCGTGGGCCAGGTCCAGTTGCCGTTGGGCTGGACGGTGACGCCGAAGGTGTTGCCGCTGCCGTTGGGTTTGGCGGTCAGCACCTGGGCGCTGGGGTAACTGACGCTGGTGTTCCAGGTGGACAGAACCTTGGCGGGGGAGGGGATGTTCATGGTGACGGTCCAGTTGCTGGATCCGGTGACGGAGACGTTGAGGTTGTAGCGGTCGCTCCACTGCTGACCGGCGGAGAGACTCGCGGTGCACGCGCCGCCGCCACCGCCACCGCCACCGCCCCCGCCCCCGCCCCCGCCTCCACCGGAGCCGCCGCCGTCGGGGGCGACGGCTCGGCCGGTCTGCGGGGAGATCGTTCCGGCGCACAGGCCGCGACCGGCCAGCCCCTGCGCGATCCGCGGGATCGCGGCGAGCGTGTTGGCCGACCAGTCGTGCATGAGGATGACCTGGCCGTTGGTGAGCCGGGCCGCGGCCTGCACGATCGCGTCCGTGCTCGCGCCGTTCCAGTCCTGCGAGTCGACGTTCCAGATGATCTCGGTCAGACCGTACTTGGCCTCGACCGCCTTCACCGTCGAGTTGGTCTCGCCGTACGGCGGCCGGAACAGTTTCGGCGTCCCGCCGCCCGCGTTGGCGATGGCCTGCTGGGTCCGGGAGATCTCCGAGTCGATCTGCGCCTGGCTCTGCTGGGTCAGATGCGGGTGGGTGTAGCTGTGGTTGCCGACCCACATTCCGGCGGCGACCTGGGCCCGCACCAGGGACGGGTTGGCCGCCGCGTACTGACCCTCGTTGAACATGGTGGCCCGCAGCCCGTTCTGCTTGAGCGCGTTGAGCAGGGCCGACGTGTTGCCGGACGGGCCGTCGTCGAAGGTGAGCCCGACGTACCCGTTGCAGGCGGCGGCCTGTGCCGGGGCGGCGGCCTGGACGGTGAGGGTGCAGGCGGCGGCCGTCGCGACGACGACCAGCCTGGTCACCAGGGCGCGTAACGACAGGGGTGGTCTGGTGCTCATGGGGAGTGGTCCTCCAGCCTGAGGCGGGGGTGCGGGGTGCGGGGTGCGGGGTGCGGGTGCCGGGTGGGGTGCTTGGGTGCGTGGCGCGCGGGCGCGGGGGCGCGGGGGCGCGGGGGTCAGCTCGCGGTGCAGGAGACCGTGGGCCAGGTCCAGTTGCCGTTGGGCTGGACGGTGACGCCGAAGGTGTTGCCGCTGCCGTTGGGTTTGGCGGTCAGCACCTGGGCGCTGGGGTAACTGACGCTGGTGTTCCAGGTGGAGAGGACCTTCGCCGGGGAGGGCACGTTCATCGTGACGGTCCAGTTGCTGGATCCGGTGACGGAGACGTTGAGGTTGTACCGGTCGCTCCACTGCTGGCCCGCGGACA
The DNA here is from genome assembly GCF_055606485.1 of Streptomyces sp. NPDC037083. NCBI lineage: Bacteria > Bacillati > Actinomycetota > Actinomycetes > Kitasatosporales > Streptomycetaceae > Streptomyces > Streptomyces sp. NPDC037083. Next base: position 237,603 of record NZ_JBVJSQ010000005.1, on the reverse strand, counting down.
GGGTCGCCGTGCAGCCGCTGCTGCCGCCTCCGCCGGTGCCGCCGCCCGAACCGGTGCCGCCTACTGTGATGTTGGAGTTGCCGCTGCTCTGGTAACCCTCGGTCGCGAGGATCATGTAGTAGTTGAAGCTGCCGAGCGGCATCCCGGCGCGGGCCCAGGCGTCGAAGTGGTTGCCGGTGGTGATGGTGCCGCCCGTCCGCTTCGACTGCCGGACGCTCCAGTACTGGTCGAAGGTCCGAGTGCCCTCGACGGAAGGGGCGTTGTAGCGCGTCGTCCTGTAAATGTCGTACGTGCCGCCGTCGCTGGTCACGGTGCCCTTGTACGTTCCCGTGGGCCGGTACGTGCCCCAGTTGTCGACGATGTAGTACTCCACGAGCGGATTCGACGTCCACCCGTAGAGGGCCAGGTAGGCGTTCCCGGAGGGGTTGAAGGTGCCCGAGTAGGTCACGCTTCGCCGTCCGCCGTTGCTCCAGCCCTTGCCGGCGACGAAGTTCCCGGTGTTGCGCCAGGAGGTGCCGTAGCTGCCGCCCGAGCCCAGGTTCATGGAGACCGTGCCGGGCGAGTCGGTCCAGAACGAGTAGTAGTAACCGTTGTTGGTGCCGGTCTGGTTGGTGGTGACGACCGTGTCGGCGTGGGCGATGCCGGGCGACATCAGCGCGGCGACAGCGACCAGGACCGTGGTGCAGACACCGCTGAGGAACAGCCTGAAACGTGCGGGTGCGTTCATGAACGTGCTTCCTCCTCGTCCTCATGAAAGCCGACGGGGGCCGGCAGGCGATGCGGGCCCCCGGATTGACCGACAGTTTTGGTATGGCCCTGCCAACTGTCAATACTTTCGGCAATGATCTCGAAACATTCGCACGGGCGGGATGCCGGTGGTGGAATGAAAATCAGCAGCTAAGACGGGCGATATGGGAGAGTGGATCGTCAATGATGATCGAAACACCGAATTCCAAGATCAGTGCTCCGTGAGGTGAATTCCGAATGTTTCGAAGCCTTTCCGGTCCGATTGCTGAGACGAAGAGCGCACCCCGCCGCCCAGAGCCCCGGCCCCCGGCCCCCGGTCCTCGGCCCCGGCCTCCAGCCCCCGGCCCCCGGTCCTCGGCCCCGGCCTCCAGCCCCCGGCCCCCGGTCCTCGGCCCCGGCCTCCAGCCCCCGGCCTCCAGCCCTCGGCCCCGGCCTCCGGCCGCCGGGTTCCTGGGCCGTTGCCGTTCGTCCCATTGACACCTCACGCAACTCCTCTTACTGTCGCGCCAGCGTGCCGACCATGTGACGAAATTTCGAACGCTTGAAGGGCAAGTGCCTTGCGCGCCAACGGAATCAGCACACGGGTGGTCGGAACGCCGTGGCGCAACCCGGCGTACTTACAGGCGCACACCGACCACGGGGCCCCGAGACCTGACGGGATCCGGCTGCGGGGCCGAGTCGAAGCGAAGACCTGTGAGATCGGCGAGATCGGCGAGACCTGCGAGGTCGGCCAGACCGGCGCTCTGCGGCGCGACAATGGGGCACTTGGTCTCCGACTCGCGACATGTGCCCGGCGCCGTGACCCGCAGTCCGTCCAGCGGGACCTTCCGACGGTCCGCCGCCCATGAGACATGTGCAGCACACCGGCACCACCGCCGAACTCGGCGGCACCGTGCGGATCTTCGAGGCCGCCGAGCGGACCCGCCGCGGCACACCCCTCTCTCCGCTCTCTCCAGTCGCTCTGACTGAAGTCTGGTCCGTCCCACGGCGCCCGGCGCCCGTCCGCGCGTGCGGCCCCCTGCGGGATCCACCCGGGGCCCGCCCACGAGCGCCGGCACGGCACACCACCTTCGCTCGCGACGGCGACGCCCCGCGCCCGACCCGCTCCGGGCCGGCGCCCGACTCGCGTCCGTCCCGCTCTCGACCTGCTCGCCCGGCCGGTTCGTCCGGCCGAGCAGGCGCCGCCCCCTGCCGCTACGGGGTACGCCGTCATCCTCTCAACGACGAGAAGAACTAGGAACGATCACCATGCGCAACCGAAGAGCCGCTCTCGCCACCCTCGCCGGAGCCGCCTCCCTGGCTCTCACCCTGTCCGCCTGCGGCCAGACCACCAGGACCGGCACCGAGGCCCGCTCGGGGGACGAGACCATAGGCATCGCCATGCCGACCCAGGCTTCCGAGCGCTGGCTCACCGACGGCAAGAGCGTCGTCGACGACCTCAAGGCCAAGGGGTACAGGACCAAACTGGTCTACGGCCAGGACGACCCGAAGACCCAGGTCGCGCAGATCGAGAAGCTCGTCGAGGAGGGCGTCGACGCACTGATCATCGCCGCCATCGACAACAAGTCGCTGAACGGCGTCCTCCAGAAGGCCGCGGCCGCGAAGATCCCGGTGATCTCCTACGACCGGCTCATCCTCGGCACCCAGAACGTCGACTACTACGTCTCCTTCGACAACGAGCAGGTCGGCCGGCTCCAGGCCCTCTACATCATCGACAAGCTCGGCCTGGAGGACGGCAAGGGCCCGTACAACATCGAGCTGTTCGCCGGGTCCCCCGACGACAACAACACCAAGTTCTTCTTCGACGGCTCGATGCACCTGCTGCAGCAGTACCTGGACACGAAGCAACTGGTCGTGCAGTCCGGCCAGACCGCGCTGGACGAGGTCTCCACCCTGCGCTGGGACGGTCCGACCGCGAAGAAGCGCATGAACGCCCTCCTGTCCGAGTCGTACCGGAACAAGAAGGTCGACGCGGTGCTGTCGCCGTACGACGGCATCTCCATCGGCGTCCTGTCCGCGCTGAAGGCGGACGGCTACGGCTCCGGCAACAAGCCCCTCCCGATCATCACCGGCCAGGACGCGGAACTGGCCTCGGTGAAGTCGATCATCGCGGGCGAGCAGTCGCAGACCATCTACAAGGACATCCGCGAACTCGCCGCGATCGCCTCGGACATGGTCGACGACATACTCAACGACAAAACGCCGAAGGTGAACAACAGACGGTCCTACAAGAACGGCGTCAAGGCCGTGCCGGCCCACCTGCTCCAGCCGACGAGCGTCGACCGGACCAACTACGAGTACGTCCTGGTCGCGGGCGGCTACTACACGGACGCGGAACTCAAGTAGCGGCGCACACAAGCCGCTCACGCGGCGCCCGGCGAACACCGTGGCCGCGTCGACGGCCGGCGGTCGGCGGCTGACCGCCGGCGGGCAATCGGTGCCGGTGCCGCCGCCCGCCCGGTCCGCCCCTAGCCTGCTCTGGAGCGCGCCTTCTCGGCCTGACGGAAGTCGAGGTACGACATCGCCACGACCAGCAGTGGCACGAGGGTCCACAGCAACGCGAGGCGGAGACGGCCCTCGGTCAGCGCGCCGACCAGGACCACGGCGACGGCGCTTCCGACGAAGCCGAAGAACTGACGGTAGGAGCGGAACCCGCCCCCCGTCGCCGTGGCGGGATCGTCCTCTTCGGCGAACGCGGCCCGCACGGGGTGCCCGTCGCCCTCGCGCCGGGCCCGCTGCCACGCGAAGAACCAGCGGGCGACCGCGTAGAGAACGAAGACGCCCAGGAAGATCCACCACTCGGTGGCATCGTCGGGCAATGAACGCGCAAGTGTCATGAACACCGCGTTCCCCGCCTCCGGGGGAGCAGACGGTTCCGCATCGGGGCGCCCCCACGGGCGCAGCCGGACGCCTGCGATGCGCTCGGCTGTCCGTGACCCAGGTGGAGAAGCTGGTCGACGCCCACACCGAGAGCCGCACCCTCGGCTTCATCGGGGAGTCCCGGGTGAACGTCCTGGAGCTCGACATCGCCCTCGCCGAACTCCTGACGAAGAGCTGACGGCGCCGGCCGTCGTACCCGACCGGACCGGGCACAGGATGTCGGGTCCGGCAGGGTGGTTCCTTCCTAACGTGAGTGATCGAAAGGGAAGGGGGGCCGGGGTGCTGGAGCGGCTGAACCAGGCCATGGAGCACATTGAGCAGCACCTCGATCGGCAGATCGAGGGGGCCGACCTGGCGCGGATCGTGGTGACTTCGGAGTACCACTTCCGGCGGCTGTTCTCCGCGCTGGCGGGCGTCCCGCTGTCGCAGTACATCCGGCGCAGGCGGCTCACGCTCGCCGGCGCCGAGGTGCTGGCCGGGGACCGGACGCTGCTGGAGATCGCGGTGCGGTACGGCTACACGTCGGGGGAGGCGTTCGCGCGTGCGTTCCGTGTCATGCACGGCATCGGTCCCGGCGAGGCCAGGCGGTCCGGTGCGAGTCTGCAGTCCCAGTCACGGCTGTCCTTCCGCCTCACCGTCGAAGGGAGCAGCAGCATGCGATACCGGGTCGTGGAGAAGGACGAGTTCCGAGTGGTCGGCAGGAAGGTGCGCGTCCCCCTCGTGCACGAGGGGGTGAACCCCGCCATCGCCGACTTCGTCCGGGGCATCGGGCAGGAGACGCTGCAGCGCATGCGGAGTCTGTCCGACCAGGCGCCGCAGGGGATCGTAGGAGTGAGTGACAACCTCGACCCGAGTCGGGCGGAAGGAACCGAACTCGACTACTACCACGGGGTGGTGACCCGAGCGGCCGTGCCCGAGGACATGGACGCGCTCACCGTGCCGGCCGGGACGTGGGCCGTCTTCGACAGCTCCGGGCCGTTTCCGCAGGCACTGCAGTACCTGTGGCGGGACGTGTTCACGCAGTGGTTCCCGTCCAATCCGTACCGGAGCCGGCCGGGGCCGGAGATCCTGCGGACCCGGCTGTCGCAGGACGCCACGCAGGCGGACGCGGAGCTGTGGATCCCCGTGGAGCGGAACACGGCCTGAACGGCGGTGTGCGGCGACCCGGGCCGTCGCACACGACCCCGTCCTACGGTCACAGTCTCCTGGCCTGCGGTGTGAGGGCGGCGCAACTCAAGTACCCACGGGGTCTAACAGCTCGGAAACCGGCCGCCACGGCGGTGGGGCTAGCTTCGTGACTATGAGGGTGTGGACGCCACTTCGGACGTTGCCCGGCACGCTCGGCGCAGTCGCCAAGGGCCTTCTCGGCAGGGGCCGTTCAGAGCGTCGTCATGGTGGCCGCACGACTCCCGGCCGTCGGCCGCTGCCTGGCTGGCGCAGCATCAGAAGCCGTGTGGCGGTGGTCATCACGGTCCCGATCTGCCTGCTGCTGACGGTCGCCGGACTGGCCGTCTACGGTCGCGCCGAGGCCCTCGGCAACGCCCGGACGACCCGTGCCGAGGTCGGCCTCAGCCTGCGTGTCCAGGCGCTGGTACACCAGCTTCAACGTGAACGCGGCCTGACGAACGGCCTGTTAGGGGGTGAGGAGAGCTTCCGCACACCGCTCGCGGCCACGCGCACACGCGTGGACACGGCACTGCGCGCCATGCGACCCGAACGTGCCGTGGAGGAGGTCGTCCAGCGGCACCTGCGACGCCTGGCCGCCGTCCGCGCCACAGCCGACAAGGGCCCCGTCGGCACTCCCACCGGTGGCACGCCCACCGCCGGCACTCCCACCGGTGACACGGGCGCCGCCGACCGGGCCGCCACGCTTGCCTTCTACACCGCCGCCGTCGACGCCCTCAACGCCGTCGACCCGGTCGCGGAGACCGCGACACGCGCCGACGGTCGACTCAGCGACGGACTCACGGCGTTGCGGGAACTGGCCGCGGCCAAGGAGTCCGTCGCCCTCGAACGCGGCCTTCTCAACGGGGTGTTCGCCGACGGCGCATTCCACGGCCGCGAATACCTCACCTTCACCGAGGTGCGCGCCACGCGTGTCGCCGCCCTCGCCCGCTACCGGCAGGTCGCCACCGCGCCCCAGCGCGCCGCCCTGAAGAACGCCTTCGGCACGCAGGACGCCGAACGCGCCACCGCCTACGAGAAAAGGGCGGAAGGCGCTGCCGACGGCTCCGCGCTGCGCGTCGACGCCGGCGCCTGGTGGGACGCGATGACCGTGCTCGTCGACGATCTGTACGCCGTCCAGCAGTCGGTCGGCGGCGACGTGCGGGACCGGGCCGACCGACTCAGCCAGGACGCCGAGCTGGGCCTTGCCGCATATCTCGCCGCGGGAACGCTCATGGCCGCCCTCGTCGCGGGTCTCGCCGCCTTCGCCTCGCGTTCGCTCACGCGCCCGCTCGGCTCACTCGCCGAAGCCGCCCACGACGTGGCGCGGCGCCGGCTGCCCTCAACCGTCGCCCGTATCCAGCAGTTCCCGCAGGACCAGGCGGAGTTCCTCCTGCCCGAGGCCCCGGACCGCCCCGAGACCCGGACGCTGGGCGGCGCGGCGGAGATCGCCGAGGTCGCGGCCTCCCTGCACCACGTGGAACACACCGCTCTCCACCTGGCCGCCCAGCAGGCCGGCCTGCGCCGCAACACCACCGAATCGCTCGCCAACCTCGGCCGCCGCAACCAGAACCTCGTACGTCGTCAGCTCAGCCTCATCACCCGTCTGGAACGGCAGGAGCTCGACCCGGACGCCCTCGCCGAGCTCTTCGAGCTGGATCACCTCGCCACCCGGATGCGGCGCAACGCCGAGAGCCTGCTGGTCCTGGCCGGGCAGAACCCGCCCCGGCCCATGGCGGCGCCCGCCGACGGCCTGGAAGTCGTCCAGTCCGCCGTCGCCGAGGTGGAGCAGTACCGGAGGGTCCTGATCGCGACCGTGGAGCCGGTGCGGGTACGCGGGCACGCCGTCGCCGACGTCGCCCACCTCCTCGCCGAACTCATCGAGAACGGGCTGAACTTCTCGCCGCCGACCGAACCGGTCGAGGTGCACGGCTGGTACGACGGCGAGGACCGGACGTACAGCTTCGCGGTCGTCGACCACGGCATCGGCATGTCCGAAGCCGACAAGGAACGTGCCAACGCCCGCCTCTCCGACTCCGGCGAGGAAGCCCTTCTCGCCGCGCCCACCCGGTTCCTCGGCCACCTCGTCGTCGGCCGACTCGCCCACCGCCTCGGTGAGGGCGCGCAGGTCCAGCTCTTCGACACCCCTGGCGGCGGCTTGTCCGCACTTCTCGTCCTTCCCGATCGCCTGCTGGCGCCCGCGCAGGAAGGCCCCGCCACACCCCCGCCCGCCAGACCCGCCGTCTCCTCCCTGCTCAACGGCTTTCGAGCAGGTGTCGCCCGTGCCGAGGCCAGAAGCACCCAAGGAGTGTCATCGTGACCACCGCAGTCCAGAGTTTCGGCTGGCTCATCTCGGAGTTCGTACGCACCACCGACGGCGTCACCGACGCTGTCGCCGTCTCCTGCGACGGCCTGCTCATGGCCGCCTCGGACAGCCTCGGCCGAGATCGCGCCGACCACCTGGCCGCAGTCGTCTCCGGCATCACCAGCCTCGCCCAGAACGCGGCGACGGCACACGGCTTCCACGGCATGAAGCTCGTCATGATCGAAATGCTCGGGGGCTTCATGATGGTCGGCCGCATCCGCGACGGCAGTTGCCTCGGCGTTCTCGCCGCCGAGGGATGCGACGTCGGCCTGGTCGGCTATGAGATGGCCGTCCTCGCCGACCGCGTCGGCGAGTTGCTCACCCCGCAGCTGATCCGCGAACTGAACTCCACGCCTCTGGCCGCGGGATAGCCACAGCGCGCTGCGACTGCCCGGCCCCCGGGGCGGGTTGCCCACGACAGACCCTTGTGGCCGGTGACGCCGTCGCGGGCGACGCCGCGGGGTGACGCCGGTGAGGAACTTGTCGAGCAGGGGCAGCTCGCCGGCGCGGAAAGGCTTGCCCGGCAGGGCACTTCGCCGGTTCCGGCTAGGCTCCGCGTGAACTACGGCCTCGGCACGCCGGGGCTTCTTGCGCGGATGCTCTCAGCCGGGGCACCGGGGGGTGGGCGAATGATGAATGCTTCTGCTGCCGGAAGACGGCTCGTCGCGGCCGCGGGCGTCGTGTCGGTGCTGGCGCTGACGGGCGCGTGCGGCGGGGACGGCGCCGGGGACGACGCCGGGGGACGTGAGTCCGCGACCGCCGGGTCCGCCTCGCCGACGAACTCGGCGCCGCGGCAGTCAGCCGGATCTCCCGCCGCCGCGGCCGGGAAGACGCTCGACCAGAAGGGCCTCGACCGCCTGGCGCTCACCGAGCACGACGTCCCCGGCTACACCGTCAACACCGTCACGGGCAAGGGCAGCCCGGTGGACCACGACATGCTCACGACCTACCGCGCCGTCACACCCGCACCTTGCCGACCCGTCTACGCGGCCGCACAACTGGGCAGCCTGCACGACTTCACGGCCCGGGTCAGCCAGGACGTCGTGTCCGCCTCCGACGATCTCGGGCAGCACGCCAGTGTCGGCCTGACGTCCTACACCCTTGCCGACGCCCGCACGGCGATGACCGAACTGCGCGCAGCGCTTCCGAAGTGCACCACCGCCGAGCTGCGCCCGTCCGCCGCCCACCCCGGTGCAGGCCTGAGCTATTCCGACACCCAGCCCCGGTCCCTCTCCGGATACGGCGACGAGACACTCGCCTTCGACACCACCCAGGTCGTCAACAGCGGGGGACCAGGCCTCCCCGCCACCGTCCTGGTCGTCCGCCAGGGCTCCACCATCGCCACCTTCCTGTCCCTGAACCCCTTCCAGCCCCCGACCATCCCCCAGGACGTCATCGACGCCCAGCTGAAGAAACTCGCCTGATCTGGTCGGGCGGGGGAGGAGCAGGGGAGGGGCGGGCGGATGACGTACGCGCCACGGTCCACGGCACACCGCCGACCAGGCATTCCGCCCTGCACACCCGTAGCACCACGCGCGCGACACGCCCCCGGACGAGGACGAAAGGCCGGCCCGGAAGGGCCAGGGGCAGCTGCCACGACGTGGGCCTCGTGGAAGCCGTTCTCATCGTGCCGGCGGTGGGTTGGCGCATCCGGAGGAACCTCACCCGAGGCGCGATCCAGATTTTCGGGGTGCGGCGGTCTGCGGATGTCGAGAACGTGCCACCGGCTCCGTCCCAGGGACACCAGCGGCCACCACCGGCCGCACGAGGAAGAAGGAGAAACCGGCATGGCGATTCAGCGGATGGACAACGTCGGCATCGTCGTCGAGGACATGGACGCCGCCGTCGCGTTCTTCGTGGAACTCGGTATGGAGCTGGAGGGCAGGGGGGAGGTCGAGGGCCCCTTCGCGGACCAGTGCACCGGACTCGACGGCGTCCGCTGTGACATCGCGATGCTCCGGACCCCGGACGGTCACAGCAGGCTCGAGCTGGCGAAGTACCGCAGCCCCGAGGTGATCTGCGCCGGGCCCCGCAACCGGCCGCACAACGTTCTGGGCACGCACCGCGTGATGTTCGCCGTCGACGACATCGAGGACACCGTTGCCCGCCTGCGCCCTCACGGCGCCGAACTCGTCGGCGAGATCGCCCGGTTCGAGGACAGCTATCTGCTCTGCTACCTCCGCGGCCCGGCGGGCATCATCGTCGGACTGGCCGAGCAACTGCGCTGACCCGCGTCGTGCGGGACATGCAGCGCCAGGCCATGAGCCACATGGACTTGCATGTCAAAGGCCACCCAGGAACGTTCCTGGGTGGCCTTTGACATGTGCCCCCGACGGGATTCGAACCTGCGACACCCGCTTCAGGAGTGGGATCGCGTCGTTGCCGGGTGGTGCCGGCGCTGCCGCGCGGCGCAGTTTCCCCTGACCGGCACGGCACGACGAGCCACTTGATCCTGCTCATGCCGCCCTGCGTCGGACCGTCCGCCCCCGCATCGCTCACGCGCGGTTGGCTGCCGAACAGCTCCTGGTCAGACCTGCCCGAGGTCGATCTCCACCGGGAACGGGGCCACTACCTTGAGGACGCCGGTGAACAGGCCTCCGTCCCGGTAGGTCTTCGTCGCGGGGTCGAGAACGTAGGTGTACACGAGAGACACTGATCCCTGTCATCACCGAACGCGACGGGGCTGTCACATGCCTGTGACATGGGGCCGACGGTTCCGGGACGCATGACCCAATAGCGTTGTTCTCGCTGGTCAGAGAGGCCGGCGCGTCAGAAGCCAAACCGCCAGGAGCCGTCATGCGCACCGCACTCCGTACCACCCTCGCCCTCCTCGCTCTCGTGGGTACGGCCACCGCTTCTGTCGTGACAGCCACTGCCGCCGGCGCCGCCACCGCGTCCTCCACGAGCAGCACCTGCGTTGCCACCAAGACCATCCCCTCCGCCTTCGGTGGCTGGAAGGTCAAGCTGGTCAACAGCGCCGACAGCGGCGCGTCCGCCAAGCTCCTCGACGAGAAGGGCCACGTCGTCTCGACTGTGGACCAGAGCAGGACCGTCGACTCGGCCAATGGTCTGCGGATCACCGGAGTGCTCAGCGCCAAGCCCGTCTTCGGGCAGCGCAGCGAGGGTGGGTCCACCCCCTGGAAGTCCACCGCCTTCCCGGTGCTGTCCGCCGACTGCACGCAGAGCGGCAAGCTCGTGCGCACCCTGCGTCTCGACTCCCGTACGGCCGCGCAGATCTTCAAGGTCTCCGCCAGCCACTACCAGGCCCGCGTGTACCAGAGCGGCAAGCTGGTGCGGTTCATCGACGCGCACGGTCGCGCCGGCGCCGCCCTGTTCGGCAGCCGCACGCTCGTGCTGAACCCCGACGGCACGACCGTCACCTGGACCGGGGCCAAGACCGCCGCCAACCCGCGTCTCGGCCGCTACAAGCTTGCCAACGGTGCCATGGTGAAGCTCGTCAAGCGCGCGGGTGTCTACGGGGCGCAGCTGACCACCGGCCACGGCACGTTCTCCGTCGAATACGCCAAGGGTCGCCCGTCCGTCCAGCAGGACGACGTCACCCTGGTCGTCCTGGGCGCCGACGGCACCCTCAGCGGCTACGTCTACGGCAAGACCCAGAAGCCCCCGGTCTACCTGGGCGCCTGAGGCACCAGCGGCCCCTGACTTGTCCCTCTGGGCAGGTCAGGGGCCGTTTCCGCCGGCGAGTTCCTTGGCGGGACCGTCAGCGGATGCGTAGTTGATCAGCGGCGTGACCTGCCGCCCGCGTTGATGTCCGAAGTGCATGTCAAAGGCCACCTAGGAACGTTCCTAGGTGGCCTTTTGCGTTGTGCCCCCGGCAGGATTCGAACCTGCGACACCCGCTTTAGGAGAGCGGTGCTCTATCCCCTGAGCTACGAAGGCAGGGATGTTTGGGGGAGGGGTGGAAAACCGCCCTTATCGGGTGGATCTCGGCCCTGGAGAGGTCCCAGACATCCGCAGGGTGCATCACCTGCGTGGTGCACCGCGCACAGTCTAGCGGTTGTCGGCGGCGCGCCGAGGGAGACCTGGCGGCGGGCTCGTCGATTGCGTCGATCTTGGTGTGGTTCAGGCTGGTTGGGGATGGGGGCGTCTCGGGCGTCTCGGCGTTGGCGTCGGTGTTGGCCTGTGGGGGGACGGTCCATATGGGGGGTGTGTCGGGGGGCAGGTCAGGTCAGGGGGACCTGGGTGTAGCGGGCTGCTGTGTGGAGGTCCGTCTCGATGTGGGCGGCGGTTGATCTCAGGCCGGGGAGGATGTCGTGGAGGCATTCCTCCGTCGTGCGGCGGGCCACGTGGGTGGCTGCGTTCAGGGCGGCGATCACCCGGCCCGTCCGGTCGCGGATCGGGACCGCGATCGCACGCACGCCCTGCTCCAACTCCTCGTCCACCAACGCGTACGCGGCCGTGGGCGAGGGGGTTTGCAGGAGGACCTGGCCTGCCGAGGTCTTTGCGGCTGGGAGCCGGGTGCCGACCGCGACGTCCACGCTCATGACATGGCTCGCGGTCGCCCGGGCCGTGTACTGGATCTCGTCGCCCGGCTCGGTGAGGACCGCGAGGGACGTCGTCTCCTGGATCCGGTCCGTCAGGGTCCTCATGTGCGGGGTGGCGATCCGGGGGAGGGACGTGCGCGACAGGGGTGGGAAGCCGAGGGCCAGGACCCGGGGGGTGAGCGCGAAGGTCCGGTTGCGGGTCGGGGTCAGCAGGCCCAGGTGCTCGTACGTGATCAGGGCGCGGCGGGCCGTCGCCCTTGCCAGGCCGGTCGCCTTCGCGACCTCCGTGAGGGTCAGCTCGGCACGGCCCTCGCCGAACGCCGTCAGGACGGTCAGGCCGCGAGCGAGGGACTCGATGAACTCTCGGCCCAGTTCCTGCTTCGACGCGCCCGTCCAGATCGCCAGACCCGCGCGGGGCGGGCCGGGCTCCGGGAGCTGCGCGTGGCGCAGGTCGTCCTCCATCGTCGCCACGGCTGTCCGCAGGCGGGGGAGCAGCGTTGCGCGCAGATCGGCCGCCGTGTGCCGGCTCGTGTGGCTGACGACGTTCGCCACGCACGCGATGCGGGCGGTGCGCGGGTCCCTCACGGGGACGGAGACCGCCACCAGGCCGGGTTCGATCAGTTGGTCGTCCAGGGCGTAGTGCGCGGCGGCCGCCTGCGCCGTCCTCGCCGCGAAGTCGTCGACCGCGGATGCGCCCGAGGTCTCCGGGACGGCCGGGAAGTCACGGTTGTGCGGGTCCGCCGTCCGGCGGGTGCGCCAGTTCTGCCACTCCTCGTCCGTCCACTCCGTCGCGAACAGCGGGCCCGGCGCGGTGCGTTCGGCCGGGAGCAGGTCGCCGATGCGGAAGCTCAGGGACATCGCGCGCCGGCGGGTCGCCTGGTGGATGAAGCGGACGCCGTCGCGGTCGGCGACCGCCAGGGACACGGACTCGTCGAGTTCGTCGGCCAGGGCGTCGGCGCGGCCCGACAGCAGCGCGGGCAGGCGCAGGGCGGCCAGGTAGGCGTTGCCCAGCTCCATGACACGGGGGGTGAGGATGGCGTCCCGGCCGTCCAGGCGGACGTATCCCATGCGGGCGAGCGTGGCGACGATCCGGTCCACGGTGGAGCGGGCCAGACCCGTGGCGCGCTCGAGCGCGCTGAGACTCAGCACGCCGTTCGCCTCGGTGAGCCGGTGCAGCACGGTGATGCCGCGCATCAGCGGGGCGACGGCCTCGGCGGGGGCGACGGCCTCGGCGGGGGCGATGGGCTCGGCGGGCGCTGCGGCCCTGGAGGGGGCCACGGCCTCGTTGGGGGTGCTGGTGGTATCGCTGGAGGTGGGGTCGGACAGTGGCATGGGTGGTGTGTGCTCCCCGTGGAGGGTCTTCGGGACACCGTAACGGGGGCGACGGAGATATGCAGATCATCGGGTACGCGGCCGGGACGTCGGCGCGAGGGGGCGCGGGGGCGCGGGCTCCGGGGCGGGTGCCGTCCCGTGGCTTCTGCCGTCGGGGCCGGGCCCTCCGGTGGTGTGCCGACCGGTGGCGTGTGCCGTACTGGGGTACGTACTCGGGCTGCTAGCCCCGAGTCACCCGGACCCGGTAGTCGCCCCGAGGGTCCGCCTTCGTCACCGAGATGCGGATGCCGCGCTTGCGGTCCTTGAACGTCTGGCCCGGGGCGAAGGGGGCGTCGGAGAGTTCCGCGTGGACGTTCGGGCTGCGCGTGCAGCCGCCGCTGTCGGTGCGCGCGTCGTAGACGGTCACCGGGCCCATGCCGGTGTCGACGGCGGCGTCCACCTTGTAGACGAGGACGCCCGGACGGCACACGGTCTCGTCGTTCCCGCCGCGGGCGCGCAGTTCGACGGCGTACCCGGTGCGGTCGCTGATCGGGACGAAGACCAGCTTCGGACCGCCGGCGCGCGAGAGGGGCGTCAGCGGGTACTCCGTCGTGCCCGGGGCGGTGGCGCAGGCGATCTGGGCGGCGTCCAGCCAGCCCAGTTTCCACTTGTGCCAGCCGAGCAGGTCGTTGTTGGCCCCCCAGTCCTCGCTCATGATGTCCCAGTGGCCGACGGCGCCCCCGCCCTCCTGGGTATAGAGGTCGGGCAGGCCGAAGACGTGGCCGTTCTCGTGCGGGAGGACCCGGTAGCCGGTGCGGTCGTAGGAGCCCGAGCCGTCGTCCTGGCGGGAGTAGACGAAGGACGCGTTCGCCACCGAGACCCCGTCGGCGACCGGCGCCTCCGTGTTGCCGGCGAACGTCACCGACAGGACCGTGTCCAGCGCGGAGGGGCCCGCGTTCGGCGTGACCAGCACGTTCAGTAGGTCGTACGCGCGGAAGTCCACCGTCGGGTCGGCGGCGGCCACGATGTCCTGGACGAGCTCGCGGTAGCCGGGATCGAAGGGTGCGCCGCGCTCTATGCCGTACGCGCGAAAGGTCTTGGGCATGCGCAGCCAGTGCCGGATCGGGGTCGCGGCACGGTAGTCGAGGCGGCCGTAGGACGCCGTGCGAAACCACTCCTCGGTCTGCGGGAAGAACTCGCGGTAGCGGCTCAGCGCGCTGCCACGGCCGGGCGCGTCCGAGAAGTCGATCATCAGGGTGAGTGCGCGGACCGTGCCGGTGGAGCGGGAGTAGCCGCCCTGGGTGGGCAGGCCTTCGGACATCTGGACGGCCGTGCCACCGGTGATCATGCAGGGGGCGAGGGCGGAGGAGCGGGCCAGTGCGACGGGGCCCGCGCCGGCTGTCGTCGAGCCGGGGCCGTGAGCGAGACGTCCCGTGCCGGCCGACGTGCTGACCGCCAGGGTCAGGGCGGTGACGGAGGCGAGGGCGGCGACGCGCCGCGGGCGTATCCGGCGGCTGAGAGGGTCCCGGGCGGTGCGCACGGGCTGCGGCAGCATGCAGGGGCCTTTCGCTCCAGGCAGCCACCGGTCACCGGCTGCACCCTTTCGAACACCCTCTGTCGGGTCGCACGCACACGCGCGCTGGAGGAGACCGATCGTGGATTACCGGCTGGTATGAGGCGAGGCCGGGCAGGCCACCAGGGGCGACCCGTTCTGGTGGGGTCCGGGGGAGGGTGGAGGCGGTACGGAGGCAATGCGCAGGGCAGAGGTGTGTGACTCAGGTCACATCAAGAAACTTCCGGATCCGGGAAATAACCGGGGACGCCTTCCCCGTTTAGCCATGTGTCCGAGTGAAACGGGGACTCGCTCCCCGGATCGCGTCTCAGCCTCAGAACCTCAGTCAGGAGTGCGCCGTGCAGACCGCGACCGCCACCCCCGCAGAGCGCAAGGCGTCCCGGCCCCGTGCCGACGCGCTGCGCAACCGGGAGCGGATCGTCACCGCCGCCCGCGAGATGTTCACCGAGTTCGGCCCCGACGTGCCGCTCGACGAGATCGCTCGCCGGGCCGGCGTCGGCAACGCCACGGTGTACCGCAACTTCCCCGACCGCGACGCGCTGATCCGTGAGGTCGTCTGCTCGGTACTGGACCGTACGGTCCGGCACGGACAGATCGCCCTCGACGAGACCGGCGACGCCTTCGGGGCGCTGGAGCGCTTCGTGCACGCCGCCGCCGACGAGCGGATCAGCGCGCTGTGCCCGATGATCTCCAGCACCTTCGACGAGCACCACCCCGAACTCGAGGCCGCCCGCGAACGGGTCGAGCGGATCATCGAGGAGGTCATGGACCGTGCGAAGACGGCCGGGCAGCTCAGGCCCGACGTCGGCGTGGGCGACGTGATGATCGTGGTGGCCCAGCTCAGCCGGCCCCCGGCGGGCACCGCCTGCCTGAGCGCCGACCGCTTCATCCACCGCCACCTACAGCTGTTCCTGGACGGGCTGCGGGCTCCGGCCCCCTCCGTGCTCCCGGGCGCCGCCGTGACCATGGAGGACCTGCGCCAGTCCTGAGCGGCTGGTCCTTGAGCGATTAGTTCGCAGAACCGCAGCAGTCATCACCTACGTTGCCCGACCGGCCGTCAGCGGCGACGGGCCGTCCCTTCACTCATCAAGCTTTCTCGTCATTCTTTCCGTCACGAAGTACCGAAGCGGGTATTCCCATGTCTGAAACAGCCCAGAAGGCCCCGGCCCCCGGCAGGTCGGGCGCCCCGGACGCCAACCGCTGGAAAGCGCTGGCCTTCATCGCCCTCGCCCAGCTGATGGTCGTCCTCGACGCGACCATCGTGAACATCGCGATGCCCTCCGCCCAGCAGGACCTGGGCATCTCCGACGGCAACCGGCAGTGGATCGTCACCGCCTACGCCCTCGCCTTCGGCGGTCTGCTGCTCTTCGGCGGCCGGATAGCCGACCTGTGGGGCCGCAAGCGCGCCTTCGTCGTCGGCCTCGGCGGCTTCGCCGCGGCCTCCGCGCTCGGCGGCGCGGCCGTCAACGAGGCCATGATGTTCGGGGCCCGCGCCCTGCAGGGCGCGTTCGGCGCGCTGCTCGCGCCCGCCGCGCTCTCCCTGCTCGCCGTGATGTTCACGGACGCCAAGGAGCGCGCCAAGGCGTTCGGCATCTACGGTGCGATCGCCGGCGGCGGCGGCGCCGTGGGCCTGATCCTCGGCGGCTTCCTCACCGAGTACCTGGACTGGCGCTGGACGTTCTTCGTGAACATCCCGTTCGCCATCGTCGCCGCGGCGGGCGCCTACTTCGTCATCCGTGAGCCCGAGGGCGGCCGCAACCGCTCCGCTCTCGACATCCCGGGCGTCATCCTCTCCACGCTCGGCCTGGTCTCCCTGGTGTACGGCTTCACCCGCGCCGAGTCCGAGGGCTGGAGCGACTCCGTGACCATCGGCATGTTCGTCGCGTCGGCCGTCCTGCTGGCCGCCTTCGTGATCGTCGAGTCCAAGGTCAAGGCCCCGCTGCTGCCCCTGCGCGTGATCACCGAGCGCAACCGCGGCGGCATCTACCTCTCCCTCGGTCTCGCGATCATCGCGATGTTCGGTCTGTTCCTCTTCCTGACCTACTACCTGCAGATCGTGAAGGGCTACTCGCCGGTCAAGACCGGTTTCGCCTTCCTCCCGATGATCGCGGGCATGATCACCGGCTCCACCCAGATCGGCACCCGGCTCATGACGCGGGTCGCCCCCCGTCTGCTGATGGGCCCGGGCTTCCTGGTCGCCGCGCTCGGCATGCTGATCCTGACCCGTCTGGAGATCGGCTCCTCGTACGCGGCCGTGCTGCTGCCGGCGATGCTGCTGCTCGGCCTCGGCATGGGCACGGCGTTCATGCCGGCGATGTCCCTGGCCACCCAGGGCGTCGAGCCCCGGGACGCCGGCGTCGCCTCCGCGATGGTCAACACCTCGCAGCAGGTGGGCGGCGCCATCGGCACCGCCCTGCTGAACACGATCGCCGCGTCCGCGACGACGTCGTACATCAAGGACCACATGGCCGGCGCCGCCACCAGGCCGCAGCAGCAGCTGGTGCAGCTGGAAGGCATGGTGCAGGGCTACACCACCGCCATCTGGTTCGCCGTCGGCATCCTGGTCGTGGCCGCCACGATCGCCCTGACCTTCGTCAACGCCGGCAAGCCGGACATGGGCGCGGTCGCGGGCTCGGGGGCGCAGGACGCCGAGGACGCCGTGCCGGTGATGGTCCACTGACCCGCGCGGCCCCGGCCCGCTAGGGCGTCCGCGGCGGCTTCCGCCGGACCCGCCTCAGCGGAGCCAGGGCAGGTCGGCACCCGCTTCGTTCGGCTGGAGTCCCTCGGCGACGATCTGCATGATCTCGCCGAGGGACTTCTGCTGTTCCGGGCTGAGCCGGTCGAACACGGCGTTGCGCACGACGGCGACGTGGCCCGGCGCGGCGCGCTTGAGGACCTCCAGGCCCGGGTCGGTCAGCACGGCGAACTGGCCGCGCTTGTCGGAGGGGCAGTCCTCGCGGCGCACCCACCCGTTCTTCTCCAGGCGGGCGATGGCGTGCGAGAGGCGGGAGCGGGTGATCTTCGCGTGCATGGCCAGTTCGGTCATGCGCAGCCGTCGTTGCGGGGACTCGGCGAGCTTGACCAGGAGGCCGTAGTAGATGTGCGGCATGCCCGCGTCGCGCTGGAGCTGGCGGTCCATGTGGTCTTCGAGGAGGGTGGTGGCGTGCACGTAGGAGCGCCAGATGAGCTGCTCCTCGGCGGTGAGCCAGCGGGGCTCTTCGGATGCGGATGCCGTCGTCATGTACTCCACTGTAAACGTCCGCTCTTTGAACTTTAAACAAGCTTGGAATATGCTTGGCCGGGTCGACGTTTTAGATTTCAATCAACGGTGCCGAGTGCCGGGAACGAACCGGGCGTCCCGCACCTTCGGACCAGGGGCCGAGGTCCCGGAAGGAGTGACCCGTCATGTCCGCCACCGTCCAGGAGCCCTCCCGCCCCCTGGAGCGCATGCCCGCGCTCTACCTCAGTCACGGCGCGCCGCCGCTCGCGGACGACCCGATCTGGCCCGGCGAACTCGCCGCCTGGTCCGCCGACCTGCCCCGCCCCAAGGCGATCCTCATGGTCTCCGCCCACTGGGAGGAGGCCCCGCTGGCCCTCGGCGCCGTCGACCCCGTCCCCCTCGTCTACGACTTCTGGGGCTTCCCCGAGCACTACTACAGGGTGAAGTACGACGCCCCCGGCGCACCCGAGCTCGCCGAGAGCGTGCGCAAGCTCCTGCGCGCCGCCGGCACCCCCGTGCAGGACATCCCGGACCGCGGCCTCGACCACGGCGCCTATGTCCCCCTCGTCGAGATGTTCCCGACCGCGGACATCCCGGTCCTGCAGATCTCCATGCCGACCCTCGATCCCGCGAAGCTCATGGACGTCGGCCGCAAGCTCGCGCCCCTGCGCGACGAGGGCGTCCTGATCGTCGGCTCCGGGTTCTTCACCCACAACCTGGCCGCGCTGCGGCACACGGGCGGCGGGGTGCCCACCTGGTCGTCCGAGTTCGACGACTGGGGGCGGCGCGCACTGGAGGCGGGCGACTGGGACCAGCTGCTGGACTTCCTCCACAAGGCCCCGGCCGGACGGTACGCCCACCCGCGCACCGAGCACTTCGCCCCGCTCTTCGTCACCATGGGCGCGGCGGAGGTGACCGGCGAGCTCGACGCGCAGAAGTCCGTGATCGACGGGTTCTGGATGGGGCTGGCGAAGCGGTCGGTGCAGTTCGGCTGACCGCCGCCGGTCCTACAGCTCCTTCTCGAACCAGGCCACGTCCCAGTAGCGGCCGAACTTGCGGCCCACCTCGCGGTACGTGCCGACATGCCGGAAACCGAAGCGTTCGTGCAGCCGCGCGGACGCTTCGTTGGGCTGCGCGATGCCCGCGTACGCGCGGTGCACGTCCTCGCCCGCCAGCGCCTCGAAGAGCGCCTTGTACAGGAGCGTGCCGATGCCGCGCCGGCCGGCGTGCGGGGCGACGTAGACCGTCACCTCCACGGAGGTGGCGTAGGCCGGCTTTGGCCGGTAGGGGCTGGATGTGGCGTAACCCAGGATTTCCTCTGAGGTCCCCAGGATGTCCTGTGAGTCCGCTTCTGTGGCAACCATCAGGCGGTACGGGCCGTCTTCAGGGTGGGAGAGCAGCCAAGGACGTCGCTCTTCCGGAGTAAAGGCCACCGTGTCGAATGTGATGGGCGTCTCACGTACGTAGTGGTTGTAGAGGCTCGTGAGAGCTTCGAGGTCGGCCTCGACTCCTGGCCTGACCTGCACCTCTGTACCTTCCGATGCCATCACGCCCCCTGGGTGGTCCGACAGGGTACTGCATGATCAGAAAATTCGGGGTGCGGGTTGGGAATTCTGTCCTGATTCCAGTCGTTGTTTCCATCGGATGCAGGGCACCCGAGGAGAGTTCGAAGGTTCCGACAGTGCCGGGCGTCTGAAGGGTCACCCGCTGAACCACCATCGCAAGGGAGCACGCATGGCAACCCGTGCCGTCGCCCGCCGCAAGTCCGCCACCGGCGAGACGAGCGACGCGGCCCGCAGTGTTCGCGCCCATGGCGGCGAGATCGCCGACCGCGACCTGGTCGGCATGTACCTCGACGAGATCGCGCGTACACCGCTGCTCGACGCCGCCAAGGAGGTCGAGTTGTCCCAGATCATCGAGGCGGGTGTGTTCGCGCAACAGGTCCTCGACGGCGACGAGCAGTCCAGGGCGGACGCCTCTCGTGAGGAGCTCGAGGCCCTGGTCGCCGACAGCGAGCGGGCCAAGGACGTCTTCATCCGTTCCAACCTCCGCCTGGTCGTCGCGGTCGCCCGCCGCTATCCCCGCAGCGGTCTGCCCCTGCTCGACCTGATCCAGGAGGGCAACGCGGGCCTGGTGCGCGCGGTCGAGAAGTTCGACTACCGCAAGGGCTTCAAGTTCTCCACGTACGCGACCTGGTGGATCCGCCAGGCCATCACCCGCTCGATAGCGGACCAGTCACGCACGATCCGCCTGCCCGTCCACCTGGTGGAGGAGCTCGGCCGGATCCGGCGCGTGCAGCGCGAGTTCAACCGCGAGAACGGGCGCGACCCGGAGCCCGCCGAGATCGCGGCCGAGCTCGGCTCCACCCCGGAGCGCGTCACGGACGTCCTGGACTGGGCCCGCGACCCGGTCTCGCTGAACATGTCGGTCGACGACGAGGGCGAGACCCAGTTCGGCGACCTGCTGGAGGACACCTCCGCGGTCTCCCCGGAGCAGTCGGTGCTGACCCTGCTGCGCAGTGAGGAGCTGGACGGCCTGATCGACCGCCTGGACCCGCGCACGGCCTCCATCATCAAGATGCGCTACGGCATCGACGACGGGCGTGAGCGCACCCTGACCGAGGTCGGCAAGGAGCACGGTCTGACGAGGGAACGCATCCGTCAGATCGAGAAGCACGCGTTGCTGGAACTGAAGAAGCTGGCCCGCGACACGGGCTTCGAGGCGGCGGCGTAAAGGAACGCTCCGCGGCCGAGCGGCGTTCACGACGAAGGCTCAGCGGCCGCGTGGTGTGTGCGCAGGCTCAGCGGCCGCGTGGTGTCGGGCGTGGTGTCGGCGTGGTGTCGCGGACATTGCGCGACCGAGCTGGGCGGCCGCGTGGCTCGACCGGGCGGGGAGTGCGGCCCGGCCGGGCTGCGTGAAGCTCGGCCGGGCCGCGTGAAGCCATGTCGGGCCGCGTGCAGCTCGGGGGAGCCGCGTGAGAGTGCTGCCGCCTGGCTGGGCCGGGCGGCGTGCGCCGGAGAGGGCCTCTGCTTCAGGGTCTCGGGCCTCAGGGCGTCGCCATCAGGCGTCGACATCGGAGGGTCGGCGGCCTCAGGGCTGCGGCCACTGGGCCTCGGGCGCTTCGTGGTGCTGGGTTTCCGCCCGCGTGCGCCGGTGGAGGAGGGCCGCGCAAACATGGCGCGGGAACGCCGCTTAATCAGAAGGAGTGAGGGCAAAAGACTTCTGGGCACGGGAGTTCGGATCGGCCGGACCCCGCAGCCCTCTCCGAGATCTCTGCCCCACAAAGAGCCAAGTCCCGTCGCACTCCCCCCGGCGCCGGGACTGTCCCAGAGCCGGGCTTCGGCGCCTCCCCCCCAGGCGCCGGGGCCCGGCTCTTTTTCGTCCGGGGCGGCCGTCGGGAGCCCGCCATGGGGGCGGGGCGGCGGGATGAGCCATCGGGACGGGCCATCGGGGCGGCGGGGTGGGGCAGTGAGGTGGGGGAGCGGGACCGGCCAGCGAGGCGGAGCAGCGAGATTGGGCAGCGGCGGGGCGGGGTGGCAGCAGACCGCGCAGTTTGCCGGTCGGGGCAAAAGGTCGGGATTGCGGGCGCACATGTCCCGCCCGGCGCAGGACTGCGCGTGCGGGCACGCTGGGAAGGCGGGGCACCCCGTACCTGAACCACGGGGTGGCCCGCCCGAATGGCAGATTGTGCCACATGGGCATAGCCTGCCGAGGTGATCAGCTCCACCTCCCCCTCCTCCCCGGCTTCGCTGACCGAGCGGCGCAAAGCGGCGACGCGAATGGAGATCGCCCGGGCCGCGGCCGGTCTGTTCGTCAGCCGGGGATTGAAAGCCACCCGCGCCGAGGACATCGCCCAGGCGGCGGGAATCGCCCCGCGCACGTTCTACCGGTACTTCGCGACCAAGGAAGAGGCCGTCGCCCCCCTCTACTCGGCGGGCGCCGAGCGATGGGCGGAGGCGGTGCGCGAGGCTCCGGCCGAACTGTCGGTGCCGGAGGCCCTCGAACACGCCGTGCGGCACACCCTCGTACCCGGCCGGGCGGTGTCGTCGGCGTCCTGGGAGTGGGTCCGCACCCTGATCCGGCTGGCCGCGGCGAGTCCGGCTCTGGGCAAGGTCTGGGCCGAGGTCTGTCACACCTCGGAGTTCACGTTGACGGAGGTGCTGGAGCGGCGGGCGAGGGCCGTTGCGGCGATCGATCCGGCGCCTGGTCCCGCGATCGATCCGGCGGCCGGTCCTGCGGGTCGGGCGGCCGCCCTCTCTGACGCCCCGGAGGCCGAGGCCGCCGCCTCCCCGCACGAGCGCTTCACCGCGGCGGTGGCCTGCGCCGCGGTCCGGGTCGCGGTCGAGAGTTGGGCGGTGACCGACACCTCTCCCACCGGTCCGCAGGGACCGGCGGAGCTGGCGCTGCGCAACCTGCGCGCCCTACGGGACTTCAGCTGGGACGCGAGCCGGACGGGCGAGGCGTAGAACCCAACGCACCGCCCTCGCCCCGGGCGCTGGAGTCCGTCTTATCCCGCCTCGCCTCCCGCCCGGCCCAACCGGCCTGCCAACTCCCTTACACAGGAGACCAGTTCGCTCGGCTCCCGGACCGAGAACTCACAGCCCAGCATCGCGAGCCGCACCGCCACCCACTCCACCGGGTCACTGGTCGACCCACGCAGCCGGCACCCGCTCCCGCGCACCTCGTCCCTGCCGCCGTCGTCATCGCC
This sequence comes from Streptomyces sp. NPDC037083, assembly GCF_055606485.1. NCBI lineage: Bacteria > Bacillati > Actinomycetota > Actinomycetes > Kitasatosporales > Streptomycetaceae > Streptomyces > Streptomyces sp. NPDC037083. The sequence continues at coordinate 215,130 of NZ_JBVJSQ010000005.1, read as the reverse complement.
GCCGTCGCCGTCGCCCTCACCGTCCTCCTGGTGCTCGGTGACCGGCGTTCCCAGCCAGGCCGGGAGCCGGGCCGCGACGAACTCCGCCGGCGCCTCGAACGTGACGTCGTACTCGTACTCTCGGGCGTCCGGCCGGCGTTGGATGGAGCGGCGCAGGTATTCGGCCGCGTTCCCCGTCGGCAGCTCCCGCGGAGCGAAACGCGCGCCGGTCGCGAAGGGGTCGCGGACCCGGTCGACCCGGAACGTCCGCCAGTCCTGGCGATCGAGGTCGTACGCCACGAGATACCAGCGCCGGCCTGTCGACACGAGCCGGTAGGGCTCGGTCAGGCGGCGCGACTCCGTGCCGTCCTTCGCGCGATAGGCGAACCGCAGCCGCTCGTGGCCGGCCACCGTCGACGCCATGACCGTCAGCGTCTCGGGGGCGATGCTCGCACCGTCTCCGCTGGTCAGGGGTGTGGTGGCGGCCTGGAGGGTGGAGACGCGGTGGCGCAGGCGGGCCGGCAACACCTGTTCCAGCTTGGCCAGGGCCCGTACGGAGGCCTCGTCGACGCCCTCCAGGGCGTGGCCGGCGCCTGCCCGCAGTCCGACGGCGATCGCGACGGCCTCCTCGTCGTCGAGGACGAGCGGCGGCATCGCCTTGCCCGCGACCAGCCGGTATCCGCCGTCCGAGCCCATGGTCGCCTGCACGGGATAGCCCAGCTCGCGCAGCCGGTCGATGTCCCTCCGGACCGTGCGGCGGGACACCCCGAGCCGGTCGGCAAGCTCGCCGCCGGGCCATTCGCGGGGCGTCTGGAGGAGGGAGAGGAGTTGCAGCAGCCGAGCCGGAGTGTCCGTCGTCATGTCTTCGAGGATGCCGCAGAAGTAGGACACGACCTGACCTATTGCGGTCCTACTGTCACACCATGACCTCCACGGAGACCTCCACCGAGACCCCGCCCACCCCTGAGACGACCCCTGGCGACCGACGTCGCTGGTTCGCGCTCGCCATCGTGATGACCGCGGCCTTCATGGACCTCGTCGACGTCACGATCGTCAACATCGCCATCCCCTCCATCAGGGAGGAAGCGGGCGCCTCCTGGAGCCAGATCCAGTGGATCACCGCCGGTTACGCGCTCGCCTTCGCCGCCGGACTCATCACCGGCGGGCGGCTCGGCGACATCCACGGCCGCAAGCGGCTGTTCCTCCTCGGCATCGGCGGCTTCACCCTGGCCTCCGCGCTGTGCGGCTTCGCCGCGAACCCGGAGATGCTGGTCGCCTCGCGCATCCTGCAGGGCGCCATGGCGGCGATGATGGTTCCGCAGGTGCTCTCGATCGTGCACGCCACCTTCCCGGCGCACGAGCGGGGGAAGGTGTTCGGCCTCTTCGGCGCGATCGTGGGACTGGGCGCCGTCTCCGGCCCGCTGCTCGGCGCGCTGCTGACGGAGTGGAACCTGTTCGGGCTGGAGTGGCGGCCCATCTTCCTGATCAACCTGCCGGTCGGCATCGCGGGACTGATCCTCGGCAGTCGTTTCATCACCGAGTCCAAGGCGCCGAAGGCACTGAAGCTGGACCTCGTCGGCGTCGTCCTGGTCACCCTCGGTCTGCTCATGCTGCTCTACCCGCTCACCCGCGGCCGTGAGCTGGGCTGGCCGGTGTGGGGGTACGTGTCGATGGCCGGCGCGCTGGGCGTGTTCGGTGCGCTGGTCGCGTACGAGCGGCGCAAGGGTGCGCGGGACGGCTCGCCGCTGATCGAGCTCTCCCTCTTCCGTGTGCGGAGTTTCGCGGCGGGCGTCGCCGTGCAGACCGTCTTCGGGATCGCCCTCGGCGTGTTCTTCCTGGTCTGGACGCTGTACATGCAGACGGGCCTGGGCTGGAGCCCCATGAAGGCCGGTCTGACCGGGGTCCCGTTCTCGATCGCCGTCTCGACGGCCGCCGGAATGTCCGTCCAGAAGCTGACCCCGCGCTTCGGGCGCAAGGTGCTGCAGGCGGGCGCCCTGACCATGGCCGTCGGCGTGCTCCTCTACATCTGGGAGTCCGAGCGCTACGGCCTGGACATCGCTCCCTGGCAGATGGCGCTGCCGCTGGTCGTCATGGGCGCCGGGATGGGACTGATCTTCGCTCCGCTGACGGACACGGTGCTGTCGGAGGTGCCGCGCGAGCACGCAGGTTCGGCGTCCGGGCTGATCAACACCGTCCAGCAGATGGGCAACGCGCTCGGCCTCGGTTTGGTCGCGGTCGTCTTCTTCGGTGAGATCGGCGACCGGCTGACCCCGTCCGAGGTGGGCCCGGCCTTCGCGAACGCCTTCCAGCACGCCCTGGGCTGGGTGGCGCTGGTGATGTTCGCGATCTTCCTGCTGATGTTCGCCCTGCCGAAGCGGCCGGCCCAGCACGTGGAAGGCGCGGCGGACTCCTCGGAGGCGGTTCCCTCCGAGGGTGGGGAGCGGGAGCGCGAGTTCGCGGCCTGAGCCGCCTGAGCCGCCTGAACCGATCCACAGCAGGGAGAGGCCCGTCACCGCAGCGGTGGCGGGCCCTCTGCGTTCGCCGGCGCAGGGCCTGAACCGAGCGCCCGGCCCGACTGCCTGGCTCACGCACTGGCTCGAATGCCCGGCTCGACTGCCCGGCTCAGGCACCTCGCTCGAATGCCCGGCTCGACTGCCCGGCGCACGCGCCTGACTCGAATGCCCGGCTCAAGCGCCCCGTCCCGAGCGCCCGTCCTGAGCGACTCGCCCCGAGCGCCCGCCCCGACTGCTCGAACCACCGGTCCAAGAGCCCGCCCTGAGCGCCCGCCCTCCCGCCTCGAAGTCCGTTCATGCCCGAATCAAGCCCGAACCTGTTTACTTTCTGGAAATCCGGGCGTAGCCTCCGAGGCGAAACCACAAGTTCGGGCATAAAGCTGGCATCGGCCGGAGGGGAACGGACATGTACGCACCGGAGCGGCAGCAGGAGATCCTGCGGCTCGCCCGTGACGGCGGACGAGTGGACGTCCTGTCGCTGGCCGAGGAGTTCCAGGTCACGGCGGAGACGATCCGCCGCGATCTGAAGGCCCTCGACCGGGCCGGCCTGGTGCGCCGCGTCCATGGCGGTGCCATACCGGCCGGACGCCTCGATTTCGAACCGGACCTCGCCGAACGCGAGGGCACCTCCGCCGACGAGAAGGACCGCATCGCCAAGGCGGCCCTCACCGAACTGCCGTCCGGCGGCACGATGATCCTCGACGCCGGCACGACGGTCGCCCGCCTGGCCGCCGCCCTCCCGCTGGAGGCCGAGCTCACCGTCGTCACCCACAGCCTGCCCATCGCGGCACGCCTCGCGGACCACCCCGGCATGCAGCTCCATCTCGTCGGGGGGCGCGTACGGCACCGCACGCGCGCCGCGGTCGACGCCTGGGCGCTGCGGGCGTACGGCGAGATCCGTGCCGACGTCCTGTTCGTCGCCGCCAACGGTTTCTCCGCCGAGCACGGGCTGACCACCCCGGACCTCGCGGAGGCCGCGGTCAAGCGGGCGGCCGTCGCCGCCGCCCGGCGGGTCGTCCTGCTCGCCGACTCCTCCAAGCACGGCCAGGAGCACTTCGCCCGCTTCGGCGACCTGGGCGACGTGGACCTGCTGATCACCGACAGCGGCCTGAGCCCCGACGACGCGGCCGCGATCGAGCGCGGCGGCACGGAAGTAGTACGAGCATGAGCGGCACCGGCATGAGCGCCACGGGCGTGATCCTCACCGTCACCCCCAATCCGTCCCTGGACCGCACCTACGAGGTGCCCTCCCTGGACCGCGGCGAGGTCATCCGCGCCACCGGAGAGCGGATGGATCCGGGCGGCAAGGGTGTGAACGTCTCGCGCGCCGTGGCGGCCGCCGGGCGGCGCACGGTCGCCGTCCTGCCCCTGGGGGGTGCGCCGGGCGCCCTCGTGGCCGACCTGTTGGACGCGCAGGGCATCGAGGTCGCGCCGGTCCCGGTCGCCGGAGCCACCCGCTCGAACATCGCGCTCGCCGAGTCCGACGGCGTCCTCACGAAGATCAACGCGCCCGGCCCCGAGCTCTCCGCCGAAGAGCAGGAACTCCTGTTGGAGACGGTGCGCGAGCAGTCGCGCGACGCCGACTGGATCGCCTGCTGCGGCAGCCTGCCCCGTGGGCTCGTACCGTCCTGGTACGCCGAGGTGGTCGCCCGTGCGCACGCAGGGGGCGCGCGGATCGCCCTGGACACGTCGGGGCGCGCGCTCCTCGAAGCCCTGCGCGAGCGGCCCGACGTGGTGAAGCCGAACGCCGAGGAGCTCGCGGAGGCCGTCGGACGCCCCCTGGCGACCGTCGGCGACGCGGTGAAGGCGGCCGAGGAGCTGCGCGAGATGGGCGCCCGCGCCGTGCTCGCGAGTCTGGGCGCCGACGGTCAGCTGCTGGTCGAGGACACGGGCACCTGGTTCGCGAGCGCGCGCGTCGACGTCGTACGCAGCAACGTGGGCGCGGGCGACTCCTCCCTCGCGGGCTTCCTCATCGCCGGCGGCAGTGGTCCGGCGGCGCTCGCCTCCGCCGTCGCGCACGGTGCGGCCGCCGTCCAGCTGCCGGGCAGCGTCATGCCCACCCCGGGCGACCTGGACCCGGCGGCGGTGACGGTGACGGCCGAGGTGCCGGTGGACCGCGAACTGAAGGAGCCGGTGTCATGACGACGGCTCCCGCACGCCCCACGGCGCCCTCCGGGTCGGCCCGGAATCGGCGAGACACCCCGTTACTCGCCGCCATCCACGGGCAGCAGGGCATCCTGAGCCGCCCTGCTGACCGCGGGGAGCAGGATCCGAACCGTCCTGCGGCCCCACGGAGGCGGGGTTTCCCCGACCCCGCCTCCGCCCCCCTCCCCGTCTCCACCCCCCTCCCCGTCTCCACCCCACTCCCCGTCCCCACCCCACTCCCCGTCCCCACCCGCGCCCACCACCCCACGCCCCGGGCGATACGCGTGCGAAGGAGCCCGCGATGAGCGACATGATCACCGCGGACCTGGTCGATCTCGACCTGTCCGCCCCAACGAAGGAAGCGGCGGCGCGATCCCTCGCCGAGCGCATGGTGGCCCTGGGCCGGGTGACCGACCTGGACGGCTTCCTCGCCGACGTGGCCGCCCGCGAAGCCCAGATGCCCACCGGCCTGGACGGCGGCATCGGCATCCCGCACTGCCGCAGCGCCCATGTCACCGAGCCGACGCTCGCCTTCGGGCGCAGCGCCGCCGGCGTCGACTTCGGCGCGGCGGACGGTCCCGCCGACCTGATCTTCCTCATCGCCGCCCCCGCCGGCGCGGACGACGCCCATCTGACGATCCTGTCGTCGCTGGCCCGTCAGCTGATGAACGCCGAGTTCACCGACGCGCTGCGGTCGGCCGGAGACGCGGCCGCGGCGGCGGCGCTGATCCGCGGCGACCAGCCCTCTGCCGCCGAGGCCCCGGCCACCGCAGCCACGTCCGCCGGAGCCCCGTCCGCCGGAGCCCCGTCCGCCGTCGCCCCGTCCGCCGGGGACGAGGGCGGCTCCACGGACTCCGTGTCGGCGTCGGCGGCGGCCTCCGCCGACGCCGACACGGCCACCGCCCCTGTACCGGCCCAGGCTTCGGCCCCCGCCTCCGAGTCGGGCGCCCCCGACTCCGGCGCCCCCGAACGTCCCTTCCGGATCGTCGCCGTCACCTCCTGCCCGACCGGCATCGCCCACACCTACATGGCGGCCGAGTCCCTGGAGAACGCGGGCCGCGAGGCGGGCGTCGAGCTGGTCGTCGAGACGCAGGGCTCGGCCGGTTTCACCCGGCTCGACCCGGCCGTCATCGCCGCCGCGGACGGCGTGATCTTCGCCCACGACGTGCCCGTACGGGAGAAGGACCGGTTCGCCGGGAAGCCCACGGTCGACGTCGGCGTGAAGGCCGGCATCAGCAAGGCCGCCGAGCTGATCGCCGATGTGCGCGGCAAGGCCGAGCGCGGCGAGGTCACCGCGGGCGCCAAGGGCGGCACGCCCGTCGAGCGGGCCGGCGAGTCCGGCGACAGCTACGGCACCAAGCTGCGCAAGTGGCTGATGACCGGCGTCAGTTACATGGTCCCGTTCGTCGCCGCGGGCGGTCTGCTGCTCGCCCTCGGCTTCGCGATCGGCGGCTGGGAGATCAACAAGGCGCCCTCGGTCATGGAGCACTTCTCCTGGACCCAGGTCGACAGCTGGGGCGCCCTGCTGTTCCAGATCGGCGGGGTCGCCTTCGGCTTCCTCATCCCGGTCCTCGCCGGCTACATCGCCTACGGCATGGCGGACCGCCCCGGTCTCGTCCCCGGCTTCGTCGGCGGCATGATCGCGTCCAACATCGCCGCAGGCTTCCTCGGCGGTCTGGTCGCCGGTCTGCTGGCGGGCGGCATCGTCCTCGCGATCCAGCGGATCAAGATCCCGCCGGTGCTGCGCGGCATCATGCCGGTGGTGGTCATCCCGCTGATCTCCTCGCTGGTCGTCGGCTTCCTGATGTTCGTCGTGGTCGGCAAGCCGATCGCCGAGGCCCAGAAGGGCATGACGGACTGGCTGTCCGGCCTGTCCGGCACCAACGCCGTCCTGCTGGGCGTGCTGCTCGGCCTGATGATGTGCTTCGACCTCGGCGGCCCGGTCAACAAGGTCGCGTACGCGTTCGCCACCGCCGGCATCGCCGTCCAGGACCCCAGCGACTCGGCGATGAAGGTCATGGCCGCCGTGATGGCCGCGGGCATGGTCCCGCCGCTGGGCATGGCGCTCGCGACCGTCGTCCGCAAGAAACTCTTCACCCCGACCGAGCGCGAGAACGGCAAGGCCGCCTGGGTACTGGGCGCCTCCTTCATCTCCGAGGGCGCGATCCCGTTCGCCGCGGCCGACCCGCTGCGCGTCATTCCGGCCTCGATGGCGGGCGGCGCGGTCACCGGAGCCCTGTCGATGCTCTTCGGCGCCACGCTCCGCGCTCCGCACGGCGGCATCTTCGTGGTCCCGCTGATCGGCAACCCGTTCCTGTACCTGGTCGCCATCGCGGCGGGCGTGTGCGTGACGACGGCCGTGGTCGTCGTCCTCAAGGGCCTGCGCAAGCCGGTCCCCGGCGCCACGGAGCCCGGGACGGCGGAAGACGCCGCCGGGACGGCCTCGGCGGCGGGAGCGAAGCAGCCGGTGGCCGCGTAACGCCCGTCAGCGTCCATGGGCGGCTGCGTAAATCTGACGATCTGCGTGGCCTGCGAGATACGTCACGGTCCGGGGCCAAAGTCCCGGACCGTGGTGTGTACTGGGCGATATGCCCGTGCATCTCACGCCCGCCCAGCTGACGGCCCTGACCGTTCTCGCCGTTGCGTCCGTCGCCTGGCTGCTCGTCCTGACGCGGGTCCTGCGCCGTATGCGCGCACGCGCCGAGGCTCACGCCACGCTTCGCGCCGTCCCGGTCCTCCCGGTTCTTCCCGTCCTCCCCGCTCTGCCGAGCCAGCAGCGGACCGGCCCCCACCGGGAGACCGTCGAGCTGACCGTGGCGGAGGAGGACGCCTTCGCGGGCCTCGTGCGCAGGCTCGGCGGCAGCCGCTGATCACGCGCCGGGGCGCGGCTCACGAGACCTGTGCCGTCAGGCGCCGGGCGCGGCTCACGACACCTGTGCAGTCACGCGCCGGGGCGCGGTTCGGGAGACCTGTGCCGTCGGGCGCCGGGGCGCGGGTCAGGAGACCTGGGCCGCGCGGCGCTCCATCGCGTCCCGGGCGGCCGCCTCGGACGCGTACACCTCGCACATGTGCCGCCCGTCGGGTGTCGCGGTGTGCTCGACCTCCCACAGCGAGATCTCCTGGCCGTCGCGCAGCAGGAACGCGTGCTCGTAGAGCGTGTAGCCAAGGCCGATCCGGCCCGCGCGGCAGGGGCGCCCGAAGGCCTGCGTGATCTGGTGCGCGAACGCCGACTTCAGCAGCGCCGTCGTGTCCGCGTCCGGCCGGTCGGGATTCTCCGCGCGGCGCAGCAGACGGCGCGCGTGGTCCGCCGAGTCGTCCGGCACATAGGCATGGCGGGGCGCCGGGACCGGCGACAGCTGCACCAGCACCGGCAGTTCGAAGTCCGGCGCCTCCGACGGCAGCGGCAGCCGGGCCGTGGCGGCCCGCAGCTCCTCCTCGTCGACGTACACCTCGTGCTGCGGCTCGCTGCCCGGCGCGGTGTTGTGCACGAGCTCCCACAGCGTGAGCGCACAGCCGTCGGCCAGCAGCCAGGTGTGCCGGTAGGTCTCCCGGTGCAGGCCGGCGCTGTGGTGCGCGGAGTGCAGGGAGCTGTCGTGCGCCAGCGCGCAGTCCAGCCGCCGAAGGGCCTCGTCGGGCAGCTCGAACGAGTTCAGGGCGCGACCGAGCAGTCGCGCGAGGTGCTCCTCCGGAGACTCGGGCGACTCGGCTGGTTCGTACGCTGTCGTCTCGTACGGAACGCTCAAGGTTTCTCCCGGCGTTGCTGCATGTCACCTTGTGGGTGCATACCGTAGCCCCTCGGTCGGACATCATGTCCGGGAACCGAGAAAACGTACGTCGGGGAAAACGCCCGGGCCGCGCGGATGGTTCCCGCGCGGCCCGACGCACCCTCAGAAACCGCCGGTCAGAAGGTGATCCCGGCGCTCCGGGCGCCCGTGGCGGTCTTGGTGATCTTGGCGATTTCGGCGGTCACCCGGTGCCCCCGGCGGTCCACTCGGCCCACGACATGTTCCAGCCGTTGAGCCCGTTGTCCGGGGCCACCTTCTTGTCGGGGGAGTTCTTCACGACGACCACGTCGCCGATCAGCGAGTTGTCGTAGAACCACTTGGCGGGGGTGTCGCCCTGGGCGCCCTGTACGTCCGCGAGTCCGACGCAGCCATGGCTGGTCCCGGTGCGACCGAAGGGCGGATTGCCCTTGTTGTACCAGAAGTTGCCGTGGATGAAGGTACCGGACGTGGTGAGGCGCATCGCGTGCGGCACGTCCGGGATGTCGTACTCCGAGCCGAGGTTGACCGACTGGCTGTTCATGCGGGTCTGCGTGAACTTCTCGGAGATCACCATCTGGCCGTTGTACGTGGTGTGCGCGGGGTCGCCCGAAGAGATCGGGACCGACTTCAGGGTCTGGCCGTCCCGAATCACCGTCATGGTCTGCGTGTTCACGTCGACCGTGGACACCTGCGAGCGCCCGACGGTGAAGGTGACCGTCTTCTTCTGCACCCCGTAGACGCCGTTCGCGCCCTCGATCCCGTCCAGGTCGATCTTCATCGTGACCTTGGAGCCGGCCTTCCAGTACTCCTCGGGCCGGAAGTCGAGCCGCTGCGCCCCGAACCAGTGACCGACCACCTGCTGTCCGCTGCTGGAGGTGACCGTGATGTGCGACTGCACGGCCTTCCTGTCGTCGATGGCCTTGTCGAAGGTGAACGACACCGGCATCCCGACACCGACCGTCGTGCCGTTGTCCGGCGTGTACGAGCCGATGAAGCTGTTGGCCGAGGAGACCGTGGTGAAGATGGAGTTGGCCGCGGCCGTCTTGCCGTTCGCGTCCTTCGCGGTCGCCGATATCTGGTACTTCGTCCCGCGCTCCAGCTGCTCCTTCGGCTTCCAGGTGCTGCCGTCGGCCGACACCGAGCCCTCGACGGTCTGCCCGGAGCCGGCCACCGTCATCTTCACCTCGGTGAGCCGGCCGTCACTCACCTTCACACCGGTCTGGTTGATCGACGCGCTCGTCGAGCCGTCCTTCGCCGAGATGACGATCTTGGCGACGGACGTCTTGACGGTGCTCCCACCGCCCTTGCCGCCGCCGCCCTTCGCGTCGCCGCCATCGGCGTTGGCGCTGCCCCCGCAGGCGGTCAGGGCCAGGGCGCCGACCACCAGGGCCGCACAGGCCCCCATTGCGCGCCGCACTGCTTTGTCCGCCGTTGTCACGGGCTGCTCCAGCTTCGTGTGAGGTTGAGTGATCCGCTCCAGTACGTGGGAGAGGAGGGCCCCGGCGCCCGGTGAGGTTCCGCACGGCCCCCCGTTGGCACCGTCACGTGACAGAACCCGGACAATGCCCGGGCTCACCCTGACCCCGTACGCGTCCTCACCGGCGTGCCCGGCCTCACCCTGACCCCGTACGCGTCCTCACCGGCCCCCGTACAGCTCCTCGTACGAGGGCCAGGCGCCGCCCGGGCCGTCCACCGGCTCGGCGGCGCGTACGGCACGGACGATCGCCCGGGTCACCACGTCCGCGCCCGCCGCGAGGACGTCGTTCAGGGCCAGCGGGTTGTCGGGGGCGAGCGGTCGGGAGCCGGTCGCCAACGCGAAGACGGTGTCACCGTCGTTGAGCATGTGCACCGGTCGCACGGCCCGCGCGATCCCGTCGTGCGCCGTGCCGGCCAGCTTCTGCGCCTGCGCCTTCGACAGGTCGGCGTCGGTGGCGACCACCGCGAGCGTGGTGTTCAGCGGGGGAGGGACGTTCTTCGCCGCACTCTCGGCGAGCCGCCGGCTCGCCGCCTCGTGCACCGGCGCCTGCGGGTACGTCACACGTCCCTGGAACAACTCCCCGTACAACGCGCCCGTCTCCGGATCCAGCACCGATCCCACGGCGTTGGCCACCACCAGCGCGGCCACCGTGATCCCCGAGTCGAGGACGGCGGCGGCGGTGCCCACGCCGCCCTTGAGCGGCCCGACCACCGCTCCCGTCCCCGCGCCGACGCATCCTTCCCGCACCCGCGCCCCGGGCTCGCTCGCCGCGGCCGCCGTCACCGCCGCCCGGCCGGTCGCCGCGTCCGGGCGGGCCCGGAAGTCGCCGCCACGACCCAGGTCGAAGACGCAGGCGGCGGGCACCACCGGCACGACATGCGTCGGGTCGGGGCCGACGCGGACCCCGCGCCCCTGTTCCTCCAGCCAGGCCATCACCCCGGACGCGGCGTCGAGCCCGTACGCGCTGCCGCCCGTCAGCACGATCGCCTCGACCTTCTGCACCAGGTTGCGCGGATCGAGGGCGTCGGTCTCCTTCGTGCCGGGACCGCCGCCGCGTACGTCCACCGCGGCCACGGCGCCGCCCTCGGGCGCGAGGACGACCGTGGCTCCGGTGAGCCAACCGTCGCCGGTCCGGGTGGCATGGCCCACCCGCACGCCGGCGACGTCCGTCAGAGCGTCAACTGTCATGGGAGCCAGTCTTGCCCAGCCCGTCCCGCGCCCGTGGCCGGAGTGCCCTCGCGTCACTCCGCGGAACGCGCACCCGGCTGCCGGCTCTCCCGAGCGTCCCGCCCCTTCCGCGCCTCGCGGGCGACCATGCGCGCCGTGAGGGTCGACCCGGTGGCCACCGCCAGCGCCGACACCAGGCCCGCCGCGAGGACCGCCCACTCGCCCAGGAAGGTGCAGCAGATCACCAGCAGCGCGGTGACGGGCAGCACCGACTGCTGGGCCAGGCCCACCTTGAAGTGCCGTGAGTGGAGCACCCAGACCGTCAGCAGGTACAGCGCCGTCGGCAGGGTGACGGCCACCGACGCGGCGAGCGTGGAGAGATGGGCCTTGCCGACGGTCTGCTCGACCGCCACCTCCAGGCCCGCACCGATCGCGGCGGCCGAGGCGAAGACGACGTAGTGCCCGTAACCCCAAAGGAACGCCTGCCGGTTGGAGCGCAGATGCCCGTGGATGGGCACCACGAAGTAGATCCACCAGGCCGCGAAGACGATCAGCAGGCCGCCCACCGCGATCGGCAGCAGCTCGCCCAGCGCGTCGTTCTCGTCGATGCCGGACTTCACGGCGACCGTGGCCGCAGCGATCGTCTCGCCCAGCACGATGATCGTGAACAGGCCATAGCGCTCCGCGATGTGGTGCGGGTGCCAGGACGTCGCATATCCGCGCTCCGCGTAGGGCGGCACGCACATCTCCAGCAGCGCCATCCCCAGGAACAGCCAGGCCCTGCCGCCCTCGGGCAGGATCAACAGCCCCAGCCAGCCCACCTGGCACAGCAGCACGCCCCCGGCGTAGCGCAGCGCCGTCGTCCGCTCCGGGCCCTCGGTCGACAGCGCCACGCGCAACCACTGCGAGGACATGGCGACCCGCATGATCGCGTAGCCCAGCCAGACGGCCAGGAACTCGTGGTCCTCGAAGGCCCGTGACACCCCGGCGGCGAGCACCAGGACCCCGGAGATCTGTACCAGCGTGACGACCCGGTAGAGAGCGTCGTCGTTGTCGTACGCCGAGGCGAACCAGGTGAAGTTCATCCAGGCCCACCAGATGGCGAAGAAGACCATCGCGTAGTTCAGGACGCCCTCGCCCGCGTGCGACTCCGCCACCGCGTGCACCAGTTGGACGCCCGCCTGGGCGATGGCCACGACGAAGCACAGGTCGAAGAAGAGCTCGAGCGGCGAGGCGACCCGGTGCGCCTCGTCCCGCCCGCGCGCGGTGAGCCTGCGCAGCGGATGTCTGTGGGCGGAGGCCGGGGAGGTCGTGCCGGGGAGAGGAGCCGGCGGCGGGGGCGTGCTGGACGTCATGGTCCCAGCACAGCAGATGACCGCCGGAAAATCCTGGCCGGAAGCCGCACGTCCGCGGCCCTGGCAGGCCGGCCCCCGGAATGCGCGCGGCTGCCGGGAGGGGGCGCTGACCTGTCCGTGGGATCGGCGGAAGGGGTCCCGGCTCTCATACGGGCCATGACTCGTGCGGCCACTCGGGCGGCCACACGTGAGGCCATTCGCAGGGTCACTCGGGCGGCCATGACCAGGGCCGCTCGCGCGGCGGCCCGGGTGGTCGCCGGGGCCGTACCCTGGACGCATGAGCACCCCCGCCGCCCCCGAGCCGCGTGACCCGAAGGCCGCGCTGATCTTCGACGACCCGCTGGACCGGCAGTCCTCGGACGACACCGACCGCGGGTGGGGCGAGCGTCCGGCGACCGGTGGCGACAGCGCCGCCGACCTGAAGCGCTTCCTCGACGAGAAGCCGCCCCACCACATCTGAACCCTCGGGATCCGCCCGATCCGGGACGTCCGGCGGGCTCGGCGGGTCCGCCACATCCGCCAGGTCCCGCGGGCTCGGCGAGCCCAGCACAGCCGCCAGGTTCCGCGGAACGGCCTGACAAGCGCCGTTACCGCTCGCCGCGCTCCATGCCCCGCTGGGCCACCAGCGCGTCGCGGATCTCCTTGAGCACCTCCAGCTCGGTCACCTCCATGACCTCCTGCGTGCCCTCCCTGGCCTTCCTGCGTGCCTCCACCCTCGCCAGGTACTTCGACATGGGCAGCACCATCAGGAAGTAGACGACCGCCGCGGTGATCACGAAGGTGAGGGTCGCGCCGAGGACGGAGCCCCAGAGGATCCGGACGCCCGTCGCGGCGTCGCCCGTACCGGTGCAGCGGCCCTTGATGCAGGAGCTGTAACTGTCCAGGTTCTTGGTGCCGATCGCTCCGATGACCGGGTTGATGATCCCCTTCACCATCGAATTGACGATGTTCGTGAAGGCCGCGCCGATCACCACCGCGACTGCCAGATCGACGACGTTCCCACGCATCAGGAAGGCCTTGAAGCCCTGCCAGACGCTCGCCTTGTCGCTCACCTCGGGGACACTCCTCGCATGTACAGGTTGTGGAACAAACAGCTCCGCAACCTACGTCACCACCGGGCGGGCGTGTCCAACCCGGCAGTTCGAACGAGCGGCCCGACCTCACCACAACGTCACCGCCAGCCGAGCCGTCGCGCTCGCGCCCGCCAGGCGCGCCGCCGTCGACCGGGGCACCGACAGGACGACCAGCGCGCCCCCCTCCGCTGCGCCGGAGGCCGTGGCAGAGGCGTCCACGGGGTCGGGCACCTTCGTCACTAGCGCCCCGCGCGCGACCACACGGACCCCGCCGCCCACCCCGCCCGCCGCCGTCTGCTCGGCGGCGATGACGTCGACCCGGTCGCCCGGGCGCAGCAGCCGGACGGTGGCGGCGTCGGCGATCCGCACCGGGGCGGTCACCTTCTCGGCGGTACGAGGGGCGGGCAGCGGGGCGTGCGCGGACGGCTGCGCGCGGGAGTGCATGCTCCCGGCCGCATCCGGATGCCCGCGCGCCGGGCCGCTGTCGCGGGGGCCCGCCACCACGAGCGCCGCGGCGGTGACGGCGAGGCCGATCGCCACGGCACGCCTGCGGCTCCGGACCAGCCGGCCGAGTCGATACCGGCTGTGGCCCACGCGCACCGGGTCGAAGGGCGGCACCGCGCAGGTCGCGGGGGCCTCAGGCCCGGGCGGGCAGGGCGCGGACGGGAAGGCGAGGGGAGAGGAGGGAGGAAGAGCGGACACGGGATCACCACCAGCGAGGAGGGACGGGCTTGCAGAGCCACGATGAGCCCTCGCGCCGCCTCCCGCCGGAGCCGGTGGACCACCCACGGTTTGTGGACAACTCCCCCACCCGAACGAGAAGTTCCACCCCCGCCGACCCGCCCACCAGCCCGCCGGACATCCATCAACCGACCAGTTGGCCGGCCCGTCGGCCCACTCGCCCGCCGGCCCGGCCGTCGGCCCGCCCACTCGCCCGCCGGCCCGGCCGTCGGCCCGCCCACTCGCCGGCCAGTCGGCCCGCCCGCTACGGCAGCTCGAACCCCGGGTTCAGTCCGCCCAGCGCGTTCGTGCACGGGCAGTCCCGGTCAGCGTTCTCGGGCAGCGCGGCCACCGTGTCGAACAGCACGTCCCGCAGCCGGTCCACGTTGGCCGCGAACACCTGCAACACCTCTTCGTGCGAGACGCCCTCACCGCTCTCGGCGCCCGCGTCCAGATCGGTGACCAGGTTCAACGACGTGTAACAGAGCTCGAGTTCACGGGCGAGCGCGGCCTCCGGATGGCCCGTCATGCCCACCGCCGACCAGCCCTGCGCCTGGTGCCACAACGATTCCGCGCGGGTCGAGAACCTCGGCCCCTCGATCACGGCCAGCGTTCCGCCGTCCACCGGCTCCCACTGCCGTCCGCGCGCCGCCTTCAGGGCCGCCGCGCGTCCGGCGGGGCAATAGGGGTCGGCCAGGGACACGTGCACCACGTTGGGCATCGTGCCGTCGGGCAGGGGCAGCCCGTCGAAGTAGGTCCCGATCCGCGACTTCGTCCGGTCGACCAGCTGATCGGGCACGAGCAGCGTGCCGGGCCCGTACTCGGGACGCAGACCGCCCACCGCGCACGGGCCGAGGATCTGACGTGCCCCGACCGACCGCAGGGCCCACAGATTGGCCCGGTAGTTGATCCGGTGGGGCGGCAGATGGTGTCCGCGCCCGTGCCGGGGCAGGAAGGCGACCCGTCGGCCGGCTGCCTCGCCGAGGAAGAGGGAGTCGCTGGGCGGCCCGTAGGGGGTGTCGACCTGGATCTCGGTCACGTCGTCGAGGAACGAGTAGAAACCGGAGCCGCCGATCACGCCGATCTCTGCGTTCGCTGCCTTGTTCGCCATGTCCGGCACCCTAGGCCAGTCCCGGGCCGCCGAAAACGCCGGGCGTCAGGCCGCCGGGAACGCCCAGGACCCCGTCGTCGGGCGACGACAGGGTCCCGTGAGACGGAGTCCGGATCCTTATGCGGCGGAGCTGCTGCCGGCCGAGGTGCCGGTGCTCGAGGACTTCGAGTCCGACGAGGACGACGTGGTCGAGCTCGGCTTCGAGTCGGTGGTCGACGACTTCGACGACGACGCCGGCGAGCTGCTCGACGAGGAGCCGCGGCTGTCGTTGCGGTAGAAGCCGGAGCCCTTGAAGACGATGCCGACCGCGGAGAACACCTTCTTCAGGCGGCCACCGCAGCTCGGGCACTCGGTCAGGGCGTCGTCGGTGAACTTCTGCACCGCCTCGAGGCCCTCGCCGCACTCGGTGCACTGGTACTGGTAGGTCGGCACTGTCTTCCTCCTGGCACTCTCACTCAGTGAGTGCTAACGACGGTCTATCTTGACGCATTCCCGGGGATCAGTCCACTGTCACCGGCACGCGGTGACCGACGCCACGTGCGACCGTACGCGCGCGGGTGCGGGGCGACAGGCGCGAACGCAGCGCCAGCAGGACCGCCAGGGCCAGCACGGTGCCGCCCATGGGGACCAGGAAGCCGGCCCCGCCCCAGAAGCGGTCCTCCAGCTGTCCGGCGACGGTGACCGCGGCGGCCTGGCCGAGCGCCACCGCGCCCGTCAGCCAGGTGAACGCCTCGGTGCGGGCCCCCGCCGGGACCAGGCCCTCGACGAGCGTGTAGCCGGTGATCAGCGCGGGCGCGATGCACATGCCGACCAGCAGGCCCAGGCCCGCCAGCAGCAGCACCGAGTGCGCGGCCCACAGGCCGGAGGCGACGAGCGCGAGCGCCGCGTAGGCGACGGCCAGGCGCCGCTGCGGGGCGGCCTTCCAGGCGATGGCGCCGCAGACCAGACCGGAGAGCATGTTGCCCGCGGCGAAGGTCCCGTACAGGACGCCGTTCAGGCCGGGCTCCCCGATCGACTCGGTGAACGCGGCCAGGGAGACCTGCATGCCGCCGAACACGGAGCCGATGCCCAGGAAGGTCACGATCAGCACGCGCACACCGGGCACGCGGAGGGCGGAGGCGTGTTCCACGCGCGCGTGCCCGGCGGCGGCGACCCGGGGCTGGGTGCTCTTCTGCGCGGCGAAGAGCAGTCCGCCCAGCAGGGTCAGCGAGGCTTCGGTGACCAGGCCGGCAGCCGGGTTCACGGCCGTGCACAGGGCCGTCGCGAGCAGCGGGCCGACGACGAAGGTGAGCTCGTCGGTGACGGACTCGAAGGCCGCCGCGGTGGTCAGCAGGGGTGAGCCCTTCAGTGTCACGCCCCAGCGGGCCCGCACCATGGGGCCGACCTGGGGCACCGAGGCGCCCGTGGGCACGGCGGCCGCGAACAGCGCCCACAGCGGGGCGTGGGCGAGGGCGAGCGCCGTCAGGGCGAGGCCGGACACGGTGTGCACGAGCACTCCGGGAATTAGCACCGCGCGCTGCCCGTATCGGTCGGCGAGCCGCCCGCTGTAGGGCGCGCACAGCGCCATGGAGACGCCGGTGACGGCCGCGGCGGCGCCGGCCGCGCCGTACGAGCCGGTGGTGTGCTGGACCAGCAGCACGATGGAGATGGTGAGCATCGCGAAGGGCTGG
This sequence comes from Streptomyces sp. NPDC037083, assembly GCF_055606485.1. NCBI lineage: Bacteria > Bacillati > Actinomycetota > Actinomycetes > Kitasatosporales > Streptomycetaceae > Streptomyces > Streptomyces sp. NPDC037083. The sequence continues at coordinate 198,156 of NZ_JBVJSQ010000005.1, read as the reverse complement.
CGGGCCGCGAAGCCGGGCAGCAGGAACGTCCAGGCGCCGCGGGTGCGCAGCAGTTGCCCGTATCCCGGGCGGGCGGGGGCCGACGAGTCCTTCGACGGCTCGGTGGTGACCGTGGATGCCACGGCCCGTGCCTTTCTGCCGCCTGGTAGCGCGCCCGTGCGGGGGGCGCCGAGAGCTGTCCTCTTGCGCGTGCTGCGGTAGATGCCGGAGTCCGCTCCAGGAGGTGTCCGGCCGCCATACGGTCGCGCCAGCTCTGCGTCAGGCAGAGTTGGTTCGATCAAAGTGCGCCTTCATCGTACAGGGATCAAGGCCGGTGGGACCTGTGAAAAGGAGCACCACAACCCGCGGCAGCCTCTGAATGAAGGGGGTGTGAACGGTGTGAAACGCGCACTTAACGCTCGCCGCCGCCCGTGCCCAGCCATCCGGCGAGCTTGCCGCCGTGTCCGACGGCGCGCAGCCGCTTCTCGGCCGCGTCGCGGACCGGGTCGGTGGCCACGACGAGGAGTTCGTCGCCGCGCCGCAGAACGGTCGAGGGTAGCGGCACGAACGATTTTCCGTCGCGCACGACGAGGGTGACGGCGGCCCCGGCCGGCAGCCGCAGTTCGTTGACCTCGACGCCGTGCATCTTCGACCCCTCCGGGATCGCGACCGACAGCAGGTGCCCGCGCAGCCGCTCCAGGGGCGCCGACTCGACGCCGAGGTCGGCGGCCTCGGGGTCGCCGCCCAGTCGCAGCGTGCGCGCCAGCCAGGGCAGCGTCGGCCCCTGGACCAGGGTGTAGACGACGACCAGGACGAAGACGATGTTGAAGATCCGGCGGCTGCCCGTCACGCCGCTCACCATGGGGATGGTCGCCAGGATGATGGGCACGGCTCCGCGCAGGCCGGCCCAGGACATCAGGGTCTGTTCCTGCCAGGGCACGCGGAACGGCGTCAGACACAGCACGACGCTGAGCGGGCGGGCCACCATGGTCAGCACCAGGCCGATGACGAGGGCGGGCAGCACGTCGTCGCCCAGCTCGTGCGGGGTGACCAGCAGGCCGAGCAGCACGAACATGCCGATCTGGGCGATCCAGCCGAGGCCGTCGGCGAACCCGCGCGTGGCGGGCCAGTGCGGCAGTTTCGCGTTGCCCATGACCATCGAGGCGAGGTAGACGCCCAGGAAGCCGCTGCCGTGCGCCAGCGAGCCCGCCGCGTAGGCGGTGACGGCGATGGCCATGACGGCGATCGGGTAGAGGCCGGAGGCGGGCAGGGCCACGTGCCGCAGGCCCCAGGAGCCCAGCCAGCCGACCGCGAGACCGATGGCTGCGCCGATGGCCAGTTCCAGCGCTATCTCGCCCAGCAGCACGTACCAGTGTTCGACGGGGCCGGCCGTGGAGAACGCGACGACCAGGATGACCACCGGGGCGTCGTTGAAGCCGGACTCGGCCTCCAGGGTGCCCGTCACGCGCGAGGGCAGGGGGATCTTGCGCAGGACGGAGAAGACCGCCGCCGCGTCCGTCGAGGACACCACCGCACCGATGATCAGCGCCTGCCGCCACTCCAGCCCCGTCACGTAGTGCGCGGCCGCGGCGGTGACGCCGACGCTCACCGCGACTCCGGCCAGCGCCAGCGCCGTGGCGGAGGGCAGGACCGGTTCGATCTCCTTCCACTTCGTGCCGAGCCCGCCCTCGGCGAGGATCACGACCAGGGCGGCGTAGCCGATGACCTGGGTCAGTTCGGCGTTGTCGAAGTGGATGTCGCCGATGCCGTCCTGGCCCATGGCGATGCCGATGCCCAGGTAGACGAGCAGGCTGGGGAGCCCGCTGCGCGAGGAGATCCGGACCGCTGCGACGGCGACGAGCAGGACGAGCGAGCAGACGAGCAGGAGCTGGTTGAGGTGGTGGACAGTCAGCGGCGGTTCCCTTCACTGGCGCGCGCGCCGTGCGCGCGGGCGCTCGTGTGCATCGGATACATCGGACACGAAGCTGTGCGACCCCGGGCCCAACTACTTCGTTACCTTACCTAACTCTTGACGATTTCTTGACACTCGACGAGTCAAGATCGAACGTCCTTCCGCGCGGGTACCCGACTCCGCGTCAAGTGGCGCGAGGCCCTGCGCCTATGGTTGCTCCAGCGCTCATTCAAAAGGACAGCCAGCCCTGCCGCTCGCGTTAGGACAGCAAGGACAGCGATGCCCCCCAACACCACCGCCACATCGGGTGACAAGCCCGTCAAGTCCGGCAGGAAGAAGGGGCGCAAAGCCCGTTTGGTCGTGCTTGTGCTGGTGCTGGCCATCATCGGTGGCATCGCCTACGGGGCCTACTGGTCCATCAGCACCGTCCGCGCGTCCTTCCCGCAGACCAAGGGTTCGATCACGCTGGAGGGCCTGTCCGGGCCCGTCGACGTGAAGCGGGACGGCTACGGCATCCCGCAGATCTACGCGGACTCCGACGCGGACCTGTTCATGGCCCAGGGCTACGTCCAGGCCCAGGACCGGTTCTACGAGATGGACGTACGCCGGCACATGACCTCCGGGCGGCTGTCGGAGATGTTCGGCAAGGGCCAGGTCGACAACGACGAGTTCCTGCGCACCCTGGGCTGGGACCGTGTCGCCCAGAAGGAGTACGACACCAAGCTGTCGGCCGACACCAAGAAGTACCTGCAGGCCTACGCCAAGGGGGTCAACGCCTACCTCAAGGGCAAGGACGCGGCGGACATCTCCCTGGAGTACGCGGCCCTGGGATTCACCAACGACTACAAGCCCGCCGAGTGGACCCCCGTCGACTCGGTCGCGTGGCTGAAGGCGATGGCCTGGGACCTGCGCGGCAACATGCAGGACGAGATCGACCGCGCCCTGATGACCAGCCGTCTCGGCCCGCAGCAGATCGCCGACCTCTACCCGGAGTACCCCTACGACCGCAACAAGCCGATCGTCCAGGAAGGCCGGTACGACGAGCTGACCAAGACGTTCGAGCAGAGCGACGGCGACAGTGTCGGCGGCAGCGGCTCGGGCTCGGGCTCCGGTGACTCGTCCGGCGGCGGGAACGGCAGCGGCACCGGGAACGGCAGCGGCTCGGCCCTGCAGAGCCAGCTCTCCGGCCTGTACGACGTTCTGGACGACCTGCCCACGGCCGTCGGGGTGAACGGCAACGGCATCGGCTCCAACTCCTGGGTCGTCGCCGGGACGCACACCATCACCGGCAAGCCGTTGCTGGCCAACGACCCGCATCTGTCGGCCTCGCTGCCGTCCGTCTGGTACCAGATGGGCCTGCACTGCCGCAGCGTCTCCAGCAAGTGCCAGTACGACGTCTCCGGCTACACCTTTGCGGGCATGCCCGGTGTGATAATCGGCCACAATGCGGACATCTCCTGGGGCATGACGAACTCCGGCGTGGACGTCACCGACCTCTACCTGGAGAAGCTCTCCGGCGACGACGGCTACCAGTACGACGGCAAGGTCAGGCCGTTCGTCAGGCGCGACGAGACCATCAAGGTCGCGGGCGGCGCCGCCAAGCCGATCGTCGTCCGCCAGACCCAGGACGGGATGCCGCTGCTCTCCGACCGCGACGACGAGCTCGTCAAGGTCGGCAAAAAGGCCGGCGTCGACAGCGCGGCGCCCGACCGGGGCGACGGGTACGCCGTCGCCCTGAAGTGGACCGCCCTGGAACCGGGCACCTCCATGGACGCCGTCTTCGCCCTCGACAAGGCGAAGGACTGGGACGGCTTCCGCAAGGCGGCCGAGCTCTTCGACGTGCCCTCGCAGAACCTGGTCTACGCCGACACCGCGAACCACATCGGCTACCAGCTGCCCGGCAAGATCCCCACCCGCGCCAAGGGCGTGGACGGCTCGATCCCCACGCCGGGCTGGGACTCGAAGTACCAGTGGAAGAAGTACATCCCGTTCGACGAGCTGCCCTACGAGTTCGACCCCGCGCGCGGCTACATCGTCACCGCCAACCAGGCCGTGGTCGACAAGGACAAGTACCCGTACACGCTCACCACGGACTGGGGCTACGGCGCGCGCAGCCAGCGGATCACCGACCTGATCAAGGGCAAGATCAAGGGCGGCGGCAAGATCTCCACCGACGACATGCGCCAGATGCAGCTGGACAACGACAGCCAGATCGCCCGGCTGCTCGTGCCCATCCTGCTCAAGCTCAACCTGGACGACCCGGACGTGCGCGAGGCGCAGGACCTGCTGCAGGGCTGGGACTACACCCAGGACGCCGACTCCGCGGCGGCCGCCTACTTCAACGCCGTCTGGCGCAACATCCTCAAGCTGGCCTTCGGCAACAAGCTGCCCAAGGAACTGCGTGTGGAGGGCCAGTGCCTGTGGGTCGACCCGGTCAACACCACCGGCCCGGTCGACGACACCGACAAGGTCCGCGAGTGCGGCCAGCGCGACGCCGACCAGGCGCAGCCGGACGGCGGCGACCGCTGGTTCGAGGTCGTGCGCAACCTCCTGGAGAAGACGGACAGCGAGTGGTGGACGACGCCCGACTCGGGCAACCGCACCGGCGCCGACCACAACCGGGACAAGCTGTTCGAGCGGGCCATGATCGACGCCCGCTGGGAGCTGACCGCCAAGCTGGGCAAGGACATCGACACCTGGAGCTGGGGCCGGCTGCACCGCCTGTTCCTGAAGAACCAGACCCTGGGCACCAGCGGTCCCGGATTCCTGAAGTACATCCTCAACCGCGGCCCCTGGAAGCTCGGCGGCGGCGAGGCGACGGTCGACGCGACCGGCTGGAACGCGGCCGGCGGCTACGAGGTGGTGTGGGTGCCGTCGATGCGGATGGTGGTCAACCTCGCGGACCTGGACAAGTCGAAGTGGATCAACCTCACCGGCGCCTCGGGCCACGCCTTCAGTGCCCACTACACCGACCAGACGGGCAAGTGGGTCAACGGTGAGCTGCTCGACTGGTCCTTCTCGAAGAAGGCGGTCGAGGACAGCACCAGCGACACCCTGCTCCTCAAGCCCTGAGCCGGCGATGAAGGGGGCCCTCCACGCGCGCGTGGAGGGCCCCCTCGCGTCTCCCCCTGTGTGCGGCACCCGACCGTGTCACCCGTGCGCCCCGTCCGGCCTCCGCCCCGGGGTTCAGGTGAAGCGGCGTACTCCCGAAGGCGTCACCACCGCCTGTACCGGCTGGTCGTGCGCCTCCTCGGGGAGGCGCTCGACCACCTCCGAGTCGTACAGGAGCACCACCAGGCAGGGGCGGGCCCCGAGGGCCGCCAGCCGGGCCAGCACGCGGTCGTACGAGCCGCCGCCGCGGCCCAGCCGCATACCGCGCGCGTCGACCGCGAGGCCGGGCAGCAGCACCACGTCGGCCTCCGCCACGGCGTCCGGGCCGAGGTGCTCGCCGACCGGCTCCAGCAGAGCGGTCTTCCCGCCGTGCCGGACCCGTGCGAGGGAACCCTCGCCGGTGTACGCACCCCAGTCCAGGTCGTTGTCGGGCAGCAGCGCGGGGAGCAGGACGCGCACGCCCCGCGCGCGCAGCGCGTCCAGCAGGGCCAGGGTGCCGGGTTCGTTGCCCACGGAGACGTACGCCGCCACCGTGCGCGCGTCCGCCAGTTCGGGAAGCTCCATGGCGTGCTCGGCCAGTGCGGCGGCCGCCGAGCGCAGGTCATCCGTCGTCAATCTGTTCCTCATGGCGAGGAACCCTCGCCGCAACATCCGTTTGTCAGGCTCTGGTCCGCCTTCTAGGTGGCTCATACGTCACTCCCGCACCATTCGTGCATTGCTCTCACACACAGCTCTTATGCGCCCATACGATCATGAATCGATCAGAGCCACAGATTCGTCCCAAAGCCAGCGGATAAGGTTGCCGACATGACTCAGTCGCACCCCAGGATCAGCAAGGCTGTCATCCCCGCGGCAGGCCTCGGCACCCGGTTCCTGCCGGCGACCAAGGCGACTCCCAAGGAGATGCTGCCGGTCGTGGACAAGCCCGCGATCCAGTACGTGGTCGAGGAGGCCGTCTCCGCGGGCCTCGACGACGTCCTCATGGTCACCGGCCGCAACAAGCGGCCTCTGGAGGACCACTTCGACCGCAACTACGAGCTCGAGTCGGCCCTGCAGAAGAAGGGCGACGCCGCCCGGCTCGCCAAGGTCCAGCAGTCCAGCGACCTCGCGACCATGCACTACGTCCGGCAGGGCGACCCCAAGGGCCTCGGCCACGCCGTCCTGTGCGCGGCCCCGCACGTCGGACAGGAGCCGTTCGCCGTCCTGCTGGGCGACGACCTGATCGACCCCCGTGACCCGCTGCTCCAGCGGATGATCGAGGTCCAGGAGCGGCACGGCGGCAGCGTCGTCGCGCTCATGGAGGTCGCCCCGGAGCAGATCCACCTCTACGGCTGCGCGGCCGTCGAGGCCACCGTGGACGCCGACGTCGTCAAGGTGACCGGTCTCGTGGAGAAGCCGGACCCGGCGGACGCCCCGTCGAACTACGCGATCATCGGCCGCTACGTGCTCGACCCGAGCGTGTTCGGCGTGCTGCGCCAGACCGAGCCCGGGCGTGGCGGCGAGATCCAGCTCACCGACGCCCTCCAGCAGCTCGCGCAGGACGAGAAGGTCGGCGGCCCCGTCCACGGCGTCGTCTTCAAGGGCCGCCGCTATGACACCGGCGACCGCGGCGACTATCTGCGTGCCATTGTCAGACTCGCGTGCGAACGTGAGGATCTGGGTCCGGACTTCCGGTCCTGGCTTCGCAGTTACGTCACCGAGGAGATGTAGCCACCTTGAGCACCGCCGCGCCCCGTCCCACCGCCCAGGACCGCCTCTGGTCGGTGGACGAGCACCTGGAGGACATCCTCGCCACGGTCCGCCCGCTGGAGCCGATCGAGCTGCAACTGCCCGACGCCCAGGGCTGTGTCCTCGTCGAGGACGTCACGGTGCCGGTCTCGCTGCCGCCCTTCGACAACAGTTCCATGGACGGGTACGCGGTACGGGTCGCGGACGTCGCGGGCGCGAGCGAGGAGTTCCCGGCCGCTCTGGACGTCGTCGGGGACGTCGCGGCGGGGCAGTCCGCCGGCCTGCTGCACGTGGGGCCCGGTCAGGCCGCCCGGATCATGACCGGCGCCCCGCTGCCGCCCGGCGCCGAGGCCGTCGTCCCCGTGGAGTGGACCGACGGGGGTCTCGGCGAGGGCCCGGTCAGCGGGATGCGCGCCCGCAGCCTCGCCCCCGAGCAGGCTTCCGGGCACGTGCGCGTGTACCGGTCCGCCGAGGCACGCGCGCACGTGCGCGCCGAGGGCAGCGACGTGAAGGCGGGGGAGCGCGCCCTCGACGCCGGAACCGTCCTCGGGCCGCCCCAGATCGCCCTGCTCGCCGCGATCGGCCGCGGTGCCGTACGGGTGCGCCCGCGCCCGCGCGTGGTCGTGATGTCCACCGGCAGCGAGCTGGTCCAGCCGGGCGCGGAGCTGGGCAGCGGCCAGATCTACGACTCCAACAGCTTCGCCCTCACCGCGGCCGCCCGGGACGCGGGCGCCATCGCCTACCGGGTCGGCGCGGTCGCCGACGACGCCGAGACCCTCCGCGCCACCATCGAGGACCAGCTCGTGCGCGCCGACCTCGTCGTCACCACCGGCGGCGTCAGCGTCGGGGCGTACGACGTCGTCAAGGAGGCGCTGGAGCACGTGGGCGACGAGGACGAGGAGGGCGGCGGCGTCGAGTTCCGCAAACTCGCCATGCAGCCCGGCAAGCCCCAGGGCTTCGGCTCGGTCGGCCCCGACCACACCCCCCTGCTCGCCCTGCCCGGCAACCCGGTGTCGTCGTACGTGTCCTTCGAACTGTTCGTCCGGCCCGCCATCCGCACCCTCATGGGGCTGGCGGACGTCCACCGGCCCACCACGCGCGCGAGGCTGACCGCCGACAAGGCGCTGACCTCGCCGAAGGGCCGCAGACAGTTCCTGCGCGCGGTCTGCGCCGACGGCTCCGTGCGCCCGGTCGGCGGCGCAGGCTCCCACCTGGTCGCGGCCCTCGCGCACGCCGACGCGCTGATCGTCGTCCCCGAGGACGTGGAGTCCGTCGAGCCCGGCGCCGAGGTCGAGGTCGTCCTGCTCGGCTGAGCGCTCCTGGTTGGGGGTACCGTGTCGCGCACAACAGGCCCTGCGCCGCACCGCGCGGGCCCGGACCGGGAGCGCCACCAGCATGAGTACGCAGGACCGACTGACGCACATCGACGACGCGGGCGCGGCGCGCATGGTCGACGTGTCCGGCAAGGACGTCACCGCCCGCACCGCGCGTGCCAGCGGGCGGGTGCTCGTCTCGCCCCGCGTGATCGAACTGCTGCGGGGCGAGGGCGTGCCCAAGGGCGACGCGCTGGCCACCGCGCGGATCGCGGGCATCATGGGCGCCAAGCGCACCCCGGACCTGATCCCGCTGTGCCACCCGCTCGCCGTCTCCGGTGTGAAACTGGACCTGTCGGTCGCGGACGACGCCGTGGAGATCACCGCCACGGTGAAGACGACGGACCGCACGGGCGTCGAGATGGAGGCCCTCACCGCTGTGTCCGTCGCCGCGCTCACCGTGATCGACATGGTCAAGGCGGTCGACAAGAAAGCGGTGATCACGGACGTGCGCGTAGAGGAGAAGACGGGCGGCAAGTCGGGCGACTGGAGCCGGGCATGAGCGCGGCGCCGTACCGGGCACTCGTCGTGACCGCCTCCAACCGGGCCGCCGCCGGCGTCTACGAGGACAGGGGCGGCCCGCTGATCGCCGACGGTCTGCGCGGCTTCGGCTTCACCGTGGACGGCCCGCAGGTCGTTCCGGACGGCGATCCCGTGGAGGCCGCGCTGCACGCCGCCGTCGAGGCCGGGTACGACGCCGTCGTCACCACCGGCGGCACGGGAATCTCGCCCACCGACCGCACGCCCGAGGCGACCCGCGCGGTGATCGACCGCGAGGTGCCGGGCATCGCCGAGGCCATCCGGGCGTACGGCCGGGAGAAGGTGCCCACCTCGGCGCTCTCCCGGGGCCTGGCCGGAGTGGCGGGCGGCACCCTGATCGTCAACCTGCCCGGTTCCACCGGCGGGGTGAGGGACGGCCTCGCCGTCCTGGAGCCCCTGCTGATCCATGCCGTCGACCAGATCCGCGGCGGCGACCACCGCAGACCCAGCCACGGGGGTGCCAGCTGAACACCCCATCCTGGCCCGTCGAACTGACGGAGGGCGACATCGTCCTGCGGCCCATAAAGCTGCGCGACCAGCGGGCCTGGCGCGAGGTCAACCGGCGCAACCGGGACTGGCTGCGCCCCTGGGAGGCGACCATCCCGCCGCCCGCGCCCAGCGGGCCGATCGCGCACCGGCCGACCTACCGTCAGATGGTCCGGCATCTGCGGACCGAGGCGAACGCGGGGCGGATGCTGCCGTTCGTCATCGAGTACCAGGGGCGGCTCGTCGGGCAGTTGACGGTCGCCGGAATCACCTGGGGGTCGATGTGCTCGGGGCACGTCGGCTACTGGGTGGACGAGTCGGTGGCCGGTCGCGGGGTGATGCCGACGGCCGTCGCGCTCGTGGTGGACCACTGTTTCCGGACCGTCGGACTGCACCGCATCGAGGTCTGCATTCGCCCCGAGAACGGCCCCAGCCGCCGGGTCGTGGAGAAACTCGGATTCCGGGAGGAAGGGCTGCGGCCGCGCTATCTCCACATCGACGGCGCGTGGCGCGACCACCTCGTGTTCGCGCTCACGTCGGAGGAGGTCCCGGAGGGCCTGTTGAGCCGGTGGCGGCGCACCCGCTCCCGAAGTGCGCCGCGCGGTCAGCAGAGCGCCCCTCGGAGCGCCCCCCAGAACACCTCGGGGAATGCCGGTGGGAATCACCGGGACCCGGGAAATTGAATAAGTGTTCGATAATGATCGAGTGGTGACCGTCTGGGGCCCGTAATTCGTGCCCCAGGCGGCCTGTTGATCGCATCGGTCACAAAAAAAGTTCGAAATATCAGCCAGATCGTGCGACACACCGGCTCAATTGGCGGATGGCCTCACGTAAACCCCTCTACGGTGTGAGACGTGAGCAGCAGCGGCCTCATCTACGCAGTCATCGTCGGGGCCTGGGCCGCCTACTTGGTGCCCATGTGGCTCCGTAGGCAGGACGAGCTGAACGAGGCTCGTCCCACGGAACGCTTCAGCACCGCCATCCGGCTGCTGTCCGGACGGGCGGGCATGGAGCGCCGGTACGCCAAGGACCTGCGGGCGCGCTCCACCGAGGAGGAGCCCGACGCCGACGCTCCGGACGCCGTCACCGACTCGGTGGACGTCCGGGCCTTCGCCATGCCTCCGACGCGCCCGCAGGTGAAGGCGCAGGTGCAGGAACGGGGCTCGGAGCGCAGGCAGGAGCGCGGCCACGAACGAGGGCCCGCCCGCTCCGAAGCGCCACGTGAACCGGTGCGCGAGCCGGCGGCCGACCCCGGGCGGGAGCCGCGCGAACAGAGCGTCAAGTCCCCGCGCGACCACGCGTCCGCGCCCTCCGCGGCCTCGCCCGTCCCTTCGGGTTCCTCGACGGCCTCCGCGTCCGCGGCCTCCGCGCCTGCGCGCGACGGGGGCGCCGCACCGGCGGGCCGACGCGTGCCGGCCGCGCGGCACATGTCTGCCGCGCAGGCGTCCGCCGCGCAGGCGTCCGCCGCGCGCGCCCAGCGCTCGAAGGCGCTCGCGCGCCGCCGGCGCACCACGGTGATGCTCTTCCTCGCCTTCACGCTCGGGGCGATCGTCGCGGCGGTCGGCGGGCTCGCCTTCCTCTGGGCGCCCGCCGTGCCCGCCGTCCTGCTCAGCGCGTACATCGCCTATCTGCGCTCCCAGGAGCGCCGCCGCTTCGCCTACCAGATGGACCGCCGGCGTGCCGAGGTCGCCGCCCAGCGGCTGCGCGAGCGTCAGCCGCGCCGCAGGGCGCCCGCCCCGGCGGCCGCGTCGTCCCTCGACCCCGACCCCGGCGCCGACGCCGAGGAGCCGCACGAGGCCCCCGAACCGGAGACCGACCCGGGCCTGCTGGCGCTGGCAGCGGACCGCAGGGCGCTCGTCGAGCAGACCGACCACGCGGAGTGGGTCGACCAGCAGCGCGAGCGGCAGCGCCGCCCGGGCCACGGCGAGAGCTGGGACCCGGTCCCGGTCCCGCTGCCCACGTACGTGACCGCACCGGTCGCCCCGCGCGCCACGTCCGACGTGGACCTCGCGGGGCCCGACGCCTGGAGCTCGGCCCGGTCGAGTTCCGTCGCGCCGGAGCAGGAGGCGGCGGACGCCGGGGACACCCCGACCGGAGCGGCGGACCGCGCACCGGGCGGTACGGCCGAGGACCGGACGGCGGACGACCGGACGGCGGAGGGCGGCGAGCGCAGCGACGCGCGGCGCGCGGCCTCTGCCCGGCGCTCGCGCGAACGGGGCCGCACTCCGCTGTTCGACCAGTACGAGGACGGCGAGCGCCCCCGGGCCGCCAACGAATGAGGGGCCCCGCCCCCCGCCCGGCCTCGGGGAACGGATTTCCAAGCACGCCGATGGGGGTGCTAGAGTTTCACTCGTTGCAAGGGCCTGTGGCGCAGTCCGGTAGCGCACCTCGTTCGCATCGAGGGGGCCAGGGGTTCAAATCCCCTCAGGTCCACGCAGCATAGAGCCCCCGTCGGGAAGCCGACGGGGGCTCTATCGTGTGCGCCGGAGTGCGCGGCGTGCCGTGGGCAGGCCGCCGGCGCTGGCGGCACCGGCAGGGCGTCCACCGTGGCGACGGTCAGTGGCTCGGCGTCCGCCGACCGGCAAAAGAACTTCCGGGGAGGACGCACCCGTCGTCCTCCGCGACCGTCCCTACCGCCAACTGGACGGCAGCCGGGGGTAGTCGGGCGGCCCGGGTGGCCGTGTGGAATGCGGCGTGCTCGAAGGCGTGGGCCCGAGCCGTGCCGACCGCCCGCAACGGGCCGTCCCCGAGCCGGGGCTGTGGCAGTGGCCGTTCAGGAGCCGAGGGGCTTGGCGAAGCATCTGCTCGACTCGTACTCGCGGTAGTAGCCGAACTTCCCGCACGGCTCGTAGCCGCTGGAGGTGTACAGGGCGATGGCCTCCGGCTGCTCGGTGCCGGTCTCCAGGACCATCCGGGTGCGTCCGGCGGCCCGGGCGTCCTCCTCCAGGGCGGTCAGGATCCGCCGCGCCAGCCCCCGCCCGCGCATCTCGCGGACGACGAACATGCGCTTCAGCTCGGCGTCGCCGTCCTGGTTGCCCTCGCCGTTCTCGTCCTGGCTGCGCCAACCGCCCGTGGCCACGGGCCGGTCCCGCTCGTCGTACGCGATGAAGTACACCCCGCGCGGCGGCCGGAAGTCGGACGGTTCGAGGACCGTGGCGTCGCCGCCGTCGCCGTAGCGCTCGTGGTACTCGGCCTGGACCTCGTCGTTGAGCTTGACGGCGTCGGGGTGGTCGAAGGGAACGCTGCGTATATTCATGCCGCCTACAGTAGTTCTATGCACAGTCATGGAGAAGTCGGGGTGCGGGCCCGGTCCAGTGTGCCGGTAGCCGAAGCCCGGCCGGTATCGTGCCCGGGTGCTGACCGTGACCTCCGTGAACGTGAATGGGCTGCGCGCCGCCGCGAAGAAGGGCTTCGTGGAGTGGCTCGCCGACACCTCCGCCGACGTGCTGTGCCTGCAGGAGGTGCGGGCCGAGCCGGAGCAGCTGCCGGAGACCGTTCGGGCCCCCGAGGGCTGGTTCGTCACCCACGCCCCGGCCGCCGCCAAGGGGCGCGCCGGTGTCTCCCTCTACACCCGCCGCGAGCCTGACGCCGTCCGCGTCGGCTTCGGCTCCGCCGAGTTCGACGGCAGCGGCCGTTACGTCGAGGCCGACCTGCCCGGTGTGACGATCGCCTCCCTCTACCTGCCCTCCGGCGAGGTCGGCACCGACCGCCAGGACGAGAAGGTCCGCTTCACGGGCGAGTTCCTCGCCCACCTCAAGGGGTTGCGCGAACGCGCCGCCGCCGACGGCCGCGAGGTCCTGGTCTGCGGCGACTGGAACATCGCCCACCAGCAGGCCGACCTGAAGAACTGGCGCGCCAACCAGAAGAACTCGGGGTTCCTGCCGGAGGAGCGCGCATGGCTGAGCCGGGTCTTCGCGCCGGAGGACGGCGGCTACGTGGACGTCATGCGGTCGCTGCACCCGGACGTGGAGGGTCCCTACACCTGGTGGTCGTACCGGGGGCGGGCTTTCGACAACGATTCGGGGTGGCGCATCGACTACCAGGTCTCGACGCCGGGGCTCGCGGGCAAGGCCGTCAAGGGGCTGGTGGAGCGTGCGGCCACGCATGGCGAGCGCTGGTCGGACCACGCGCCGGTGACCGTCGTCTACGACCTCTAGGCCCCGCCGCCGGGTCCGCCCTGTGTCTCCTTCCGCAGGCGCCGGTCCAGTGCCAGGGAGACTTCCGCCTCCACCACGCTTCGGGCCAGCGGGCGCAGGCGCGGCAGGTCCTTCGCGGTGGCGTGGCGCAGGATCAGGTCGGTGAAGAGCTCGGCGAGGGCGTCGGCGTGTTCGCGGACGCGGACGCCCGCGGCGAGGACCTCGGCGAGCGGGATTCCCTCGCCGACGAGGGCGGAGGACACGTCCAGCAGTCGTCTGCTGATGTGGACGATCTCGTCGCCGTCCGTGCCCAGGTAGCCGAGGTCGAGGGCGGCGGCCAGGTTCTCGGGGGTGACCTGTCCCTCGAAGCGGGCGGCGAGTTCCTCCGGCGTGAGGCGGACCGGCTCCTCCTCGGTGGGGCCGCCGACGCCGATCAGCTCGGCCACGTCGCTGCCCTGGTCCAGGGCGTCCGCCAGCTCCGCGATGCCGGTCAGGGTGTGGCCGCGTTCCAGGAGGGCGGAGATCGTGCGCAGCCGGGCCAGGTGATGGTCGTCGTACCAGGCGATGCGGCCCTCGCGGCGGGGTGGTGCGAGCAGTTTGCGCTCGCGGTAGAAGCGCAGCGTGCGCACTGTGATGCCGGCCTTTTCGGCCAGCTCCTCCGTTCGGTACTCGCGCTTCTCCATCACGGACGCAGCCTATGTTGTACCGCCGGTAACTTTCCTTCTCCCGGCCCCTACCCATCGGTACGTACCTGCTCTACCCTCCCATTGCGCCAGTGTTCACTGGCAGAGTCGCGAGAGTCGCACGGCTGGGAGGTGTCGGGATGACCGAACACGTACGGGTGGCGGTGATCGGGTCCGGCTTCGGAGGGCTGGGCGCCGCCGTGCGGCTGCGCCGCGAGGGGATCACGGACTTCGTGATCCTGGAGCGGGCGAGCAGCGTGGGCGGGACCTGGCGGGACAACAGCTACCCGGGGTGCGCCTGTGACGTGCCGTCCCACCTCTACTCCTTCTCCTTCGCGCCCAACCCCGACTGGCCGCGCACCTTCTCCGGCCAGGAGCACATCCGCGCCTACCTGGAGCACGTCACGGACGTCTTCGGGCTGCGGCCGCACCTGCGGCTCGACTCCGAGGTGCTGCGGATGACCTGGGACGCGCAGGAGCTGCGCTGGGACGTCGAGACGAGCGGCGGGCGCTACTTCGCCGACGTCGTCGTGTCCGCGACCGGGCCGCTGTCCGACCCGAGGATCCCGGAGATCCCCGGCCTGGAGTCGTTCCCGGGCAAGGTCTTCCACTCGGCCCGCTGGGACCACGATCACGACCTCACCGGCAAGCGGGTCGCCATGGTCGGAACCGGGGCCTCGGCCATCCAGATCGTGCCGGCCATCCAGCCGGACGTCTCCAGGCTGACCCTCTTCCAGCGCACCCCGCCCTGGGTGATGCCCCGCGTCGACCGGGCCGTCAGCGGCGCGGAGCGGGCCCTGCACCGCGCCCTGCCCTTCACCGCGCAGCTGCGGCGCGGGCTGCTGTGGGGCATCCGCGAGCTGCAGGTGCAGGCCTTCACCAAGCATCCGAACGAACTCGGCTTCGTCGAGCAGCTCGCCAAGCGGAACATGGCCCGTGCCGTCAAGGACCCGGCCCTGCGCGCCAAGCTCACCCCGGACTACCGCATCGGCTGCAAGCGGATCCTGCTGTCCAGCACCTACTATCCGGCCCTCACGCAGCCCAACGTGGACGTCGTGACGAGCGGCCTGAGCGAGGTCCGCGGGTCCACCCTGGTCGCCGCCGACGGCAGTGAGGCGGAGGCCGACGTGATCGTCTTCGGCACCGGGTTCCACGTCACCGACATGCCGATCGCCGACCGGGTCGTGGGCGCCGACGGGCGGACGCTCGCGGAGAGCTGGAAGGGCGGCATGCAGGCCCTGCGGGGCGCGTCCGCCGCCGGCTTCCCCAACTGGATGACGATCATCGGCCCCAACACGGGCCTCGGGAACTCCTCCATGATCCTGATGATCGAGTCCCAGCTGAACTACATGGCCGACTATCTGCGCCAGCTCGACGTCCTGACGGTCCCCCCGGGCCCTCGAGGCACCGGGGGAAGCCGCGCGGCCCTGGACGCCCGGCCGAGCGCCGTGCACGCCTGGAACCGCCGGGTGCAGGACCGGATGAAGCGCACGGTGTGGAGCACGGGCGGCTGCACCAGCTGGTACCTGGACGCCAACGGCCGCAACACCACCGTCTGGCCGGGCACCACCGCCGAGTTCCGGCGCGCGACGCGCCGCGTGGACCTCGCGGAGTACGAGGTGCTGCGCGCGCCCGCTCGCGCGCAGGCCGCCGAGGAGAAGGAGGTGACGGCGTGACCTCGTCCCGTGAGCTCACCGCCGTCTCCGCCGACGGCACCCGTCTGCACGTGGAGATCCACGGCCCCGACTCGGGGGCCGGGACCGCGCCCGTCGTCGTCCTCGCCCACGGCTGGACCTGTTCGACGGCGTTCTGGGCGGCGCAGATCCGCGACCTCGCCGTCGACCACCGCGTCGTCGCGTACGACCAGCGCGGCCACGGACGCACCCCGGCGAGCCCGGTGTGCAGCACGGACGTCCTCGCCGACGACCTGGAAGCCGTCCTGGACGCGACGCTCGCGCCCGGGGAGAAGGCCGTGATCGTCGGTCACTCCATGGGCGGCATGACCGTGCTGGCGGCGGCCGGGCGGGCCGGCTTCAAGGAGCACGCGGCCGCCGTCCTGCTGTGCAGCACCGGCGCCTCGCGGCTGGTCGCCGAGTCCACCGTCGTCCCCCTGCGGCCAGGCCGGCTGCGGACCTGGCTGACCCGGCACGTCCTCGGCTCGAGAGCGCCCCTCGGGCCGGTCACGCCGGTCGCGATGCGGATCCTGAAGTACGCCACGATGGGCGCCGGGGCGGCCCCGCACATGGTGCGGACGTGCGCCCACATCGTGCACGCCTGCCCGCGCCGGGTGCGGCACGCCTGGTCGCGCGTGCTGCATCTGCTCGATCTCGACCACGGCGTGGGGGAGTTGAGCGTGCCGACGGCGGTGCTGGTCGGCACCGGCGACCGGATGACCCCGCCGGTGCACGCCCACCGGATCGCCGCGGCGCTGCCGCACTCCCTCGGCGTCACCGAACTGCCCGGCGTCGGCCACATGACGCCGGTCGAGGCGCCCGACCTGGTCACCTCCCGGATCCGGGAACTCGCCACCACGTACACGCAGTTGAAGGAGGGCGCATGAGCAGGGTCGATCTCGAGGGACAGGTCGCCGTCGTCACCGGGGCGGCGCGCGGCGTCGGGGAGCTGCTCGCGCGCAAGCTCTCCGCGCGCGGCGCGAAGGTCGCACTGGTCGGCCTGGAGCCGGACGCGCTCAAGCAGGTGTCCGAGCGGCTGCACAGCGACAGCGACCACTGGTACGCCGACGTCACCGACCACGAGGCGATGGCCCGGGTGGCGGCCGAGGTGAAGGAGCGCTTCGGCAAGGTGGACATCGTCGTGGCCAACGCCGGTGTGGCCAACGGCGGTCCGTTCGCCGACTCCGATCCGGACTCCTGGCGCAGGGTCATCGAGGTCAACCTGATCGGCTCGGCGGTCACGGCCCGCGCCTTCCTGCCGCTGCTGAAGGAGAGCCGCGGCTATCTGCTGCAGATCGCCTCGCTCGCCGCGATCACCCCGGCGCCGATGATGACCGCGTACTGCGCGTCCAAGTCGGGTGTGGAGGCGTTCGCGCACAGTCTGCGCGCCGAGGTCGCCCACCAGGGCGTCCGGGTCGGCGTCGGATACCTGTCCTGGACCGACACCGACATGGTGCGCGGGGCCGACCAGGACGAGGTGATGCGGGAGTTGAGGCAGCGGCTGCCGTGGCCGTCGAACAAGACGTACCCGCTGGGCCCGGCGGTCGACCGGATCGTGGCCGGCATCGAGCGGCGCTCGCCGCACGTGTACGGACAGGGCTGGCTGCGGGGCATGCAGGGGATGCGCGGATATCTGCCCGGACTCATCGCGACCGTCGGCCGGCGCGAGATGAAGCGGTACGCGCCCCGGCTGCAGGGGATGCGGACGGGGCTGGTGGGAGCGGGCGGCTCCGCCGACGAACAGGCGAGGGCTACGCAGCGTAGTTGATCGACATGCGCGCCGTGACCGCCCGTGTGAGTCTGGTCGAGGCCCCACCACGGGGCCCCAACCCCCTCATCTCCCACAGGAGTGAACCCACATGGGTATGAAGGACAAGTTCCAGGACCAGACCGAGCAGTGGCAGCAGCAGGCCAAGCAGAAGGCCCAGCAGGCCAAGGAGCAGGTCCAGTCGCGCGGTAAGCAGCGTCCGGGCGAGGACGCGGAGCGCATGCGCCCGGAGCGCGAGGAGGCGGAGCGCCGTAACCCGCAGGAGCGGGACCGCGAGCGCGAGCGCGTCGGCTTCGACGACGAGATCTGACGCACCGCTCCCGGCGACGGTGAACGGTTGACAGGGGCGCCCCGGGCCCGGGGCGCCCCTCCCGTCGTCCTCCCGCCTGTCTCTCGAACTCCCCTCGTCCTCCTGTCTCTCGTCCTCCCGCCTCCCGTTCCTCGCCTCCGTCACGTCGTGCGGGGCGGCAGCTTCGGGCGGAACCGGTCGGGGACGTCGGTGTAGTCGGGCGGAGTCGCAGGGGGTTGGGCACTGAGCAGGTCCAGTGCCAGCTGTACCGCGTCGTCGAGTTGGGCGTGGCGGCCCTCGGCCCAGTCGAGAGGGGTGCGCAGGATCTCCAGGTCGGGGGTGACGCCCCGGTTCTCCACCGACCAGCCGTACGCGTCGAACCAGGCCGCGTTCATCGGGACGGTGATGACGGTGCCGTCGCCGAGCCGGTGCCGGCCGGTCATGCCGACCACGCCGCCCCAGGTGCGCTGACCGACGACGGGGCCGAGTTTCAGCAGCTTGAAGGCGGCCGTGATCATGTCGCCGTCGGAGGAGGTCGCCTCGTCCGCCAGTGCCACCACCGGTCCCCGCGGGGCGTTCGAGGCGTACGACACCGGCTGCGCGTCGCGGGTGAGGTCCCAGCCCAGGATCGTCCGCGTCAGCTTCTCCACCACGAGTTCGCTGATGTGGCCGCCGGCGTTGCCGCGCACGTCCACGATCAGCGCGGGCCGCGACACCTCCATGCGCAGGTCGCGGTTGAACTGGGCCCAGCCCGAGCCGCCCATGTCCGGGATGTGCAGGTAGCCGCATCGGCCGTGGCTCAACTCCCGTACCACGGCTCGCCGTTTGGCCACCCAGTCCTGGTAGCGCAGGGGCCGTTCGTCGATGAGCGGGACGACGGCGACCCGGCGTGGCCGGCCCGCCTCGCCCTGCGCCGGGGCGAGCGTGAGCTCCACCGTCGTGCCGCCCGCGCCGGCCAGGAGCGGGTACGGGCCGGTCACCGGGTCCACGGCCCGGCCGTCCACGTGGGTGAGCACCGCGCCCTCCCGGATCCCGGTGCCTGCCAGCGGCGAACGCGCCTTGGAGTCGGAGGAGTCGCCGGGCAGGATCCGTCGCACGGTCCAACCGGCCTCCCGGCGCTCGAAGTTGGCGCCGAGCAGCCCCTGCAGGCGCTGGTAGTGCGGCGGCCCCTCGTTGCGGCGGGCGGCGGTGACGTAGGCGTGGGACGTGCCCAGCTCGCCCAGCACCTCGCGCAGCAGGTCCGCGAACTCGTCGGGGGAGGCGACCCGTTCGACCAGCGGGCGGTACTGGTTCAGCACCGCGTCCCAGTCGATCCCGCACATCCCGGGGTCCCAGAAGTAGGCGCGGATCAGCCGCCCGGCCTCCTCGTACGACTGCCGCCACTCGGCGCCCGGGTCCACCTCGTGCATGATGCGCCGCAGGTCGATCCAGACCGTGGAGTCCAGGTCCCCTGACTCGCTGGACGGCACCGCCCGCAGCTCGCCCTCGTCGACGACGACCAGCCGGGTGCCGTCCCCGCTGACGGCGAACCAGTCGAGGTCGCCGACGAGTTCGGACTTCTTCGCCTTGCTGATGTTGAAGTGCTCCAGGGTGGGCCGCCCGCTCGTGTCGTCCGGGTTCGCGAACGTCTCGCCGAGCGCCCCCGAGATCGGCCAGCGCAGCCACACCAGTCCGCCGCCCGCCACCGGGTACAGCGCCGAGTACTTGGAGGCGGTGACGGGGAAGGGGGTGACCCGGTTCGCCAGTCCCTCGGTCTCCACGGTCACGGTCCCGTCGGCGCCGTTGTCGTCGTCCTCGACCGGGTCCAGTCCGCCGGCGGCCGGACGGCCCTCCGGGGTGAGCGCGAAGGGCGAGGGGGTGGCGGAGGACAGGGGGACGAGGTAGGGGCGGCAGCCCAGCGGGAAGGAAAGGTCGCCGGTGTGCACGTCGTAGACCGGGTCGAAGCCGCGCCAGGACAGGAAGGCCAGGTAGCGGCCGTCCCTGGTGAACACCGGGTTCTCGTCCTCGAACCGGCCGTTGGTCACGTCGATGACCGCCCCGTCCTTCATACGGGCCATCTTGATCTGCCGCAGGGAGCGTCCGATGCCCGGATGCGACCAGGTCAGCCAGTTCCCGTCGGGTGAGAAGGCCAGGTCGCGGACGGGCCCGTTGTCCGACACGACCAGCTCGGTGACCTCGCCGTCGAAGCCGTCGGAGGCGCCGAGGCCGCCGGAGCCCTCGGAGCCGCCGGAGCCCTCGGAGCCGCCGGAGCCCTCGGAGCCCTCGGAGCCGTCGGGCCCCTCGGCCTTCTCGGCCTTCTCCGTCTCCTCGGCGGCGGCCGCGGTTCCTGACAGGTTGACGAGGAGCAGGCGCCCGTCGTGGGAGGCGACGGCGAGTCGTTCGCCCCGCGGGTCGGCGACCATCTCCAGCACCCGTCCGAGCCTGCCGGAGGCGACCCGCCGGGGTGGGCGCTCGCCCGTGGCGCGCGGCAGGCAGGCGATCTCGACGGCGTCCTCGCCCTCCGCGTCCGTCACGTAGGCGACCTCTCCGCCCGGGCCGAGCATCTCCGGCAGCCGCACCCGTACCCCCGGGGTGTCGGTGATGGTGCGGGCGGGGCCGTCGCGGTGGGTCAACCAGTACAGGCTGCCGCGGACGACGACGGCGCTCGCCCGGCCGGTCTCGTCGACGGAGATGCCGTCCACGTGCTGGGCGGCCGGGATCTGGTAGTGCCGGCGTCCGGGCCGCGGCCCGCTCAGCCGCACGTCCACACGGCGCGGCTCGGAGCCGGCGGCGAGATCGTCGACGATCCACAGATCGCCGGCGCACTGGTACACCACGCGGCTGCCGTCACTGGAGGCGTGCCGGGCGTAGAAGGCGTCGTGGTCGGTGTGCCGGCGCAGGTCGGAGCCGTCGTGCGCGCAGGAGTAGAGGTTGCCGACGCCCTCGTGGTCGGAGAGGAACGCGATCCGGCCGCCGACGACGAGGGGGGAGTCGAGGTGTCCGCCGAGGCCTTCCAGGAGGCGCTGTCCGTGCAGCCACAGACGGCCTGTGGCGCCGCCCCGGTAGCGTTTCCAGGCGGCCGGTTCGTGCGGTGGGGTGCCGGTGAGCAGCAGGGTCCGCCGTTCGCCGTCGATGTCGGCGACCTGGAGGTCGCTGACCGGGCCCCAGGGGAGTTTGCGGCCGGGGGCGCCGTCGGTGGAGACCTTGTAGGCCCAGGTGAAATAGGAGAAGGGCTCGCCGTGGGAGGCGACGGCGAGGATGTCGGAGTTGCCGTCGGCGTCCGGGGGCGTCCAGCCGCAGACCCGGGTGTCGGAGCTGCCCCAGTAGGTCAGCCGCCGTCCGGGTCCGCCCTCGACGGGGACCAGATGGATCTCCGGGACGACGCTGCGCCAGCTCGTGTACGCGATGAGGCGGCCGTCGGGGGAGAACCGGGGGTGTCCGGCCTTCGTGCGGTCGACGGTGAGCCGCCAGGCGCGGCCCGGGTCGGCCAGCGGGGCCAGCCAGAGGTCGTCCTCGGCCACGAAGCACAACAGGTCACCGCTGAGGTGGGGCAGACGCAGATAGCTCACCTCCCCATGCTTTTCCGGGGGATGGAGCGGAGCAACTTATGACATGTGTGCGGATCCGGACTCCCGTGAGCCAGGACACGTACGAAACGGTTTCGTTTCGCAGTGAAGTGCGCTACATTCATGCTGTACGCATACGGAATTACGTCGGTTCGGAGCGGGAAGGAGAGCGGGATGTCCGAGGTCGCAACGGCGCGTCGCAGCCGCATCACCCCCGAGCGCGAGGCAGAGCTGTACGAGGCCGTGCTCGACCTGCTCCGTGAGGTCGGTTACGACGCCGTCACCATGGACGCCGTCGCCGCGCGCACCCGTTCCAGCAAGGCCACGCTCTACCGCCAATGGGGCGGCAAGGCCGAACTGGTGGCGAAGGCGGTCCGGCACGACAAGCCGAGCAGCTCGGCCGCCGCGGTCGACACCGGATCGCTCCGGGGCGACCTGCACGCCCTCACGATGCTTTCGGACGACTGCAAGATGGAGCAGAACTCCGCCCTGATGCGGGGTCTGGCCATGGCGGTCCACGCCAACCCCGACCTGCTGAAGGCCTTCAGGGAGCATCTCGTCGAGCCGGAGATGGCCGAGTTCCGCCGGGTGCTGCAGCGGGCGGTCGACCGGGGTGAGATCCGTCCGGACAACCCGGCGATGGACTACATGCCGCACATGATGATCGGCGCGTTCGCCGCCCGCAACATGCTCGACGAGCAGCCGCCGACGCAGGCGTTCCTGCTGTCGTACATCGACGCCGTGGTCCTCCCCGCCCTCGGCGTTCCCACCACCTGACCGTCCCCACGGTCCGCCCAACCTGACGTCACCGCTCACGTCGTCGGGCCGATCAGCCCTGCCCCGCGCGGGGTTGGTCAACCCTGCCCTGGGGCTTTTGCCCCTACACACACGACCTGACCGGGAGTACGCCTCCGTGGCCACGTTCCTTTACAAACTCGGCCGGTTCGCCTTCAGGCGACGCGGCTTCGTCGCCCTGATGTGGGTCGCGCTGCTGACGCTCGCCGGAGTCGGCGCCGCCACCGCGCCCGCGCCCGGCACCACCTCCTTCTCCATACCGGGCGTCGAGGCGCAGAAGGCCTTCGACCTGCTGGAACAGCGTTTCCCCGGGGCCAGCGCCGACGGCGCGACCGGGCGCATCGTCTTCAAGGCCCCCGAGGGGCAGAAGATGACGGACGCCGCCAACAAGGCGGTCGTCGCGAAGACCGTCACGTCTTTGAGCGCGGGCTCCGAGGTCGTGTCCGTCGCCGACCCGTTCACGACGCACGCGGTGAGCAGGGACGGCACGGTCGCCTACGCGTCGGTCAAGTACGAGGCTCCCGGCATGGAGCTGAAGGACGCGACCCGTGACGCCCTGGAGAAGGCCGCGGGCGACGCCCGGACCGCCGGGCTGACCGTCGAGGTCGGCGGTGACGCGCTGCAGGCCGGCGCCGAACCGGGGGCGGCCGGCGAGGTCATCGGTCTCGCCATCGCCGCGGTGGTCCTCGTCGTCACCCTGGGCTCGCTGGTCGCGGCCGGACTGCCGCTGCTGACGGCGATCATCGGCGTCGGCATCGGCGTCTCCACCATCACCGCCCTCGCCAAGACGCTCGACCTCGGCGACACCACCTCCACGCTCGCCCTGATGATCGGCCTCGCGGTCGGCATCGACTACGCGCTGTTCATCGTCTCCCGCTACCGCAGCGAGCTGGCCGAGGGCCGCGACCGCGAGGAAGCGGTCGGACGCGCCACCGGCACCGCGGGCTCGGCGGTGGTCTTCGCGGGACTCACCGTCGTGATCGCCCTGGCGGGCCTCTCCGTCGTCAGCGTGCCGATGCTGACCAAGATGGGCCTCGCCGCGGCCGGCACGGTCGTGGTCGCCGTCCTCATCGCGCTGACCATGATCCCCGCGCTGCTCGGCTTCGCCGGCAGGAGGGTCAAGGCGACGGGCGAGAAGCGCAGGCCGCGCCGCGCCGAGGCCCGCGCCTCCCACCCGGCCGCCGCGCCCGCCCGTCCGGCCAAGCCCGGCCTGGGCGTCCGCTGGGCGAGCTTCGTCATCCGCCGGCCGGCCGCCGTGCTGCTGCTCGGCGTGGTCGGGCTGGGCGCGATCGCCGTCCCGGCCGGTCAACTGGAACTGGGCCTGCCCGACGACGGCTCGCAGCCGACGTCCACCACGCAGCGCCGGGCCTACGACCTGCTGTCGGAGGGCTTCGGTCCCGGTTTCAACGGCCCGCTGATGATCGTGGTCGACGCCGAGAACAGCGACGACCCGCAGGCGGCCGCGAGCGCGGTGACCGACGGGATCAAGAACCTCAAGGACGTCGCGACGGTGACCCCGGCCGCCTTCAACAAGGCCGGCGACACCGCGACGATCACCGTGATCCCGGACTCCAAGCCCTCCTCGGCACAGACCGAGGACCTGGTGCACACGATCCGCGACCAGGGTGCCGAGGTCAGGGCCGACACCGGCGCGCAGGTCCTCGTCACCGGCACCACCGCGATGAACATCGACTTCTCGCAGAAGCTCAACGACGCCCTCATCCCGTATCTGGCACTGGTCGTCGGCCTGGCGTTCCTGCTCCTGATCGTGGTGTTCCGCTCCATCCTGGTCCCGCTGAAGGCGGCTCTCGGCTTCCTGCTCAGCGTGCTCGCCGCGCTCGGCGCCGTCGTCGCGGTCTTCCAGTGGGGCTGGCTCGGCGGCCTGATCGGCGTCGAGGAGACCGGGCCGGTCATGTCGATGATGCCGATCTTCATGGTGGGCGTGGTCTTCGGCCTCGCGATGGACTACGAGGTGTTCCTCGTGACCCGGATGCGCGAGGCGTACGTCCACGGCGAGAGCCCGAGCCAGGCCGTGGTGACCGGCTTCCGGCACAGCGCCAAGGTGGTGGCCGCCGCCGCGGTGATCATGATGGCCGTCTTCGGCGGCTTCATCAGCTCCAGCGAGTCGATGATCAAGATGATCGGCTTCGGCCTCGCGATCGCGGTGTTCTTCGACGCGTTCATCGTGCGCATGGCCATCGTGCCGGCCGTGCTGGCCCTGCTCGGCAGGAAGGCCTGGTGGCTTCCGAAGTGGCTGGACCGCGCCCTGCCCAACGTGGACGTCGAGGGCGAGGGTCTGAAGACCCAGGACGCCGACGCCAAGGACGTGGATCCGGACGACGACCGGGAACTCGTGCGCGCCTGACGCGCGACGCCGCCTGAACCGCCGGCGAGGGCTCCGTGGGGACGGGGCGCCCTCGCCGGCTTCTTTTCCTCTGTGACCCACTTTCGGGTGAGGCGCCGGGGCGGCGGGGGCCCACAGGCCCGCTACGGCAACGATGCGGAGCGTTCAGTACATATATGGACATGGAAGCCTACTGTCACCGGAATGTGGACGGTTCGTAACGCGGGGTGGCATTCAGGCACAAGAGCCGCGACCGGTGATCGAATCTTGGTCATGCGGCCGATCGGGCCGCGACCCGCACCACGCAAGGAGACCTTGTGTCCGCTAACTCTGTTTCCGCTCGCTGTCTCGCCGCCGCCGCGATCGCCGCGGCCGTCGTCGGGACGGTGGCGCTGCCGGCCTCCGCCGCCGACCACCCGCGCCACGACCGGCCGAAGGTGGAGATCAGTGCCGTGCAGTACGACGCACCGGGCCGAAACGACCGCTCCGCCCGCTCCCTGAACAAGGAATGGGTCGAGCTGACCAACACCACCCGTCACACCGTCAACCTGGACGGGTGGACCCTCTCGGACGAGCGCGGCGACACCTACACCTTCCGCCACTACCGGCTGGCCCCCCGCGCCACCGTCCGCATCCACACCGGTGAGGGCCGCGACACCCGCACCGACCTGTTCCAGGACCGCTACCGCGAGGTGTGGGACAACGACTCCGACACCGCCACCCTGCGCAACGACCGCGACCGCTTCGTCGACGACGAGTCCTGGGGCCACGACCGTCACCACGGCGACCGTCACCACGGCGACCGTCACCACGGCGACCGTCACCACGGTGACCGTCACCACGGTGACCGTCACCACGGTGACCGCCACCACGGCGACCGCCACCACGGCGGCCGCGACTGACGCCCGCACCCCGGCCGGCCTGACCTGACGGCCACGCGCCCGACCCCGCGAGAGGGGTCGGGCGCTTCGGCGTTCGGCCGCGCGGGCCGCCGCGTGAGCGCCGGAATCCACTCGCCCGCCCACCGCACCGACCGCTACCGTGCCCGCATGACCTCGCCTGCCGCCCACCCCCGTTTCGCCGAAGCCCTCAGCGCCCTCGGGCTGGACGTTCCCACGCGCGGCTTTCCCGAGGCGACCCGGACCGCCGCCGAGGCCGCCGCCGCCATCGGGTGCGAGCTGAGCCAGATCTGCAAGTCGCTGATCTTCACGGCGGACGGGGCGGCCGTGCTGGTGCTGATGGACGGGGCCTCCCGCGTCGACGTCGAGCTGGTGCGCGAGGAACTCGGCGCCGAGAAGGTGACGAGGGCCGCCGCCGACGTCGTACGCGAGACGACCGGGTACGCGATCGGGGGCGTGCCGCCCTTCGGACACCGCACGCGCACCCGGGTGCTCGCAGACCGCGGTCTGCTCGCGCACGACGTGGTGTGGGCGGCCGCCGGCAACCCGCACGTCGTGTTCCCCATGTCGCCGAAGGACCTGGTCGAGCACGCCGGCGCGACCCTCGTGGACGTGCGCGAGCGCACCGCGTGACCCCGCTGGTCACCGCGGCCGTCCTGATCGCCGCGGTCACCCACGCCGGCTGGAACGCCATCGCCCACCGGATCACCGACAAACTGGTGGGGTTCACGCTCATCTCCGGCGGCGGCATGCTCATCGGCCTCGCGCTCACGCCGTTCACCGCGCTCCCGGCGGCGGGCGCGTGGCCGTACCTGCTGCTCTCCGCGCTGATCCACATCGCGTACTACGCGCTGCTCATGCGGTCGTTCCGGCTCGGCGACTTCGGCCAGGCCTACCCCATCGCGCGCGGCTCCGCGCCCCTGGTCGTCACCGTCCTCGCCGCCGTCTTCGCCCACGAGGTGCCGGACGGCTGGGCGGCCGCCGGGATCGCGCTGTCGTGCGCGGGACTGACCGGCGTCGCCCTGTGGGGGCTGCGCGGGCGACGGCCCGACTGGGCGGCGATCGGGGCGGCGCTGGCGACCGGGCTGACGATCGCCTCGTACACCGTCGTCGACGGGCTCGGCGTCCGCGCCTCGGGATCGTCGCTGGGCTACATCGCCTGGCTGATGGCCGTGCAGGGCATGGTCATCCCGGCGTACGCCGCCTACAGGTGGCGCGGCCGGACGGTCGCCGTCCTGCGCCCGCTCGCCGCCCTGGGCCTCCTCGGCTCCGCGCTGTCCGTCCTCGCCTACGCCCTGGTCCTGTGGGCCCAGACCCGCGCGGAACTGGCCCCGATCGCCGCTCTGCGCGAGTCGTCGGTCGTCGTCGGAGCGGTGATCGGGGCGGTGTTCTTCAAGGAGCGGTTCGGTGCGGCCCGCGTCGTCGCCGCCGGACTTCTCGTCGTCGGGATCGGCCTGATGCTGCGGGCCGGTTGACGCTACGGGCGGGCGTACGGCCGGGTGATGATCTCCATGTTGTGGCCGTCCGGGTCGACGAAGTACGCGCCCCTTCCTCCGAAGAGCCGGTTGATCCGGCCGGGTTCGCTGTGCCGGGGGTCGGCGTAGTACGTCACGCCGAGGGTGTCCAGGCGGGCGAGCACGGCGTCGAAGCGGTCCTCCGGCACGAGGAACGCGTAGTGCTGGGACTGGATCGGCTCGTCCCGCTTCTCGTAGTAGTCGAGCGTGACGCCGTTGCCGAGGTCGACGGGGAGGAAGGGGCCGAAGGGGGCCCCGACCGTGAGGCCGAGGACCGCCGCGAGGAAGTCGGCCGACAGGCGGCGGTCGCGGGCGTAGACCGCGTGGTGGTCGAGCTGGACGGACGTGGTCATGTGAGGGGGTTCTCCGTGTCCTGGATGGATGGTGTCCGGGGTGTCGCAAGACGACGGAGAAGAACGGCGGGCCCCTCGCCCGCCCCGCGCTCACGCCGGGGCCGGGAGCCTCACTCGTGCGTGGCCCATGGCCGACCCGGCAGTCACCCGGGCGACATTAGCGGCCGGTGCGGACCTCGGCAACGAGGATTTCCCGTGACGCCGTCACGTCCCGAGTGGGTGCGCCCGCCCGTTCTCGGGAGCACCCTGGAAGCAGGAGTTCCGGAGGTGATCGTCATGGCCACTATGCACACCGCTGTCGGCTGGCACGTCGAGCTGGAGTTCGAGGAGGACGACCGGCACACGCGCGCGGTCGCGCTGGTACGTCTGCCCGACGGGACCGAGGTGAGAGCCCAGGGGCACGCCAGCCGGCACAACGTGGACGCCAACCAGCCCCGGGTCGGGGAGGAGATCGCGGGCGCCCGCGCCCTCAACGAGATCGCCATGCGGCTGCTGACCAAGGCGCACGGGGAGATCGACGACGCCTCGGGGCGGACGTCGCACTCGATCAACGTGTAGGCGTCACGCCGCCGTCGCCGTCCGCAGTGCCCGCAACAGCGCCTGGGCGCGCGGGTCCGCCGTCACGCTCGTACGGAAGCCGTTGGTGACGTAGCCGAAGGCGATCCCCGACCCGGGGTCGGCCAGGCCGAGCGCACCGCCGCGGCCCGGGTGGCCGAAGGAGGCGGGGGACAGCAGCGGGGACGCGGCGCCGTGCAGCATGTGCCCGAGACCGAACCGCGTGTTCACCACGAGCACCCGGTCCGCGCCGGAGGACTGCTCGCCGCGCGCGAGCCGGACCGTCTCCGGCCGCAGCAGCCGGACCCCGCCCTCCACCTCGCCGATCAGCGAGGCGTAGAAGCGGGCCAGGCCGTCGGCGGTGGCGATGCCGTTGGAGGCGGGCAGGGCCGCGGCCCGGTAGGCGGGGTCGTT
Source organism: Streptomyces sp. NPDC037083 (assembly GCF_055606485.1). NCBI lineage: Bacteria > Bacillati > Actinomycetota > Actinomycetes > Kitasatosporales > Streptomycetaceae > Streptomyces > Streptomyces sp. NPDC037083. Next base: position 170,059 of record NZ_JBVJSQ010000005.1, on the reverse strand, counting down.
CTCGTCGGGCATCGGGGTGATCGCGGCGAAGGCGCGGCGGGTGAGGGAGGCCGGATCGGCGTAGGCGGCGGTGACGGCGGGCTTGGGCCGGGTCCTCAACGCTCCGACCTGCGCCGGCGCGTCGACCTGTCCCACCCGGCCCACCCGCGCGCGCTGCTCCGCCGGCAGTCCGAGCCACAGGTCGGCCGCGACGGGCCCGGCGATCTCGTCGGCGATCCACTCCCCGACGGGCCGTCCGGTGATCCGCCGCACCAGCTCGCCGGTCAGCCAGCTGTACGTCTGCGCGTGGTAGCCGTGGTCCGTGCCGGGCTCCCAGACCGGCGCCTGCGCCGCGACCGCCGCCGCACCGAGGTCGGGGTCGCCGGCCTCGGCGGGCGTCAGCGGACGGTCCAGCACGGGCACGCCCGCGCGGTGCGCGAGCAGATGCCGTACCAGCGTGCGTTCCTTGCCGGCCGCCTTGTACTCCGGCCAGTACGTCCCCACGGGCGCGTCCAGATCCAGCTCGCCGCGCTGGTGCAGCAGCAGGAGGCCGGCGGCGACGACGCCCTTGGTGGCCGACCGCACGACCTGGGCGGTGCCGCGCTCCCAGGGGGCCGTGCCGTCCACGTCGCGCGTGCCGCCCCACAGGTCGACGACCTTGCGCCCGTCGCGGTAGACGGCCACGGCCGCGCCCCGGTCACCGAGTGTGTCGAAATTCCGGACGAACGCCTCCCGGACCGGCTCGAAGCCCTCGGCCACCGCACCGTTCACGTCCACGTCCGCACGTCCTTTCGACCTTCGCTCGGCAAACCGCCTTGGACGACAAGGAGAACACCCCTGTCGCCCCTGCGATTCCTGTGTCCCGCTAGCCGAGAAGGATCGTCACGTCGATGTTGCCGCGCGTCGCGTTCGAGTAGGGGCAGACCTGGTGCGCCGCGTCGACCAGCTTCGAGGCGAGGTCCGGGTCGAGGACGGGGAGCGAGACGCTGAGGGCGACCGCGAGCCCGTACCCCTTGCTCCGGTTCGGGCCGATCCCGACCTTCGCCGCCACCGTCGACCCGGTGAGGTCGTAGCCCGCCCGGTTGCCGACGAGGATCAGCGCGTTGTGGAAGCAGGAGCTGTAGCCGGCCGCGAAGAGCTGCTCCGGGTTGGTGCCGTTGCCGTCGCCGCCGAGCTGCGGAGGCATTGCCACCTTCAGCTCGATCTGGCCGTCCTGACTGGTCACGTACCCGTCGCGCCCCCCGTGCGCGGTCGCCTCGGCGACGTACATGATCTTCGTCGGACGAGTGTCGACGGTGTCGGCGGAAGCGACGGTTTCGTCGGTGTCGACGGCGGCGCCTTCGGTCACTGCGGGACCTCCCCCAGGTTCTTCCCGGATTACATCGTGCACAAGGTACCGGCCGGTATGGACGCACCGGTCGACCAGGGGGTGGTAACCATGGGTAACTCGAGCCCGCCGGGCCGACCGGACGACGCAGGAACGGCAGGGGGGTTCAGCGGGTCGGGCGGCTATCGCGCGCGGTCCGCCGCCCCCTGCGCCCGGTCCGCGAGGCCCCACAGCTCCTCGCGCAGCCGCGCCACCTCGGACGTCTCCAGGCCCGTCGAGGCGAGCAGAGTGGACGGCACGCGTCGGGCGCGCCCCTTGAGATCCTCGCCGCGCCCGGTGCACGCGACCAGCACCGAGCGCTCGTCGCGCGCGGAGCGCTCCCGGCGCACCAGGCCCGCCGACTCCAGCCGCTTGAGCAGCGGTGAGATCGTGCCGTAGTCCAGTCGCAGGGCCGAAGCGAGCTCCTTGACGGTCGTCTCGCCGCGCTCCCACAGCACGAGCAGCACGAGGTACTGGGGGTAGGTCAGGCCCAGTTCGTCCAGCAGCGGCCGGTACGCGGCCGTCACCGCGCGCTGGGCCGCGTAGAGCGCGAAGCACAGCTGCTCGTCGAGGAGCAGCGAGCCGTCGGCGGTGGGTCCGTCGTTCGTCACGCGCCCATTGTCGCGGAGCGCGGGTCGAAGCCGAAGGGCAGCTCCAGGCGATGCGCGCGCATGAGGGCGTCGTCGGCGAGCAGATCCCCGGTGCGGCCGTCCGCCGCGATCACGCCCTCGCTGAGGATCAGGGCGCGCGGGCACAGCTCCAGGGCGTACGGCAGGTCGTGCGTGACCATGAGGACCGTGACGTCCAACGACCGCAGGATGTCGGCGAGTTCGCGGCGCGAGGCGGGGTCGAGGTTGGAGGACGGCTCGTCCAGGACGAGGATCTCGGGTTCCATCGCGAGCACCGTCGCGACCGCCACGCGCCGCCGCTGGCCGAAGGAGAGGTGGTGCGGCGGACGGTCCTTGAACTCCGCCATGCCGACCTGCGCGAGGGCGTGGTCGACGCGCGCCTCCAGCTCCGCGCCCTTCAGCCCGGCCGCCGCCGGTCCGAACGCCACGTCCTCGCGGACGGTCGGCATGAACAGCTGGTCGTCCGGGTCCTGGAAGACGATGCCGACCCTGCGCCGGATCTCGGCCATGTGCCGCTTGCCGACCGGCAGCCCGGCCACCGTCACCGTGCCGGCGCCGCCGGTCAGGATGCCGTTGAGGTGCAGCACCAGGGTCGTCTTCCCGGCGCCGTTCGGTCCGAGCAGCGCGACGCGCTCCCCGCGCGCGACGGAGAAGTCCACGCCGAACAGGGCCTGGTGGCCGTCGGGATAGGCGAAGGCGAGGCCGGAGACCTGCAGGGAAACGTCAGTCACAGGGCCCATCCCAACACGCAGACGACGAGGGCGGCGAACGGCAGGGTCAGCGCGTACGACCACTGCGCCCGGGTCGCGGTCACCTCGTCGATCACCGGCATCGAACCGGCGTACCCGCGGCTGACCATGGCCAGGTGCACGCGCTCCCCGCGCTCGTAGGAGCGGATGAACAGCGCGCCGGCCGACTTGGCCAGCACTCCCCAGTGCCGCACGCCCCGCGCCTCGAAGCCGCGCGACTCCCGGGCGATCCGCATGCGCCGCATCTCGTCCGTGATGACGTCGCCGTAGCGGATCATGAAGGAGGCGATCTGCACGAGCAGCGGGGGCAGCTTCAGGCGTTGCAGGCCCAGCAGGAGCTCGCGCAGCTCCGTGGTGGACGCCAGCAGCACGGAGGCGGCGACGCCCAGGGTGCCCTTCGCGAGGACGTTCCAGGCACCCCACAGGCCGTTGACGCTGAGGGACAGTCCGAGGACGTCCACCCGCTCGCCCTCCGCGACGAACGGCATCAGCACGGCGAACGCGACGAACGGCACCTCGATCAGCAGCCGCTTCAGCAGGAAACCGGCCGGCACGCGCGCGCGGTGCGCGACGACGGCGAGCAGGACGGCGTACAGGCCGAACGCCCACATCGCCTCCCGTGGCGTCGACACCACGACCACCACGAAGGCGAAGGCGGCGGCGAGTTTGGCGTGCGGCGGCAGGGCGTGCACGGGCGAGTGGCCGTGCCGGTAGAGCCGGTGCGCGTGTCCCGCTCCCATGGCGTCAGACGCCGCTCGTGGACGCCGGGGAGGCGTCCTGGGTGCGGCGCCTGCGGACCGCCCAGAACACCGCGCTGCCCGCGACGACGGTCCCGCCGACGCCGATCACGCCCGCCAGACCGCCGGAGAGCCGGGCGTTCGTGACGTCCTTGACGCCGTAGTCGGCGAGCGGGGAGTCGGCGCTCGTGTGCTTCTCGGCCTTCTTGTCGATGCCCTGGTCGGCGGCGACCTTCTCCAGGCCGTCGGGGCTCGCGGAGGCGTAGAAGCTGACGAAGCCGGCCAGGACGAGGGAGGTGACCAGGCCGGTCGCCCACAGCGTGCGCCGCGAGGCGCGGACCGCCACGGGCGCCGTGCGGGTCCCCTCAGGGGCAGGGGCGTCGACGAGTTCGCCGTTCACCCGCAGCCGCAGCCTCTGGCGCAGATCGCGCGCACCGTAAACGAGATCCGGCCGGACGGCGACGACGGCGCCCACGGTCAGCGCGGTGATCGTGGCCTCGCCGACGCCGATCAGCACGTGCACGCCGATCATCGCGGTGGCCACCTTGCCGATCGCCACGTCGGTGGTGCCGCCGATCCAGTAGATGAGGGTGAAGGCCACGGCGGCGGCGGGCACGGACAGCACGGCGGCGACGAAGGAGGCCGCCGTGATGGACCGGCGGCCGCGGGGCAGCACCTTCACCAGGCCGCGGAAGACGGCGTAGGACACGACCGTCGTCACGATCGCCATGTCGGTGATGTTCACGCCGAGGGCGGTGAGTCCGCCGTCGGCGAAGAGGATGCCCTGCATCAGCAGGACCACGGACACGCACAGGACGCCTGTGCAGGGGCCGACGAGGATCGCGGCGAGGGCGCCGCCGAGCAGATGGCCGCTGGTCCCCGCCGCGACGGGGAAGTTCAGCATCTGCACGGCGAAGATGAACGCCGCGACCAGACCGGCCAGCGGCGCGGTCCGGTCGTCGAGCTCGCGGCGCGCGCCGCGCAGGCTCACCGCGATGGCGCCGGCGGCGACGACGCCGGTCACGGCGGAGGTCGGGGCGTTGATGAATCCGTCGGGTACGTGCACCCGTCGATGATAGTGGCTTAATGCGAACGGTTCGCAAGAGCGAGGAGCTTGTCCGTCGGGCGGACGTGGAGGCGCCCCCGGGGATGCCGTGCGCGTGTATCGCACATGTGAGATACGCCTGCGCGAGGAAGCGCATTCCGCAAAATATGCGACATTGGAAGGGGAGTGGACGCACAGCTTCCGCACGGGTCACTCTGGGTGAGAGGGCGGTTCGATGTCTGTAGTCGAGCAATACGCGCGAGCCCGCATCGTCACGGACGCCGACAGGGTCGAGGACGAACGCACCGCCGTTCCCGTCGTCCTGCGCTACGACCCGGAGGAGGATCCGCGATCGGTGCGGGTCGGACTGCCCGACCGGCACGAGTGGACGTTCTCCCGCAACCTCCTCGAACAGGGCCTGCGCGCGCCGACCGGCACCGGCGAGGTCCGGGTGTGGCCGTGCGGGCGGGTCCAGGCCGTCGTCGAGTTCCACTCCTCGCAGGGCGTCTCGGTCGTGCAGTTCGAGTCGAAGACGCTGATGCGCTTCCTGCGCCGCACCTACACGGCCACGGCCCGGCCCGTCAGCCACTAGGCCCGCCGACCGCTGGGCCAAAGCTCAGCCGGCGCCCAGCCGGAGCAGGGACGCCACGATCGGGCCGGCCGTGTCGCCGCCGTGGCCGCCCGCCTGGACGACGCCCGCGGCCGCCAGGTCGCCGCGGTAGGCGGTGAACCAGCCGTTGGGCTTGTCCTGGTTGTCGACCTCCGCGGAGCCCGTCTTGGCGCCGTAGTCGGGGCCCAGGCCGGACATCGCCTCGGCGGCGGTGCCGGCCGCGGCGGTGTAGTTCATCAGCTCGCGCAGCTGCGACAGGGTGGCCGGCGACATCGTCCGCGAGGCCTTCGCCAGGGTGCGGCCGTCCACCGACGGGGCGACCAGATACGGCTGGTGGAAGGCGCCCGACTTCACGGTGGCGGCGACCGACGCCATGTTCAGCGGGTTCATCCGGACCCCGCCCTGCCCGATGAGCGAGGCCGCCATCTGGGCCGCCGACTGCACCGGCACCGAACCGTCGAAGGACGGCACGCCGATCGACCAGTTGTTCATCGACAGGCCGAAGACCTGCTGGGCCTGCTTGGTCAGGCTGTCGTTGCTCAGCTCGGGGGCCTGGCTGATGAAGGCGGTGTTGCAGGAGCGGGCGAAGCTCGCCTTGAACGAGCCGCCCTTGATCTGGAAGTCGTCGTCGTTGTGGAACTTCCAGCCGCCGTAGCTGAACGTCTTCGGGCAGGGGTGGGTCTTGTCCGCCGTTGCCAGACCCTTCTCGATGAGCAGCGACGACGTGATGACCTTCATCGTGGAGCCCGGCGCGAGCGAGCCGTTGAACGCGGTGTTGAAGCCGGGGCTGGCGTTGGCCACCGCGAGGATCTCGCCCGTGGAGGGGCGCAACACGACCACCGACGAACGGGCCTTCTTCGCCACCTGCTGCTCGGCGGCGGCCTGGAGGGCCGGGCTCAGCGTCGTCTTCACCGTGCCCGGGGTGCCCTTGCTGAGCTCCAGCAGCGTCTTGTCGGAGGCCTTCTTCGCCTTCGACGCCTTGCCGCGGACCACCCGGAGCTCCACGCCCGCCTTGCCGCCCGCCTTCTTGCCGTACTTCTCCCGCAGCCCGTCCAGCACCGTGCCCAGGGAGGGGTACTTGGCGGCGGTGAGCTCACCGCCGTCCCGGTCGACGGCCTTGACCGGCGGGGTGCCCGACTCGCCGGTGACGAGCCTGTCGCCGTCCTGCAGGTCCGGGTGGACGACGGACGCGTGCCAGCCGACCTGCGCCTTGCCGTTCTTCGGGTTGCGCACCACGGTGAGCGCGCTGTCGTACGTCAGCGGCTTGCTGACGCCCTTGTACGTCACCGTGCCCTTCACGGAGAACGGGACTCTGACGCCGTCCGCCTTGCCCGCGGTGAGGGCGACGCCCGTGACGCGGGCGTCCTTGGCGTAGCCGGTGAGGAGGGCGGTGGCGGCCGCGGAGTCGTCCGTGGCGGCCGCGGCCCGGGCCACCTCGCCCTGCTGCCAGGCCGTCAGGAACCGGGTGGCCAGGGCCTTCGCCTCGGCCGCCGACGGCGGGTCGGCCCTGACCCGGGGCACCTGCTTGCCGTTGGCCGCGGCGGCCGAACCGTCGTCGGCCGCCGCTCCGCCGCCGTACAGCGCGTAGACGCCGAACCCGGCGCCCCCCACCACGACGGCGATCATGCCGGCGGCCACGGCGGGACGCCGCTTGCTGCGCCGTTCTTCGACACGCCTTCTCTTGCCCACTGCCAGATCCTCCGGATCCCCAGGGGCTCTCCCCCCAGCCCCGCTGCCCTCGTTGCCCTCATTGACCCCAACGACGGCTACCACCCTAGAGTCCCGTCCGCGGGAGTGACGTCACGTGTGACGTCAGCCACCCCTGAAGCGCTCCCTGAAGCCCGGCCCCGGTGGACGCCTTGGAGCGTCCCTGAGCGCCACGCCGGAGCTCCCTGGGGCGCTCCGCGAGTCACACCGCGGGGCCGAGCCCCGAGGCCCACCCCCCGAGGTCCACGTCTGAGTGCCCCGTCGTGCCGTCCTGAAGCCGCCCGGGGCGGTTCAGCCCGCCCGCAGCACCTCCGCCACGATCGGGCCGGACGCGTCGACGCCGTGACCGCCGTCCTGGGTCATGGCGGCCGCCGCCACGTCGTCGCGGTAACCGGTGAACCAACTGTCGGACCTGGTCTGCCCGTCGACCTCGGCGGAGCCGGTCTTCGCGCCGATCCTGCCGCTCAGCCGGCCCATCACGTCGGCCGCGGTGCCGCTGGTCGCGGTGCGGTTCATCATGGACTTCAGCTGCTGCACGGTGCTCGACGACAGCCCGCGCGCGTGCGCCGGTTCGCGGCCGTCGAGGCTGAGCGGCACGAGCACCGGCTGCCGGAACGCCCCGGTCATCGCGGTGGCCGTCACCGACGCCATGTTCAGCGGGTTCATCTGGACCTGGCCCTGGCCGATCAGGCCGGCCGCGGTGTCCGGGCCGGTGGAGACCGGGACGGAGCCGTCGAAGGAGGGGATGCCGGTCTTCCAGTCGAGGCCGATCCCGAAGCGGTCCCGTGCCTCCACGGTCAGCGAGTCGTCCTTGACGTCGTCCGCGAACTTCACGAACGCCGTGTTGCAGGAACGCGCGAAGCTCTCGGAGAGGGTCGCGTTCTCGTTCGCCTTCATGTTCTCGAGGTTGTGGAAGGTCTGGCTGTCCGAGACGGCCGACGCCGGGCAGGGCGCGGGCCCGTCGGCGGTGGTGAGCCCGTTGTCGATGAGGGTGGCCGCACTGACGATCTTCATGGTCGAGCCGGGCGCGACCTCGCCGAGGAACGCGGCGTTCCAGCCGTCGGTGCGGTTGTTGGCGACCGCCAGCACCTCGCCGGTGCTCGGCTTGAGCGCCACCACCGACGCCTGGGGGTACTTGCCCACCGCCTTCTCCGCGGCCGCCTGCACGCCCGCGCTGAGGGTGGTGGGCAGCTTGCCCGGCCTGCCCTCGGCCAGCGTCACCAGAGGTGTGTCGGCGGTGTCCGGGGTGGCGTGCCGGATCGCCAGCTCGACGCCGGCCGTGCCGCCCGCCTTGTCGCCGTACTTCTCGCGCAGCTCGTCCAGGATCGGCCCCAGGGAGGGGTAACGGTCCTTGGTCAGCACCTTGCCGTCGCGGTCCACCGCCTCGATCGGCGGCGCCGACGACTCGCCGGTGACCAGCGTGTCGTCCATGTCCTTGAGCTGCGGATGGACGACCGAGGGCGCCCAGTCCACCAGCGCCCTGCCGGTGGTCACGCCCCGCACGACCGTCAGCCGGCTCGCGTAGGAGAGCGGCTTGGACTTCCCCTCGTACGACACCGTGGCCTTCACCGTGAAGGGCACGCCGGCGCCGGCCGTCCGACCCGGTGTGATCTTCACGCCGGTGATGTGCGCGGCGCCGTAGGAGGCCAGCAGCGGCTCGGCCTTGGCCGCGTTGTTGGTGAGGTCGGCCGCCGCCGCGGCCTGCCCCTTCGTCCAGGCAGCGAAGAACGCGGCACTGGTGTCCTTCACCTCGGACCCGCTCGGCGGCCCGCTCTTCACGGTCGCCGGGCCGGTGCTCCCCGACCCGGCGAGCCCGCCCCCGCCACCCAGCGCGTTCACGATGTTGAAGGCCCCGTAGCCGGCCCCGCCCACCATCACGGCGAACACGGAACCGACCAAGGCCGCCTTGGCCCCCCTGCGCATCTGCGGACCCCTCCCCGTCAGCGCTTTCCCGTCCCGCGTTTCTGAACGCGTTCAGAAAGCTCGTCTGGGCTCACAGTAAGCGGAAAGGGCGACGGATGGGGCGCGAGTTTCCGCAATCGTTAGACCCACGTATCCAGCCACATACGTGAACGCCAGTTGTCGATCGGGATGGCCTGACCCGTGTACAAGGGCCAGAAGTAGATGAAGTTCCAGGCGATGAGCAGGACGAGGACGCCTGCTCCTGTCGCTCCCGCGACGCGCCGGGTGTCGCTGGAGCCCGGTGGGCCGACGAGCGCGCCGATCATCATCGCCACCGCCAGACACAGGAACGGCAGGAAGACGACCGCGTAGAAGAGGAAGATCGTGCGTTCCTGGTACAGGAACCACGGGAGATAGCCGGCCGCGATGCCGCAGGCGATCGCGCCCGCCCGCCAGTCCCGGCGGAACAGCCAGCGCCACAGCACGAACAGGATCGCGAAGCAGGCCGCCCACCACAGCAGGGGCGTGCCGATCGCGAGGACCTCGCGGGCGCACTTCTCGCCCGCGTCGGTCGGACAGCCGTCCTTGCCCGGCGCGGGGGACTCGTAGAAGTACGACACCGGACGGCCCAGGACGAGCCAGCTCCACGGGTTCGACTGGTACCGGTGCGGCGAGGTGAGGTGGGTGTGGAACTCGAACACCTCGTGCTCGTAGTGCCACAGGCTGCGCAGCCAGTCCGGGAGGAACGTCCACGCGCCGCCCTTGCCGTCGGTGGCCGCCCAGTTGCGGTAGTAGCCGCCCGAGCCGTCGGCGGCGGAACGGATCCAGCCCGTCCACGACACCAGGTACGTGACCAGCGCGACCGGGACGGTGGCCAGGAACGCGAAGCCCGTGTCGCGCCGGAGCACCGCCAGATACGGGTTCCGCGCGCCGGCCACCCTGCGCGAACCGACGTCCCACAGGACGGACATCAGGCAGAACGCGACCATGATGTAGAGGCCGTTCCACTTGGTGCCGATGGCCAGGCCCAGGAAGAGACCCGCGCCCCAGCGCCAGGGACGCCATCCGATGCGAGCGGTCTCGGCGACGAGCGCGTTCGGGCGGTGGCGGCCGTCCTCGTCCGGCGCCAGCGCGGCGGCGAGTCTCGCGCGGGCCCAGTCCCGGTCGGCGACCAGACAGCCGAACGCGGCCAGCACGAAGAACATCAGCACCCCGTCGAGCAGCGCCGTGCGGCTCATCACGAAGTGCAGCCCGTCCACGGCCATCAGGGCGCCGGCGAGGCAGCCCAGGAACGTGGAGCGGAAGATGCGGCGGCCGATCCGGCACAGCAGCAGGACGGAGAGCGTGCCCAGCACGGCGGTCATGAACCGCCAGCCGAACGGATCGAAGCCGAAGATCAGTTCGCCCAGCCCGATCACGTACTTGCCGATGGGCGGATGCACCACGTACGCCGCGTCCGTCGGGATCGGGACATGGCCGCCCGAGGACAGGATCAGATCGTTGGCGTTCTTGTCCCAGTTGACCTCGAACCCGCGGTGGACGAGCGCCCACGCGTCCTTGGCGTAGTACGTCTCGTCGAATATCACCGCCTTGGGACTGCCCAGGTTCCAGAACCGCAGCACGCCCGCCAGCAGTGTGACCAGCAGCGGGCCGCCCCAGGGCGACCAGCGCACGAGCCGGTCCGCCCAGCCGTGCGGGACGCCGAGCGACTGCCACAACCGCGGGCCGGGCTGCGCGTACGGCGGCACCAGCCGCTCCCGGACGTCGGCGGAGGGCTCCGCCGTGTAGCCGAAGCGGCGCAGCCGGTGCTGCCACGACGGCCGCTGGTCGTGCGGCGTCGAGCCCTGCCGGTAGTCCGTGGAGTCCATGGAGGACGCGGTACTGGTCACCGCGCCATCGTAGGGAACAGGTCTGTGGGAGTCCCGTGTCTGTCCCCTGCGAGGATGGAAACGTGACAGCTACCCCCCGGACCGCCCCCGGACTCCTCGTTCTCGCCGGCACGCCGATCGGCGACGTCGCGGACGCCCCGCCGCGCCTCGCCGAGGAACTGACCGGCGCCGACGTCATCGCCGCCGAGGACACCCGCCGACTGCGGCGGCTGACCCAGGCGCTGGGGGTGACGCCCAAGGGCCGGGTGGTGTCCTACTTCGAGGGCAACGAGTCCGCCCGCACGCCCGAGCTGGTCGAGGAGCTCGCCAACGGCGCACGGGTGCTGCTGGTCACCGACGCCGGAATGCCCTCGGTCTCCGACCCCGGGTACCGGCTGGTCGCCGCGGCCGTGGAGCGGGACGTCCGGGTCACCGCCGTCCCCGGCCCGTCCGCGGTGCTCACCGCGCTGGCCCTGTCCGGGCTGCCCGTCGACCGGTTCTGCTTCGAGGGGTTCCTGCCCAGGAAGGCGGGGGAGCGGCTGTCGCGGCTGCGGGAGGTCGCCGAGGAACGCCGCACGCTCGTCTACTTCGAGGCGCCTCACCGGCTCGACGACACCCTGGCCGCGATGGCCGAGGTCTTCGGCGCGGACCGGCGCGCCGCGGTCTGCCGTGAGCTGACCAAGACGTACGAGGAGGTGCGGCGCGGCCCGCTCGGCGAGCTGGCGGAGTGGGCGGCGCAGGGGGTGCGCGGCGAGATCACCGTCGTCGTCACCGGCGCGCCCGAGCGCGGGCCCGAGGAACTCGACGCGGCGGAGCTGGTGCGACGGGTGCGGGTGCGCGAGGAGGCGGGCGAGCGGCGCAAGGAGGCCATCGCCGCGGTGGCGGCGGAGGCCGGCCTGCCCAAGCGCGAGGTGTTCGACGCGGTGGTGGCGGCGAAGAACTCAGGGGCCCTGTGACGGTCGCCGCGCGCTCTCCGTGACGGCTGATGCGTTGTTCGGTGACGGTTGCCCCGGGTTCCGGGACGGCCGGCGCGGGGCTCTGTGGCGGCTGTTACCCAGGTGCTGTGAACGGGCTCACACCCCCTCTGAGCAGGGCGCATGTCGTCTGAGCGTGCGCCCCATGCGGGGGCAAAGGGCTGTCGTCGAAGGCAAAGCCCAGACCCCTCGCCGAGGACCCTTCGGCAAGGAAAGCCCAAATCGCCTCCAACAGTGCACAGGGCTGATGCCCTCACGCCGGTCGAGGAGTCCACTGGTGACAGGGACGCACCCGTCCCTCGCTCCCAAGGGCGTTCCGGGGGGAACTCCCGCGCCGGGAGCGCGTGTTCCAGTGGACAGCAGGAGCCGGCATGAGTGAGATCACAGGGCAGACCGGCCTCAGGGACGGCGCGAGCGCCGTCGTCAACGAGTCGTACTCCTTCGCCTGCATGCGCTGCGGGCACGGCTGGGAGCAGTCGTACGAAATCGAGCACCACACGGACGGCGACGGGCACGAGTTCGTCCTCTATGTGGCCGACGGCCGGGTCGTGCCGTCGCCGCTGAGCCGGCCCGCCTGCCAGAACTGCGACGGGCACGTCGTGCGCATCATGCGGGCCGGACAGGTCTCCTCGGTGCGGGACGCGGCCCGGCCGCGCAAGGCGCCCCCGGCGGGACCGGTGGAGGCGCCGAGGCCGGCGGCCGAGGAGCAGTCCGGGCAGCACGCGGACCACCACTGGCACCTCTCCGATCTGCTGCACCCCTTCCAGCGCAGGGCCAGCTAGCCGACCCGGTCGCCGGCCGGGGGCCGCGCCTCCCTTCCGTAGGATCGGGGCATGTCTTCGAACGCCGGCAGGAACGCCGACACCAGCGCCGCGCCGCCGCTTCCGGCCCCCCTGGGGGTGCCGGTCGCCGACTCCCACACCCACCTCGACATGCAGTCGGGCAACGTGGAGGAGGCCCTCGCGAAAGCCGCGTCGGTCGGTGTGACGACGGTCGTCCAGGTCGGCTGCGACGTACGGGGCTCGCGGTGGGCGGCCGAGACGGCGGCGGCGTACGACAGCGTCCACGCCGCCGTCGCCCTGCACCCCAACGAGGCGCCGCGGATCGTGCACGGCGACCCCGACGGGTGGTCCCGGCAGGGCGCGCGCGAGCCCGGGGGTGCTGCGGCGCTCGACGAGGCGCTCGCCGAGATCGACCGCCTGGCCGCGCTCCCGCACGTCAAGGGCGTCGGCGAGACCGGACTCGACTACTTCCGCACCGGCCCCGAGGGCAAGGAAGCCCAGGAAAGCTCGTTCCGCGCCCATGTCGAGATCGCCAAGCGGCACGGAAAGGCGCTGGTCATCCACGACCGCGAGGCCCACGCCGACGTCCTGCGCGTGCTGAAGGAGGAGGGCGCCCCCGAGCGCACCGTCTTCCACTGCTACTCCGGAGACGCCGAGATGGCGGAGATCTGCGCCCGCGCCGGGTACTTCATGTCCTTCGCCGGCAACGTCACCTTCAAGAACGCCCAGAACCTCCGCGACGCCGTCGCCGTGGCCCCGCTGGAGCTGCTCCTGGTGGAGACCGACGCCCCGTTCCTGACCCCGGCGCCCTACCGCGGACGGCCCAACGCCCCGTATCTCATCCCGGTCACGGTGCGTGCCCTGGCCGCCGTGCGGGGCATCGACGAGGACGCCCTGGCCACCGCACTCGCCGCGAACACGGCACGCGCGTTCGGCTACTGACGGCGAGCGGACCGAGTCGAACACAACTCTCAGTAGCCGTGCCACTTTGGAGAGTGACCGTCCCTCCGCTAGGTTCTGGGGGCCCGATCCGGAGCCCACCCCTGGAGCGTGTCGGCGTGAGCAACTCGCAGCCCCTCGAGTACGAGCCGTACGGCGGCGGGTCGTACGTCGACCTGCACGACGCCGAGACGGTCGCGTACGGCGTGTACGCGGCGCCCGGGACCTACGACGACACCTACCGGCCCGCGTACGAGGCCCACGAGCCGGACGGTCCGTACGGGCCGGACGGACCCTACGCGCCACGCGAGCAGGACGGGGCACAGGGGCCCTACCCGCCACACGGGCCCCACGCGCCGTACGCCGCCCACGAGCCCTACGGCTCCCGGTCCGGGCCGCCCGAGGCGCTCCGGCTCGCCGAGACGGTTCAGCTCGCCCCCACGGTCCAGCTGCCCGCGCCCGCCCCGTCGGCGCAACAGGACCCGGGCCGGCGGGCCGCGCGCCGACGCAGATCGCGCTCCGCCGAGCGGCCGGAGTCCTCCATGCGCCGACTGCTCCCGCAGGCGCTCGTCGTCGCGTTCCTGGCCGGCGGCACCACCGCGTTCGTCGCCGAGGACAAGGCGGTCGAGCTGACCGTCGACGGCAAGCCCCGCACCCTGCACACCTTCGCCGACGACGTGACCGAACTCCTCGCGGAGGAAGGCGTGCACGTGGGAGCGCACGACATGGTGGCGCCCGCCCCCGGCACGCCGCTCGCCAGCGGTGACGAGGTCGCGGTCCGCTACGGGCGTCCCGTCCGGCTCACCCTGGACGGCCGACGGCACCAGATGTGGACGACCGCCCACACGGTCGAGGAGGCGCTTCGGCAGCTGGGGGTGCGCGCCGAGGGTGCGTACATGTCCGTCTCGCGCTACCAGCGCATCGGACGCGCGGGACTCGTCCTGGACGTGCGCACCGAACGCTCGGTCACCGTGATGGCGGACGGCCGGGCCCGCACCATCCGCACCAACGCGGCCACCGTGCGCGAGGCGGTGGAGGCCGCCGGGATCACCCTGCGCGGACAGGACACCACGTCCGTGCCGCCCGGAAGTTTCCCGCGCGACGGACAGACCGTCACCGTGCTGCGGATCACCGGCTCCCAGGAGGTGCGCGAGGAGCAGATCCCGTTCGCCGTGCGCCGCACCGACGACCCCTCGCTGTTCAAGGGCGTGCAAGTGGTGGAGCGGACCGGACAGCCCGGCCTGCGCCGGGTCACCTACTCCCTGCGCACCGTCAACGGGGTGCGCCAGAAGCCGCGGCGGATCCGCGACGAGGTCGTGCGCGGACCGCGCACCCAGGTGGTCAAGGTCGGCACGAAGCCGCTGCCGGCCTCCGTGCGGGGGGCCGACGGACTGGACTGGCAGAGCCTGGCGGCCTGCGAGTCGGGCGGCCGGCCGGACGCCGTCGACCCCTCCGGCACCTACGGCGGGCTCTACCAGTTCGACACCCGCACCTGGCAGAGCCTCGGCGGCAGCGGGCGGCCCCAGGACGCGCCCGCGGCGGAGCAGACGTTTCGCGCGAAGAAGCTGTACGTGCGCCGCGGGGCCACTCCCTGGCCGCACTGCGGGACGCGGCTGCAGGGGTGAGGCCCGGCGGGCGGGCGGGAGGGCCGGCCGGCCCCCGTACCCTTGTCCCGTGAGTACCAGCCCCACCCCCGACGCCCTCCTGGGCCCCGCCGACATCCGTGAGCTGGCGGCGGTCCTCGGCGTGCGTCCCACCAAACAACGCGGCCAGAACTTCGTGATCGACGCGAACACGGTCCGCCGCATCGTCCGCACCGCGGAGGTCCGGTCCGACGACGTGGTCGTCGAGGTCGGCCCGGGGCTCGGCTCCCTCACCCTCGCGCTGCTGGAGGCCGCCGACCGGGTCACCGCCGTCGAGATCGACGACGTCCTGGCCGGGGCGCTGCCCGCGACGATCGCGGCCCGCATGCCGCAGCGCGCAGAGCGCTTCGCGCTGGTGCACTCCGACGCCATGCACGTGACCGGGCTGCCGGGCCCCGCCCCGACCGCGCTGGTCGCGAACCTGCCGTACAACGTGGCCGTCCCCGTGCTGCTGCACATGCTGGAGACCTTCCCGAGCATCGAGCGGACCCTCGTCATGGTCCAGTCCGAGGTCGCCGACCGGCTCGCCGCCGGACCCGGGTCGAAGGTGTACGGCGTGCCGTCCGTCAAGGCCAACTGGTACGCCGAGGTGAAGCGGGCCGGCGCGATCGGCCGCAAGGTGTTCTGGCCCGCGCCGAACGTGGACAGCGGGCTGGTGTCCCTGGTGCGGCGGGCCGAGCCGGTCAGGACCACGGCGTCGCGGACCGAGGTGTTCGCCGTCGTCGACGCCGCTTTCGCCCAGCGCCGCAAGACCTTGCGGGCCGCGCTCGCCGGCTGGGCGGGCTCGGCGGCCGCCGCCGAGGCGGCCCTGGTCGCCGCCGGCGTCTCCCCGCAGGCCCGCGGCGAGGCCCTCACGGTCGAGGAGTTCGCCAGGATCGCCGAGAACAAGGCGCCGGGCCCGACCGAGGAGCCCTCCGCGTGAGCGCCCGTGTGACCGTGCGGGTGCCCGCCAAGGTCAACGTGCAGCTCGCGGTGGGCGCCGCCCGCGCGGACGGTTTTCACGACCTGGCCAACGTCTTCCTGGCGGTCGGTCTGTACGACGAGGTCACCGTGACCCCGGCCGATTCCCTGCGGATCACCTGCGAGGGCCCCGACGCGGGACAGGTGCCGCTTGACCGCACGAACCTGGCCGCGCGGGCCGCACTCGCGCTGGCCGAGCGCCACGGCCGCGACGCCGGCGTGCACATCCACATCGCCAAGGACATCCCCGTCGCCGGGGGCATGGCGGGCGGCAGCGCGGACGGCGCCGGCGCGCTGCTGGCCTGCGACGTGCTGTGGGGCACGGGCGCGTCCCGCGCGGAACTCCTCGACATCTGCGCCGAGTTGGGCAGCGACGTGCCGTTCAGCCTGGTCGGCGGGGCGGCCCTGGGCACCGGGCGCGGCGAGAAGCTGACGGCCCTGGAGGTCGGCGGCGCCTTCCACTGGGTGTTCGCGATGGCCGAGCGGGGGCTGTCGACGCCGGCGGTGTTCCGGGAGTTCGACCGGCTCACGGAAGGGCTGGACGTCCCCGAGCCGGTCGCCTCGCGCGAACTCCTCGACGCCCTCGCCAAGGGCGACGCCGACGCCCTGGCAGCCACCGTCTCCAACGGCCTCCAGCCCGCGGCCCTGTCCCTCTTCCCCGAGCTGGCGGACACGCTCGCCGCGGGGCGCGCGGCCGGGGCGCTCGCGACCCTCGTCTCGGGCTCGGGCCCGACCACCGCGTTCCTGGCCCGCGACGCCGGGTCCGCCGAGAAGATCGCGCAGGCCCTGCGCACCTCGGGCACGTGCAGAAGCGTGCGCGTGGCGCCGGGGCCGGCGCCGGGCGCGACGGTCGTCGGGGGCGCGCGGTAGTCGGAGCACTGCTGGTCGGGGCGTGCGCCGCCCCGGCCGGGGGGCGTGCCGGTCGGGAACGGCTGGCGCTCGGGGGTGCGCGACGGTCCGGCCGCACCTCTCGTCGGGCCGGCGGATGTCCGGCTGCACCTCTCGCCCGGCCGGCGGACGTCCGGCTGCCGTCGACCGTGCCGTGGAAGTCGGGCTGCGGAAAAATACGGCTGCCGTGAGCGGCCCGTGCCCTCTAAGCTCCCCCGGCCGGTCGCGCCGTGAGACCGGCAGGGGGAGGACGTGCGTATGGGGTCGACGGAACTCGTCGCGGCCGTTCGGCGGGGCGACGCCGATGCGGTCCGGGAACTGCTGGACGGCGGGGCGGACCCGGAGGCCTGCGACCCGGCCGACGGTCTCCCGCTGCTCTGCGTGGCCGTCGCGGCGTACGACGAAGAGGTCGCCGAGCTGCTGGTCGGTGCCGGCGCCGACGCGCTGCGTCCGCTGCCCGGCGGCGACACCCCGCTGCTGCGGGCGGTCGACGGCGGCTCGACGGAGATGACCGCTGCCGTGCTGTCCGTGCCGCTCCCACCCGAGACGCGCGCCGAACTGCTGGCCCGGGCCCGGCACTGGACCGAGACCGACCTGGAGGCCGAGCTGCGCCGCAGGACGGGCGCCACGGGGCCGGCCGAGCGCACGCGGGTCGAGGTGCCATACGTCTCCTGCTACTACGAGCAGATCACCCTCGGTGGCATGACCGTGCGCGACGGTCATGCCGGGGTGCTCATCCAGCTGGAGGAGCGCTTCGGGGTGGGCGCGCCGTTCGACGAGGTGCTCGCGCGGGCGCTCGTCCGGCCGGACCGGGACCACGCGGTGTGGAGCGAAGCGGTGATCCGGCTGTCCTGGCGGCGGCACGAGCCGACCTGGGCGGATGCAGCCGACCTGCGCGACCACCCGGACCGCCTGCGCCGCCTCTTCGCCGCGGACCTGCTGCGGCTGATGGCCCTTTGCGGCCCGAACGACGGGTACCGGCCGCCCGCGTGGCGTGACTTCTCACTGTTCTTCCCGTGGGCCTCGAAGGAGGAGGACCCGGAGGTGCTGGCGCTCGTGCTGGACGCGGTGATCGGTGAGAACGCGGAGCAGGCCGAGGAGGTCGAGGCCCTGGGGCTGTCGTACGCGACGCATCCCGATCCCCGGGTGCGCTGCGTGGTGCCCTCCACCCTGTACTGCGGGGACGAGGGGGGCGCGCAGGCCCGTCGTTCGACGCGTCTCGAAGCCCTGTACAAGCTGGCGCGCGATCCGGATCCCGACGTGCGCGAGAGTGCGGCCTACCAACTGACGCACTGCCGCGGGGAGGCGCCCGGCATCGTCGACGTGTTCGCCGGGCTCCTCGACGACGAACTGAGGGTGACCCGGGTGCACGCCGCCCGCGGGCTCGCGCTGCGCGGTGATCCGCGCTGCCTGGAGGCCGAGCGCCGCCTGCTCCCCCTGGATCCCGACGGATGGCCGGACGGCGACCTCGTGCGGGCGATGTGGAGATACAAGGAGGCAACGCCCGAGCCCGAGGCCACACCCGAGCCCAAGGCCACACCCGAGCCCGAGCCCGGGCCCGAGCCCGGCTGAGTGGCTCGGCCGTCCTGGTCCGGGGCCGGCCCCGGGAGTGCCGGGAAGCGCGTGGCTCTTCGTGCGGACGGGCGGCCGCCGCGCAGGCTCGGACGGGTCGCGAGCCGGACTCGCGCGCGGTGTCGTCCGCCCGGCGTGCGCAACCAGCAGCTGTCCGCCGTGACCAGCCGCCTGCGCCGTGAGCCGCAGCCCGCACACCCCGATCCCGGGAGCGCGAGCGGATCGCGTACGCGCCGCCTTTGAACAGCGCGCACCACGATGGCGCGCTCCTGCCGGACAACGCGCGCCCCGGGGGCTGCCGCCCGGACCGGGTCGCTCGGCCCGCGCCCGCGTTGCCGGGTGGCCTGACGTGCCACGCACCGCGCCGGACTACCCTGGAGGGTCGATCGATCCCCCCGGGCAGGAGAGAAATGGCCGTCAATCTGGTCAATGTCGAGAACGTCAGCAAGGTGTACGGCACCCGTACCCTCCTCGACGGCATCTCGCTCGGCGTGTCCGAAGGGGACCGGATCGGCGTCGTCGGCCGCAACGGCGACGGCAAGACCACGCTGATCCGCATGCTCGCCAAGCTGGAGGACGCCGACACCGGCCGGGTCACGCACTCCGGCGGGCTGCGCATGGGCGTGCTCACGCAGCACGACTCCCTGGACCCGGCCGCGACGGTCCGGCACGAGGTCATCCGCGACCTCGCCGACCACGAGTGGGCCGGCAACGCCAAGATCCGGGACGTGCTGACGGGACTGTTCGGGGGGCTCGACCTGCCCGGCTTCCCGCAGGGCCTGGACACCGTCATCGGCCCGCTCTCCGGCGGTGAGCGCCGCCGTATCGCGCTGGCCAAGCTGCTGATCGACGAACAGGACCTGATCGTCCTGGACGAGCCCACGAACCACCTCGACGTCGAGGGCATCTCCTGGCTCGCCCGGCACCTGCGCGAGCGCCGCTCCGCGCTCGTCTGCGTCACCCACGACCGCTGGTTCCTCGACCAGGTCTGCACGCGCATGTGGGACGTCCAGCGCGGCGACGTCCACGAGTACGAGGGCGGCTACTCCGACTACGTCTTCGCGCGCGCCGAGCGCGAGCGCATCGCCGCGACCGAGGAGACCAAGCGGCAGAACCTGGTCCGCAAGGAACTGGCCTGGCTGCGGCGCGGCGCCCCCGCGCGGACGTCGAAGCCGCGGTTCCGCGTCGAGGCCGCCAACGAGCTGATCAAGGACGTGCCGCCGCCCCGCGACAGCAGCGAGCTGATGAAGTTCGCCTCCTCGCGGCTGGGCCGGACGGTCTTCGACCTGGAGGACGTCACCGTCCAGGCCGGACCCAAGGTGCTGCTCAAGCACATCACCTGGCACCTCGGCCCCGGCGACCGCATCGGCCTGGTCGGCGTCAACGGCGCCGGCAAGACCTCCCTGCTGCGCGCCCTGGCCGAGGCCGCGCGCACCGAGGGCGAGGCGCAGCCCGTGGCCGGCAGGATCGCCGTCGGCAAGACGGTCAAGCTCGCCTACCTCAGCCAGGAGGTCGGCGAGCTCGACCCGAACCTGCGCGTCCTGGAGGCCGTGCAGCGGGTGCGCGAGCGCGTCGACCTCGGCAAGGGACGGGAGATGACGGCGGGGCAGCTGTGCGAGACGTTCGGCTTCAACAAGGACAAGCAGTGGACGCCGGTCGGCGACCTGTCCGGCGGTGAGCGCCGCCGTCTGCAGATCCTGCGCCTGCTGATGGACGAGCCCAACGTCCTCTTCCTCGACGAGCCGACCAACGACCTCGACATCGAGACCCTCACCCAGCTGGAGGACCTCCTCGACGGCTGGCCCGGCTCGATGATCGTCATCTCCCACGACCGCTTCTTCGTCGAGCGCACCACGGACCGGGTCTTCGCGCTCCTCGGGGACGCCGCCCTGCGGATGCTCCCGCGCGGCATCGACGAGTACATCGAGCGCCGGCAGCGCATGGAGGAGGCCGCGGCCGCCTCCGCCCCGGCGGTCGCGCAGAAGCCCGCGCCGGAGAAGAGCGCCGCCGACCAGCGCGCCGCCAAGAAGGAACTGCAGAAGATCGAGCGGCAGTTGGACAAGGTCTCCGAGAAGGAGGCCAAGTTGCACGGCCAGATCGCCGACAACGCCACCGACTTCGAGAAGGTCGCCGGACTGGACGCACAGCTGCGGGAGTTGGCCGGCGAGCGCGAGGAACTGGAGATGCGCTGGCTGGAACTCGCCGAGGACGCGTGAAGGGTGCGTGAAGGCGCATAACGACGGCATCACGGGCCGGTCCTCCCTTGGGAACAGGGGCGGACGCGGCCCGTTGGGCTGTCGGGGCCGGGTGATAGAAAGAGCCGTCTGTGTAGTGCTGAAGACGGCTCCGGGTGGTCACTGACCTGGGGGCGTGGCTAAAAAACAGTGACACAAGGGGGAACACGCTGATGGCTCAGCCGCCCAATCAGCCGCCGCAGCAGGGTGGTTTCGGAGCGCCGCAGGACCAGCCGCCGCAGCCGGCGGCCGGACAGACGCCACCGGCGCCGCAGGGCGGCTTCGGCGCACCGCAGATGCCGCCGCAGCCACCCCAGGGCCCGCCCGCCCAGCCCTCGCCGCAGCCCGGCTACGGCTACCCGCAGCAGCAGGGACCGTACGGGCCGCCCCAGCAGCCGGGCCCCTACGGTCAGCCCGGGCCCTACGCCCAGCCCGGCCCGTACGCTCAGCCGAGCGGCCCCTACGGCCAGCAGCCCGGCTACGGCTACCCGCAGCAGCCCCAGTTCCCCGGCGCGCCCGGCACCCCGCCCGGCGGCCGCAACCCCTTCAAGGGGCGGCCCGCCCTGGTGGTCGGGGCGGCGGTGGCGGCGCTGCTGGTGATCGGCGGGACGGTGTTCGCGGTCACCAACGGCGACGACAAGGGCGGCAAGAAGCCGGTCGCCGGGCCGAGCGACGACGACAAGGCCCCGACGAGCGCGGCGCCGGTCAACCCCGGCGACGGCGACGGCGACGGCGGCAAGGACACCGAGGACTTCAACGCCGGCCGCAAGGCGGGCGAGGCGAAGGTGCTCTGGTACAAGGAGGCGCCCGACGCGCCCGCCTCCGGCGCCGACGCCCCCGGCATGTGGATCACCGCCAAGGCGGCCGTGAAGGCGGCGTACAAGCAGCTCGTCGCGTACAACGTCGGCGACGGCAGGCCGACCTGGGACGCCATCGCGCTGCCGCAGAAGATCTGCGCGGTCACCCCGCAGAAGACGGCGGACGACAAGATCGTCGTGGCGTACATGAGCGGCACCAGCGACCGCGCCAAGTGCAACCAGCTCCAGCAGATCGACCTGAACACCGGAGCCAAGGGCTGGAAGGGCGTGGTCGCGGACGGCGCGCTGTTCGACAGCGCGATCAGCATCGAGCTGTCGCTGGCCGGCAACACGCTGATGGTGGGCCGCTCGCAGTCCGGGACGGCGTACGACGTCCGCACCGGCAAGAAGCTGTACGACAAGCAGAAGTACGGCGAGGCGTGTTTCCCGACCGCGTTCGCGGGCGGGACCCGGCTGATCGCGGTGGCGTCCTGCGACGCGACCGACCCCACCGAGCACGACGAGATCCAGGAGCTGGACCCGGCGACCGGCAAGGTCAGGTGGACCCAGAAGTTCGACAAGGGGTGGAGCGTCGCGAAGACGTACTCCGTCGACCCGCTGGTCGTCTACAGCACCAACGAGGACAAGAAGACCTGGAACATCTCGACGTTCAAGCCGGACGGCTCCTACCGTTCGCAGGTCGGCTTCGACGAGGACTTCGCCCCCGCCTGCGACTCCGGCTTCCTGCAGCGCAACCTCACGGGCTGCGCGGGCACGGCCTCCGACGCGAACACCCTCTACCTGCCCACCGAGGCGAAGAGCGGTCCCAACGAGATCGTGGCGATCGACCTCTCCACCGGCAAGGAGAAGTGGCGGGTGAAGTCCCCGACCGACGAGGCGATGATGCCGGTGAAGGTCGAGGGCGGCAATCTCGTCGCGTACGTCGAGCCGTCGTACGACGCGGCCGGCCGAGTGGTGGGCATCCCGACGGCCGGGTCCGCCCACACGCCCGGGACGCTGCTGCAACTGCCCGCGAGCACCGTCGACATCGAGGACAGCTTCTTCTCGCGGGACATCGACTGGGTCGGCGGGCGCTTCTACATCTCCACCACCAGGCTGACGGGCAACGACGACACGAAGGAGAAGCTGATGCTCGCCTACGGCAAGTAGCGCGACCTGCCGCCTTCCCGGCCCCCCCCGTCACCGCCGTTCCCGCCCGTCCTCCCGAGCTTTCCGAGCGTTCTTCCGAGGTACCCACACCATGACCCAGCCGCCGCCCCCGCCGCCGAACCAGCCCCCGCAGCAGCCGTCGCAGCCGCCGCAGGGCGGGTTCGGCCCGCCCCCGCCCCCGCCGCCGCAGGACGCGGCGCCCAAGGACGCCGTCCCGCAGGACGCCGCTCCCCAGGAGGCCGCCCCGCAGGACGCCCCGCCGCAGCCTCCCGCCCCGGACCTGACCAAGGCCCCGCAGCCGGGCTACGGCTACCCCCAGGCCCCAGCCCAGGCCCCGGCCCAGGCCCCGGCCCAGACGCCGGCCGCCCAGCCGCCCGCCGCGCCCCAGCCGCCGCAGACGCCGCCGCCCGCGGCGCCGGCCGGGCCCCCGCAGCCGCAGCCGGGTTACGGCTACCCGCAGGCGCCGGCTCCGGCCGCCGCCCCCGGTTACGGCTACCCCGCCCAGCCGGGCGCCCCGGCCCCGGGGCCGTCCGCGTACGGCCAGCCCCAGCAGCCGGGCCCCTACGGCCAGCCGGGCACGGCGTACGGCCAGCAGCCGGGCTACGGCTACCCGGGTCAGCCGGGCCAGCCGGGCTATCCGGGTCAGCCTGGCTACGGCTACCCCGGTCAGCCGACCGTTCCCATGCAGCCGCAGGTCGGCGGCTCGACGGGGTCCGGCCGGAAGATCAACGCGCAGGTGGCGATCATCGTGGCCGCGGTCGTGGCGATCGCGCTGATCGTCGGCGGCGGCGTCTGGTACGCGAACTCCCAGGACGGCGGCAAGAAGGAGGAGGCGAGCTCCGGCGGCGCGAACGGCGGCGGAGGCGACAAGGGCGGCACCGGCGGCACGGGCGGCGGTGGCACGGCGTCGGGCGGCAGCGAGAAGGTGCCGGCCGACCCCGCCTCGGACGTCCTCTTCAAGCTTCCGATGCCCGTGGTCAAGAAGGACGACAGCGTCGGCGTCAAGGGCTCCTGGGTGACGGACAAGGCGTACGTGAAGACGGGCGTCAACGAGATCGTCGGCTACGACCTGGACAAGGGCACCAAGCTCTGGTCGGTGCCGCTGCCCGGCCCGGTGTGCGAGGCCAGCAGGTTCGCCACCGCCGACCACCGCACGGCGGTCACCTTCCAGGCGAGCACCGCCGAGACGGCCGGCTGCGACCAGGTCGCGGCGATCGACCTCGCCGCGGGCAAGCAGCTATGGAGGAAGAGCGTCAAGTCCGGTGACTACGCGGTCAGCTTCAACAACGTCACGGTCAGCGCGAACACGGTCGCCCTCGGCAGCACCAATGGCGGCGCCGCCTTCGACATCGCCACCGGCAAGGCGCTGTGGTCGCCGAAGCCGGCCGACACCTGCTACGACGCCGGCTACGGCGGCGGCCCGAAGCTGGTGGCGGTCCGCAAGTGCGGCGCGTACGACAACCCCGAGCTGCACATCCAGACCATCGACCCGGTCTCCGGAAAGGTGATCTCCGAGTACAAGCTGGCCACGGGCATCGACTACGCGTCCGTCGTGTCGACCGACCCGCTGGTCGTGGCCGCCGACGTCGGCGACAGCGCCGGTGACGGCAGCGGTATCTCGGACTTCTTCTCCATCGACAACAAGACCGGCAAGCTGCGCACCCGCATCTCGGTGCCGGGCGCCGAGTACGCGGCCGACTGCGAGGGCATCACCCGCGTCGAGGCCTGCATCGGACTGGCCGTCGGCAACGACCGGATCTACGTCCCGACCGAGGAGCACGAGGGCGGCGGCGCGTACAGCCGGACGAACGAGGTCATCGCCTTCGACCTGGCCACCGGAAAGCAGACCGGCCAGCGCGCGGACGCCGGCGACGGCTACACGATCTACCCGCTGCGCATGGACGGCAAGAACCTGATCGCCTACAAGCGGCCTCCGTACGACAAGGGCGGACAGGTCGTCAGCATCGACGGCGGTTCCTTCAAGGAGACCAAGCTGCTGGAGAACCCGGCCACGGACGCGGTGCACGACCTGGAGACCGGCCTGTCGCCGGAGTACTCCGAGGTCCTGTTCGCCAAGGGACGTCTGTTCATGTCGGAGGTGTACGTCGACGACGGCGCGCTGTCGGCCGGCGAACCGGAGTACCTGGCGGTCGCGTTCGGCGCGGGCAGTTGATCGTCTCAATCGCCGTCACGGCCCCGTCCCTGCTCAGGGGCGGGGCCGTGCACTTATCGCGCATGACCCTCGAATGTGAGGAATTTCGGCGATCCGGGGCACTTCTCACCGGTAGGGGGAGCGCAACGTCGAACAAGCGTGTAGCTTCCGGGGGCATGAAGAGCGGGGTGCCGGGGGGTGCCCTTTGTTGGTCCGTGTGGATCCGTGTGGGCATCCATGGGGGGACTGGGGGGTTTGCTCGATGGGAGTGCGGCTGATGGTGGTCGACGACCACCGCCTGCTCGCCGAGGCGCTGGCCTCGGCGCTGAAACTGCGCGGGCACCGGGTGCTCGCCGCGGCGGCGCCGGCCGCGGGCGCGGCGGAGCTGGTGATCACCCGTGCTCCGGAGGTGTGCCTGCTGGGCACGGCGACGCCGGCCGAGCCGGGCATGTTCGACCCGGTCGTGCGCATCAAGCGGGAGCGTCCGCAGGTGGCGGTGCTGGTCCTCGGCCCGGTGCCGAACCCGCGCGGCATCGCCGCGGCCTTCGCGGCCGGCGCCTCCGGCTACGTGCGTCATGACGAGCGCATAGAGGGCGTGGAGCGGGCCATCATGAAGGCCAGGGCGGGCGAGGCGGCGGTGGCTCCGCAGTTGCTGCAGGGCGCGTTCAGCGAGTTGCTGAACCCGGCGGCCCAACCGGACGACGAGGGCCAGCGTCTGCTGCAGATGCTCACCCCGCGCGAGGTCGAGGTCCTGGTCCGCGTCGCCGACGGCGAGGACACGCGTGTGATCGCCGCGGGCATGGGCATCGCCCCGTCCACGGCCCGCACCCACGTCCAGCGCGTCCTGATGAAACTCGGTGTGGGCTCCCGCCTGGAGGCGGCGGCCCTGGCCGCCCGCACGGGCCTGCTGGACCGCGCGGGCCCCCTGCCCCACACGTCCGGGTTCACGACGGCGGACGCCGAGTAGACCGCATGGGGGCACGCGCGGTCGTCCGGCGAGGAGCCCGCCACGGCGCGCTCCTCGGGGCGTGGCCCGCCGGAATCGCCGGGACGCTGTGCCTGGTGACGGCGTTCGTCTTCCTGACCGGCGGCCTGTACGCAACCGCGCGGGCGCTCACGGTCGCGGCCGGACTCGCCGTGCTGGGCGGCATGGCGGTCGGCGTCACCCTGGGCACGGCCACCGGCCTCGCCCTGGCGCTCGCCCCCCGCCGGCTGCTCGAACGCCCGCTGCTGCGGGGCCTGCTGGCGGCGCTCACCTCGGGACTGCCGGTGGCCCTGCTCTCCGTCGCCGCCCTGACCGCGGACGGCCACCCCCTGGCGGGCCACCCGCCGTCGACCCTCTTCCTCACCTGTTCGGTCACTCTGACGATCGCTCTGACGACGGCGGCCCGAAGCGGCGAGATCGCCGGGTACGCCGCCCGCTGACCGGGCCGGCGCCGGGCACGCCGGGCCGATTTCCCTCCCCCCGGAGCCCCGCGGAGCCGCCGTCGGCGGCGAACGAGGGCGAAGACACACGCGGCGCCAAAGGTGCGAAACGGGTAATCACAACATACTGTCTGTAACCGTACCGTTTCGCTGCGTAGCGAAACATGTCACTCAGCCGGAAAAGGGAATGTAATGCGCAAGCTTCACAAGACCGCTCTCGTGGCTGCCATGCTCGGAGGCCTCTGCCTGGCCGGGGCCGGAACCGCCTCCGCCGGCGACTACGGCACGGGCTCGAACGGGGACCCCAGGCTCTGCGTTCAGGAAGCCGAGCAGGGCGACACGAACTTCCAGGTGGGCCTCATCAACCTCAACGACGTGCCTCTTCTGGGCAGCCTGACGAAGCAGAACGTGAACCAGCAGAGCTGCGTCAACGGGGACGACAGCGCCACCTTCACCGGCGCCGGCACGGAGTCGACCTCGAACGGCAACGGGCTGCTCAACGGTCTCCTGGGCGGGATCGGCGGCTGACCGTCCGACACCGACGGCGCCGGAATCCACACCCACGGATCCCGGCGCCGTCCGGCGTCGCCCCCCGGCGCTACTCCGCCCGGGGTCCCTCCTTCTCCACCGCCTCCGGCGGCAGCGCCGGGGTGACCGGGGCCGCGGGCCTCAGCTTCAGCCAGGCCAGGAAGAACAGGCCGAGGGCCAGCATGCCCAGGCCGGTCCACAGGTTGATGTTGATCCCCTGGGCCTTGTCGATCTCCGCGTCGCCGTCCGTGAGGCCGGCGATCGTCACGATGACGCCGTAGAGGACGAACAGGCCGCCGATGATGCGGCGCAGGTCGAAGATGCGGGCCGCGGTCGCGGACTTCTGCTCCAGCTCGGTGACCTCGCGCTGGACGTCGGCCTCGGAGTACCCCGCCCGCCGCAGCCGTTCCGCGGCCTCGGCGCGCTCGGACGGTTCGAATTGCTCTGACATGGCGTTTCCATCCTCCCGCGGTTGTCGCGAGGGCTCAGAACGAGAACGGGATGTAGCAGGCGGCGGCCAGGATCACCGCGCCCCAGCCCAACAGCGCGGGCCTGCGGTACCAGGCGTCGTCGCCCGCGGCCGGCGGTTCGGCCATGCCGGGCGAGACAGTGCCGTAGACCAGGCCCTGGAGCTCCTCGTCCGGCTTGGGGGCGGTGAACAGCGACACCGCGACCATCACCACCGCGCCCGCCACGAAGCCCGCGATGGCCGAGACGAAGTTCGCGCCCTGGTCGGTGGGGATGCCGATGACGTCCTGCTTGTAGAGGACGAAGTAGTTGACCATCGCGGCCGTGGTGCCCGCCAGCAGGCCCCAGAAGCCGGACTTCTTCGAGGCCCGCTTCCAGAACATGCCGACGATGAAGACCACGAACATCGGCACGTTGAAGAAGCTGAACAGGGTCTGCAGGTAGCTCATGATGTTCGAGAAGGACGAGGCGAGGAACGCCGTGCCCACCGACGCGGCCACGCCGATCGCCGTGATCAGGCGGCCGAACCGGACGTAGTAGGCGTCCTCCCGCCCCCGCACCACGTACTTCGCCCAGATGTCGGTGGTGAAGACGGTGTTGAACGAGGAGACGTTCGCCGCCATGCCCGCCATGAACGCCGCCAGCAGGCCCGTCACCGCGATGCCCAGCACGCCGTTCGGCAGCAGCTCCTGCATGAGGTACGGGATCGCGTCGTTGTACTGCAGGTCGGAGTCGCTGGTGCCGATCCCGGGCACCAGCACCGCCGCCACCAGGCCCGGGATCATCACCAGGAAGACGATGAAGACCTTCGGGTAGGCCGCGATGAGCGGGGTGCGCTGGGCCGCGGAGAGGTTCTTGGCCGACAGGGCGCGCTGCACCTCGGCGAAGTTCGTCGTCCAGTAGCCGAAGGACAGCACGAAGCCCAGGCCCAGCACGATCGTCAGCCAGTTCGCGCCGAGCGGGTTGGCGCTGCCGATGCCCGTGCCGCCCCAGGCGGTGACGAAGTCGTCCCCGTGGGTCGCGGTCAGCTGGTCGGACAGGCCGCCCCAGCCGCCCACCTTCTTCAGGCCCAGCACCGACAGCGGGATGAGGGCCGCCAGGATCACGAAGAACTGGAGCACCTCGTTGTAGATCGCCGAGGACAGGCCGCCCAGGGTGATGTACGCGAGGACGAAGAAGCCCGCGACGACGATCGCCACCCACTGCGGCCACCCCAGCAGGGCCTCGACGACGATCGCCAGCGCGTACAGGTTCACCCCGGAGATCAGGATGGCCGCGAAGGCGAACAAGGCCGAGCTCAGCAGGTGCGCCCCCTTGTCGAAGCGCAGGAGCAGGAACTCCGGGACCGAGCGGACCTTGCTGCCGTAGTAGAACGGCATCATCACCAGGCCCAGGAACACCATCGCCGGGATGGCGCCGATCCAGTACCAGTGGACGGTGTACGCCCCGTACTGCGCACTGTTCGCGGCCATGCCCAGGATCTCGGTGGCGGCCAGGTTGGCCGAGATGAACGCGAGGCCCGTGATCCAGGCGGGCAGCGAGCGGCCGGAGAGGAAGAAGTCGAGGCTGGTCTTCACCGATCTGCGGGCGGCGAAGCCGATGCCCAGGACCACGACGAAGTAGATGCCGAGGATCGTGTAGTCGAGCCAGTTCGTCGGGAGGCGCAGCTCCGCCGCCAGCCCTGCCGCCGAATGTGTGGGGGTTCGCATGCCCTGCTCACTTCTTTTGGTGTTCTTTGTTTGGTTGTGATGGTGACTCGCGTGGGGTTTTATGCTTTTATGTGTTCGGTTCTGTTGGAAGCCCGCTAGGTGTACGGATCCAGGTCCGAGGACCTGGAGCTACGGAGGAGAGTCGCGGTGAAGAAGACCTCGACCCGCTTGGCCGACGGTCGTGAGCTGATCTACTACGACCAGCGGGACGACTCGGTGCGTGACGCGGTGGACAGGCGTCCCCTGGACCCCACGGTCACCACTTCGGAGGTACGGCGGGACCCGCTGCTCGGCGACTCCATCGCCGTCGCCTCGCACCGGCAGGGGCGCACCTATCACCCGCCGGCCGACGAGTGCCCGCTCTGCCCGTCGCAGGGCGACCGGCTCAGCGAGATCCCGGACTCGTCCTACGACGCCGTCGTCTTCGAGAACCGCTTCCCCTCCCTGGCCGGCGACTCCGGGCGCTGCGAGGTGGTCTGCTTCACCTCCGACCACAACGCGTCCTTCGCCGACCTCACCGAGGAACAGGCGGGACTGGTCCTCGAGGCGTGGACGGACCGCACGTCCGAGCTGTCGCATCTGCCCTCCGTGGAACAGGTGTTCTGCTTCGAGAACCGCGGCGCCGAGATCGGCGTGACCCTGGGTCACCCGCACGGGCAGATCTACGCCTACCCCTTCACCACCCCCCGCACCGCCCTGATGCTGCGTTCGGTCGCCGCGCACAAGGAGGCGACGGGCGGGGAGAACCTCTTCGACGCCGTCCTGGAGCGTGAACTCGCCGACGAGCGGGTCGTCCTGGAGGGTGAACACTGGGTCGCGTTCGTGCCGTACGCGGCGCACTGGCCCTACGAGGTGCACCTCTACCCCAAGGGCCGGGTCCCCGACCTGCTCGGCCTCGACGAGGGCGCGCGCACAGAGTTTCCCAAGGTTTACCTGGAACTCTTGAGGCGCTTCGACCGGATCTTCGGCGAAGGTGAACCGCCCACGCCGTACATCTCCGCCTGGCACCAGGCGCCGTTCGGCGCGCTGGAGGAGTTCGAGGGCGTCAACCGCGACGACTTCGCGCTGCACCTCGAGCTTTTCACCATCCGCCGCACTTCCGGCAAGCTGAAGTTCCTCGCGGGCTCCGAATCGGGCATGAACGTCTTCATCAACGACGTGCCGCCGGAGTTCGCGGCCCGGCGACTGCGAGAGGTAGCGAGTTCATGAGCGGCACCACCGGCACGAGCGGCAAGTATCTGGTCACGGGCGGCGCGGGTTACGTCGGCGGCGTCGTCGCCCAGCACCTGCTGGAGGCCGGCCACGAGGTCGTCGTCCTCGACAACCTCTCCACCGGCTTCCGCGAGGGCGTCCCGGCCGGCGCCGAGTTCGTCGAGGGCGACATCCGCGACGCCGCCAAGCACCTGGACGCCTCCTTCGACGCGGTGCTCCACTTCGCCGCGTTCTCCCAGGTCGGCGAGTCCGTCGTCAAGCCCGAGAAGTACTGGGACAACAACGTCGGCGGCACCATGGCCCTGCTCGGCGCCATGCGCGAGGCCGGCGTGCGCAAGCTGGTCTTCTCGTCCACCGCGGCCACCTACGGGGAGCCGGAGCAGGTGCCGATCGTCGAGAGCGCGCCGACGAGGCCCACCAACCCCTACGGCGCCTCCAAGCTCGCCGTCGACCACATGATCACCGGCGAGGCCGCCGCCCACGGGCTCGGCGCGGTGTCCCTGCGGTACTTCAACGTCGCCGGCGCCTACGGCGGGCAGGGCGAGCGCCACGACCCCGAGTCGCACCTGATCCCGCTGGTCCTGCAGGTCGCGCAGGGCCGCCGCGACGCCGTCTCGGTCTTCGGCGACGACTACCCCACCCCCGACGGCACCTGCGTGCGCGACTACATCCACGTCGCCGACCTGGCCGAGGCGCACCTGCTGGCCGTCGCCGCCGCCAAGCCCGGCGAGCACCTCATCTGCAACCTCGGCAACGGCAACGGCTTCTCCGTCCGTGAGGTCATCGAGACCGTCCGCAAGGTCACCGGGCACCCGATCCCCGAGGTCGCGGCCCCCCGCAGGGGCGGCGACCCGGCCGTTCTGGTCGCCTCGGCGGCCACCGCCCGCGAGCAGCTGGGCTGGAAGCCGTCCCGCGCGGATCTCGCGGGTATCGTCGCGGACGCGTGGGAGTTCGCGCAGCACATCGCAAGCAGCGCAGGGGAGCGGTAATGGGGGCACAGCAGGTCCGGGACGCCTTCGTCGAGCTGTACGGCACGCAACCCGACGGGGTCTGGGCGGCGCCCGGCCGCGTCAACCTCATCGGCGAGCACACCGACTACAACGACGGCTTCGTCATGCCCTTCGCGCTGCCGCACACCGCGCTCGCGGCCGTCTCCCGGCGCGAGGACGGCCGGCTGCGCCTGCACTCGTCCGACATCGAGGGCGGCGTCGTCGAGCTGACGGTGGACTCCCTCGCCCCCGGGTCGGACGACGGCTGGACCGCCTACCCCGCCGGCGTCGTCTGGGCGCTGCGCGAGGCCGGCCATCCGGTCACCGGCGCGGACGTCCAGCTCGCCTCGACGGTGCCGACCGGCGCGGGCCTGTCCTCGTCGGCGGCCCTGGAGGTCGTCGTCGCGCTCGCCCTGAACGACCTGTTCGAACTCGGGCTGCCCGGCTGGAAACTGGCCCGTCTGTGCCAGCGCGCGGAGAACGTCTACGTCGGCGCGCCCACCGGCATCATGGACCAGACCGCCTCCGCCTGCTGCGAGAGCGGCCACGCGCTGTTCCTCGACACCCGCGACCTCTCCCAGAAGCAGATCCCCCTCGACCTCGAGGCGGAGGGCATGCGGCTGCTGGTCGTGGACACCCAGGTCAAGCACGCGCACAGCGGCGGCGAGTACGGCAAGCGCCGGGCCGGCTGCGAGAAGGGCGCGGCCCTGCTCGGCGTCGACGCGCTGCGGGACGTCCCGTTCGCCGGCCTGGACGCGGCGCTGGCCCGTCTAGGCGACGAGGAGGAGGTCCGCCGTCTGGTGCGGCACGTGGTCACGGAGGACGAGCGCGTCGAACGCGTGGTGCGACTGCTGGAGTCGGGCGACACCCGGGCCGTCGGCCCGGTCCTCACCGAGGGGCACGCCTCCCTGCGGGACGACTTCCGGGTCTCCTGCCCGGAGCTGGACCTGGTCGTCGACACCGCCGTCGCCGCCGGCGCGCTCGGCGCGCGGATGACCGGCGGCGGCTTCGGCGGCTCGGCGATCGTCCTGGCCGAGGCCACCGACGTCGACACCCTCACCAAGGCCGTCGAGGAGGCCTTCGCCGCCGCCGGCCTCACGGCCCCGCGGGTGTTCGAGGCGGTGCCGTCGGCGGGGGCGCGGCGGGTGAGCTGAGCGGTTCCCGGTACCGGGGCGGGGCGGTCCTCCCGCCTCACCCCGGTTCGTGCGTCAGCCGCTTGGTCAGGGTGTACTCCGTGATGCCGGGCGGGTAGTCCTCGATCACGCACACGACCTCGTAGCCCTGGCGACGGTAGAAGTCCGGCGCCTGGAAGTCCCAGGTCTCCAGGCGCACGCGGTCGCAGCCCCGTTCGTCGCGGGCGACGCGTTCCGCCTCGGCGAGGAGCCGGGAGCCCAGTCCCGCGCCGCGCAGACGGGCGTCCACCCACAGGTGGGCGACGTGCAGCCAGGTGGTCCAGGTGTGGCCCACCAGACCACCGGCCAGTTCACCCCCCGGCCCGCTGGCCCACACGTGCAGGGGGGACTCGCGTTCGTCCGGGGTGCCGCGCAGGGCGCGCAGGACCGGGGAGGCCTCCGTGTTGGCGGCCAGGAGCCGGGAACGGAGAAGATCGCGCCGAGTCCTGTCGACTTCTGTCTCAAGACGAAACATGCGGCACACCATAAACGCGCCGGCCTACCAGTTCTGCAAATTGTCTTCCCCTGTCAGCCCACAGCCCTACCCTGTGAACAGAACCGGTGGGGGCCGGTGCTGATCAGGGGGCGAGACAGCCGGGTACGACGCCCGCGGTGGGGGTAGCAGTCTCTGCACGGCGGCGGCCGTGCGGTCTGGCGCCCCCTCCGGGCGTCGTGTCCGCGCCGGTCGTCGTTCTCCGTCTCCGGACCTTTGGGGTATCCCCTGCTCTGTCAAGGAGCTTGGGGAAGGGGGTTTCGTGGTTCGCATCCGTGTACTGGTCGTCGACGACCACCGTATCTTCGCCGAGTCGCTCGCCGCGGCTCTGGCGGCCGAGCCGGACGTCGACGTGTCCGCGGCCGGCAGCGGCCCGGCGGCACTGCGCAGCCTGGATCGCGCGGCCGCCGAAGGGCGCCGGTACGACGTGCTGCTCGTCGACGCCGACCTGGGCGGCAGCCTGCCCGGCATACGGCCCGCCGTGCCCGTGCAGGAGGTGGGGGAGGACGGGCTCGTCGACGGGATATCGCTGGTCGCGGGCGTGCGTGGCGCACAGCCCCAGGTCCGGATCGTCGTGCTCGCCGAGAAGGACGACCCGCGCCGCGCGGCCCTCGCCCTGCAGGCCGGGGCGTCCGGCTGGGTGGCGAAGGACTGCTCGCTGTCGCGTCTGCTGACGGTCATCCGCGGGGTGCTGCGCGAGGAGACCCATCTGCCGCCCGCCCTGCTCACCGGCGTCCTGCGGGAGTTGACGGCCGCCCGCAAGCACCGCACCGAGAGCGAACGGCTGGTGGAGTCCCTCACGCCGAGGGAGCGCGAAGTGCTGCGGTGCATGGTGGCGGGCCTGGGGCGCAAGGCCGTCGCCGAGCGCCTCTTCCTGTCCCCGCACACCGTCCGCACCCACATGCAGAACGTCCTCGGCAAGCTGGGCGTGCACTCCACGCTCGCCGCGGTCGCCCTCGCGCGTCGCGCGGGGGTCGGACCGGTCGATCTGCCCTCAGCCGGGGATGTTGTCGAACGGGGCGGTCAACTGGCGTAGCAGGCCCGCCAGTTCACCGCGCTGGGCCTGGGAGAGCTCGGCCAGGATCGCCCGCTCCTGGTCGAGCAGTCCGGCGAGCGCCTGGTCGGCGCGGTCCTTGCCGTCGTCCGTGAGCCGGACCAGCACACCGCGCCGGTCGCTGGGGTCCGGCAGCCGCTCCACCAGGCCCTTCTTCGCGAGCCGGTCGATGCGGTTCGTCATCGTGCCCGAGGTCACCAGCGTCTGCGTCAGCAGCTGCCCCGGCGAGAGCTGATACGGGGCTCCCGCGCGCCTGAGCGCCGTCAGGACGTCGAACTCCCACGGCTCCAGCTGGTGCTCGGAGAACGCCAGCCGGCGTGCCCGGTCCAGGTGCCGGGCCAGTCTGCTCACCCGGCTGAGTACTTCCAGCGGCTCCACGTCGAGGTCCGGGCGCTCCCGGCGCCACGCTGCGACCAGCCGATCGACCTCGTCCTCCATGACGATCAGTGTAGTGGTTGTGTCGACATGAAGTCTCTTGACATCAAGTCTCTTGACATCGAGATAAAGCCCCGGGGAGAGTGACGGCATGACGACGAACCCCTCCTGGGACCCCGCCCAGTACCTGCGCCACGCCGGCCACCGCGCCCGCCCCTTCGCCGACCTCCTCGCCCGGGTCCCCGACCTGCCCGGCGATCCGCCCCGCATCGCCGACCTCGGCTGCGGCCCCGGCAACGTCACCGTCCTCCTCGCCGACCGCTGGCCCACCGCCCGGATCACCGGCTACGACAACTCGCCCGAGATGCTCGCCGACGCCGCTGCGCACGCGGGCCCGCGCCTGGACTTCGCGCACACCGACCTCGCCGAGTGGACTCCCGGGGAGACCTACGACCTCCTCGTGTCGAACGCCGCCCTGCACTGGGTCCCCGGCCACCTCGACGCCTTCGCCGGCTGGCTCGACGGCCTCGCCGTCGGCGGCGCCTTCGCCTTCCAGGTCCCGCACAACATCGACGCGCCCCTGCACGCCCTGATGCGAGACCTGGGCGGCAGCGCCCGATGGAAGAGCCGCCTCGGCGGCGTCCTGCGCCACGAGACTTCCGTCCACGCGCCCGGCGTCTACCTCGACCGGCTGGCCCGCCTCGGCTGCGAGACCGACGTGTGGACCACCACCTACCACCACGTCCTGCAGGGCGAGGACCCCGTCCTCGACTGGGTCAGGGGCACCGGCCTGCGCCCCGCCCTCGACGCCCTCGCCGACGACCCCGAGGCCCGCGACGCCTTCGTCGCCGAATACCGCGACCTGCTGCGCGAGGCCTACCCGAGCGCGCCGTACGGCACCGTCCTGCCCTTCCGCCGCCTGTTCGCCGTCGCCAGGAAGGAGGGCTGAGGTGCTCGCAGCCGTCGACCACGTCCAGCTCGCCGCCCCGCCCGGCTCGGAGGACCTCCTGCGCGCCTTCTACGCCGACGCCCTCGGCATGACCGAGATCCCCAAGCCGCCCGCGCTCGCGGCGAACGGAGGATGCTGGTTCCAGGCCGGGCCCGTCCAGCTCCACCTGGGGACCGAGAGCGGCTTCCGGCCGTCGAGCAAGGCCCACCCCGGGCTGCGGGTCACCGGCATCGAGGCGTTCGCGGCCCGGCTGGCGGGCCACGGCGTGCGGGTCGCCTGGGACGACGCCCTGCCCGGTCACCGCCGCTTCTACGCCCAGGACCCGGTCGGCAACCGGCTGGAGTTCCTGGAACCCCTCGGCGGGGTTTGAAAGACCCGGGCCGGGTCACTCGCTGTGGTGAGACAACCCGCAGACCTGACTGGGAGTGATGGACAGTGGCAGGCGAGCAGAAGTCCAAGGCGAAGATGGAGCAGGCCAAGGGCAAGGCCAAGGAGACGGTCGGCCGTGCCGTGGGCAACGAGAGGCTCGAGGCCGAGGGCCGCGCCGACCAGGCGAAGGGCGACGCCCGCCAGGCGAAGGAGAAGACGAAGGACGTCTTCAAGCACTGAGCGTCCGCACGTGAACAGGGGCGCCGGCGCCGCCCCTGACGCAGACAGGCCCCCCGTCCCAGGGACGGGGGGCCTGCGCACGTCGTGGCGCCCGGCGCTCTCGGTGCCCGATCGGCACGGTGCCCGATCGGCACGGCGGCCGATCAGCTCTTGCGGTGCCAGATCAGCTCTTGCGGTGCCCGATCAGCCGGGGCTTGGCCTCCAGGCCGTCCAGGCCGTGCCAGGACAGGTTCACCAGGTGGGCGGCCACCTCCGCCTTCTTCGGGCGGCGCACGTCCAGCCACCACTGGCCGGTCAGGGCGACCATGCCGACCAGGGCCTGCGCGTACAGGGGGGCCAGCTTCGGATCGAAGCCGCGGTTCTTGAACTCGCGGCCCAGGATGTCCTCCACCTGTGTGGCGATGTCGGAGATCAACGAGGCGAAGGACCCCGTCGACTGGGGGATGGGGGAGTCGCGGACCAGGATCCGGAAGCCGTCCGTGTACTCCTCGATGTAGTCCAGGAGTGCGAAGGCCGCCTGTTCGAGGAGCTCGCGCGGGTGGCCCGCCGTCAACGACGACGTGACCATGTCCAGCAGTCGGCGCATCTCCCGGTCCACCACGACCGCGTACAGCCCCTCCTTGCCGCCGAAGTGCTCGTACACCACCGGCTTGGACACCCCGGCCTTCGCCGCGATCTCCTCCACCGACGTGCCCTCGAACCCCTTCGCCGCGAACAGGGTGCGACCGATCTCCAGCAACTGCTGTCGGCGCTCCGCCCCCGTCATACGGGTACGACGAGTGCGCCGCGGCTTCGCTTCACCGCTGGGACTGGAGGTACTGCTGGGATCGGTCGCCACGCCGTCAATCATGCCGCCTCAGCGGTCGCCTTCCCCTGCCGGGAGCCGCCCTCACCGGTCTCACGACGCGAATCGATACGTGAGCGTGACGGCCAGCGCACGTCGTACGCCCACCCGAGCATCTCGAACCACCGGATGAACCGCGCCGAGGAGTCCACCTGGCCCCGCATCACCCCGTGCCGCGCCGACGTCGGGTCGGCGTGGTGCAGGTTGTGCCAGGACTCGCCGCAGGACAGGACCGCCAGCCACCACACGTTGCCCGACCGGTCCCGGGACTTGAACGGCCGCTTGCCCACCGCGTGACAGATCGAGTTGATCGACCACGTCACGTGGTGCAGCAGGGCCACGCGCACCAGCGAGCCCCAGAAGAACGCCGTGAACGCGCCCCACCAGGACATCGTCACCAGCCCGCCCACCAGCGGCGGGATCGCCAGCGACAGCACCGTGAAGAAGATGAACTGCCGCGAGATCGCACGGATCGCCGGGTCCTTGATCAGATCCGGCGCGTACTTGTCCTGCGGGGTCTGCTCCTCGTCGAACATCCATGCGATGTGGGCCCACCACAGGCCCTTCATCAGTGCCGGCACCGACTCCCCGAACCGCCACGGCGAATGCGGGTCGCCCTCAGCGTCGGAGAACTTGTGGTGCTTGCGGTGATCGGCCACCCACCGGACCAGCGGACCCTCCACCGCCATCGACCCCATGACCGCCAACGCGATCCGAAGCGGCCGCTTCGCCTTGAACGAACCGTGCGTGAAGTACCGGTGGAAACCGATCGTGATGCCGTGGCAGCCGAGGAAGTACATGAAGACCATCAGCCCCATGTCCAGCCAGCTCACCCCCCATCCCCAGGCCAGCGGCACCGCCGCCAGCACCGCGAGGAACGGAACGACGATGAAGAGCAGCAGCGTGATCTGCTCGATCGAACGCTTCTGCTCGCCACCCAGGGTGGCGGAGGGCGTGGTGGAGCCGTCGGGCGCCTTCGAAGGGTCTTCGATCACGTTGGAGCCTGTGGTCATGCGCGTCCCCTGGGGGGTCTTGGAATGGGGGTGGGTGCCGTACCGCCGGAACCCATGGCGTTTTCCTACGGTCCCGTAACCTACGGCCTCGTAAGTATGGCAGCGCACTGCCCAGCGGCAAGAGCCCGCCAACCTGCGCGTCTCCGAGGACACCTATCCTTGGAGACGGTCGGACAGCGCGGTCCGCTCTGATTTCTTCCCGGATGGTCCGGCCCGTATGCGGCGCCTGCCGCCAGGCCGACATCCGAGTTCCCTCCCGGACGAGCTTCAACACTGCAAGGAGCCGCACCTGTGAGCAGTGCCGACGACCTTGGCCAGGCCACCACGACGACCAGCACCGAGCTGCGCGCCGACATCCGCCGTTTGGGCGACCTCCTCGGCGAGACCCTCGTCCGGCAGGAGGGCCCCGAGCTCCTCGACCTGGTCGAAAAGGTCCGCCGCCTCACCCGAGAGGACGGCGAAGCCGCCGCCGAGCTGCTGCGTGGCATCGAACTGGAGACCGCGGCCAAGCTGGTCCGCGCCTTCTCCACCTACTTCCACCTGGCCAACGTCACCGAACAGGTACACCGCGGCCGCGAACTGCGCGAGCGCCGCGCCGCGGAAGGCGGCCTCCTCGCCCGCACCGCCGACCGCCTCAAGGACGCCGACCCCGAACACGTCCAGCAGACGGTCCGCAACCTCAACGTGCGCCCCGTCTTCACGGCGCACCCCACCGAAGCCGCGCGCCGGTCGGTACTCAACAAGCTCCGGCGCATCGCCGCACTCCTCGAGACCCCCGTCATCGAGTCCGACCGCCGCCGCTACGACACCCGCCTCGCCGAGAACATCGACCTGGTCTGGCAGACGGACGAACTGCGCGTCGTACGCCCCGAGCCCACCGACGAGGCCCGCAACGCCATCTACTACCTCGACGAACTCCACGCGGGCGCCGTGGGCGACGTCCTCGAGGACCTGACGGCGGAACTGGAGCGCGTCGGCGTGAAGCTCCCCGACGACACGCGCCCCCTCACCTTCGGCACCTGGATCGGCGGCGACCGCGACGGCAACCCCAACGTCACCCCCGCCGTGACCTGGGACGTCCTCATCCTCCAGCACGAACACGGCATCAACGACGCCCTGGAGACCATCGACGAACTCCGCGGCTTCCTGTCGAACTCCATCCGCTACACCGGCGCCACCGAGGAACTCCTCGAATCCCTCAAGAACGATCTCGAACGCCTGCCCGAGATCAGCCCCCGCTACAAGCGCCTCAACGCCGAAGAGCCCTACCGCCTCAAGGCCACCTGCATCCGGCAGAAGCTCGAGAACACCAAGCAGCGCCTCGCCAAGGGCACCCCCCACGCCCCCGGCCGCGACTACCTCGGCACCAGCGAACTGCTCCAGGACCTCACCCTCATCCAGACCTCGCTGCGCGAACACCGCGGCGGCCTCTTCGCCGACGGCCGCATGAACCGCACCATCCGCACCCTCGCCGCCTTCGGCCTCCAGCTCGCCACCATGGACGTCCGCGAACACGCCGACGCCCACCACCACGCCCTCGGCCAGCTCTTCGACCGCCTCGGCGAGGAATCCTGGCGCTACGCCGACATGCCCCGCGAGTACCGCACCAAGCTCCTCGCCAAGGAACTCAGGTCACGCCGGCCGCTCGCCCCCACCCCGGCCCCCGTCGACGCCGCCGGCGAGAAGACCCTCGGCGTCTTCCTCACCGTCAAGCGCGCCCTGGAAGTCTTCGGGTCCGAGGTCATCGAGTCCTACATCATCTCCATGTGCCAGGGCGCCGACGACGTGTTCGCCGCCGCCGTCCTCGCCCGCGAGGCCGGGCTCGTCGACCTCCACGCCGGCTGGGCCAAGATCGGCATCGTCCCCCTGCTGGAGACCACCGACGAGCTCAAGGCCGCCGACACCATCCTGGAGGACATGCTCTCCGACCCGTCGTACCGCCGACTGGTGGCACTGCGCGGAGACGTCCAGGAAGTCATGCTCGGCTACTCCGACTCCTCCAAGTTCGGCGGCATCACCACCAGCCAGTGGGAGATCCACCGCGCCCAGCGCCGGCTGCGCGACGTCGCCCACCGCTACGGCGTCCGCCTGCGCCTCTTCCACGGCCGCGGCGGCACCGTCGGCCGCGGTGGCGGCCCCTCCCACAACGCCATCCTCGCCCAGCCCTGGGGCACCCTCGAAGGCGAGATCAAGGTCACCGAACAGGGCGAGGTCATCTCCGACAAGTACCTCATCCCCTCCCTGGCCAGAGAGAACCTGGAACTGACGGTCGCCGCGACCCTGCAGGCCTCCGCCCTGCACACCGCGCCCCGCCAGTCCGACGAGGCCCTCGCCCGCTGGGACGCCGCCATGGACGTCGTCTCGGACGCCGCCCACGCCGCCTACCGCACCCTCGTCGAGGACCCGGACCTGCCGACGTACTTCCTCGCGTCGACGCCGGTGGACCAGCTCGCCGACCTGCACCTGGGCTCCCGGCCCTCCCGCCGCCCCGGCTCCGGCGTCTCACTCGACGGCCTGCGCGCCATCCCCTGGGTCTTCGGCTGGACCCAGTCCCGCCAGATCGTCCCCGGCTGGTACGGCGTCGGCTCCGGCCTCAAGGCCCTGCGCGAGGCGGGCCTGGACACCGTGCTCGACGAGATGCACGAACAGTGGCACTTCTTCCGCAACTTCATCTCCAACGTCGAGATGACCCTCGCCAAGACCGACCTGCGCATCGCCCAGCACTACGTCGACACCCTCGTCCCCGACGAGCTCCGCCACGTCTTCGACACCATCAAGGCCGAACACGCCCTCACCGTCGCCGAAGTCCTCAAGGTCACCGGCGAACGGGAACTCCTCGACGCCACACCCGCCCTCAAGCAGACCTTCTCCATCCGCGACGCCTACCTGGACCCCATCTCCTACCTCCAGGTGACCCTGCTCAAGCGCCAGCGCGACGCCGCGGCCGCCGGCGCCGAACCCGACCCGCTGCTCGCCCGAGCCCTCCTCCTCACCGTCAACGGTGTGGCGGCGGGCCTGCGCAACACCGGCTGACCGGCAGCCGACACGAGCGTGCCCCCGAGCGTCGTACCTGCTCGGGGGCACCCTCATGTTCCGTGCGGACGTCAGGCCCGGCGCCGCCGCACCACCAGGTAACCGCCCGCGCCGACCAGCACGGCCGCGACGCCCGCCAGCGCGCCCACCGGAGCCCCGTTGCCCGTCTCGGCGAGGCCGCCGCCACCGCCCTGCGGTCCGGGAGCCGAGGACGGAGTCGACCCCGCCGAACCCGACGGCTCCGCCGACACCGAGGAACCGGGCGACGCGGACGCGGACGCCGAGGGGGACGACGACGCCGAACCCGACGGAGACGACGACGGAGACGACGTGGAGCCGCCACCGCCCTCCTCGTCCTCGCACTCCGTCCAGAACACCTTGTGCTTCGCGGCCCCCTTCTCGCCCTCGAAGTTCCAGAACAGCTTGTAGTGCCCGTCCGCCAGCGACAGGTCCTCGGTACGGCCGTGACCCTTGCCGTCCAGGGTGATCGAGCCGGTCTTCACCGTCTCGCCCTTGGAGTCGGCGTCCGGCGCCCAGGCCTCGATGTGCCAGTCCACCTTCGCCAGACCGTCGAAGTGGAAGGCGTCCAGATAGAACGAGCAGACGTGCGGCTCGTTGCGCTCGTCGAACTCGCCCGTCGTCGACTTGTGGATCTTCACATCGCCGTTGTCCCCCGGCGGGGCGGCATGTGCGGCGACAGGCGCGGCGAACACCGCGACAGCAGCGACGGCGGACAAGGCGCCGACACGGGAAAAGGTGCGCATGGGGCAATCCATCTTCGAGTGACGAAAGGGAAGATGTGGAGGGGGCGGCTCAGCTTCCTGCCGACACTGATCCGCGGTCAATCACAAACGGGCAACATATAGCCCCCCGCAGTAAAAAGCAGACGCCAAACACTCTCAGATCGTCACGAAAGCCGCCGTCAACAACGCCACCCCCGACCCCGCCAACACCCACCCCGCCCGCACCCGCCCCAGACCACCCGCAACCACCACCGACGCCAGCAACAACGCCCCACCCAACGGCACCCACGCGTACAACACCCCGGCAGGACCCGACCGCACCGCCTCCTCGCCACCCGGCTTGAGGACCACCGCGTAGGTCTCCCCCTTCCGCACCGCCACCGAGTTCTCCATCACCACCCGCGCACGAGCCCTCGACCCCGCCGACAACGGCGCATACGACCCCGCACACATCTCCTCACCACACCGCGTCACCGCGACCGTGCCCTGCTCCCGGCCCTTCGTCAGCATCACGTGCTGCGCCACACCCCAGGACCCCCACACCCCCGCGATCAGGATCAGCACCGCGACCGCACCCATCGCCGCGAACCGCCCCCACCGCAACGCCACCACCGACACCTGCCCACCGGCAACCCCCCTACGGGAGGAACCCGGACGACGATGAGAACGGACGGCGGTGGCAGGCATGGCCGGGATCATTGGCCATGCCCGAACGACACGTCAACCTCGGCGGGCGACAAGTCACGAGTTGTACGTGCTCTGCGCCCGCTCCAACCCCTCCAACACCAACGCCTCCACCGCATCCGCCGCCCGGTCCACGAAGTAACCCAGCTCCTTGCGCTCCGCCGACGCGAAATCCTTCAGCACGAAATCCGCCACCTGCATCCGCCCCGGCGGCCGCCCGATCCCGAACCGCACCCGGTGATACTCCGCACCCATCGCCTTCGTCATCGACTTCAGACCGTTGTGCCCGTTGTCCCCGCCCCCCAGCTTCAACCGCAGCACGCCATAGTCGATGTCCAACTCGTCGTGCACCGCCACGATGTTCGCCACCGGCACCTTGTAGAAGTCCCGCAACGCGTTCACCGGACCACCCGACACGTTCATGAACGACATCGGCTTCGCCAGCACCACCCGCCGACTCCCCACCCCCGGCGGACCGATCCGCCCCTCGACGACCTGCGCCTGCGCCTTCCCCGCCCGCTTGAACCGGCCCCCGATCCGCTCGGCCAGCAGGTCCGCCACCATGAAACCGACGTTGTGCCGGTTCATCGCGTACTCCGGACCCGGATTGCCGAGGCCCACGATCAGCCAGGGCGCATTGGCATCGGTCGTCACGTGCATGTCTCCTTGGATACGCGCCAGCCGCCGCCCCCGGAGGGAACGGCGGCTGACGCCAACACTGCTGTGGGCAATCGCTCCGCACGGCGGGACAGGGTGCAACAGAGCGCAACAGAGGGGCACTCACCGCAGCGCCGGACGCCGGCACACCGACATCACGACAACGGCGGCCCCACCGCCGGTCAGGCCTCCGCGGACTCTTCGCCCTCGGCGGACTCGCCCTCCGGGGCCTCCTCCGCCTGCGCGGCCAGAACCTGCAGGACGACCGTCTCGCCGTCCACACCCAGCTTGGTGCCCTTCGGCAGCGGGATGTCCTTGGCGAGAACCGAGTCACCGGCCGACAGACCCTCGACGGAGACCGTCACCGACTCCGGGATGTGAGTGGCCTCGGCCTCGACCGGCAGCGCGTTCAGCACGTGCTCGAGCAGGTTGCCGCCCGGCGCCAGCTCACCCTCGGTGTGCACGAAGATCTCGACGTTGACCTTCTCGCCACGCTTGACCAGCTGCAGGTCGACGTGCTCCAGGAAACCCTTGATCGGGTCACGCTGCACCGACTTCGGGATCGCCAGCTCGTTGGTCTTGCCGTCGATGTCCAGCGCGATCAGCACGTTCGGCGTACGCAGCGCCAGCAGCAGCTCGTGACCCGGAAGCGTCAGGTGCAGCGGGTCGGAACCGTGACCGTACAGAACGCCGGGAACCTTGTTGTCACGACGGATACGGCGGGCCGCACCCTTGCCGAACTCGCTGCGGGTCTCGGCGGAGATCTTGACCTCGGACATGATCACTCCTCGTAGAACTGGGAAACGGTGGTCACCCGGCCACGAACGGCCTGCTACGAAGAGCGCGTCGATAACGGACAGCCGCATCCCCGAACCATCAGGAACGGAAACGGCCTCCCTCGCCGAGCAACTTGAGCAGTCTACTCGGCCAGGGAGGCCACAGAAAAATCGATCAACCCAGGAGGCGGACGACCTACTGCTCGTCGAACAGGCTCGTCACCGAACCGTCCTCGAACACCTCACGCAC
Organism: Streptomyces sp. NPDC037083; assembly: GCF_055606485.1. NCBI lineage: Bacteria > Bacillati > Actinomycetota > Actinomycetes > Kitasatosporales > Streptomycetaceae > Streptomyces > Streptomyces sp. NPDC037083. The sequence goes on along the minus strand of NZ_JBVJSQ010000005.1, from coordinate 126,373 downwards.
CGCACTCGCGATCGTCGGCGCGATCGACAGCACCGTGATCTTGTCCAGCTCCAGCTCACCCGGAGTCGGAAGCGTGTTCGTGAAGATGAACTCACTCACCTTCGAGTTCTTCAGACGATCCGCCGCCGGACCCGACAGCACACCGTGCGTCGCCGTCACGATGACATCCTCCGCACCGTGCGCGAACAACGCGTCCGCAGCCGCACAGATCGTGCCACCCGTGTCGATCATGTCGTCCACCAGCACACAGACCCGGCCCTTGACCTCGCCCACGACCTCATGGACCGTCACCTGGTTCGCCACGTCCTTGTCACGCCGCTTGTGCACGATGGCCAGCGGCGCGCCCAGCCGGTCACACCAGCGGTCCGCGACCCGCACCCGGCCCGCGTCCGGCGAGACCACCGTCAGCTTCTTGCGGTCCACCTTGCTGCCCACATAGTCCGCGAGCAGAGGAAGAGCGAAGAGATGGTCCACCGGGCCGTCGAAGAAGCCCTGGATCTGGTCCGTGTGCAGATCCACCGTCAGGATCCGGTCCGCACCCGCCGTCTTCATCATGTCCGCGATCAGACGCGCCGAGATCGGCTCACGCCCACGGTGCTTCTTGTCCTGACGGGCATACCCGTAGAACGGCACGATCACGGTGATCGAACGCGCCGACGCACGCTTCAACGCGTCGATCATGATCAACTGCTCCATGATCCACTTGTTGATCGGAGCCGTGTGGCTCTGGATCAGGAAGCAGTCCGCACCGCGCGCCGACTCCTGATAACGCACATAGATCTCACCATTGGCGAAATCGAAGGCCTTCGTCGGGACGACCCCGACACCCAGCTGGTGGGCGACCTCCTCGGCAAGCTCGGGGTGGGCGCGGCCGGAGAAGAACATCATCTTCTTCTCGCCGGTCGTCTTGATCCCGGTCACAGCACTGTCTCCTCAGAGGTGTCTCAGCTGGACGTCGAGAGACCTCGCCACTGGGCGCGACGCGGCCGTCTCAGCTGGTGGGGTGCGAATGTGCACTTATCACGGTACGCCGAGTCCGACGTACCTGTTTCCGGTCAGCTTTCGCTTTCGCCCTGACGAGAGGCCGCCTCAGCCGCCTTCGCCGCCGCACTGCCCGGACGCTTACGAGCCACCCAACCCTCGATATTCCGCTGCTGACCACGGGCCACGGCCAACGAACCGGGCGGCACATCCTTCGTGATCACGGACCCGGCAGCGGTGTACGCACCGTCCCCGACCGTGACAGGCGCCACAAACATGTTGTCCGAACCCGTCCGGCAGTGCGACCCGACGGTCGTGTGATGCTTGTCCTGCCCGTCGTAGTTCACGAACACACTGGCAGCACCGATGTTCGAATACTCGCCGATCGTCGCGTCACCGACGTAAGACAGGTGCGGAATCTTCGAACCCTCGCCGATCGAGGCGTTCTTCGTCTCCACGTAGGTGCCGATCTTGCCCTTCGCCCCCAGACGGGTACCGGGACGAAGGTACGCGAACGGCCCCACCGACGCGTTCGCGCCGATCTGGGAGCTGTACGACACCGTGTTGTCGACCCGCGCCCCCGCACCGACCTTCGTGTCCGTCAGCCGGCTGTTCGGACCGACCTCCGCACCCTCACCGAGATGCGTCGAGCCCAGCAACTGCGTGCCCGGCAGGACCACCGCGTCCTGCTCGAACGTCACCGTCACGTCGACCCACGTGGACGCCGGATCCATGACCGTCACACCCGACAGCATCGCCGCGGTCAGCAGCCGGTCGTTCAGGATGCGACGCGCCTCACTGAGCTGCACCCGGTTGTTGATGCCGGCGATCTCACGGTGATCGGCAGCCACCGACGCACCGACACGGTGACCCGCCTCACGAAGAATCCCCAGCACGTCCGTCAGGTACTCCTCACCCTGACTGTTGTCCGTCCGGACCTTCTTCAACGCCTCCGCCAGAAGCTGCCCGTCGAACGCGAACACCCCGGAGTTGATCTCCCGGATCGCCCGCACCGCCTCCGACGCGTCCTTGTGCTCGACGATCCCCGTCACCGCACCCGAAGCCTCGTCCCGCACGATCCGCCCGTACCCGGTCGCATCCGGCACCTCGGCCGTCAGCACCGTGACCGCGTTCCCGTCCGCCCGATGGGTCGCCGCCAGCTCGGCCAGCGTCGCACCCGTCAACAACGGGGTGTCACCGCAGACGACCACCACGGTCCCGTCCACACCGCCGCCGAGCTGCTCCAGCCCCATCCGGACGGCGTGCCCGGTGCCGTTCTGCTCCTCCTGCACGGCGGTGCGCACGGCGGCGTCGACCTCGGAGAGGTGCGCGGTGACCTTCTCGCGGGCATGCCCGACGACGACGACCAGGTTCTCCGGGTCCAGCTCGCGGGCGGCGGCCAGCACGTGACCCACGAGGCTGCGGCCGCAGATCTCGTGGAGAACCTTCGGTATGGCCGACTTCATACGGGTGCCCTCACCCGCTGCGAGTACGACGACGGCTGCCGGGCGAATGGCGCTCACGGAGTTGCCCTTCGGCTGTGGAGAGGTGGGACATCCGAAGGATACCGGGGCGTTTCTCGGGCGACATGAGAGTGGGTCCCGACCTGCCTAGGTCAGGACCCGAACCGAGCATGGCTCCCCCGCCAGGACTCGAACCCGGACATATGGCACCAAAAGCCACAGTGCTGCCAATTACACCACAGGGGAATATTCTCGACTAAACCGGACATTTACTCCGGTCGTCGAGTGGCGCTTCCTACTATGCCGCACCACCAGCCTTCGATGCGACGGTAAAGATCGGCCCCCTGTCGCACTTTGATGCCGAGGCAGCCTCGGTGGGCGTCTCCCGTGTTCTTGCGCACGGTCCTCGGGTTGTGGTTCTTGAGGACGGTCTTGCCGAAAGCCGACGTGTCGACGCCGACCAGGTCGGACCAGTACTGCTCGGCTGTGAGGACGTCCGCGGACTCGTGAATCATGACGCGGCAGTGCAGTCGGTCTCGACTCACCTCCAGCAGGTCCAGCCAGGCCAGCAAGACGTTGATCACTCCCGGGTCGCTGTTGACGAACTCCACGCACTCCCGGCGGGCGTGGGGCTTGTCCTTGGTGCCCTCGGCCCAATAAAGGGCAACGCCGGCGAGGAACAGTTCGCGATCCGACAGTGTCCCGATGGCTTTCGCCGCCTCCTGCTTCGTGGCCTCACGTGCCTGCTCGCGGGAAGCCTGTAGGCGTGCCAATCCCGCGTTCATGCGCTCCCGCCCTTCCTCCGGGGTGCACTTGGGCTGGGGGTGGGCGAGATCGCGTACCCAGAGTGAGATCGAACTCTTCGAGCACCCTAGCTCTGCCTGGATCTCGTTGTACTCCAGCCCTGAAGCCGCAGCTCCCTCGCCCTGGCCCGCAGGTCGTCCTTCGCCCTTGAGCGCTTCGTCCACGCAGGCGGCGGCTCACCCTTCACCAGTCGGTTGAGGGTGTCGTTGTTGTAGATCTTCAGCTCGTCGCGGATCTGCCGTCGGCTGAGGCCCTCGCGCCGTAGGGCGACCGCCCGTTCACGGAGGGCCTCGAAGTCCGCGTACTTGCCATCGGAATGTGCCATGTGCATACCGTCCGAGCGGAATGCTCGGTTCCGGGGTCGAACGGGCGTGGTTCAGCAGTTCGAGGGATACCGGTGGGTTTCGATGTTGTTCGGTTACGGTGTGTGGTGTGGGTCAGTCGGAGAAAGTCGCCGGAAAAGGCGGGGGCTGCGCCCGTAGGGTGGAGTCATGACCACGACGGGGGAAGCGGACACGGCGGCCCGGGGAGGGCCGTTGTGGTGGAGCAGACGGCGTAGCGCGGCGTTCGACTGGAGCCTGGGGCTCGTGTCCGCCGTGGAGTGTGCGGTGGAGGGGGTTCCGTTCGCGCGGGACGCCGGGATTCCGGTGGCGGCGGGGGTGGTGTTCGGGGCGCTGGCCGGGTCGGTGTTGGTGGTGCGGCGGAAGTGGCCGATCGCGGTGGTGTTGGTGGCGATCGCGATCACGCCGGCCCAGATGGGTTTTCTGATGGGGATCGTGGGGCTGTACACGCTGGCCGCGTCGGAGCTGCCTCGGCGGATCATCGCCTCGTTGGCGGGGATGCAGTTGGTGGGGACGTTGATCGTGACGTTCGTGCAGGTGCGGCAGAGCATGGCGCGGGGGACGTTGACGATGGGGGACTGGTTCGTCCCGTTCGCGGCGATCACGACGTCGTTGGGGTTGACGGCGCCGCCGTTGTTGCTGGGGATGTATGTGGGGGCGCGGCGTCGGTTGATGGAGAGTCTGCGGGAGCGGGCGGACAGTCTTGAGCGGGAGTTGCAGTTGCTCGCCGAGCGGGCGGAGGAGCGTGCGGAGTGGGCGCGGGGCGAGGAGCGGACGCGGATCGCGCGGGAGATGCACGACGTGGTGGCTCATCGGGTGAGTTTGATGGTGGTGCATGCGGCGGCGTTGCAGGCGGTGGCGCGGAAGGATCCGGAGAAGGCCGTGCGGAACGCGGTGTTGGTGGGGGACATGGGGCGGCAGGCGTTGACCGAGTTGCGGGAGATGCTCGGGGTGTTGCGCAGTGGTGGTTCGGGGGTGCGGGCTGCGTCGGTGCCGTTGGTTGCGGTGGCTTCGGCGGTGGTGGAGGAGGGTGAGGGGCCGTGTCTGGAGGAGTTGGAGGAGTTGGTGGGGCAGTCGGCGGCTGCGGGGATGGTGGTGGAGTTGTCGGTGGAGGGTGATGTGCGGTCGTATGCGCCGGAGATCGAGCAGACGGCGTATCGGGTGGTGCAGGAGGCGTTGACGAACGCTCACAAGCATGCGGCGGGGGCGAAGACGCATGTGCGGTTGGCGCATCGGGTGGCGGAGATCGCGATGCAGGTGGAGAACGGTGCGCCGCCTGAGGTGGGGGCGGCGTCGGCGGCGGGGTTGCCGTCGGGGGGCAATGGTTTGGTGGGGATGAGGGAGCGGGTGACGGCGTTGGGCGGGGTGTTCGTGTCGGGGCCGACGGAGGCGGGGGGTTTTCGGGTGTCGGCGGTGATTCCGGCGTCGTAGTGCCGGGTGAGGGGTCTGTGGTGCTGGTGTGGCTGGGGGATCAGCCTGCGGTGAGGCGGATGGGTTCGATGCCGGCGGTGAGGGTGCCGAGGGCGTGGTCGATGTCGGGGCCGAGGTACCAGTCGCCGGTGTGGTCGAGGGCGTAGACGCGGCCTTCGGCGTCGATGGCGAGGAGGGAGTCGGTGTCGGTTTCGGTGCCGAGGGGGGCGACGTCGGTGTCGAGGGCGCGGCCGAGGTCGGCGAGGGTGCGGGCGAGGTGGAGGCCGTGGAGGGGGTCGAGGTGGAGGGTGGTGGGGGCGATCTGGCGGCCGGGGCCGGTGGGGGTGATGGTGAGTCCGCCGAATTCGGCCCAGGCTTCGACGGCGGCGGGGAAGACGGCGTGGCGGTGGCCGGCGGGTGAGGTGTGTCCGCGCAGGGTGTCGGCCCAGATTTCGGCTTGTTTGATGTCCCAGCGTCCGGGTTGCCAGCCGGCGGCGCGCAGGGCGGCGTCGACGGGTACGGGGAAGCGGGTGGAGGAGGTGCGGTCGGGGTGCATCTGCCCTTCGTTCGTCGTGCTGGTGGTGCGTGGCCGGGTGTGGGGGGTGGCCGGGGGTGTTCGGGTCAGTCGCCGGTCGTGGGGTCGACGATGCGGACGCCGAAGTGGTCGCTGAGGGCGGTGCAGGCGCGGCAGGGGTTGGCGAAGCTGCCGTGGAGGGGGTCGCCGTCCTCGCGGATGCGGCGGGTGGTGAGTTTGGCTTGTTTGAGGGTTTTGCGGGCTTCGCCGTTGCTCATGGGGCGGCGTGCGGCGCGTCGGCTGCGGGCGGCGTCGGCGGTGGCGATGTGGCGGGAGATGAGGAGTGCTTCGGCGCAGCGGCCGGTGAAGCGGTCGCGTTGGGCGCTGGTGAGGGTGTCGAGGAAGTCCTGGACGAGGGGGTGCAGGGGTGGGGGGCGGTCGCCGCGGGCGGCGGTGCCGGTGAGGGTGGTGCCGCGGACGGAGAGGGCGGCGGCGACGGTGGGGAGTATGCCGTCGCGGCGGTGGCGGAGGGTGGGGGTGTGGGGGGTTTCGGTGGCGGACCAGCCGATGCGGGGGTCGCCGGTGCCGGTGTGCGGTTCGGCGGTGGGGGTGGTGTGGTGGTCGCCCGTGGTGCGGTGATGCAGGTCGTCGGACCTGCCGGTGTGTGACCCCGTCTGTGTCGCATTCATGATCGTTTTCCCCTCCGTGCATCCCCCGGAAGGTCACAGGGTGCCAAATGGCGTGGCGGGTGCGGAAGCTGGGGCGGTGCGACACGCCCGGGTTTGGGCGGGCTGTCACGGCGGGGTGACGGCTGGTCACGGAAGTGGAGGGCCGGTGACCGCTGTCGTCGTACCGCATAGGCTGTCGGCACCGTGAGCGCGCGGTTGACGCGCGTCGGAGCTTGTTGGAGACAGTCGATACGGGCGTGGTGGGCGGGTCCGGAAGCGGAACCGGCCGCTGCGGGCCGTACAGAGTGCCGCAGGGGGCAACCGCCATGACGACAGGTCGGCTCGGGCTGGGGGCACCTCCCGGCCGCCAGGCTGGGGGACAGGCCACGCCGCCGAACGCGGCCTATGCCGGGCAGGTCGTGCATTTCCCGGATCCGGTCCGGGCGGCACGGCACCCCAGGGGTGTGCGGGTGGACGAGCGGGGCTACCCGGACTTCTCGCCGTATGCGCGTGCGGTCGCGGAGATCGCGGATCCGCCGGAGGGTTTCGGCGTGGACGAGTTGCGGTTGACGGACTACGTGTCGGCGAACGCGGCGTTGGCGGCTTCGGGGCACGAGCTGTGGGACACGGTGTCCGCGGTGGCGACTCCGCATGGCTGGACGTGGCATCACGTGGTGGGTTCGCGGCGGCTGGAGCTGGTCCCGGTCGAGGTGAAGGCGTTGTTGCGGCATCACGGTGGGGTGTCGACGGCGGTGGTGGACCAGTCGAAGCGGGGGACGCGGCCGTTGCAGGAGACGCGTCCTGCGCATTTCGGGCTGCCGAAGTCGGGTGTGGCGGTGACGGAGCAGCAGGTGCAGGGGGTCGAGGAGGATCTGGGGTATCGGCTGCCGGGGGCGTATCGGTCGTTCGTGAAGGCGGCGGGCGGTTGTGCGCCGGTGGGCGCGGCGCTGGACGCGGAGTTGGGGCTGCTGGTGGACCAGCCGTTCTTCACGGTGCGGGACGAGGCGGCGGTCAATGACCTGGTGTATGTGAACAAGTGTCTGCGTGATCATCTGACGAAGGACTTTCTGGGCGTCGCTTTCGTGCAGGGCGGGCTGCTGGCCGTGAAGGTGCGGGGTGAGCGGGCCGGTTCGGTGTGGTTCTGTGCGTATGACGACGTGCGGGACGTGGATCCGGGGTGGTCGCCGGCGGAACGGATGGAGCGGTTGCTGTTGCCGTGCGGTGAGGACTTCGACGTCTTTCTGTCGCGGTTGGCCGGTAATCCGCCGGAGTTGGAGACGGTGGCGAATCTGATGGTGGACGGCGGGTTCGCGCGGGCGGTTCCGGTGTCGTCCGTGTCGTCCGTGGGTGCGGGGGAGTGAGCTGAGCGATGGTGACGTTCGCGCAGGCGCAGGAGCGCGCCGAAGAGTGGATCAACGGGGATGTGCCGGCGTATCAGCACCGTGAGGTGCGGGTGCGGGAGTTCGAGCTCGGGTTCGTGGTGTGGGCCGAGGACCGTGCGGAGGGGCCGCGTTCGGACGGGGGTGCGCAGCGGCTGGTGATCGCCCGGGACAGCGGGGAGGCCACGTTGTGGCCGGCGGTGCCGGTGGGTGAGGTGATCCGTCGGTACGAGGAGGAGTACGGCCGTCCCGACGCGCCCGAGGATGCGGCGCCGGCGCCTGCGGCGCGGGTGGATCTGAATCAGACGTCGTTCTTGTTGTCGCCGCCGGAGTGGTTGCAGGAGGCGGCGGACAAGCTGGGCATCGCGGACCGGCGGGACGCGGGTGCGGGTGACGGCGGGGCCGGTTCGGCTGCGGGCTCGGGTTCCGGTTCGGGTTCGGGTGCGGGAGCCTCCGTCGGCGCCGGCGGCCCGGTGGCCGTGCCCGGCGGTGATCCTGCGCTTCCGCGGACGCAGGGCGGGGTGCCCGGGAGCGGGCTGCCCGAGACGCAGGGCGGGGTTCCCGCGGGTGCGGGCGCGGCCTCTGCGGCCGCCGCTCCGGCGGGGCCGGCCGCTCCCGCGGGCGCGACACCGTGGGCGGGGACGGACACCAACGCGGACGCGGGCGACGATCGTTCCGTTCCGCTGCCCGCGACCGTGTTCGCGCCTCCGCTGAGCGGTTCCGACGACGAGGCGGGGCCGCCTTCGGCGGCGCCGGACGCGAAGACGGCGCTGATGTCCGGCGGCAGCCGGCTCCCGCCCACCGCGGTCGCGCCCGCGCTCGACCCTTCGGGCCCGGGTGGCCCCGGTGGTGCGGGTGGTGCCGGCGGCCAGGGCGGCCCCGGTGGTGCTTCGGGCGGGCCTGGGGCGCAGGGCGCGCCGGGTGCGCCGTCCGGTCCGGCTGGTTCGTCGTACGGCTATCCGCAGGGGGCCGGTGCGCCCGGGGGACCGGGGACTCCGCCGCCGGGCGCGGGTGCCGTCCATCCTCCCGCCGCTCCGGGTGGGCCGGGTGGGCCGGGCGGACCGGCGCGAGGGCTCGCGCCGAACGCCGGTGACATCGCCGACGCCGCGACCAGCAAGGCCGCGCCGCCGCCGCGTCGTGCCCGTGGCGGAGGGGCGACGCCGCCGCCTCCGCCCGGCGCGCCGGGAGCGCCGGGTGCCCGTCCGGGCGGTACGCCGCCGCCCGCGTCCTCCGGCCCGGGTGCGCCGGGCACTCCGGCGGGCGGTTACGTTCCCACGCAGCTGGTGTCGGCCCTGGGCCCCGACGGGCCCGGGGGACCGGGTGCACCTGGCGGACCCGCCGGTCCCGGCGCGCCGCAGCCGCCCGGGCCGCCCGGTGCGCCGAACCCGCCCGCCGGGCCGAACCCGCCCGGGGGCACGCCTCCCGGCGGCGTACACCACGCCGCGACCATGCTCGCCGACCCCGGTCGGATGGGCCCGGGTGCGGGGGCGCCGCAGCCGCCGGGCGCCCCGGGTGTGCCCGGCGCCCCGGCTGCCCCAGGTGCACCGCAGCCTCCCGGCGCTCCCGGCGGTCCGGGCCCGCACGGCTCGGCGGGGGGCGGGCAGGGCGCCGCCCACCAGGCTCGGACGGTGCTGGCCGGGCCCTCGCAGGGCGGTCCTGGTGCGCCTCCGCCGCCGCACGCCCCGGGTGCGCCCGGCGCGCCCGCGTTCCCGGGCGCCCCAGGTGGTCCGGGCATGGCCCAGGGTGCCCCCGGCATGGCTCCGGGGGGTCCGGGGATGGCTCCGGGGGGTCCTCAGCCGCCGATGCCGCCGGGTGCGATGCCGCCGCCGGGCGGGCCGGTGCCCGGGCAGCCGCAGGCGTACGGGTATCCGCAGCAGCAGGGGCTGCCGATCGTCGGCCCGGGTTATCAGGCGGTGCTGCGCTACCGCGCGCAGGACGGTTCCGAGCAGCAGCTGATCCGGCGTTCGGCGCCGGGGACGCCGCATCCGGAGTGGCAGATCTTCCACGAGCTGCGGGCGATGAACGTGCCGCCGGACCAGGTGCTGGAGCTGCACACGGAGCTGGAGTCGTGCGAGCTGCCGGGGGCGTACTGCGCGCGGATGATCCGGGAGCAGTGGCCGCAGGCGAGGATCACGAGCATCGCGCCGTACGGCACGGATCACTCGAGCCGGCAGCAGGGCATGCAGCAGTTGCTGGCGCACCAGGGCGAGTTGCACCAGGTGGCGGACGGGCCGGCGCGTCCGGGGCCCGTTCGTGCGCCGTTGCCGCCGGTGCAGCCCGTGCCGCCGGTTCCGCCGGAGGCGGTCGGGCAGGAGCTGGCGGCGGTGTTCGGGCCGGCCGTGTTCCGGTTCGAGCAGGCGGCGGTGTCGCGGCAGGGTGTGCCGCCGGTGGTGGCGCACACGCTGGTGGTGGCCGGTCTGCCGGCGGACATGGGGCCGTTCTTCTGGGCGCAGGCGCAGCCGGGGCGGCCGGTGCCGACGCTGGCGGAGCTGGCGGCCGAGCGGGGTGTGCAGCCGGCCCCGGACGCGGGTTCGTACCTGGTCATGGGCAGTGACTTCGGCAAGGCGATCTGCGTGCAGTACGGGACGGCGAACATCGTGGCCGTGCCGGTGGAGGCGGGGCCGGGCGGGGCGTCCGTGCCGCCGCAGTTCGTGAACACGGGGCTGCCGGAGTTCGCGCGTTGTCTGGCGTTGCTCGGGCGGATGTGGCGGCTCAGGTTCGGTCTGAACCAGGAGCAGGCGGGGCGCTGGACCGTCGACTTCCAGGCGCAGTTGGCCGCGCTCGACCCGGCGGCGCTGGGTTCGCCGGAGAGCTGGTGGTCGGTGCTGCTGGAGCAGATGTGGGACGGGCTGCTGTGAGGCGTATGTCCCGCTGACATCTGTGTGTGGAGGGCCGGGCCGGGTCGTGTGACCGGGTCCGGCCCTTTTTCGTGTCCGGGATCGCCCGTGACCGCATTCGGAGTGTCGCGTTATGAACACTTATGCCCGATACATCAAGATATGACCGAAATAATCATTTCGCGTCTGTCTGGTGGAGAGGGGCTAAAGGATGAGCAGTGCACGGGTGCCGTCACCTGGGTTCGCAACCGTTCTCGGACGGGGCTACCGGCCCAAGGAGGTCGAGGCGTACACCGCCGCGCTCTCCGCCGAACGCGACGCCGCCTGGGACCGGGTCGCCCGGCTCACCAGGCTCGTCAAGGAGATGTCGGTGGAGGCCGAGCAGCTGCGTGAGGAGGTGAAAGGGCTCGCGCGGCAGGACTACGACGCCCTCGGAGAGCGTGCACGGCATCTTTTCGAGCTCGTGGAGAAGGAGGCGGCGGACCTGGTCGAGAACGCCCGGCGCGAAGCACAGGAGGAGGTCGCGCAGGCCCAGGCGCGCGCTGTCATGGTGCGCCGGACCGCGCAGGAACAGGCGGACGCGACCCGCGCGGAGGCCGAGGAACACGTCCGGCGGCGGCAGGACGCCGCCAACGCCGAGGCGCACGGGATCCGGGTCCGTGCCCGGCGCGACTTGAAGGACCTGCGCGGCGGCGCACTCGGGGAGCTGCGCGACGTGCGGCGGCGCACCGCCGCCCTGCTCGTCGAACCGAAGAAGGAGCACGCCGAGCGGTTGGCCGCGGCGGAGCGCGAGGCCGCCGAGCGTGCCGCCGCCCTCGACGCGCAGCACGCCCGTGCGATGGCCCGTGCCGAGGAGGCCCTGGCCGAGGCGGAGCGGGAGGTCGCCGAGGCCCAGGAGTCGTCCCGCCGGCGTGAGGAGGAGGCCCAGGCGGTGGCCGCCCAGGTCATCGCCGAGGCCCACCTCCGGGAGGAGCGCGTGGCCCGGGAGACGGAGCGGGTGCTGCGTGAACACGGCGAATGCTGGGACGAGGTGCACGCGCACATGGACCAGGTCCAGGAGAGCCTGAAGGCCCTCACGGGGAGCCCGGCGGAGTGAACGTCCGCCCGGCCCCCCGCCGCGCGGTGGAACGGTGGAGAGGCCGTCAGTTCTCCCTGCGCGCCGCCCCCGCCAGGATCCAGCCCTCCACCGCCTCGTACTCGCGGCGCTGGTCCTGCGCCTTCTGGTGGCCCGAGAGGACCGTGCCCAGCCAGCCGAAGGCGAAGCCGAGGGGAACGGTGACGATGCCGGTGGTGGTGAAGGGGAACCAGTTGAAGTCCGCCTCGGGGAACGCCGCGAGGGCGGAGCCCGAGACGAGGTTCGTGCCCGGCATCAGCACCAGGACGGACACCGTGCCGCCGATGAGCGTGGCGAGGAGACCGGTCCGGGTGTAGCGGCGCCAGAAGAGGCTGTAGACCAGGGCGGGGGCGAGCGCCGAGGCGCCGAGGCAGAAGGAGAGGGTGACCAGGGGCTGGAGGCTGCGGTGCTGGACCTGGGCGGCCAGCAGGATCGTCGGGGCGCCCACGGCCAGGGCGGACAGCCGGGCCAGGAGCATCTCGCGGCGCGGGGTCATCTGCGGGTCGCGGGCGGCGAAGACGTCGTGGGCCAGGGAGTTGGCGCAGGCCAGGATCATGCCGGCCACGGAGGCGAGCACGGTGAGGAAGATCGCCGTCGTGACCGTCGTGAAGAGGAGGGTCTCGGCGGCGGAGACGTCGGCGCCGAAGGCGGCCCGGGAGCCCAGCAGGTAGGCGGTGTTGCCCCGCGGGTCGGCCTGTGCGATCAGCGCGCGTCCCAGGAACGCCGTCGCGCCGAAGCCGACGACCGTGATGATCAGCACGAACAGGGCGACGCCCGACACCGCCCAGGACATCGAGCGGCGCACCTGGCGGGCGCTGGAGGCGGTGTACATGCGCATGGTGATGTGCGGCAGGCAGGCGCCGCCGAGCACGACCGACAGCTGGGTGGTGATCATGTCGAGGCGGGGGTAGGGGCCGTCGGCGAACTCCAGGCCCGAGCGCAGGAAGGCGTCGCCGACCCCGCTGCCCTCGGCCGCCGCGTCGAAGAGGGCGCCGGGATTCCAGTCGAAGCGGTGGAGGACGATCAGGGAGATCGCGGCGCCGGAGCCGAGCAGGGTGACGATCTTCAGCATCTGGATGAGGGCGGTGCCCTTCATGCCGCCGATCGCCGCGTAGCTGATCATCAGCACGCCCATGCAGACGACGCAGCCCGTCTTCACCGAGTCGCCGGAGAACCCGAGGATGAAGGCGATGAGCTGGCCGGTGCCGGCGAGCTGCACGAGCATCATCGGCAGCAGTGCGGCCAGGGTGACCGCGCAGGCCGTGATGCGCACCGCGCGCCCCGGCATCCGGCGGGCCAGCACGTCGCCCATGGTGAACCTGCCCGCGTTGCGCAGGGGTTCGGCCAGCAGGAACATCAGCAGCATCAGGGAGAGCGCGGTGCTGAGGGCGAGGACGACGCCGTCGTAGCCGCACAGGGCGATCACGCCGCCGGTGCCCAGGACGGTGGCCGCGGAGATGTAGTCGCCCGCTATGGCGAGGCCGTTGCGCAGCGGGGAGAGGGAGCGGTAGCCGGTGTAGAACTCGCCGAGGTCGTCGCGGTCGGGGCCGGTCATCACGCACAGCAGCAGCGTGATGGTGGCGACGGCGGTGAACGCCACGAGCGACATGGTCTGCGCGTCGTCGCTGAACTCGGTCATCGTCCGGCTCCCTTGGGGCGGGTCTCCCGGGCGTCCCGCCGGGCGTCGATCTCGGAGAGTCTGCGGATGCGCTCGGCGAGCGGGTCCACGTGGCGGCGGGCGGTGTGCTCGTACAGGACGATCGCCAGCCCCGTGACGGGCAGCTGGATCAGGGCGAGCAGCAGTCCGGCGGGCAGCCCGGGGGCGAGCGTGCCGGTCATCAGGGACGGCGCGAACGCCGACAGGACGAGGAAGACGACGAAGTAGCCGAGCGCGGTGAGCGTGGCCACCCGGCGTTGACGGCGGTAGGCGCCGCGCAGGAGGCGCAGGTCGCTGTGGTGCCCCGCCGGGGCGTGGTGGGAGTTGGGTCGTCGATGCGGCTCGGGCGGTGGGGGCGGCGGCTGCCAGGGGTAGGTGGGGTCGGGGCGTGACGGGTGGTGGTACATCCCGCTCCTTGCATGGCTCGGGTCCGTGGCGGCGGACCGCAGGGAGGTGGGGGGCGAGGGACGCACGCTACTCGGGAGTACGGCGGCTGCGAAGCCTTTTCACCAAACTGGCTGGTCGGTATGCGCTTACTACCCAAAACGTTGCCTGACCTGGGGTGTTACCCGCGTTAACACCACCTTGTGCGGATCCCGTGGACGGTCCGGCGGAGGAACGGGCGGAAGCGGACGGCCTTCGGCGGCGGCCCGGGCCCCCCGGGAGGCGGACCGGTGGCGAGGGCCGCCTGCGTCATCGGTCGCCGGCGTCGCCCGGTCGGTCGCCGGTGTCGCCCAGGACCGGGAACCGTCTCGGCGCCACGCACAGCAGCACCAGGAAGGCGAGCGCCGCCGCGCACGCGGCGCCCAGATAGACGGCGTGCACGGCGCTCGCGATGGCGTGCCGGGTGGCATCCGGCGCGGCGCCGGCGTCGAGAGCGCGGGTGACGGACTCCAGGTCGCCCGCGCCGCCCAGGCGGGCCGCCAGCACCCCGTTGGCCACCGCCCCGAAGACGGCCGCGCCGACCGTCTGGCCCGTCTGCCGGCAGAACAGCACGGACGCCGTCGTCGTCCCCCGTTCCGACCAGCCGACCGTCGACTGCACGCCGACGATGAGCGGAAGCTGGAAGAGGCCCAGCGCGGCGCCGAGCAGCAGCATCAGCGCGGTCGGCTGCCAGGCCCGGCCCGGATACGGCAGCAGCGGGAACGCGAGCAGGATCAGCGTGGCCGCCCCGACGCCCAGCAGCGCGGTGTCGCGGAAGCCGATGCGCCGGTACACGTGCTGGCTGAGGGCGGCGGAGAGGGGCCAGCTCAGGGTCCACACCGACAGGACGAACCCGGCGGTCACCGGCCCGAGGCCCAGCACCGACTGGGCGTACGTCGGCAGGAACACCGTCGGGGCCACCATCAGCAGGCCCAGCGCGCCCAGGGCGAGGTTGACCGCGGCGATCGTCCGGCGCCGCCACACCCAGCCGGGGATGATCGGCTCCGCGGCGCGGCGTTCGACGACCACGACGAGACCGGCCAGCGCCGCCCCTGCGCCGAACAGGGCCAGCGACGGCGCCGACAGCCACGGCCAGGCCACCCCGCCCTGCACCAGCGCGGTCAGCAGCACCCCGCCGCACGCGAACACCGCCAGCGCGCCCGCCCAGTCGACACGCGCGCGTGGCCGCCGTTCCCGCCCGGACTGCCTGTGCGGTTCGTGCAGATGACGGACGATCAGCCACAACGCCACCGCCCCGACGGGCAGGTTGACCAGGAAGATCCAGCGCCAGTCGGCGTAGGCGGCCAGCAGCCCGCCCAGACCGGGCCCCGCGACCGCCGAGAGCGCCCACACCGTGGACAGCTTCGACTGGATCCTCGGACGCTCCTTCAGCGGGTACAGGTCGGCGGCGAGGGTCTGCACGGTGCCCTGCAGCGCCCCGCCGCCCAGGCCCTGCACGACGCGGAACGCGATCAGCGCGCCCATGTTCCAGGCCAGCGCGCACAGCAGCGAGCCGAGCAGGAACAGGGCCGCCCCCACGACCAGCACCGGCTTACGGCCGAAGGTGTCGGAGAGCTTGCCGTAGACCGGCAGGGTGACCGTCACGGCGAGCAGATAGCCGGAGAAGAGCCAGGAGAAGACGGAGAACCCGCCCAGGTCGCCGACGATCTGCGGGACGGCCGTGGAGACGACGGTGGAGTCGAGCGCGGCCAGCGCCATGGAGAGCATGAGCGCGGCGACCACCGCTCCGCGCCGGTGCGCCCGCGCCGGCCGGGCGGCCTCGCGCGCCGCGGGTCTCGTGTCCCCCACCGGATGCCCCCTGCTTCCCCGTGTCCCCGTGCCCCTTGCACCTATCTGCCGGAGGTCAGCTTCCCACTTGACCCTCACGCGACGGGAGGGCACAGCCTGGATGGGCCGCAGGGTGGAGACGACCCCGAGCGCCTCTCCACCCGGCGGTGGACTGCCCCTAGGGGTACCTCCGTACTACGGCTGGGGGAGGGTTCGTACCGGCGGAGGAGGAGACGGGCCCCACCCGCTCCTTAACCTGGCTTTACGCCGTCGACGGGGGTGGACGGGGACCGGCAGGGGGGGCGGTCGACCCCCCTGCCGCGGGGTGGGGTTAACCCCCCGGGAAGACGGGCCCGAGCACCAGCGCGCCGGACCCCCTCCCGCCGACAGACTCTTCGACGCAGCGCTTCACCGCCGGGCAGCACCGAGCACCGTCGCCCGAGGCGCCGCGCAACCGTTCATGACAGACGACATAGGAGATTCACCGTGACTTCGGCTGTGACCATTCCCAGGCACGGGGGCACTGGAGGGCGTACGGCCGTTGCCGCGCGGGCGCGGCAGGTCGTCAAGGCGTACGGGTCCGGGGAGACCCGCGTCGTCGCCCTCGACCACGTCGACGTGGACATCGCCCGCGGTCAGTTCACCGCGATCATGGGCCCCTCGGGGTCCGGCAAGTCCACCCTGATGCACTGCCTCGCCGGTCTCGACACCGTCTCGTCCGGGCAGATCTACCTGGACGAGACCGAGATCACCGGACTGAAGGACAAGAAGCTCACCAAGCTGCGCCGGGACCGGATCGGCTTCATATTCCAGGCGTTCAACCTGCTGCCCACGCTGAACGCGCTCGAGAACATCACGCTGCCGATGGACATCGCCGGCCGCAAGCCCGACAAGGCGTGGCTGAGCCAGGTCGTGGAGACCGTCGGGCTCGCCGACCGCCTCAAGCACCGTCCCACCCAGCTCTCCGGCGGTCAGCAGCAGCGCGTGGCCGTGGCCCGCGCCCTGGCCGCCCGGCCGGAGATCATCTTCGGTGACGAGCCGACCGGAAACCTCGACTCGCGCGCCGGCGCCGAGGTCCTGGGCTTCCTGCGCCGCTCGGTGGACGAGCTGGGCCAGACCATCGTGATGGTCACGCACGACCCGGTGGCCGCCTCCTACGCGGACCGGGTGCTCTACCTCGCCGACGGCCGGATCGTCGACGAGATGTTCAAGCCGACCGCCGAGACCGTCC
The DNA here is from genome assembly GCF_055606485.1 of Streptomyces sp. NPDC037083. Taxonomy (NCBI): domain Bacteria; kingdom Bacillati; phylum Actinomycetota; class Actinomycetes; order Kitasatosporales; family Streptomycetaceae; genus Streptomyces; species Streptomyces sp. NPDC037083. The sequence continues at coordinate 109,763 of NZ_JBVJSQ010000005.1, read as the reverse complement.
TGGACCGCATGAAGGACTTCGACGCGCGGGGGCGTACGTCATGACCGTCATGAAGACCTCCCTGCGCAACTTCTTCGCGCACAAGGGACGCATGGCCCTGTCGGCCGTGGCGGTCCTGCTGTCGGTGGCGTTCGTCTGCGGGACGCTCGTGTTCACCGACACGATGAACACCACCTTCGACAAGCTCTTCGCCGCCACCTCCTCCGACGTGACGGTGAGCGCGAAGGGCGCCTCGGACACCGGTGAGACGACCGCCGGCAACGGCAAGCCGCCGGTCATGGCGGCCTCCGTGCTCGACGGCGTACGCAAGGCGCAGGGCGTGAAGTCGGCGGAGGGGGCGGTGTTCTCCAGCGCGGTGACCGTCGTCGACGCCGACAAGGACAGCCTGTCGCCGTCCAGCGGCGCGCCGACCGTCGTCGGCAGCTGGAACGGCAACGAATCCCGCACCATGAAGATCACCGAAGGTGCGGCGCCGAAGGGCTCCGGCCAGGTCATGGTCGACGAGGACACCGCCGACAAGCACCACCTCGAGCTCGGCGACGAGATCGCCGTGATCAGCGCGGTCGGCACGCACGCCGCGAAGATCTCCGGCATCGCCGCCTTCCAGGTCACCAATCCCGGCGCGGCGATCTTCTACCTGGACACCGCGACCGCCCAGAAGGCCCTGGTCGGCGAGTCGAACGTCTACACGAACGTCAACGTCACGGCCGCGGCCGGGGTGAGCGACGCACAGCTGAAGAAGAACGTCACGGCCGCGATCGGCGCCGGCTACAAGGTGCAGACCGCCAAGGAGACCGCCGACGCCAACCGCGAGGACGTGGGCGACTTCCTGAACGTGATGAAGTACGCGATGCTCGGCTTCGCCGGGATCGCCTTCCTCGTCGGCATCTTCCTGATCATCAACACCTTCTCGATGCTGGTCGCGCAGCGCACCCGTGAGATCGGCCTGATGCGGGCGATCGGCTCCAGCCGCAAGCAGGTCAACCGCTCGGTGCTCGTCGAGGCCCTGCTGCTGGGCGTGGTCGGCTCGGTCCTCGGGGTCGGCGCGGGCGTCGGCATCGCCGTCGGCCTGATGAAGCTCATGGGCATGACCGGCATGAACCTGTCCACGGACGACCTGACGGTCGCCTGGACGACCCCGGTGATCGGGATGGTCCTCGGCATCGTCGTCACGGTGCTGGCGGCCTACCTCCCGGCCCGCCGCGCCGGCAAGGTCTCCCCGATGGCCGCGCTGCGCGACGCGGGCGCCCCGGCCGACGCCAAGGCCGGCGCCGTGCGGGCCGTCATCGGTCTGCTGCTCACCGGCACCGGCGGCGCGGGCCTCTACCTCGCCTCCGCCGCCGACAAGGCCGCCGAGGGCTCCCTGTGGCTCGGCCTGGGCGTGGTGTTCAGCCTGATCGGGTTCGTGGTGATCGGCCCGCTCCTCGCGGGAGCGGTCGTCCGGGTGCTCGGCGCGATCCTGCTCAGGGCGTTCGGCCCGGTCGGACGGATGGCGGAGCGCAACGCGCTGCGCAACCCGCGCCGCACGGGCGCCACCGGCGCGGCCCTGATGATCGGCCTCGCGCTGGTCGCCTGTCTGTCGGTGGTCGGCTCCTCCATGGTCGCCTCCGCCACCGAGGAACTCGACAAGAGCGTCGGCACGGACTTCATCATCCAGAGCGACAGCGGTCAGCTCGTGACCCCGCAGGCCGTGCAGGCCATCAAGGCGACGCCGGGCCTGAAGCGGGTCACCGAGTACAGGACCGCCGAGGCGGACTACACCACCCCCGACGGCAAGACGCTCAAGAACACGGACATCACGGCGGCGGACCCGACGTACGCGTCCGACCTGCGCAGGACGACCGTCGCCGGAAAGCTCGCCGACGCCTACCTGCCGGATTCGATGTCCGTGCACGAGAAGTTCGCCGAGGCCCACGGCATCCACGTCGGCTCGAAGATCAAGGTCGCCTTCAAGGACGGCGCCACGGCCCGTCTGACGGTCCGCGCGATCACCAGCAGCGACGACGTCGTCGACCAGGGCGCCAAGTACATCTCCACCGCCACGCTCGCCAAGTACGTGCCGGCCGACAGGATGCCGCTCGACCAGCTGGTCTTCGCCACCGCGAAGGACGGGCAGCAGGACACGGCCTACACGGCCCTGAAGACGGCGCTGCACGGCTACCCGCAGTACACGGTGCGCGACCAGACCGACTACAAGCAGCAGCTGAAGGACCAGATCGGGCAGCTGCTCAACCTGATCTACGGCCTGCTCGCCCTCGCGATCATCGTCGCGGTCCTGGGCGTGGTGAACACCCTGGCCCTGTCGGTGGTGGAGCGCACCAGGGAGATCGGCCTGATGCGGGCGATCGGCCTCTCCCGCCGTCAGCTGCGCCGCATGATCCGCATGGAGTCGGTCGTCATCGCCCTCTTCGGCGCCCTCCTCGGCCTCGGCCTGGGCATGGGCTGGGGCGCCACCGCCCAGCAGCTCCTCGCCCTGCAGGGCCTGAACGTCCTCGAGATCCCCTGGCCGACGATCATCGGGGTGTTCATCGGCTCCGCGTTCGTGGGCCTGTTCGCGGCACTGATCCCGGCGTTCCGCGCGGGCCGCATGAACGTCCTGAACGCCATCGCGACGGACTAGGGCCGCCTGAACCAGCCCGGCGCCGAGAAGAACGGGGGTCTTCTCGGTGCCGGGCTCCTTCGCGTCCCGCGGCCCGCCCCGGCCCACGGGGCGCAGGGGTTTCCACAGCCCCCGGCGAACGTCGGCGCCCCGTCGTACCCTGGACACCCCCCGGCCCGTGACACGCGTCGGGCCCTTCGCGTTGCCCACCCCGGACCCGGTACGCCCGTAACCCGAGAACACGGGACGTACCCGGCCCCTCGGACGGAAAGCCCTCCATGAGCCTGCACGGTCTGCTCGACGCCGTCGTCAAGGACGCCGCCCTCGCGGAAGCCATCCCCGCGGCCGCTGACGGCAACCGCATGCACGTCGACCTGGTCGGCCCCCCGGCGGCCCGCCCCTTCGCGATCGCCGCCCTGGCCCGCGAGACCACCTGCACGGTCCTCGCCGTCACGGCCACCGGCCGCGAGGCCGAGGACCTGGCCGCTGCCCTGCGCTCGCTGCTCCCGCCCGACCGCGTCGTGGAGTACCCCTCCTGGGAGACGCTGCCGCACGAGCGCCTCAGCCCCCGCAGCGACACGGTGGGCCGCCGCCTCGCCGTCCTGCGCCGGCTGGTCCACCCGCGCCCCGACGACCCGGAGACCGGCCCGGTCTCGGTGGTCGTCGCGCCCATCCGGTCGGTGCTCCAGCCGCAGGTCAAGGGCCTCGGCGACCTGGAACCGGTGGCCCTGCGCTCCGGACAGACGGCCGACCTGAACGAGACCGTCGAAGCGCTCGCCGCGGCCGCCTACGCGCGCGTGGAGCTCGTCGAGAAGCGCGGCGAGTTCGCCGTGCGGGGCGGCATCCTCGACGTGTTCCCGCCCACCGAGGAACACCCCCTGCGCGTCGAGTTCTGGGGCGACGACGTCGAGGAGATCCGTTACTTCAAGGTCGCCGACCAGCGCTCCCTCGAAGTCGCCGAGCACGGCCTGTGGGCCCCGCCGTGCCGTGAACTCCTGCTGACGGACGACGTGCGCACACGCGCCCGTGACCTGGCCGAACAGCACCCCGAGCTGGGCGAGCTGCTCGGAAAGATCGCCGAGGGCATCGCCGTCGAGGGCATGGAGTCGCTGGCCCCGGTGCTCGTCGACGACATGGAACTGCTCATCGACGTCCTGCCCAAGGGCGCGATGACCGTCGTCTGCGACCCGGAGCGGGTACGCACGCGTGCCGCCGACCTCGTGGCGACCTCGCAGGAGTTCCTGCAGGCGTCCTGGGCCGCCACGGCCGGCGGCGGGGACGCCCCCATCGACGTCGACGCCGCCTCCCTGTGGTCCATCGCCGACGTCCGCGACCACGCGCGCGAGCTGGACATGATGTGGTGGTCGGTGTCGCCGTTCGCGGCCGACCTGGAGCTGGAGGCGGACACCCTCCAGCTCGGCATGCGCGCCCCCGAGACCTACCGCGGCGACACCGCCAAGGCCCTCGCCGACACCAAGGGCTGGCTGGCCGACGGCTGGCGCGTCGTCTTCGTCACCGAGGCGCACGGCCCCGCCGCCCGCACCGTCGAGGTGCTCGGCGGCGAGGGCGTCGCGGCCCGCCTCGACGCCGACCTGACCGAGCTCGGCCCGTCCGTCGTGCACGTGTCCTGCGGCTCGATCGACTACGGCTTCGTCGACCACGCGCTGCGCCTCGCCGTCCTCACCGAGACCGACCTGTCCGGCCAGAAGGCGGCCGGCAAGGACGGCGCGCGCATGCCCGCGCGCCGCAGGAAGACCATCGACCCGCTCACCCTGGAGGCGGGCGACTACATCGTCCACGAGCAGCACGGCGTGGGCCGCTACATCGAGATGGTGCAGCGCACCGTCCAGGGCGCCACCCGCGAGTACCTCGTCGTGGAGTACGCGCCCGCCAAGCGCGGCCAGCCCGGCGACCGCCTCTACATCCCGACCGACCAGCTCGAGCAGATCACCAAGTACGTCGGCGGCGAGGCCCCCACCCTGCACCGGCTCGGCGGCGCGGACTGGACGAAGACCAAGGCGCGCGCGAAGAAGGCCGTCAAGGAGATCGCCGCCGACCTGATCAAGCTGTACAGCGCGCGGATGGCGGCCCCCGGCCACGCCTTCGGCACGGACACCCCCTGGCAGCGCGAGCTGGAGGACGCCTTCCCCTACGCGGAGACGCCCGACCAGCTCACCACCATCGCCGAGGTCAAGGACGACATGGAGAAGACGGTCCCCATGGACCGTCTGATCTGCGGAGACGTGGGCTACGGCAAGACGGAGATCGCCGTGCGGGCCGCCTTCAAGGCCGTCCAGGACGGCAAGCAGGTCGCCGTCCTCGTGCCGACGACGCTGCTGGTGCAGCAGCACTTCGGCACGTTCGGCGAGCGGTACGCGCAGTTCCCGGTGAACGTCAGAGCCCTCTCCCGCTTCCAGACCGACACGGAGGCCAAGGCCACCCTGGAGGGCCTGCGCGAGGGCTCCGTGGACGTCGTCATCGGCACCCACCGCCTGTTCTCCTCCGAGACGAAGTTCAAGGACCTCGGCCTGGTCATCGTCGACGAGGAGCAGCGCTTCGGCGTGGAGCACAAGGAGCAGCTGAAGAAGCTCCGCGCCAACGTCGACGTCCTGACGATGTCGGCGACCCCGATCCCCAGGACCCTGGAGATGGCGGTGACCGGCATCCGCGAGATGTCGACGATCACCACCCCGCCGGAGGAGCGCCACCCGGTGCTCACCTTCGTCGGCCCCTACGAGCAGAAGCAGATCGGCGCCGCCATCCGCCGCGAACTGCTGCGCGAGGGCCAGGTCTTCTACATCCACAACCGGGTCGAGTCGATCGACCGCGCGGCCGCCCGGCTGCGCGAGATCGTGCCCGAGGCGCGCATCGCCACCGCCCACGGCCAGATGTCGGAGTCGGCGCTGGAACAGGTCGTCGTCGACTTCTGGGAGAAGAAGTTCGACGTGCTCGTCTCGACGACGATCGTCGAGTCCGGCATCGACATCTCCAACGCCAACACGCTGATCGTGGAGCGGGGAGACACCTTCGGCCTGTCCCAGCTGCACCAGCTGCGCGGCCGGGTGGGCCGGGGCAGGGAACGCGGCTACGCGTACTTCCTCTACCCGCCGGAGAAGCCCCTCACCGAGACCGCCCACGAGCGTCTCGCCACGATCGCCCAGCACACGGAGATGGGCGCGGGCATGTACGTGGCGATGAAGGACCTGGAGATCCGCGGCGCGGGCAACCTGCTCGGCGGTGAGCAGTCCGGGCACATCGCGGGCGTCGGCTTCGACCTGTACGTGCGGATGGTCGGCGAGGCCGTCGCGGACTACCGGCGCCAGCTGGAGACCGGCGGGATCGAGGAGGAGCCGCCGCTCGAGGTCAAGATCGAGCTGCCGGTCGACGCGCACGTCCCGCACGACTACGCGCCCGGCGAGCGGCTGCGCCTGCAGGCCTACCGGTCCATCGCCTCCGCCAACTCCGAGGACGACGTCAAGGCCGTCCGCGAGGAACTCGTCGACCGCTACGGCAAGTTGCCCGAGCCGGTGGAGAACCTGCTGCTGGTGGCCGGGCTGCGGATGCTGGCCCGTGCGTGCGGCGTCGGTGAGATCGTGCTGCAGGGCGCCAACATCCGTTTCGCGCCGGTGGAGTTGAGGGAGTCGCAGGAGCTGCGGCTGAAGCGGCTGTACCCGGGGTCGGTCATCAAGCCGGCCGCGCACCAGGTCCTCGTGCCCCGCCCGAAGACGGCGAAGGTCGGCGGCAAGCCGCTGGTCGGCCGCGAACTCCTGGGCTGGGTGGGCGAGTTCCTGGCGTCGGTGCTGGGGTCGTGACGGCGGCGGAGCCGTCCAGGGAGCGTCGGCTCCGCGGACGGCTCCGCACGGGCCGTCCCGGCTGGGTCTCGGCAGGGCCCGGGTTACGGCTGTTCGGGCCGGTCCTCGTCCATGCCGAGCCGCTCGTGCAGCCTGCGCTGCCCGGAGTCGACCTGTGACTCGTGCGTGCCGCCCGTCTTCTCGTTGGCCGCCCCTTCGGCGGTGTCGGACGTGTTCCTGGCCTTGTCCTGGGCCGCCCTGTTGCTCTTGAACCTGTCGAAGATGCCCATCCAGAGCTCCTTCCGGGGGAGGACTCTCCACAGGTGATATTCCCGAGATGCGACGGATGCTCACTTTGGGTGCTGATGGCCTGGACCTCCAGGCCGCCTCCGCGCGCCCCCTCGCTACCGTGTGTGCGAGTGCCCGGCAGGGGAATCCGCCCTGTGCGGGGTGGCAGCGGGCAGGCAAGGGGAGGGGCGCGTGAGGCGTCTGAGGGGCGGGACGGCGGCTGCCGTCGTGCTGATGTGTGCCGTGACGGTGTCCGGGTGCACCGAGCAGATCCCGGGTTCCGGTTCCGGCGCCGCTTCCGGACCGGGTGAGGCCGGCGCGGGGGCGGGCGGTGGAGCGGCGCTCGCGGCGGCACAGGCGCTGCCCGTGAAGGGGCGCGCTCCCAAGACCGGCTACGACCGGGAGAAGTTCGGCTCCGCCTGGGCGGACACGGACTCCAACTCCTGCGACACCCGGGACGACATCCTCAAGCGCGACCTGGAGGAGGTGAAGTTCACCGGCGGCGCCTGCAAGGTCTCCTACGGAGTGCTGGAGTCGGACCCGTACTCCGGTAAGCACGTGACCTACCGGCGGGGCAGCAGCAAGGTCGACATCGACCATGTCGTCGCCCTGTCCGACGCCTGGCAGAAGGGCGCCAAGTACTGGGACGCCGGCAAGCGCATAGCCCTCGCCAACGACCCGCTCAACCTGCTGGCCGTGGACGCGAGCACCAACCGCTCCAAGGGCGACGGCGACACGGCGACCTGGCTGCCGCCCAACAAGGCCTACCGGTGCACCTACGTCGCGGCGCAGGTCGCGGTGAAGAAGAAGTACGAGCTGTGGGTCAGCGCGGCGGAGAAGTCCGCGATGGAGAAGGTCCTGACCGCCTGCCCCGGCCAGAAACTGCCCACCGGCGGCAACCCGACGAAGGCGCCGGAGCGCTTCCACGCGGGGTGAGCGCCGACGGCCCGGCCGGGCCGGGCCGCCCGTGCCGCGCCCGGCCCGGCCGAGCCTTTCGCGCCCGGCCCGGCGGAGCCTTTCGCGCCCGCGTCGGGAAAGTCGTTTTCCGCGCGCCGGGTGGCCCGCCTACGGTGACCTTCATGGAACTGCAGGTGTTCAGCCTCGCCGACCGCCCCGACATGCTGGGCCCCGTCCAGGACATGCCCGACACCTGGCCCGAGTTCGTGACGCAGGACCCGGTCGGCAACGCGCACTACGGCCGGATCCCCGTCGAGTTCCCCGAGTACGTGCTGTTCGCGCAGGACGAGCGGGGCGAGGTCGTCGCCCATGCCTACAGCGTGCCCTTCGCCCTGCACGCGGACGGCCGGGGCGAGTTGCCCGCCCGGGGCTGGGACCAGGTGCTCGTGTGGGCGTTCGCCGACCGGCGGCGCGCGGCGCGGGCCGACACGGTGAGCGCGATCTCGATCGTCGTCGCCCCGCACGCCCAGGGCCTCGGGCTGTCCGGGCGGATGCTCGCGGCGATGCGGGACCGCGCGCGGGCCAACGGCTTCACCGAGGTCGTCGCCCCGGTCCGGCCGAGCGCCAAGCACCTCGAACCGCACACCCCGATCGAGGAGTACGCGCACCGGGTGCGCGAGGACGGGCTGCCCCACGACCCGTGGCTGCGGGTGCACGCCCGAGCGGGCGCGACCGTCGAGCGCGTCGCACCGGCGTCGATGACGGTCGCGGCCTCACTGGCGGAGTGGCGACGCTGGACCGGGCTGCCCTTCGACACACGCGGCGATGTCGAGGTGCCCGGCGCGCTGGTGCCGGTGCGGTGCGAACCGGAGCGGGACCACGCGGTGTACGTCGAGCCCAACGTGTGGATGCGGCACGGCCTCTGAGACACCCCGCGCCCGCGATCCCCGACGCTCACGATCCATCGACGTCCACGATCCCCGACGTCCACGGCGTCGGCGACCGACCACGGCGTCGGCCAAGGCCCACGGCGTCGGCTGCGGCGGCTACCGTCCGTACGGATACCCCTGCTGATAGGGGTTCGCCTGCGCCGTCCCGTACGCCGGAGCCGACTGCTGGGCCTTCTTGTCGAACATCGCGAACAGCAGCAGCACCGTCGCCGTCACCAGCGTCACGAGGACGGTGACGCCGAGGAAGGCGTCCCCGTCGTCGTTGTCCGAGACCGTTGCCCAGGTCACGATCACGCACTCGTACAGCGAGAACGAGGCGAAGGCCGTCCAGTCGGAGGCCAGCCCGCGGCGGATCGCCGCGTAGAGGAAGGGCACCCACACCAGGAAGCCCAGTGAGCCCCACACCAGGACGGTCCAGGCGAGCCGCTGGAACCAGCCGCCCTCCAGCCGTCTCTCCTCGCCCGTCGCCGTCGTCGACATCGTCATATCGCCCCCCAAGTCACCAGGGGGCAAGGGTAGGGCACGGACGGGTGAGGGACTGAAGGTGTCCGGACGTCGCTTCTTTACCGTGACATAGGCGAATCTTGTCGCTCCGCGGAATCCGCGTTTTCCGATCACAGGAACGCCACGGGGTACCGTGCGAACCGTTTTGCGGCGCCGGACGTCGAGACGAAACCGTATCGTCGTGCCGAAGCGCCGATCGCAGGACTTCAGCGAGACACAGCCGCACGTGCCGACGGCGCCGTGCGCACACTTGAACGATGGGGTGGGGGATGGCCGAGCACCGGCAGTCCAGGAAGCGCAGATACATCACGTGGGGCGTGGCCGGCGCGGCCGTCCTCGCGGGGGCGGGGATAGCGGCCCAGACCTCGATGGCGGCCACCGTCTGGCCCGCCCAGAAGACGTACACCGGCCGCGCCTTCGACGCCTGCACCGCGCCCTCGCTGGCCGCGATGAAGGCCTGGAAGACCGACGGCTACTACGGCGGCGCCGCCGTCTACGTGGGCGGGAAGAACCGGGGCTGCGCGCAGCCCAACCTCACCGCGTCCTGGGTGAAGTCGGTCAACTCGCTCGGCTGGAAGCTCATCCCGATCTACGTCGGCGCGCAGCCGCCCTGCCAGACGGGCTCCAGCCCCGAGAAGATCACCGCCGCCACCGCCACCTCCCTCGGGGCGACCGACGCCGCGGACGCCGTCGCCAAGGCGTCCGCGCTCGGCATGAAGGCCGGCAGCCCGGTCTACCTCGACATGGAGGCGTACGACATCACGAACAAGTCGTGCAACGACGCCGTGCTGGCCTACGTCCGCTCCTTCACCAAGACGCTGCGCGCCAAGACCTACCGGGCCGGCTACTACGGTTTCAGCAGCTCCAGCGCCAAGGCGATCGCCACCGCGACGAACAAGACGGACCTGCCGGGCAACCTCTGGTACGCGCTGTGGGACAAGAAGGACACCACGACCACGGACTGGCCGTGGGGCGCCACCCAGTTCACCGACCACAGCCGCGGCCACCAGTACCTGGTCAACAGCAAGGAGACCCGCGGCGGTTACACGATCACCGTGGACCGCGACTCCTGGGACGCCCCGGTCGCCCTGGTCGGCTGAGACCGGCCCGGACGCCCGGGGCTGAGCGCTCGCACCGACGAGCGGGCGGCGGGCGGGCGCGGCGGTGCCCGAAGTCCTGGTGAATCATTGGTCGAATGGGTTGGCCCCAGGCGCACCACTGCCTAACATCGATCACCGCAAGACTTTGTGCACCGTCGCACAATCTCCTCGGGAGGTTTCCTTGCACCGCCGTCGCACCGCGTTTGTGCTGTCCGCCGCGATCGTGGCGGCCCCTCTCCTGACCGCCTGCGGGAACGACGCGCATCCCGGCGCGGCGGCCGTCGTCGGCGGGCAGCGGATCACCGTCGCCCAGTTGGAGAGCCGGGTGAACGAGGTGCGCGCGGCCCAGCGCGCCGCCGTCCCCGACGACGCGCAGTACGCGCAGGCCGTCGCCCAGACCGGCACACTGACCCGCGACACGCTGCACGGCATGGTCCTCGACCGGGTCCTGCACCGGGCCGCCGAGGACGCGGGCATCACCGTCACCCCCCATGAGGTGCAGGAGATGCGGGCCGGACTCGAGCAGCAGGCGGGCGGCGCGCAGGGGCTCCGGACGGCGTGGCTGCAGCAGTACGGCATCCCGCCGCAGCGCCTCGACGAGAACCTCCGCCTCCAGCTCGAAGCCCAGAAGCTCGCCACCGAGCTCGGCACGGACACCAGCCAGCCCGCGTTCTGGAACGCCCTGTCCAAGGCGTCCAAGACCCTCGGCGTCGACCTCAACCCGCGCTACGGCAGCTGGGACGCCAGGAAGGTCGCCCGCGTCGACGCGAAGACCCCCTGGGTGCGCGAGATCACGACGACCCCGCCCCAGCAGACGACGTGACCCCCCGCGCCTGACGGCGAACCACGCGCCCGTAGGGGCCTGTGGACGCCCCGCGGGGCTGTCGGCGGGGTGGGTTACGTTCGGAGGGTGAACGCAACCAGCTCCTCCGCCGCCGACGCCCCGGGCCGCGTCGTCCTGCTCACCACCAGCCACCGCGTCGCCCCCGGCCTGCTGTCCTGGCCCGCCTGGCAGGCCCTGCACGCGGCGGACCGGGTGCTGTGCGCGGACGGCGCCCATCCGCAGCTGCCCTACCTGCGGGACGCGGGGCTCACGGTCGAGGAGACCTCCCCGACCGCCGAGGACCTGGTCGCCGCCTGCGTCGGCGGTCGCACGGTCGTGGTCGTGGCGACCGGCGAGGGCGAACCGGCCCTCACCGACGGACTGGCCCGCCTCGCGGGCTCCGGCCGCGTGGCGATGCCCGAACTGGAGCTCCTGCCTGCCTCCTACGACCTCCCCGGGGCCCGCCTGCTCGACCTCGTCCAGGTGATGGACCGCATCCGCGCCGAGTGCCCGTGGTCCTCCCGCCAGACCCACAAGGGCCTGGCGAAGTACGCCGTGGAGGAGTCGTACGAACTGGTCGAGGCGATCGAGGACGGCGACCGCGACGAGCTCCGCGAGGAACTGGGCGACGTCCTGCTCCAGGTCGTCTTCCACGCCCGCATCGCCGAGGAGGACGAGGAGGCGCCGTTCTCCGTCGACGACGTCGCGGGCACGATCGTCGCCAAGCTCATCCATCGTCACCCCCATGTCTTCGGCGACGCCACGGCCACGACCCCGGAGGAGGTCAAGGCGCACTGGCTGCGCACGAAGGCGGCCGAGAAGCGGCGCGAGTCCGTGACGGACGGCGTCCCCCTCCACCAGCCCGGCCTGGCCCTCGCGGCGAAGCTGGCGGCCAGGGCCCGTACCGCGGGACTGGAGGTGCCGTTGCCGGCGGCCGAGGGCATCGGCTACGAACTGCTGGCCCTCGCCGCCCGCGCCGAATCCGAGGGCGTGGACCCGGAGGCGGCGCTGCGGGCCGCGGCCCGCGTGTACAGGGACGCGATCCGGGCGACCGAAGGGGTGGCGGGTTAGTACGGTTGCTTCCTGAGCTGGCTGCGGGGCGCGGGGGGCTTGCATGGACCGGGAAGACGAGCTGGACGAGCTGGCCGCCAGAGGCGCGGAGACGCTGGAGGCGGGGCTGCGGTCACAACGGCGGCACTATGTCCGGTCGTCCTTCGAGCGCTGGTTCCGCGTGTACGGGGGCACGCCGCTGGACCGGATCCTCACGGCCCCCGTGCACGGCATGTCCTCGCACTACAAGGTCGGCTATTTCGGCGTGTACTTCCGTGCGGTGCTCACCGACGCCGCCGCCGAAGAGGCGACAGCCGAGCTGCGCAGGCTGATCGACCACTACGCGGAGCCCGAAGCGCCCGACGCGCCGACCGGGCCTGCCTCGCCGACCGGGGGCGCCGGGGACGCCGGGGCAGCCGGCACCGGCGACCGCCGGCCGTCCGCTCCCACCTCCGCCGGCGCCCAGCAGTCGTCGGTGGTCCCGTCCTCACCCGTCGGGCAGCCTTCGCCCCCGGTCCCGTCCTCGCCGGGCGGGCAGCAGTCGTCGGTGGTCCCGTCCTCACCCGTCGGGCAGCCTTCGCCCCCGGTCCCGTCCTCGCCGGGCGGGCAGCAGTCGTCGGTGGTCTCGTCCTCGCCGGGCGGGCAGCCCTCGCCCCCGGTCCCGTCCTCCTTCGACGCCCAGCCGGCGCGGGTGGGTCCGTCCTCCGTCGGCGTTCAGCCGTCGCCCGCGGTGTCGTCCCCGTCCTCCGACGCGCGGCCGTCGTCGCCGGTGGTTCCGCCCCCTCCCGGCGACGACGTCCGTTTCAACGGGGGGAGTTACTTCGCCCCGGTCGTGGGGGTCCAGAACAACACCACCTACACCGTCGTGCCGCCGGGCGCCTTCATGCCACCCGACCCCGACAGCTGGCCCACCCTGGAGGAGGCCGACCCGATCGCGCTCGGGGTGCGTCCGCCGCGGCGGCTGCCGAACCTGCCCCGCCTGACGGCCTACGTCCGCCGGGACGTCGACCACGCCCTGACCGGCTGGAGCGACGAGGACGGGCTGCTGGTGATCACCGGCGGCCCGCTGTCGGGCAAGTCGAGGACGGCCTGGGAGACCATGCGCCGCCACACGCCCTCCGGCGCCCGGGTGTACGCGCCCGGCTCCGGCACGGACCTGCGCGGCCTGCCCGGGCTGTTACGCGGCCGGACCGGCTCCTATGTCCTCTGGCTGGACGACCTGAACGCCCACCTCGGCGAACACGGCCTGGAGCCGGGGCTGTTGGCCCAGCTGACCGCGCTGGGCGTGCCGGTGCTGGGCACGATGGGCGACAGCGTGTACGACGGGCACCTGTCCGCCGACGGCCCGGCGCACCGGCTGCTGGTCTCGGCCAGGACCGAGCGGCTGGCCACCGGATGGAGCGAGGCCGAAGAGCGGCGGCTGGCCGAGGAGTCGGACGATCCGCGGCTCGCCGAGGCCCTCCTGTGGCGCGGCGACACCGGCCTCACCCAGTATCTGGCCGTCGCCCCGCTGCTTTTCGCGATGTGGCGGCGGGCCGACACGTCCCTGAGCCCGATCCTCCTCGGCTCCGTCCTCATACGTGCGGCGGTCGACCTGGTGCGGTGCGGCGTCACGGGCGACATTCCGCAGGAGGTGCTGGCCCGGGTCTGCCTGTCCTACGGAAGAGTTCACGGCCGGGGGTTCCAGGACGAGGGGTCCTTCGCCGAGGCGTTGGACTGGGCGGCCACACAGCGGCACGGGGTGACCGGGATGCTGGTGCGCGGCGAGGACCGCCAGGTGGGGGAGAGCGTGCGGACCTGGCGGCCGTACGGCTCCCTCGTGGCGGACGTGCTGCGGGACTCGAAGGCCCCGCGGGTGCCCCACGCCGTCTGGCGCTGCGCGCTGGAGGGCGCCGCGTACGACGCCTCGGTGCGCGAAGCCGTCCGCCGCGCCGCACACGCCGCCTTCGCCCCGGAGGCGGACAAGGGCGACCCGGAGGCCCTGTACATGCTCAGCCTGATCAGTACGGACGAAGCCGCCCGGCTCGTATGGCTGCGCAAGGCCGTGGACGCGGGGAAGACGGAACTGTCGGGACAGGTGGGCGAACGCCTCCTCGGACAGGGCGAGCCCGAGGAGGCGCTGCCCTATCTGCGGGCGGCGGCCGGGCAGGAGCCGGGCGGGCACGGGACGCGGCTGGTCGGCGAGGCGTACCTGGCCCTGGCCGAGCAGTGGCTGCGCAGAGCCGCGGAGGAGAAGGAGGACGCACAGGCGGCGCGGTGGCTCGACGAGATCGCCCGGCTGCGCGAGAACGCCGAGGCCCCCCGGCACGGACAGGGCGTCGGAACGCTGTGACGCGGGTGCGCGCGAGGCGCTCGCCCGGAACCCCGCTACCGTCGAGGCGTGACCAACCAGCCCCACCCCCCGGCCGACGTCCCGCCCGCTCCCGCCCTCTTCACCTGGGAGTTCGCCACCGACCCGTACCCCGCCTACGCGTGGCTGCGCGAGCACGCCCCCGTGCACCGCACCGAGCTGCCCAGCGGTGTGGAGGCCTGGCTGGTCACCCGTTACGCCGACGCGAAACAGGCCCTGGCCGACCAGCGGCTGTCCAAGAACCCCGCGCACCACGACGAGCCCGCCCACGCCAAGGGCAAGACGGGCATTCCCGGTGAGCGCAAGGCCGAGTTGATGACGCATCTGCTCAACATCGACCCGCCGGACCACACCCGGCTGCGACGGCTCGTCAGCAAGGCGTTCACTCCTCGCCGGGTCGCCGAGTTCGCGCCCCGGGTGCAGGAGCTGACCGACCATCTCATCGACCGGTTCGCCGGCCGGGGCGAGGCCGACCTCATCCACGACTTCGCCTTCCCCCTCCCCATCTACGCCATCTGCGACCTCCTGGGCGTCCCCCGCGAGGACCAGGACGACTTCCGGGACTGGGCGGGGATGATGATCCGGCACGGCGGGGGGCCGCGCGGCGGGGTCGCCCGGTCGGTGAAGAAGATGCGCGGCTATCTGCTGGAGCTCATCCACCGCAAACGCGCGGAGCTCCCCGCCGAACCGGCCCCCGGCGAGGACCTCATCTCCGGCCTCATCCGCGCCTCCGACCACGGCGAGCACCTCACCGAGAACGAGGCCGCCGCCATGGCCTTCATCCTCCTGTTCGCCGGCTTCGAGACGACGGTCAACCTCATCGGAAACGGCATGTACGCCCTCCTCACCCACCCCGAGCAGCGCGCCCGCCTCCAGCGGTCCCTCACCGAGGACGACGGCGACCGTTCCCTCCTCGAGACCGGCGTCGAGGAACTCCTGCGCTACGACGGCCCCGTGGAGCTCGCCACCTGGCGGTTCGCCACCGAGCCGCTCAGGATCGGCGGCCAGGACATCGCTCCCGGCGACCCCGTCCTCGTCGTCCTGGCGGCAGCCGACCGCGACCCGGCGCGCTTCACGGACCCCGACGTCCTCGACCTCTCCCGCCGGGACAACCAGCACCTCGGCTACGGCCACGGCATCCACTACTGTCTGGGCGCCCCGCTGGCCCGCCTGGAGGGCCAGACCGCGCTGGCCGCCCTTCTCACCCGACTGCCCGACCTGCGACTGGCCGTGGAGCCGGAGGAGTTGAGGTGGCGCGGCGGACTCATCATGCGCGGACTGCGCACGTTGCCGGTCGAGTTCACTCCGGTGCGTTCCGGCCAATGAACCGTGGGGCATCTGGCCGAATCTGGCCGGATGTCAGCCGTAGTGTGACCATTCGGCGGAGCAAAGGTGACCGGTCCTCAACTCTGTGATCTTCACGTGATCTGCGCGGCATGAACTTGTGACAAGTGATCGTCTGCCGATACGTTCACTCGTCAGCGCGACGCGTCAGTCTCACTCGCCGCGCCGGTACTGCTGTCCAGCGAAAGGCCCCCGCATGCTCTCCGGGAACGGTCGTCACCGTCGCCCCCGCCAGGCCCCGGCTCTCCTCGTCGCGGCCGGAGTGACCGGCTCCGCCATCGCCATCCCGCTGCTCGCCGCCTCCGGCGCGAGCGCCGCCGACGGCACGGTGTGGGACAAGGTGGCGCAGTGCGAGACCGGCGGCTCGTGGAGTGCCGACAACGACGACGGCGAGTACGGCGGCCTCAGCCTCACCCAGAAGGACTGGGAGGCGTACGGGGGACTCGACTACGCGGCCAGTCCCGACCTGGCCAGCCGCAACCAGCAGATCGCGGTGGCGCAGAAGGTGCTCGCCGCCAAGGGCGTCGGCGCGTGGGGCACCTGCGGGCTGACCTCCGGGCTCACCAAGGACAACGGCATGCTGGACGTGGACACGGGCGTGGCCGACGACTCCTCCGACTCGTCCTCCTCCGGATTGTCCGATCTGTCCAGGGGGTTGTCCGGGTCCTCGGGCTCATCGGACGACGACGGTTCGACCGGTTCGGCCGGTTCAGCTGGCTCCGCCGACTCGTCCGACTCGTCCGCGGATTCCTCCAGTTCGCCCACCGAGTCCCCTTCGTCCTCTTCGTCACCTTCCTCCCCTGCCGTGGGTGACTCCACTGGTTCCGGCGGGAAGGGCGGTTCCGGCGCCAAGGGCGACGCGCAGGCGCCGGACAGCTCGCCCACGGGGACCCCGGAAGCGGACGACTCGGACAAGTCGGTCCAGGACGCGGGCTCTTGGAGTCTCGTCGACACCGGTTCGCTCGGCTCGGGCCGGCATCGCGGGGCCACCGCCGACGAGCCCGCGACCAAGAGCGCCGGCACGTCGGCGAACGGCGCCTCCACGGCCTCCGCCGGGCGGCACGCCGCGACCGCCTACGTCGTCCGGGAGGGCGACTCTCTCGTCTCCATCGCCGACTCCCTTGACCTCGACGGCGGATGGCGCGCCCTCTATGCCGAGAACAAGGACCTCATCGGGAGCGACCCGAGCGACATCGTTCCCGGTCAGACCCTCGACACAGGGGTCCAATAGGGCGCAAAGCCCTGTAAATACAGCGGGAGTTCGCGTCACACTTCGCGCCGAATGTCCGGTTTGGTGAAAGTGTGGGATGAGTCTCAGAAGCCCTGATCGTCTTTGAAATTCGCCCGATCACGTGTCTACGGTCGAGGCCGCTCGGCAATCCGAGCCCCGGCCGTCGCAACGCCGAATCCTGCCAGCGGCAGCCCGGGAACAGTCGTCGCGTCAAGCGCCGTAGGCAGGAGCGGGGGACCCAAGGTAAGCGCCGGGACCGGCTGTTCAGGCTGGATCCGGCTTGGGGTGAAGTCACCCCTCCGCGGAGCACTGCTCCCGCGGAGGAGTGGCCGGGCAACTCACACGGCCCGAACCCGACAGCTCACCTCGCAGGCGT
This sequence comes from Streptomyces sp. NPDC037083, assembly GCF_055606485.1. NCBI lineage: Bacteria > Bacillati > Actinomycetota > Actinomycetes > Kitasatosporales > Streptomycetaceae > Streptomyces > Streptomyces sp. NPDC037083. Next base: position 92,460 of record NZ_JBVJSQ010000005.1, on the reverse strand, counting down.
CGGTGAGGGGATCCACCATGCTGTTTTCCGGTAAGGGCAAGCACCGCCGTCCGTCCAAGGCCACCCGCGCCGCCGCTCTGGCCGGCGTCACCGGCGTCGCCATCGCCGCCCCGCTGATGGCGGCCGGCAACGCCTCCGCCGCCACCGCCTCCGAGTGGGACGCGGTCGCCCAGTGCGAGTCCGGCGGCAACTGGTCCATCAACACCGGCAACGGCTACTACGGCGGCCTGCAGTTCTCCGCCTCCACCTGGGCCGCGTACGGCGGCACCCAGTACGCCGCGCAGGCCAACCAGGCCTCCAAGGCCCAGCAGATAGCCATCGGCGAGAAGGTCCTCGCGGGTCAGGGCAAGGGCGCCTGGCCGGTCTGCGGCACGGGCCTGTCCGGCGCCGCGTACAACGGCGCCGGCGCCGAGTCCTCCGGCTCGTCGGACAGCGGCAGCACCACCCGCTCGACCGAGGAGCAGAAGTCCTCCCGTTCCGCCGACCGTCCGGCCGCCACCAAGAAGTCCTCCAAGACGGTCACCACGCCGACCGGCAAGAAGGTCAAGAAGGGCGACGGCGAGTACAAGGTCGTCAAGGGCGACACCCTCAGCTCCATCGCCGAGAAGCACAAGGTCAAGGGCGGCTGGGAGAAGCTGTTCGAGCTGAACAAGGACATCGTCGAGGACGCCAACCTCATCTACCCGGGTCAGCAGCTTCACCTGAAGTGACACCCGGTTCCCTCGGCGGACCACAGCGCCCTCACGGCCAGGTCGGCACACTGAAGACCGCGTGAGGGTCACCCCCGTCCCCACGGGCTCCCCGCTCCGGTGCGTGTTCCCCCGTACGCACCGGAGCGGGGTTTCTCTTTGCCCGTTCGCCGCCTCCCGGCAACCTTTGCCGACCACCCCCTTTGTTCCGGGCGTGAACAATAGGTACGGTCTGTCTGTCCACGGGACGGTCGGTCGGCTGCCGACGGCCCGGAGGCGGTTAGGCTCTAGTCGCAAGGCTCACCCAAGGCCGACATGGCCCGCGAGCCCCGCACAACCAGCGTCACATCCCAAGAAGGAGATGCTCGTGCCGTCCATCGACGTCGTCGTAGCCCGGGAAATCCTGGACTCCCGAGGCAACCCCACGGTCGAGGTCGAGGTCGGCCTCGACGACGGCAGCACGGGTCGTGCCGCCGTTCCGTCCGGCGCGTCCACCGGCGCCTTCGAGGCCATCGAGCTCCGCGACGGTGACCCGAACCGCTACCAGGGCAAGGGCGTCGAGAAGGCCGTCCTCGCCGTCATCGAGCAGATCGGCCCGGAGCTGGTCGGCTACGACGCCACCGAGCAGCGGCTGATCGACCAGGCCATGTTCGACCTGGACGCCACCGACAACAAGGGCTCGCTCGGCGCCAACGCCATCCTCGGCGTCTCCCTGGCCGTCGCCCACGCCGCCTCCGAGGCCAGCGACCTCCCGCTGTTCCGCTACCTGGGCGGCCCCAACGCGCACCTGCTGCCGGTGCCGATGATGAACATCCTGAACGGCGGCTCGCACGCCGACTCCAACGTGGACATCCAGGAGTTCATGATCGCCCCGATCGGCGCGGAGTCCTTCTCCGAGGCCCTGCGCTGGGGCACCGAGGTCTACCACACCCTGAAGAAGGTCCTGAAGTCCAAGGGCCTGGCCACCGGCCTCGGCGACGAGGGCGGCTTCGCCCCGAACCTCGGCTCCAACCGCGAGGCCCTCGACCTCATCCTCGAGGCCATCAAGGAAGCCGGTTACACGCCGGGCGAGCAGATCGCGCTCGCGCTCGACGTCGCCGCGTCCGAGTTCTACAAGGACGGCTCGTACGAGTTCGAGGGCAAGTCCCGCTCGGCCGCCGAGATGACCGAGTACTACGAGGAGCTCGTGGCGGCCTACCCGCTCGTCTCCATCGAGGACCCGCTGTTCGAGGACGACTGGGCCGGCTGGAAGATTCTCACCGACAAGCTCGGCGACAAGGTGCAGATCGTCGGCGACGACCTGTTCGTCACCAACCCGGAGCGCCTGGCCCGCGGCATCGAGGAGGGCGCGGCCAACGCCCTGCTCGTCAAGGTGAACCAGATCGGCTCGCTCACCGAGACGCTGGACGCCGTCGAGCTCGCCCAGCGCAGCGGCTTCAAGTGCATGATGTCGCACCGCTCCGGCGAGACCGAGGACGTCACCATCGCCGACCTCGCCGTCGCCACCAACTGCGGCCAGATCAAGACCGGCGCCCCGGCCCGCTCCGAGCGCGTCGCGAAGTACAACCAGCTGCTGCGCATCGAGGAGATCCTCGACGACGCCGCGGTGTACGCCGGCCGCAGCGCGTTCCCGCGGTTCCGTTCCGCGAACCAGTAGGCACGGCAAGGGCTGACCCGAACCGGGTCAAGCCTTAGCCAGTCGCACGTACGTCCTCGTACCCGGTCCCGTACCGTGTGCGGGGACGTACGCACGTGTGATGGGGAGGCGGAGCACATGGCCGTGAAGGACCGGGACCGGTTCTCCACCGCGACCAGGATCAAGCTGCTCGGCGAGCAGACCGCGGCCCGGGTCTACCGCTCCCAGACCAAGCGCCAGGCCCGCCGTTCCCGGCTCACCGGCCGCGCCGCGCTGCTGGCGCTCGTCCTGTGCACGCTGATCGTGGCCCTGGCCTACCCGATGCGCCAGTACGTCTCCCAGCGCGCCGAGATCGCCGATCTGGAGCGTGAGAAGCGGCAGGCCAGCGAGCGCGTCGAGCAGCTGCGCGACCTCAAGGCACGCTGGCAGGACGACGCCTACGCCGAGCAGCAGATCCGGCAGCGGCTGCACTACGTGCTGCCGGGGGAGACCGGGTACGTCGTCGTCGACCCGGACGCGGCCCGGCAGTCCCGCGCCGACCTCGGGGCGGCCGACCGCCCCTGGTACTCGAACGTCTGGGACGGGGTCGACACGTCGGACGCCTCCGACCAGTGAACCGACCGATAGAAAGACAGGCATGGAAACAGCCCCGCCGACCACCCCGCGCACCGAGCCCACCGACGCGGACGTCGAGGCCTTCAAGCAGCAGCTCGGACGCCCGCCGCGCGGACTGCGCGCGATCGCGCACCGCTGCCCGTGCGGACAGCCGGACGTCGTCGAGACGGCCCCGCGCCTGCCCGACGGCACGCCGTTCCCGACCCTGTACTACCTGACGTGCCCGAAGGCCAACTCGGCGATCGGCACGCTGGAGGCGAACGGCGTGATGAAGGAGATGACGGAGCGGCTGCAGGCCGATCCGGAGCTCGCCGCCTCCTACCGCGCCGCGCACGAGGACTACGTCCGGCGCCGGGACGAGATCGAGGAGCTGAAGAACTTCCCCAGCGCGGGCGGCATGCCGGACCGCGTGAAGTGCCTGCACGTCCTCGTGGCGCACTCCCTGGCCGCCGGTCCGGGCGTGAACCCGCTCGGCGACGAGGCGCTGGCGATGCTCCCGGAGTGGTGGCGCAAGGGCACCTGCGTGACGCCCGCCGCCGACCCCACGGCGGAGGACGCCCGATGACCCGCGTCGCCGCCGTGGACTGCGGCACGAACTCCATCCGGCTCCTCGTCGCCGACGCCGACCCCGTGACCGGCGCACTCGTCGACCTGGAGCGCCGGATGACGATCGTCCGGCTCGGGCAGGGCGTCGACCGCACCGGCCGGCTCGCCCCCGAGGCGCTGGAGCGGACCTTCGCCGCCTGCCGCGAGTACGCGGCCGTCATCAAGGAGCACGGTGCGGAGCGGCTGCGCTTCGTCGCCACCTCCGCCTCCCGGGACGCCGAGAACCGGGACGAGTTCGTACGCGGCGTGCTGGACATCCTGGGCGTCGAGCCCGAGGTCATCACCGGCGAGCAGGAGGCCGAGTTCTCCTTCACGGGAGCCACCCGCGAGCTGGCCGGCCGCACGGACCTGACCAAGCCGTACCTGGTGGTCGACATCGGGGGCGGCTCGACCGAGTTCGTCGTCGGCGACGACCGGGTGCGCGCCGCTCGCTCCGTCGACGTGGGCTGCGTGCGGATGACCGAACGGCACCTGGTCGTGGACGGGGCGGTCACCGACCCGCCCTCCGAGCGGCAGATCGCGGCGATGCGCGCCGACATCGAGGCCGCTCTCGACCTCGCCGAGCGGACGGTCCCGCTGCGCGAGGCGCACACCCTGGTCGGCCTGGCCGGCTCGGTCACGACCGTGTCGGCGATCGCGCAGCGCCTCCCCGAGTACGACTCGGCCGCCATCCACCACTCGCGCGTCTCGTACGACCGGGTCCGCGAGATCACCGAGCGGCTGCTGCGCTCCACCCACGCCGAGCGCGCGGCGATCGGCGCGATGCACCCGGGGCGGGTGGACGTGATCGGGGCGGGCGCGCTCGTCCTGCTGGCGATCATGGAGCGGATCGGTGCGCAGGAGGTCGTCGTGAGCGAGCACGACATCCTCGACGGCATCGCGTGGTCGGTCGCGTAGCGGCTGCCCGACCGTTCCGGCGACCCGCTGTTTGCACTCTGCTGAGCAGGCAGGATGCCCGGATGAGCACACCCGAGGGGCCCTTCGTGGCCCCTCGGACGCGTTCTCGGGACACCCCGTCGGAAAAGTTCGTGAAGTTCTTCACAAGGAATTCGGCCCTGTCGGAGGACGAAGGTGGCCCGGTTGACCCTTCCGGGGGCTGAACGGCCGTGTGAACGTGTTCAAAACAGGCGGGCGCGGACGTTTCGAGAGAGGCTCGGGAGGGTGTGCCACGGGGCCCTCACGGAGGCCTCTCCGGCCCGGAGAGGCAGCTCACGCGGCATTGACAACGCCACGCCCTACACGCTGGTTCCCGTCTCGCGCCATGACGTGGATCACGCGGGCCGCGGAGGATAGCACACACCCTCGGCAAGCTTGTGAAGGGGCGCACGAGCGACCCCCCTCGAGCGGGTGGATACTCGATGGCATGAGCACCACGGAGCGTCCCAGGATCCTCGTAGTAGGCGGTGGGTACGTAGGCCTGTACGCAGCTCGGCGCATCCTCAAGAAGATGCGCTACGGCGAGGCGACCGTCACGGTCGTCGACCCCCGGTCGTACATGACCTACCAGCCCTTCCTCCCCGAAACCGCCGCCGGCAACATCTCCCCGCGCCACGTCGTCGTCCCGCTGCGACGCGTGCTGCCCAAGGCGGAGGTTCTCACCGGCCGGGTCACCACCATCGACCAGGACCGCAAGGTCGCCACGATCGCCCCGCTGGTGGGCGAGGCGTACGAGCTGCCCTTCGACTACCTGGTGATCGCGCTCGGCGCGGTCTCCCGTACCTTCCCGATCCCCGGCCTCGCCGAGCAGGGCATCGGCATGAAGGGCGTCGAGGAGGCCATCGGCCTGCGCAACCACGTCCTCGAGCAGCTCGACAAGGCCGACTCCACCACCGACGAGGAGATCCGCCGCAAGGCGCTCACCTTCGTCTTCATCGGCGGCGGCTTCGCCGGCGCGGAGACCATCGGTGAGGTCGAGGACCTGGCCCGCGACGCGGCCAAGTACTACAAGACCGTCTCCCGCGAGGACATGCGCTTCATCCTCGTCGACGCCGCGGACAAGATCCTGCCCGAGGTCGGCCCCAAGCTCGGCCAGTACGGCAAGGAGCACCTGGAGAGCCGGGGCGTGGAGATCTACCTCTCCACCTCCATGGACTCCTGCGTCGACGGTCACGTCGTCCTGAAGAACGGGCTGGAGGTCGACTCCAGCACGATCGTGTGGACGGCCGGCGTCAAGCCCAACCCGGTTCTCGGCCGCTACGGCCTCCCGCTCGGCCCGCGCGGTCACGTCGACACCGCGGCCACGCTCCAGGTCCAGGGCACCGACTACATCTGGGCCGCCGGCGACAACGCCCAGGTCCCCGACGTCGCGGCCCGCAAGGCCGGCGTCGAGAACGCCTGGTGCCCGCCGAACGCGCAGCACGCGCTGCGTCAGGCGAAGGTCCTCGGCGACAACGTGATCTCCGGCATGCGGGGCTTCCCGCAGAAGGAGTACGCGCACTCCAACAAGGGTGCGGTGGCGGGCCTCGGCCTCCACAAGGGCGTCGCGATGATCGTCATGGGCAAGATGAAGATCAAGCTCAAGGGCCGTCTCGCCTGGTACATGCACCGTGGCTACCACGGCATGGCGATGCCGACCTGGAACCGCAAGATCCGCGTCTTCGCCGACTGGACCCTCGGCATGTTCCTCAAGCGCGAGGTCGTGGCGCTGGGCGCGCTGGAGTCCCCGCGCGAGGAGTTCTACGAGGCCGCGAAGCCGGCGCCGGTCGCCCCGAAGCCGGCCGCCGAGAAGACCGAGAACGAGAAGGCCAAGGCCTCCTGACCTCCGGTCACCCGACCTGCGGCCGCACGGCCCGAGGTCACTGAAACACCCCCGAAGGGGCCGTCCGCCATCCGTGGTGCGGACGGCCCCTTCGGCGTCCCCCGCCCGGGCCGCGGCCTCACCGGCCCCGACGGGTGCCGTGGGCAGGTATTTTGCCCAGCCGTGACGGCCCCGCGGGACTGGACTCCGTGCCCCTTCGTGTTTACGTGGTGACAGGGCATTCCGGGATCACCGTCACGGAGGTGTGCATCATGGCTGACGCCGCGCCGCGGCTCCATGAACTCGTCGAACAGTTGCTGGGAGCCCCGCTCCCGGTGCGTGTCCGGACGTGGGACGGTTCGCAGGCGGGCCCGCCCGACGCGCCGGCCCTCGTCGTGCGCAACCGAAGGGCCCTGCGCCGTCTCCTCTTCAAGCCCGGCGAACTGGGCCTGGCCCGCGCCTGGGTGGCCGGCGACCTGGACGTCGAGGGTGACCTGTACATCGCGCTCGACCTGCTCTCCGGGCTGTTCTGGGAGCGGGGCGAGGACGCCCGCACGCTCGCCCAGGCCCTGCGCGACCCCGAGTTCCGCACGGCCGTCCGCGGCCTGCTGAGACTCGCCGGCCCGCCCCTGCCGCCCGCCCCGCCGCGCGAGGAGATCCGCCGGACCGGACACCTGCACACCCGGCGCACCGACAGACGCGCCATCAGCCACCACTACGACGTCGGCAACGACTTCTACGAACTCGTCCTCGGCCCGTCCATGGTGTACTCCTGCGCCTACTGGGAGTCCGCGGACGGCACCCTGGAGCTCGCCCAGCGCGACAAGCTCGAACTCGTCTGCCGCAAACTCGATCTGACGCCCGGTCAGCGGCTGCTGGACGTCGGCTGCGGCTGGGGCTCGCTGGCCGTCCACGCCGCCCGCGAGCACGGCGCGCACGTCGTCGGGATCACCCTCTCCCAGGAGCAGGCGGCCTACGCCCGTAAGCGGGTCGCCGACGCCGGCCTCACCGACAAGGTCGAGATCCGCGTCCAGGACTACCGGGACGTCGCCGACGGCCCGTTCGACGCGATCTCCTCCATCGGCATGGCCGAACACGTCGGCTCCGGGAGGTACCTGGAGTACGCGCACGCCCTGTTCCTGCTTCTGGAGCCGGGGGGCCGGCTGCTCAACCACCAGATCGCGCGCCGCCCGCAGCGCGACGAGTCCACATACGACGTGGACGCGTTCATCGACGCCTATGTCTTCCCGGACGGCGAACTCGCCCCCGTGGGCACCACGGTCGGCCATCTCGAACGCGCCGGCTTCGAGGTCCGCGACGTGGAGTCGATCCGCGAGCACTACGGCCTCACCCTGCGCCGCTGGGTGGCCCGCCTGGAGGACGGCTGGGACCGGGCCGTCCGGCTGACCAGCCCCGGCCGCGCCCGGGTCTGGCGGCTCTACATGGCCGCCTCCGCCGTCGCCTTCGAACGCAACCGCATCGGCGTCAACCAGGTCCTGGCCGTGCGGACGTCCGGGTCGGGCGACTCCGGGATGCCGTTGCGCGCCCGCACCTGGAACTGAAACGGCACGAGCGAGGGGCCCGGCGCCGTCCCCACGGCGCCGGGCCCCTCGCTCGTGCTCTCTCCCCGCCGCTACTCCGACTTGATCGCCGCCAGCATGTTCAGGCGCGAGGCCCGACGGGCCGGCCACAGCGCCGCCAGGATGCCCACCCCGGCGGCCAGCACCAGGAAGACGGCCATCCGGGCCCACGGCAGGACCAGTTCGTACGTCGGCATGCTGGTGCCGAGCAGTTCGCCGGCCGCCCAGCCGAAGAACACGCCCAGGCCGATGCCCAGCACCCCGCCGAAGAGCGAGATCACCAGCGACTCCAGCCGGACCATCCGCTTGACCGAGCGCCGGTCCAGGCCGATGGCCCGCAGCATGCCGATCTCCTGGGACCGCTCGAAGACGGACATCGCGAGGGTGTTGATGACGCCGAGGACGGCGACGATCACGGCCATCGCGAGCAGCCCGTAGAGCATGTTCAGCATCAGCGTGAACATCTTCGCGACCTCGTTGGAGAGGTCCTCCTTGCTCTGGACCTTGATGGCCGGGTTGGAGCCGAGGGCCTTCTCCAGCCGGTCCTTCATGCCGTCCGAGGCCCCGCCCGACGTCTTGACCAGGACCTGCATGTCCGTCGGGTCCGTCAGATGCGGGGTGAGAGCGGCGTTGTCCAGCAGGATGCCCTCGATCAGCTCGTTGCCCTGGTAGACCCCGGCGACCGTCAGCCGCTGCTTCCCGCCGTCCTCGTAGTGCACCGTGAAGACCGAACCGGCCTTCCAGCCGTGGGACTCGGCGGTCGCGTCGTCGACGACGACCTGCCCGCCGGCCACCTTGAACGCGCCGTCCTGGACCGTGAGGTCGGTCAGCTCGCCGAAGGCCGAGCCGGTGACGCCGGTGAGGTACTCGGTCGTGCCGTCGATCCGGCCGGGCGCGTTGCGCATCGGGCTGGTGGCGGTCACGCCGTCGGCGGACTTCAGCTTCTCGTCGATGCCGGCGGCGAGCCCGTTGCCGTTCGCCATCGACACGACGTAGTCGGCCCTGATCGCGGAGGAGGCCATCTTGTCGATGGACTTCTGCAGGCTGCCCGCCATCACCGTCATGCCGGTGACCAGGGTCAGCCCGATCATCAGCGCGGACGCCGTGGCCGCCGTGCGGCGGGGGTTGCGCACCGAGTTCTGGCGGGCCAGCTTGCCGGACACCCCGAAGATCCGCAGGGCCGGAGCGGCGGCCGCGACCAGCGGGCGGGACAGCAGCGGGGTCAGGATGAAGACGCCGATGATGAGCAGGACCGCGCCGATGCCCATGGGGGCCTGGCCGTCGGAGCCGCTCATCGTCGTCGCGGCCAGGACCACGGCGACGCCCGCCGCCGAGAACAGCGCGCCCAGCGTGTTGCGCAGCACCAGCGACTTGGTGGACGCGGTGGCGTGCACGCTGCTCATCGCGGCGACCGGCGGGATCTTCGCGGCCCGGCGCCCGGGCAGCCAGGCCGCCAGCATGGTGATGACGACGCCGACGAGGAGGGCCGCGCCGACCGTGCCGGGCGAGACGACGAGCGGCCCGTCCGGCACGGTCGCGCCGAGCGCCCCCAGCAGCGAGCGCAGGCCGGCCCCGATGCCGATGCCGGCGACCAGGCCCGTCACCCCGGCGACCGTTCCGACCACGAACGCCTCGATCAGCACCGATCGCGTGACCTGCCGGCGCGAGGCGCCCACGGCCCGCAGCAGTGCGAGCTCCTTGGTGCGCTGGGCGACCAGCATGGTGAAGGTGTTGGCGATGATGAAGGTGCCGACGAACAGCGCGATGCCGGCGAAGACCAGCAGGCCCTGCTTCAGCCCGCTCATCGAGGCGGAGATCGCCTCGGCCTGGTCGGCGGCGAGCTGCTCGCCGGTGGTGGTCTCGACCTGGTCCTTCGGCAGGGCGGCGTCCAGCGCGGACTTCAGGGCGCCCTGCGAGGTGCCGGCGGCCGCCTTCACGTCGATCTCGTCGTAGGCGCCGGCCTTGCCGAAGAGCTTCTGCGCGGTGGCCGTGTCGAACAGGGCGAGGCTGCCGCCCGCGGCGACGTTGCCGTCGTCGGTGGTGAAGACGCCGGTGACCTTCGGGGTGAGGACCGGCCCGTCGACGGAGATCCGGACGGTGTCGCCGACCTTGTACCCGGCCCGCTCGGCGGTCCTGGAGTCGATGACGACCTCGTCCTCGCCCTTCGGGGCGTGCCCGCCGACGAGCGGGTACCGGGCGTCCTCGGCACCCCAGTAGTTGCCGCCCTGCGACTGGAAGCCGCCGCCGACGAGCTTGCCGTCCTTGTCGGCGATGGCGGTGAAGCCGGTGACGACGCCGACGGCGGACGCGGCGCCCGGAACCTTCGCGCTGCGCTCCAGCAGGGCCTGGGTCAGCTCGGGCGTCTTGACGATGCGGTCGCCGACGTCCGGCTGGGACTCGGCGGTGACGGCGACGTCGACCTGGTCGAAGCCCTTGGCGGAACTCTTCTGCAGCGCGTCGGAGAGGGTGTTGGTGAAGACCAGGGTCCCCGACACGAAGGCCACGCCGAGCATCACGGCGAGCACGGTCATCAGGAGCCGGGCCTTGTGCGCGAGCACGTTGCGCAAGGCGGTACGGAACATGGGTGTTGTCTTCTCAGTCCTGCTCGTCGGCGAGCGGTCGGTCCCGGTCGGGGATCAGCTGGTGCGGCCCTTGGTGTCGAAGCGCTTCATGCGGTCGAGCACCGATTCGGCCGTCGGCCCGTACACCTCGTCGACGATCCGTCCGTCCGCGAGGAAGATCACCCGGTCCGCGTAGGCGGCGGCCACCGGGTCGTGGGTCACCATCACCACCGTCTGCCCCAGCTCCCGCACCGAGTTGCGCAGGAAGCCCAGCACCTCGGCGCCCGAGCGCGAGTCGAGGTTGCCGGTCGGCTCGTCGCCGAAGATGATGTCCGGCCGCGAGGCCAGGGCGCGGGCGACGGCGACCCGCTGCTGCTGACCGCCGGAGAGCTGCGAGGGCCGGTGGCTGAGCCGGTCGGCGAGCCCCACCATCCGGATGACCTTGTCCAGCCACTCCTTGTCCGGCTTGCGGCCCGCGATGTCCATCGGGAGGGTGATGTTCTCGAGCGCCGTCAGCGTCGGCAGCAGGTTGAACGCCTGGAAGATGAAGCCGATCTTGTCCCGGCGCAACCTGGTGAGCTGCTTGTCCTTCAGCGAGCCGAGCTCGGTGTCGCCGATGCGCACGGAGCCGGACGAGAAGTTGTCCAAGCCCGCCACGCAGTGCATCAGCGTGGACTTGCCGGAGCCGGAGGGCCCCATGATCGCGGTGAACTCGGCCTGCCGGAAGTCGACCGAGACCCGGTCCAGGGCGACCACCTGGGTCTCGCCCTGTCCGTAGATCTTCGACAGGTCCGTGGCACGGGCGGCCGCTGTGGTGGTCCGGTCGGCGAGGGGGCTGGTGGTCACGGAGTGGTGCTCCTGTCGGGACGGCGATGGGTTCCTCGGGGACGTGAACCATCGTCCCGGCCGTCCGCCGCCCTGTAGTCAGCCGCTGTTCCGGTTCTGAAGGCAGACTCGGGACGGACCAGGAGCCGCCGTGTCATACCTGGGGATGACCCGCGCCCCTGAGACACGGTTCGTCAAGAACCGGTGGAGCAACCTCGTTCGGACGGTGAAATTCCGTCATTCCGCATACACAAGCGGTTGCCACGCGCCACGCTACTGGCAAGTGCGGATGGCCTGTTCCAGGTGCTGATGCACCCTCAGACGTCAATAAAATAAGACAACATCGGGTCTGGCCGTCCGCTGATCGGGGGACGGATCCCGATAGGGTCGGAAGCTCAAGCGGAGCCCTAGGCCTGCCCAGATGGTGGAATGCAGACACGGCGAGCTTAAACCTCGCTGCCCCTTCGTGGGCGTGCCGGTTCAAGTCCGGCTCTGGGCACTTCCGACGTCTCGGCGATCGCTGCATCCTCCATTGAGGCAATGGCCGTCGCGCCGTCCGTCCTTCCCCGTCCGTCCCGACCGTTGACACCGGTCGAACGCGGGCGCAGACTCGCGTCAGGCAGTAGTGAAGAAAACTTCACCCTGCGAACACACTGTCTGAAGGGAACGCCCGATGCGCACCACTGTCGGCATCGTCGGCGCCGGCCCCGCCGGCCTCCTCCTCGCCCGCCTGCTCCACGACGCCGGCATCGACTCCGTCGTGCTGGAGAGCCGCGACCGGGCCTACGTCGAGCACCGCCAGCGCGCCGGGATCCTGGAGCAGGGCACGGTGGACGTACTGCGCGCGGCCGGCGCCGGGGAGCGCATGGACCGCGAGGGACTGCGCCACGACGGCATAGAGCTGCGGTACGCGAAGCGGCGGCACCGCGTCGACTTCCCCGCCCTCACCGGCGGCCGGTCGGTGATGGTCTACGCCCAGACCGAGGTGTGCAAGGACCTCATCGCCCTCCAGCTCGAGGAGGGCGGCCCGCTGCTGTTCGAGGCGGAGGCGCTGGCCGTCGAGGGGGTCGCCACCGACCGTCCGCGCGTCCGCTTCCGGCACGGGGGCGTCGAGGACGTCCTGGAGTGCGACTACGTCGTGGGCTGCGACGGCTCCTGGGGGGTCGCCCGCAAGGCCGTCCCCGCGGAGCGGACCCGTGTCTTCGAACGGACGTACCCCTTCGGCTGGCTCGGCATCCTCGCCGACGTGCCGCCCTCGCACGACGAGCTCGTCTACGCCCGCCACGACCGCGGCTTCGCCCTGCTCTCGATGCGCTCGCCGTCCGTCTCCCGGCTCTACCTCCAGGTGCCCGCGGGCACCGACGCCGAGAGCTGGGGCGACGAGGAGATCTGGGACGAGCTGGAGCGCAGGTTCGAGACGGACGACGACTGGGAGCTGCGGCGCGGTCCGATCACCCAGAAGTCGGTCACGCCCATGCGCTCGTTCGTGCAGGAGCCCATGCGGTACGGCCGCCTCTTCCTCGCCGGGGACGCGGCCCACATCGTGCCGCCGACCGGGGCGAAGGGTCTCAACCTCGCGGTCGGGGACGTCGTCACCTTCGCGCGGGCGCTCGCGCACCAGCGGGAGACGGGATCCTCCCGCCTCCTGGACGCCTACTCCGAGACCTGTCTGCGGCGCGTGTGGCAGGCGGAGCGGTTCTCGTACGACATGACGACGCTGCTGCATCCGGCGCCCGACGCCACCCCGTTCGAGGACCGCCTCCAGCTCGCCCGGCTGGAGCGGATCACCTCCTCGCGGGCCGCCGAGACCGACCTCGCCGAGGCGTACACCGGCTTCCTGTTCGATTGATCGAACAGCGGGTTCGTCCGGTCTCCGTGGGGTACCGGCCATGTCGCGGCTTGGTCATGATCAGGCCCCTTCCGTGGCGGGAATCGCTACGCCGCGTAGCGTGTTGCGCAGCAGGAAGAGGGAAAGATCCTCCCCAAGCACTAGGGTCAATCCTTTGCCTACCTATTACCCTTGAGCCAAGGCCGCGCAGTGTGGCCATGGAGGAGTGCAATGAGGAGCAGAAACCCGGTCTTCTCGCGACGGGGGTTCAGCCGCGACAACGGCTACGCGGGCTTCAACGCCGCGCCGCAGGCCGGGGGACCCGCAGTCGGCACGCAGCAGGGCAACCCGTACGCCCAGCAGGCCGGCAACCCGTACGCGCAGAACCCCTACGCGCAGAACCCTTACGCCCAGCAGGACCTGCAGCACGGCGCCCCGCCGCAGGCCCCGGCCGCCACCGGCCGGATGACCATGGACGACGTCGTCGCGCGCACCGCGACCACGCTCGGCGCCGTGGTCGTCACGGCGATCCTGTCGTGGCTGCTGCTGCCGGTCGACGAGGCCAACATCGGCAAGTCGTACGGCATCGCCGTCGGCGCCGGCCTGGTCGCCATGGTGCTGGCCCTGGTCCAGTCGTTCAAGCGCCGCCCCGTTCCCGCGCTGATCCTGTCGTACGCCGCCCTCGAGGGCGTCTTCCTCGGCGTGATCTCCAGCGCGGTGTCCACGTACATCGCGGACGGCGTGGTCGCCCAGGCCGTGCTCGGCACCATGGCGGTCTTCGCCGGCGTGCTCGTGGCCTACAAGGCCGGCTGGATCCGCGTCAACCGCCGCTTCTACGGCTTCGTGATGGCCGCCGCGCTCGGCTTCGTGCTGCTGATGGTCGTGAACCTGCTGTTCACGGTCTTCGGCGGCGGTGACGGCCTCGGCTTCCGCAGCGGCGCCCTCGGCGTCGTCTTCGGTGTCATCGGCGTCATCCTCGGCGCCTGCTTCCTCGCCCTGGACTTCAAGCAGGTCGAGGACGGCGTGGCCTACGGCGCCCCGCGCGAGGAGGCCTGGCTCGCCGCCTTCGGCCTCACGATGACGCTCGTGTGGATCTACATGGAGTTCCTGCGACTCCTGTCGATCCTGAACAGCGACTGAGGCGACTGAGCGACTGCACGGCTGAGCGACTGCGCGACGGGCTTCCGGCACGGCGTGGCAGACAGTGGGAAGGGCCCCGGGATCGTGATCCCGGGGCCCTTCCCATGGCCGTGGTGCGGTGTCGTCGCGTGCGCGCTAGAGCAGTTTGCGCGCGGCCCTCCTCAGGTCGTACTCGTGGATGATCGCCTTGGCGTGGCCGTACGCGAGGTTGTGCTCGGCGCGCAGCCAGCTGACCTTCTCCTCGAAGCGGAGAGCGGGGCCTTCGTCGACGGTGCGCAGCCAGTCGGAGACCTCACGACCGGTGCAATGGGGGATGCGGGCCAGTATGTTGCGGTGGGTCTCCTCGGAGAGGACATGGGACATCGGCGCCTCCGGTAGCAAAGGGGATGTAAGCCGGTCCTTCAGGTCACCGTGCCTGAGTGTTCGCCCGTTGGCAACAGTCCCGGTGCGACGCGTAGTCTCGCGGCGTGGTGGATACGACGTCTCTGACCCGTGCGGTGGATCACTTCGCCGATCGTCTGCGTGCCGCTCCGCAGAGCCGGCTCCAAAGAGGCGCGGCCGCGGAGGCGCTGGCGCTGGCCAGGGAGTTGGCCCGGCGGGCGCAGCTCGTCGAGGACCCCGGCGCACCGCCCCGGGAGATGCCCGACGCCGGCATGTTCGCCGCCGCCGACCAAATCACCGTCGCCGTGCACGACTTGGCCCTCGTACTCACGGACGAGGGCCAAGTCGCGGAAGCGGTGGAACTGGTGGCGCAGGCGCAGAAGCGGGCCGGCGTGTGACCGTCACAGGCTCGCTATGACCCGGTCCGCCAGGATGTAGACGTTGTCCGCGCCGCACTGGAACGTCAGCGTGTACGCGCCCGAGATGCCCGAGCCGCCCAGCAGGAACGGGGTCTCGCCCGCGGTGAGGGCCGTGGCGAGGCGTTCGGCGGTCTCGCGGTGGCCCGGCGTCATGCACAGCGTGGTGCCGTCGGCGAAGACGTAGACGTCGAGGGTGCCGAGCGGCCCCGGGCGCACGTCGGTCAGTTCGGTCTGGGACGCGGCGAGTTCCTCGAGGGTGGCCACCGTGCGCTCGTGGTCGTTCACGACGGGTGACTGGACCGGCACGAAGTCGGGGTGCGAGGGGTGGCGGCGGCGGGCGGCGGCCAGCTCCGGGGACTCCCCGGCGAACTCGTCGGCGTCCGCGGTCGGCTCGGACACCGGCTCCAGGCCCACGAAGTCGGCCTGGCGCGGCAGGAACAGCTCGCTGTCCGGCAGACCGAGCAGGGAGGGGGTGTCGGAGGCGTCACGCGCCTCCTGGGCGGCCCAGAACGCGCGCGCCTCGGCAAGCTCCCGCTCCCGCTCCTCCGCGAGCGCCTCGGCGACCGCGGCGCGTATCTCAGCCGCGTCGGCCGTGGTGCGGGCGGCCGGAACGAAGCCGCGCAGGTGCGCGGCCGCGCTCTCGGAGCTGTCGGCGTTCCTGGCGAGCTCGGTGTGCAGGGCGGCGACCTGCCGGCGCAGCTTCATGAGGGTGCGCAGGACTGCGACGCCCACGGCGCCCGTGGCGGCCGTGGTGACCAACAAGGCGATCGGCATGGCGCTCACTGACGTACTCCCGGTTCAAAGTCGACCCCCGACTTCCTACATCAGCTTGAAGGGTGGACTATCCAGCTGTCAGTGCGTAACGTCACGAAACGGACAGGACTTTGGGCCCGGGGTCCGGTGCCGAATGGCGCTGAGCTGCGTAAATCCCTCCGGGGAGGGAGATAGGTCACATCCTGGGGGAGATTGGATCACAAAACGGCCCGGAGTCCAGGGGCATTCCGGACTCCGGGCCGAACGGTCACGGCAGGTGCCGAAGCGGTTACGCACAGGCCCTGTTCGGGACCCGTGCCCGTTCGGTCAGCTCAGGCGCTCGATGACCATCGCCATGCCCTGGCCGCCGCCGACGCACATGGTCTCCAGACCGAACTGCTTGTCGTGGAACTGCAGGGAGTTGATGAGCGTGCCGGTGATCCGGGCGCCCGTCATGCCGAAGGGGTGGCCGACGGCGATGGCGCCGCCGTTGACGTTCAGCTTGTCCAGGTCGATGCCGAGGTCGCGGTAGGAGGGGATCACCTGGGCGGCGAACGCCTCGTTGATCTCGACCAGGTCGATGTCGCCGATGGTGAGACCGGCCCTGCGCAGCGCCTGCTTGCTCGCCTCGACCGGGCCGAGGCCCATGATCTCGGGGGACAGGCCCGAGACGCCGGTCGACACGATCCGGGCGAGCGGGGTGAGACCGAGCTCGCGGGCCTTGGTGTCGCTCATGACGACGACCGCCGCGGCGCCGTCGTTCAGCGGGCAGCAGTTGGCGGCGGTGACCATGCCGTCGGGGCGGAAGGCCGGCTTCAGCCCCTGGACGCCCTCCAGCGTGACGCCGGCGCGCGGACCGTCGTCCTTGCTGACGACCGTGCCGTCGGGAAGCGTCACCGGGGTGATCTCGCGCTCCCAGAAGCCGTTCTTGATGGCTTCCTCGGCGAGGTTCTGCGAGCGGACGCCGAACTCGTCCATGTCCTGACGGGTCACGCCCTTGATGCGTGCGAGGTTCTCGGCGGTCTGGCCCATCGCGATGTAGGCGTCCGGCACGAGGCCGTCCTCGCGCGGGTCGTGCCAGGTCGTGCCCTCCTGCTCCGCGACGGCCGCGGTGCGGGCCTCGGCCTCGGCGAAGAGCGGGTTGTGCGTGTCCGGCAGGCTGTCGGAGTTGCCCTTGGCGAACCGGGAGACCGTCTCGACGCCGGCCGAGATGAAGACGTCGCCCTCGCCGGCCTTGATGGCGTGCAGGGCCATGCGGCTCGTCTGGAGCGACGAGGAACAGTAACGGGTGATCGTGCAGCCGGGGAGGTGGTCCATCCCCATCTGCACGGCCACGATGCGGCCCAGGTTGTTGCCCTGCTCGCCGCCGGGCAGGCCGCAGCCGAGCATCAGGTCGTCGATGTCCCTCGGGTCCAGCTCGGGGACCTTGGCGAGGGCCGCCTGGATGATCGTGGCGGTGAGGTCGTCCGGGCGCAGGTCCTTCAGGGAGCCCTTGAAAGCGCGGCCGATGGGCGAGCGGGCGGTCGAGACGATGACGGCTTCGGGCATCACGGCTCCATTGGCGAGTTTCGTACGGGGGGACGGCTGCTTGGGAAGTTACCCGTACGTATGGCCTGGGTCACGGGGATGGCGGTGTGACCCTGACCGCAATTTACTAAGCGCTTGCTTGGCCCGGTGCGGCTCAGGGCGAGGGGGCGGCGGGCGCCCGCTCCGGTTCCGTCACCCGGCGGCGCCGACGCCTCTTCAGCAGCGCCCACGGCCCCCGCGGCCCCGTCGGCATCGCCGCGGCCACCTCGGTGCCCGCCTCCGACGCCGCCTCCGCGGCCGCCCGGGCCACCGGCAGGAAGCCCTCGCGGCGGGAGACGTCCGGGCGTTCCTCCTCGGCCGGCCACAGGCCGAGGGCCGCGCAGACCGTGGGCAGGACGGCCATCGCCGCCGTCGCGTAGCCCTCCGCCGAGGGGTGGTAGTGGTCGGGCCCGAACAGCTCGCGCGGGTTGGCCTCGAACTCGGGGCCCAGCAGGTCGCCCAGGGACACCGTGCGCCCGCCCTGCTCGACGGTGCCGATCGTCTGGGCCGCCGCCAGCTGGCGCGAGGCCCGGCGTGCCAGCCAGCGCAGCGGCTGCTGGACCGGCTCGATCGTGCCGAGGTCGGGGCAGGTGCCGACGACGACCTCCGCGCCGGCCGTGCGCAGCCGCCGCACCGCCGAGGACAGATGACGCACCGAGCGGGTGGGCGGCATGCGGTGGGTCACGTCGTTCGCGCCGATCATGATCACGCAGATGTCGGGCACCCGATCGGAGTCCTGCAGCACCAGCGCGACCTGCCGGTCGAGGTCGTCGGACTGGGCGCCGGGAAGCGCCACGTTGCGCAGTTCCACGGGCCGCTCCGCGACCGCGGCCAGACCGGAGGCGAGTAACGCGCCCGGAGTCTGACCGGAGCGGTGGACGCCCTGGCCCGCCGCCGTGGAGTCGCCCAGCATCGTCAGGCGCAACGGTTCCTTGCCGGGCCCGGGGGCGTCGTAGGCGGTGCCGTAGCGGCCGTCCGCCTGGGGGACGTGCGGATGCGTCCCGTTGTTCACCTGGCGCCGGGCCAGATGCACCTCCGCCAGCACCAGTCCGGCCACCGCCGCCCCGGCCAGTCCGATGCCGCCGCCGCCGTAGGCCGCGCCGGCCGCGATGCGCCGGGCCACTCTCGCCCTCGACATGCTCGTCATGCTTCGACGCCACCTCCTCGTGTCCGTACACCCACTCCTTGCCCCGTACGGACCGCCGCCCAATCTCGACGAGGAGTGAACCTCCGGAGCGCTGCCGCGAGCCGCGGGCCTGCCCGTACCCTGGCGGAACCACTACGACCACAGTTTTTGCAAGCAACCGGAGACAACGGTGCAATTCCACGACTCGATGATCAGCCTCGTCGGCAACACCCCGCTGGTGAAGCTCAACAGCGTGACCAAGGGCATCCAGGCGACCGTCCTGGCCAAGGTGGAGTACTTCAACCCGGGCGGCTCCGTGAAGGACCGCATCGCCCTGCGCATGATCGAGGCCGCCGAGCAGAGCGGGGCGCTGAAGCCGGGCGGCACGATCGTCGAGCCGACCAGCGGCAACACGGGCGTCGGGCTGGCCATCGTGGCGCAGCAGAAGGGGTACAAGTGCATCTTCGTGTGCCCCGACAAGGTGAGCACCGACAAGATCAACGTGCTGCGGGCGTACGGCGCCGAGGTGGTCGTCTGCCCGACCGCCGTGGACCCCGAGCACCCGGACTCCTACTACAACGTCTCCGACCGGCTGGTGCGGGAGACACCGGGCGCGTGGAAGCCGGACCAGTACTCCAATCCGAACAACCCGCTCTCGCACTATCACTCCACCGGCCCCGAGCTGTGGGAGCAGACGGAGGGGAGGATCACCCACTTCGTCGCGGGCGTCGGCACCGGCGGCACCATCTCCGGCACCGGCCGGTACCTGAAGGACGCCAGCGACGGCCGGGTGCAGGTCGTCGGCGCCGACCCCGAGGGGTCGGTGTACTCCGGCGGGTCCGGGCGGCCGTACCTCGTCGAGGGCGTCGGTGAGGACTTCTGGCCGACCGCCTACGACCGCACCGTCGCCGACGAGATCGTCGCCGTGTCCGACAAGGACTCCTTCCAAATGACCCGCCGGCTGGCCAAGGAGGAGGGCCTGCTGGTGGGCGGCTCCTGCGGGATGGCCGTGGTGGCCGCGCTGCGGGTCGCCGAGCGGCTCGGCCCGGACGACGTGGTCGTCGTGCTCCTGCCCGACAGCGGCCGCGGTTACCTCTCCAAGATCTTCAACGACGAGTGGATGGCCGACTACGGCTTCCTCGAGGACGAGGGACCCAGCGCCCGCGTCGCCGACGTCCTCAGCGACAAGGCGCACGGCGCCATCCCCTCCCTCGTCCACATGCACCCGGACGAGACCGTCGGCCAGGCCATCGAGGTGCTGCGCGAGTACGGCGTCTCGCAGATGCCGATCGTGAAGCCCGGCGCCGGTCACCCGGACGTCATGGCCGCCGAGGTCGTCGGGTCGGTCGTGGAGCGGGAGCTGCTGGACGCCCTGTTCACCCAGCGGGCCTCCCTCGACGACCCGCTGGAGAAGCACATGTCGGCCCCGCTGCCGCAGGTCGGCTCCGGCGAGCCGGTCGGCGACCTGATGTCCGTGCTCGGCACCGCCGACGCGGCGATCGTCCTCGTCGAGGGCAAGCCCACCGGCGTCGTCAGCCGTCAGGACCTGCTGGCCTTCCTGGCCAAGGGCGGGAAGTGACGTCCTGGGGGCGAGGGCCGCGATCTCCGGGAAACGTCCGGTGAACGGCCCGTTCGGGCGCTGAACTTCCGTTTGCCTGCCGAAGGGTGGACTTCGCGGAAGTGGTACGAGCGCGTCACGTCCGCGCAGCACACGCTTAACACGCGTCCGGCATATTTGTGGATGTCGGAAGGGCGGGAGCGGCTCCCCGCCCCACCGGCACCAAAACGGCGTCACGGACCTCCGGAGCGGCTCCCGGACCTCCACCGACGCCATGGACGCGCAGACCCGGCCTGACCCGGCACGCGTCCCTCGCGGGGACCGCCGTCGTCCCGCCCCCCGGTATCGGGGGTGCGGCGGTCCCCGCGAAAGCTTTTCCACGGCGCCCGCCGCCCCCTGCGCCCACGTGTCCGGACAGGGCGGGCGCGGCCGGTCACTTCTCCCAGTCGCGGTCCTGCGCGGAGCGCCGTCGGCCGACGAAGAGATCGGGGTTGCTGCGGGCGGCCTGGACCACGTTGACGCCGACGATTCCCACCCACGACGCGATCAGGCCCGGCAGGTGCGCGACGCCCGCGCCGATCGCGGACAGCGGGACCGCCAGCACCAGCGAGACGATGCCGAAACCGAAGCGCTCGCCCCAGGAGTCCGTCGCCCTCGGCGAACGGGCGTCCCGGGCGGCCGCCATCTGCTGCTCGGCGAACTGCCGCCGCACCCGGCGCTCCACCGCGCCGTCGATGCGCCGGTCGACCTTCTCCAGGAACGAGTCCACCAGCGCGGACTCGTACTCCTCGCCCAGCTCCCTGCGGGTCTGCAGGGTGGCGTCGAGTTCCTTCTTCAGGTCCGTGTCGCGCGCTTCCATGGTGGACTCCCATCCCGTCATGAACACCCACCGTAGGCAGCCGCCACCGCGCCCGCACTGGGGTTAGCCCCCGTCTCCGGGGTCGGGTCCGTCGGGGAGGGGGCTTCGGTCCGCGTCCGGGCGCGCGGGGCCGCTTCGGGGGCTCGGCCGGGGGCGGTTCGCGGGCTGGGTCGGGGTGCTTCGGGGGTGCGCCGGGCCGCTCCGGGGGTTCCGGCCGGATCACCAGGGGGCGCCGGGGCGCACCTGTGGTCACCAGTGGTCACGAGTCGTCCCTTGCCTGGCTGTATAGGGTCATGCAGAGTTTTTGACGGGTGAATACCACGTCGCTCGACGCGGGACGGGCCGACCGGCCGCTCACGGAGGTCGGGTGCGCGGCGGCCGGCCGCTGGACCTGTTCACGGACATCTGGAGGGGGAGCGGGGCATGAGCGCGGAGACGAAGATCGGTGAGGGTGGGACGGGTCCGGCGGTGGCGGACAGTCCCGCCGCCCGGCTGCAGGCGCTCTTCGAGGGGCACCGGCTGACGCCGACCCAGCGGCGCATCGCGCACAGCATGGTGCGGCGCGCCGCCGACGTGCCGTTCCTGTCCAGCGTGGAGCTGGCCGAGCTCTCGGGCGTCAGCCAGCCGTCGGTGACCCGCTTCGCGGTCGCCCTCGGCTTCGACGGCTATCCCGCCCTGCGCAGGCATCTGCGCGAGGTGGCGCCCGCCGAACAGTCGGCCGGCTCGGCCTCGTACAACGAGTACCAGCAGGCCGTCGAGGCCGAGATCGAGAACCTGAGGCACCTCGCCGAGCTGCTCGCCGATCCCCGGCCGGTGCGGCGGGCGGGCCGGCTGCTGGCGGCCTCGCGTCCGCTGCCCGTCCTCGGACTGCGGGCCGCCGCCTCCCAGGCGTACGGCTTCGCGTACTTCGCCGCCAAGGTCCATCCGGACGTACGGCTGCTGAACGAGGGCGGCACGATGATCCACGACCGCATCGACGCCGCCGTCCGGGCGGGCGCCTCCGCCCTGCTCTGCTTCGCGCTGCCCCGGCACCCGCGCGAGGTCGTCGACACCCTCGCCTATGCCAGGGAGGCCGGGCTGAGCGTGGTGACGGTCGCCGACTCCGCGTTCGCGCCGGTCGCCAAGGTCTCCGACCTGCTGCTGCCGGCCGCCGTCGGCACCGGGCTCGCCTTCGACACGGCGTGCGCGCCGATGCTGCTCGGGCGGGTGCTGCTGGAGGCGATGTGCGACGACCTGCCCGACGCGCAGGCCCGGCTGGAGGAGTTCGACGCGCGGGCGGCGGCCCGGGGGCTGTTCGTGGAGTAGCCCCGGGCGAGCAGATCCGGGCGAGCAGATCCGGTCGAGCAGATCCGGTCGAGCAGATCCGGTCGAGTAGTCCCGACCGAGTACGCCTGTCACCCGTCGCCCGTCACCCGTCGCCCGTCGCCCGTCACCCGTCACCGGTCGGGCGTACCTCGTTCCCGTCATCTCGGCGGTGCGGAAACCGGTCCGGCTTTTTGCGCCGGACTCTCAGACTCGTCTCACGTTCGCTCACTAGTCTGACCGGCCACGAGACTGTGCCTGAGTGACGAGGAGGCGGACGTGGCACGCGGAGGGCAGGGGCTGGCTCGGGTGGCCGTCGTAGTACGGGCCGGGGCCGCGCCGTTGTGGTGGTGCGGGGTGTTCGCGGCGGGGGTCGGCGTCCTGGTGCCGGGCCTGACGGGACGGCGGATCGGGGTCCTGGCCGGGGCCGCGCTGTTCATCGTGGCCGCGGCGGCGGTGGCGCTGCGCGGCCGGCGCCGGTTCACCGAGCTCGGCCGGGGCGCCGCCCGGGCAGGCAAGCACGACGTGCTCCAGGACCGGTCGGTGACCGTGCGCGCCTGGCGGCGCGGCCACCGCTGGTGGCTGCTGCTCGCCTTCCTGGCCGCGCTGGGCGCTTCCTTCGCGGCGCCCGCGGCCGGCGGCATGCTGCTCGCCGGCTGCGGGGCCGGGCTGCGGTGGAAGGCCGCCTGGCTCGGGCGACGCGAGCGGGACGACGACGCGCTGCTGTGGGTGCGCGTCGACTGGCTTGACCGGCGCGGCGGACGCCCGGCCGGCAAGGCCGTCAAGGCGTACCGCAGCACCGGCATCGCAGCGGGCGACGCGGCCCCGGGCGGAGCCCGCCGCCGCACCGCGGCGCTGGTCTAGGGCCGGGCTAGACCTCCAGGTCCTCCTCGATCTTCTTCAGCTGGTGGCGGGCCATCGCCAGGTTGGCCCGCTTGGCGTCCAGGACCAGGTACATGAACAGTCCGTTGCCGCCGCGGCCGCTGATCAGCCGGATCAGGTGGTACTGGTCGTTCAGCGTGATCAGGATGTCCTCGATCTGCCCCTTGAGCCCGAGGTGTTCCATGGTGCGCATCTTGGCGCGCACCACGTCGGTATTGCCGGCGGCGGCGACGTTCAGGTCGAACGTCTTGCTGCCGCCCATCGTGCCCAGCGCCATGCCGCTGGTGTAGTCGACGAGTGCGACGCCGGTCGCGCCCTCGATGGAGGCGAGGCATTCCTTCAGGGTGGTTTCGGTGTTGGCCATGACGTGTGCTCCTCGGTTCCTGTCAGCTTTCCGTGGTGGTGCGCGCGTTGGCAGTGGCTGGGCCGCGCGCCGTTCTGGTCCGTACGGTCGGGGGTTTGGCGGGCGTCCGCACCGGCGGCTTCGCGGGGAGCTTCGGCAGCGCCTCGGCGGGGGCGGCCGGCGTCTGCCGGGCCGCCGCCTCCCACGCGTCCACGAGCTCCCCGACGCGGGCTCCCGCCCGGCGGCCCTCCAGGTGCAGACGGCCGACGTTGACGCGGTCCTGCGCGAGCAGCGTCAGCACGGCGGACTCGCCGGCCGCGTACGTCGCGACGTAGCCGTAGCGGCCGCGCACGAGCAGCTCGCGGAAGTCGCCCTGGCCGGTGGTGTCCGCCATCCGCACCGCGACGCCGAGGGCGGCGGCGGTCAGCGCGGCCACCACCTCCGGCTCCACGCCGGGCGTGTCGTGGGCGAGCACGAGACCGTCCACGCCGGCCGCGAGCGCGCCGGTCAGCTGGGGCACACGGGCCCGCAGCCGCCGGAGTTCGTCGAGTATCTCGGGCGCCGAGGCCATCAGCTCGCTCCTCTCGGCACGCGGTCGCTGCCGTTCAAAGGGCCTCCAGCGCATCCCTGAGCCTCTTCAGCAGGGTGATGTCGGGGTCGTTGACGCGGGGCAGGGAGATGCCCGGCGGGGGATCGGCGGCCGCCGCGGCGCCCTTGGCGAGCGCGTGGCGGGGCGGGAGCGCGGGAGCGGCCGCGGTCTGGGTGCGGGGGGCGCGCGGTGGCGGGAAGAGAGCCGTCAGCAGACCCGCGGCCGCCAGCCGCCGGACGTCGACCAGCGTGTGGAAGGCCTGCCGGCCCAGCTCGCGGGCGATGTCCGGCGCGGTGCGCACGCCGTCGGCCAGGGCCAGCACCGCGTTCTGCCGGGCGGTCGGCGCCGGCCCGGCGACGGTGTCGGACCGGCGCAGCGGCGCGCCGTCGGACAGCGGGTCCGGCCACAGCCGGTGCAGCAGTTCGCGCCGGCGCAGCGTCTCGCGCTCGACGGCGTCGACCGGGACCGGTCTGAGGGAGCCGAGCCAGTGTCCGGCGCCGTAGCGGAAGTGGCCCGGGGTGCTGCTGGGAGCGAGCGCGAAGTACGCGGCGTCGTACACCGCCTCCAGGTGGCACAGCTCCAGCGCGCCGCGCGGGACCCGCCCGGCGTCGAGCAGCAGACGGGCGGCGCCGTACTCCTCGTCGGCCCGGTCCACCGCGTCCTGCCAGACGGCGGGGGCGAGGGTGCCGTGGGCCAGGAGGAGTACGTCGAGGCCCGGGGCGAGAGGACTCTCGGCGTGCACCACGCGGCCCTCGGCGAGGTAGAGCGACCCGCGCTCGCGCTCCAGGACGCCCGTCGCCCGTTCGGCCGCGAGCCGGGTCAGCATCGGCGACAGTCCGCCGCCGCGCTCCCGGGCCCCGGACTTCTCCCGCACGGGCAGCCGGGGCGGCGGGGTCGTCCCCTGCGGGGGCGTTCTCACCGCGGTCACCCCAGCACCAGCCGTCCGGCCATTTCGCCCAGCCGGATCCGGGCCAGCGCCAGGTTGCCGTCCGGCCGGGACAGCCACACGTGCAGGAACACGCTGCTGTCGAAGGACGTCGGCACGAAGCGGAGCACGTGGTAGCTGTCCCGGTTGCTGATGATCAGATCCTCGACCGGGGGATCGGCGGGGGCTCCCGCGCCCGGCACGTCCGTGCCCTCGGG
This sequence comes from Streptomyces sp. NPDC037083, assembly GCF_055606485.1. Taxonomy (NCBI): domain Bacteria; kingdom Bacillati; phylum Actinomycetota; class Actinomycetes; order Kitasatosporales; family Streptomycetaceae; genus Streptomyces; species Streptomyces sp. NPDC037083. The sequence goes on along the minus strand of NZ_JBVJSQ010000005.1, from coordinate 67,322 downwards.
CCCGTCGAAGCCTTCGTAGCCGTCGGGCGTGAACGCCCGCTGTTCGGCCGTGAGCCGGGCGACCTCGGCGGCCTCGGCCGCGGCCGCCTCGTGGTCGCCGCCGGGGAACTCCCCGACCGCGCCCAGGGCGAGCCCGCTCGTCCAGTCGACCAGCGCGGCGCCCCGGGCGCCGGGCAGCCGCATGGCCTCCAGTAGACACTCGTCGATTCCGGGCACCGTTGGCTCCCCTCCCGCCTGCGGTTCGGCTGAGTGATGAAGAAGCTACGCAACGTATGCGCGGGGGGTGAGTCTTCTGGCATTTTCCAGCGGAACATGCGGCCGGTGACTAAGGTGGGTCGACTGACCTCGTTCCGGGGTGTCTTGGCGCCTCGTGCGTCCCATCAACACCGTGGCCACCGGTGCGCGTCAACGGCGCGCGTGTCCTGGCGGGGTGGTGAGCGCGATGGCGCGCGCCCCCGACCGTCTCGCTCGGCCTTCTCCCCCTGCCCTTCTCTCTCCCGCCCTCCTTGCCCCCGCCCTTTTCTCCCGTCTCGGGCGGCGGGTCGTCGCGCCCGCGTATTGACTAGCTCTATTCAGCGAGTCAGGATGTGAATAACAACAGCAAAATCCGCCGGGATCACCCATCCGCAAGGAGGCCGACCATGTCAGGACCCCGCCCCGTACGAGCGCCGCGCGGTACGGAACTGAGCGCCCTGGGATGGCAGCAGGAAGCCGCCCTGCGGATGCTGCAGAACAACCTCGACCCCGAGGTCGCCGAACACCCCGACAAGCTCGTCGTCTACGGCGGCACCGGCAAGGCGGCCCGCGACTGGCGCTCCTTCGACGCGATGGTCCGCACGCTCAGGACGCTGAAGCAGGACGAGACCATGCTCGTCCAGTCCGGCCGCCCGGTCGGCGTCATGCAGACGCACGAGTGGGCCCCGCGCGTCCTCATCGCCAACTCCAACCTCGTCGGCGACTGGGCCAACTGGGAGGAGTTCCGCCGGCTGGAACAGCTGGGCCTGACCATGTACGGCCAGATGACCGCCGGATCCTGGATCTACATCGGCACCCAGGGCATCCTCCAGGGCACCTACGAGACCTTCGCCGCCGTCGCCGCGAAGAAGTTCGGCGGCACCCTCGCCGGGACCATCACCCTCACGGCCGGCCTCGGCGGCATGGGCGGCGCCCAGCCGCTCGCCGTGACGATGAACGACGGCGTCGCGATCTGTGTCGACTGCGACCCGCGCGCCATCGAGCGCCGCATCGAGCACCGCTACCTGGACGTCAGGGCCGACAGCCTCGACCACGCCCTCCAGCTCGCCGTCGAGGCCCGTGACCAGCGCAAGCCGCTCTCCATCGGCGTCCTCGGCAACGCCGCCGAGCTCGTCCCGCAGCTGCTCGCGATGGACGCGCCCATCGACATCGTCACCGACCAGACCTCGGCCCACGACCCGCTGGCCTACCTGCCGACCGGGATCGCCTTCGAGGACATGGCCGACGCCGCCGCGAAGGACCCGGCCGGCTTCACCGCCCGGGCCCGCGAGTCCATGGCGAAGCACGTCGAGGCGATGGTCGGATTCCTGGACGCCGGCGCCGAGGTCTTCGACTACGGCAACTCCATCCGCGGCGAGGCCCAACTCGCCGGATACGACCGGGCGTTCGCCTTCCCCGGCTTCGTGCCCGCCTACATCCGCCCGCTGTTCTGCGAGGGCAAGGGCCCCTTCCGCTGGGCGGCCCTGTCCGGCGACCCGGCCGACATCGCCAAGACCGACAAGGCCATCCTCGACCTCTTCCCGGAGAACGAGTCCCTCGCGCGCTGGATCAAGCTGGCCGGCGAGCGCGTCCACTTCCAGGGCCTGCCCGCCCGCATCTGCTGGCTCGGCTACGGCGAGCGCGACAAGGCCGGCGAGCGCTTCAACGACATGGTCGCGAGCGGCGAGCTGGCGGCCCCGCTGGCCATCGGGCGCGACCACCTCGACTGCGGTTCCGTCGCCTCCCCGTACCGCGAGACCGAGGCCATGCTCGACGGCTCCGACGCGATCGCCGACTGGCCGCTGCTCAACGCCATGGTGAACGTCGCCTCGGGCGCCTCCTGGGTCTCCCTCCACCACGGCGGCGGCGTCGGCATGGGCCGCTCCATCCACGCGGGCCAGGTCTCGGTGGCGGACGGCACGAAACTGGCCGGCGAGAAGATCCGCCGCGTGCTGACCAACGACCCCGGCATGGGCGTCATCCGGCACGTGGACGCGGGGTACGACATCGCGGAGACGGTCGCCGACGAGCGGGGCGTGCGGGTGCCGATGCGCGAGGGTGACGACGCGTGACCCTTCCGGGAGACGAGCGGAGCGGCAACGGGCCGGCGGGAACCGGGGCCTCCCCGGCGGGCGCGGGGCCGGCCGCGTCCGGCGGTTCCGCCCCGCGCAACGACAGCCCCCGGCCCGGGGCGGCCGTACGCCCGGGCGGCGGCTCCTTCCACGAGATGTGGCGGGAGCTGCGGCCCCTCGGGCGGCACCCCGACTCCGGCGGCTACCGCCGCTACGCCTGGACCGCCGCCGACGCCGAATGCCGTGCCTGGTTCCAGGAGCAGGCCCGGGCCCGCGGCTTGGGCTACGAGGTCGACCGGAACGGCAACCAGTGGGCCTGGCTCGGGGATCCCACCGCCGGGGACGCCGTCGTCACGGGGTCGCACCTCGACTCCGTGCCCGACGGGGGCGCCTTCGACGGGCCCCTGGGCGTCGTCTCCTCCTTCGCCGCGCTCGACGAACTCCGCGCGCGCGGCGTGACGTTCGCCAAGCCCCTCGCCCTCGTCAACTTCGGGGACGAGGAGGGCGCCCGGTTCGGGCTCGCCTGCGTCGGCTCGCGGCTCGCCGCCGGGCAGCTCACCGTCGAGCAGGCGCACCGGCTCACCGACGGCGAGGGCATCACCCTCCCGCGGGCCATGGAGGCCGCCGGACACGACCCCGACGCCATCGGGGCCGACCCCGAGCGGCTCGGCCGTATCGGCGCCTTCGTCGAACTGCACGTCGAGCAGGGCCGGGCGCTGGACCTGTCCGGCGACCGCGTCGGCATCGCCAGCGCCATCTGGCCGCACGGACGCTGGCGGTTCGACTTCCGGGGCGAGGCCAACCACGCCGGCACCACCCGGCTCGTGGACCGGCACGACCCGATGCTGTCGTACGCCGAGACGGTCCTCGCCGCCCGCCGCGAGGCCGAACTCGCGGGCGCCGTCGCCACCTTCGGCAAGATCTCCGTCGAGCCGAACGGCGTCAACGCCATCCCCTCCCTGGTGCGCGGCTGGCTCGACTCCCGCGCCGCCGACCAGGCCACCCTCGACCAGGTGGTGGGCGGCGTCGAGAAGGCCGCCCGCGACTACGCCGCCGCCCACGGCGTCGACCTGGACGTCGTCCGGGAGTCGTTCACGCCCGTCGTCGAGTTCGACCACGCCCTGCGCGACGAACTCGCCCGCATCCTGGGCAGGGACACGGCCCAGGACCCCGGCCTCAAGGTGCCCGTCCTGGGCACGGGGGCCGGACACGACGCCGGAATCCTCTCCGGGAGCATCCCGACCGCCATGCTGTTCGTGCGCAACCCCACGGGCGTCTCGCACTCCCCGGCCGAGTTCGCCGCCGAGGACGACTGCGTGGCCGGGGTGCTCGCACTCGCCGACGTACTGGAAGGGCTGGCCTGCAGGTGACGCACACGCGGACGTACTGGCTGGAGCACGCCTGGCTCGACACCCACGTCGAGCCGGGAGTCGCCGTCGACGTCGCGGACGGCCGGATCACCGCCGTCCGCACGGACACGCCGGCCCCGCCCCCCGGCGCCGAGATCCTGCGCGGGCTGACGCTCCCCGGGCTGGCGAACGCCCACTCGCACGCCTTCCACCGGGCCCTGCGCGGCACCGTCCAGGTCGGCTCCGGCACCTTCTGGACCTGGCGCGAGGTCATGTACGCGGTCGCCGACCGGCTGACCCCGGAGACCTATCACCAGCTGGCCCGCGCCGTGTACGCCGAGATGGCGCTGGCCGGCATCACGGCGGTCGGCGAGTTCCACTACCTGCACCACGCCCCCGGCGGCACCCCCTACGCCGACCCCAACGCCATGGGCGAGGCCCTGATCGCGGCCGCCGCCGACGCCGGCATCCGCATCACCCTCCTCGACACCGCGTACCTCTCCTCCGGCTTCGGACAGCCCCCCAACACCCACCAGCTGCGGTTCTCCGACGGCAACGCGCAGGCCTGGGCCGAACGCTGTTCAGTTCTCAAAGAACGGGATCACGCGCGGATCGGAGCGGCCGTCCACTCCGTACGGGCCGTGCCCGCCGACCAGTTGGAAGCCGTGGCGCGATGGGCCGAGGAGCGACGGGCCCCGCTCCATGTGCACCTGTCCGAGCAGAGCGCCGAGAACGACGCCTGCCGGGAGGTCCACGGGTGCACCCCGACGCAGCTCCTCGCCCTGCACGGGGTGCTCGGGCCGCGCACCACCGGCGTCCACAACACCCACCTGACCGCCGAGGACGTCTCCCTCATCGGCGGCAGCGGCACCGGCACCTGCATGTGCCCCACCACCGAACGCGACCTCGCCGACGGCATCGGACCGGCGGTCGCCCTGCAGAACGAGGGCTCCCCGCTCTGTCTCGGCTCCGACAGCCACGCCGTCATCGACCTGCTGGAAGAGGCGCGTGCCATGGAACTCGACGAGCGCCTGCGCACCCGCACCCGCGGCCACTGGACCGCGGCCGCGCTGCTGCGCGCCGCGTCCGCCGACGGTCACGCGGCCCTCGGATGGCAGGAGGCGGGAACGATCGAGGCGGGCGCCCTCGCCGACCTCACCACCATCGCGCTCGACTCGGTCAGGACGGCGGGGCCGCCGCCCCGGCTCGGCGCCGAGACGGCCGTATTCGCCGCGACCGCGGCGGACGTGCGGCACACGATCGTGGGCGGGCGTCATGTCGTACGCGACGGGGCGCACGCGCTCGTACCGGACGTGCCGCAGGCCCTCGCGCGGGCCGTCGAAGCCCTGCACGGCTGACCACCGCCCCCTGCCCGGCCACCCACGAGGACACCATGAGCAGCACCGTCATCACCCACATCGCCACGCTGGTCACCAACGATCCCTCCCTCGGCGACGAGTCCCCCCTCGGCCTGATCCGGGACGCGGCCGTCGTCATCGACGGCGACCGCGTCGCGTGGACCGGTGAGTCAAGCAAAGCACCCGCCACTGACAACCGGGTCGACGCCGGCGGCCGGTCGCTGCTCCCGGGCTTCGTCGACTCCCACTCCCACCTGCTCTTCGCGGGCGACCGCACGGAGGAGTTCAACGCCCGGATGTCGGGCCGCGGTTACACGGCCGGCGGCATCCGCACCACGGTGGCGGCCACCCGGGCGGCGAGCGACGAGGAACTGGAGGCGAACCTCACCCGTTACCTGAGCGAGGCCCTGAGCCAGGGCACCACCACCTTCGAGACCAAGTCCGGCTACGGCCTGACGGTCGCCGACGAGGCACGCGCCGTGCGCCTCGCCGCCGCCCACACCGACGAGGTCACCTACCTCGGCGCCCACATCGTCTCCCCCGACTACGCCGACGACCCCGCCGCGTACGTGGCGCTGGTCACCGGCGAGATGCTCGACGCCTGCGCCCCGCACGCCCGCTGGATCGACGTGTTCTGCGAGAAGGGCGCCTTCGACGGCGACCAAGCCCGCGCGATCCTCACCGCCGGCCGGGCGAAGGGACTGCACCCCCGCATCCACGCCAACCAGCTGTCGTACGGCCCCGGCGTCCAGCTGGCGGTCGAGCTGGACGCGGCCAGCGCCGACCACTGCACCCACCTCACGGACGCGGACGTGGACGCGCTCGCGGGCGGCGCCACGGTCGCCACGCTGCTTCCCGGCGCCGAGTTCTCCACCCGCGCCGAGTGGCCGAACGCCCGACGGCTGCTGGACGCGGGCGTCACCGTCGCCCTCTCCACGGACTGCAACCCCGGCTCCTCCTTCACGTCGTCCGTGCCGTTCTGCATCGCGCTCGCGGTGCGGGACATGGGGATGACCCCGGACGAGGCGGTGTGGTCGGCCACGGCGGGCGGCGCGGCGGCCCTGCGCCGCACGGACGTGGGCCGCGTGACGCCCGGCGCGTACGCCGACCTGACCCTCCTGGACGCTCCGAGCCACGTCCACCTGGCCTACCGGCCGGGCGTGCCGCTGGTGTCGGGGGTGTGGCGCAGGGGCGTACGCGTGGTCTGAGGGCCCGGGTCGGCGGGGCTCTCGGCGGCGGTCCGCCCCCGGTCCGCCGCCGACCTGCCCCACGCGGTGCCGGCGAGCACGAGCACCGCGCCCACGAGGCCCGGCCACCCCGGCCGGTCCCCGGCGAGCGCGATGCCCACCGCCGCCGCCCACACCGGCTCGGTGCCCAGCAGCAGACTGACCCGGGACGGCGACGTACGGCGGACCGCCCACATCTGCACGAAGAACGCGAACAACGTGCAGAACACGGAGAGATGAACCAGACCGGCCCAGTCGCCGGCGCCGAAGTCCGCGGCGGCGGCCCAGGGCGAGGCTCCCGTCCCGGGCACGGCGGCCAGCACAGCGAACACGACGACCGCGCCGCCCAGCTGGACGGTCGTCAGCGACAGCGCGTCCGCCCCGCGCACCGACTCCATCCGCGCCATGGCCAGCACGTGCACGGTACGGGCGACGGCCGCTCCCAGCATCAGCACATCGCCCCCGGACGGAGCGGTGAACCCGGCGCCCTGTGTCAGCAGCGCCACGCCGAGCACGGACAGACCCGCCGCCGCCATGAACGAGCCCGGCAGCCGCACGCCCCGCACCCGGCTCTCCGCGAGCGGCGTGAACACCATGGTCAGGCTGATGATCAGCCCGGCGTTGGTCGCGGAGGTGTGGACAACGCCGTAGGTCTCCAGCAGGAAGATCCCGGCGAGGACCAGCCCCAGCATCCCCGCCCCGCGCCACTGGACCCCGCTGAGCGCGCGCAGTCGTCGCCGTCCCACGACCGCCAGCACGGGCAGCACCACGGCGAACCGCAGCACCAGCACGGCCGGCACGGTGTCCGCCGTGGTGACGCCCTTCGCCGCGAGATAGCTCGACCCCCACACGACGGCGACCAGCAGAACGGGAAGATCGGCGAGTCCGCCGAGGCGGGCGGGGACGGCGGGGGAGGCGGGCATGGGGCTCCTCATGCGCAGATGACGGGGCCGTCCCAGCGGCTCTGCTGGTCAGAGGGCTGGGTCAGCGTAGTCGTCGGGCGGGATCCCGCCGGCGGGTTTCCACGATGAGGACAGCGGGCGCTTCGGGGCCCTTCGGGGGTGCGGCGTCGGCGTTCAGCACAGTGGGCGGGCAGACGTCCGCGCCCGGACGATCGAGGGGGTCGATCGTCCGGGCGCGGACGGCGGCGGTCGCCGGCGGGAGGGCACGCGAGCGGGCGGGACCGGGCCCCGCCCCTGTGCCCCGGGCTGCTACTCCTCGACCGTCAGTGCCTTGCGCAGTCGCACCAGCGTGCGCGACAGCAGCCGCGACACGTGCATCTGCGAGATGCCGAGTTCCTCGCCGATCTCCGACTGCGTCAGACCGGCGACGAAGCGCAGGGAGAGGATCTGCCGGTCGCGGGGCGCGAGCTCGGCGATCAGCGGCTTCAGCGACTCGATGTACTCGATGCCCTCGAGGCCGTGGTCCTCGTAGCCGATGCGGTCGGCGAGGGCGCCTTCCGCGTCGTCGTCCTCCGGCTGCGCGTCCAGCGACGACGCCGTGTAGGCGTTCGAGGCGGCCATGCCCTCGACGACCTCGTCCTTGGAGAGGCCGAGACGCTCGGCCAGCTCCGCGACGGTGGGCGCCCGGTCGAGCTTCTGGGCCAGCTCGTCGCCGGCCTTGGCCAGGTCGAGCCGGAGCTCCTGCAGCCGGCGCGGGACCCGCACCGACCAGGACGTGTCGCGGAAGAAGCGCTTGATCTCGCCGATGATGGTTGGCATCGCGAAGGTCGGGAACTCGACTCCGCGCGAGAGCTCGAAGCGGTCGATCGCCTTGATCAGGCCGATGGTGCCGACCTGGATGATGTCCTCCATCGGCTCGCTGCGGGAGCGGAACCGGGAGGCTGCGAACTTGACCAGCGCGAGGTTCAGTTCGACGAGGGTGTTGCGGACGTACGAGTATTCGTGCGTGCCCTCCTCGAGCGACTCCAGTCGCGCGAACAGGGTCTTGGACAGGGCCCGTGCGTCGACGGCCGCGACCTCGTCGTACGGGGGGATCTCCGGGAGTCCGGCGAGGACGTCGGTGGGGTCGACGTTCTGCACCGCGTCCCGCGCGATGGGTTCCAGACTTTTCAGTTCCGGAGGGGGTGTCGACGTGGCTCCGCGGGTATGCGGTGCGTCGAGCCGGGGTGACATGAGTCCTCCATCGTTCTCGGCGTAGGCCGCCGAAGCCAGTGAGCGCACTTCGGTGTGCGGCGCCTCCAAAGCCGGCCGTGTCGGTTGCGTGCTTCTACTAGCCCTACCCGCTTTACTTGAACGATCGCAAGTGCATTTTGTACGTCTATGTCCGTTTGTGTGCGATTGTTCGGGTGTTGAGGTGCGGGTCGAAGGCGTAGGGTTCGAGGGCGTCAGAAAGCAGTTCGCGACCCCAGGAGAAGAGACGGCATGGACCGCGGGACGGTCGGCAGCGCACAGTCGGGCCGGCTTCTGGTCGAGGTGCGGGAAGAGGGCTCCAGTGCCGTCGTGACCCCGGCGGGTGAGTTGGATCACCACACCGCCGATTTGTTGCGTGAGCCACTCGAAGCCTGCCTTGACGGAGGCCGCAATCGTTTGGTGGTGGATTGCACCCGCCTGGAGTTCTGCGACTCCACGGGACTCAACGTGCTGCTCGGCGCCCGCCTGAAGGCGGAGGCGGCCGGTGGCGGAGTCCATCTGGCGGGGATGCTTCCCGTGGTGGCGCGGGTCTTCGAGATCACCGGGGCGGACGCCGTGTTCACCGTGCACGACACGGTCGAGGCGGCCCTGGCCGACGAGCGCGACGGACGCGAAGGGCGCGACGAGGACGGCTGAGTTCCGCCGTCCGCTCGGAGTCGACGCGACACGGGCGAGAACGGGGGGTGTCCCGCCGGTTCCGCCGGGCAGGAGACATCCTGAACCCGAACATGTCGGCGGCGACGTCGAAGCAAACGCCGTCCGGCTACGTACAGACTCCAGAGATCCGACTGTTGAAATTGTGAACCGGTGAATCGGGGAATCGGTGAGGTGAAGCGCTGATGAGCACCACCCGGCCTTACTCGCCGGGCGACCGCGGCCCGGAGCCCAGTGGAGCTTCCGGGGCGTCCGACGGGGGCGCTCAGGGCGCTGGGACGTCCGACGGAGGCGCGCCTGCCGTGGCGTCCGGGTCGCCGGGCGGCCCTCAGGTACGTCGGCTGAGCTTCGAGGGCGCCAGCGGCGTCGTCCCGCTCGCCCGCGACTTCGCCCGCCAGGCGCTGTACGCGTGGGGCTGGCTGCCCGCCGCCACCGCCGACCAGCGGGCCGCCGCGGAGGACGTGCTGCTCGTCGTCTCCGAGTTGGTCACCAACGCGTGCCTGCACGCCGAGGGGCCGGACCGGATGGTCCTCGGCTGCGACAACAAGGTGATCCGCGTCGAGGTCTCCGACCGCGGCACGGGCCAGCCGGCACCCCGCACCCCGCACCGCGCGGGCCGCCCCGGCGGACACGGCATGTTCATCGTCCAGCGTCTCTGCCTCGACTGGGGCGTCGTACGCACCCAGGGCGTCGCCGGCAAGACGGTCTGGGCGGAACTGGGCGCCCCGGCCTGACCCCCGGGCATCGGCCTGGGCCCCCGGGCATCGGCCCGCCCCGGGCTTCGGCTCCCCGGGTATCGGCCTGACCCCTCGGGGCTTCGGCCGGCCCTCGGGTGTCGGCCTGCCCCCCGGGCGTCGGCTGCTCCCGGGGCTTCGGCCGGGCTCTGATCGGGTTCGGGCCCGATCCCGCGCCCGGGCGCTCGCCCTGCCCTCGACGACGCGCCGACGGGGCGGCCGGCCCCGGTGCGGCGCGCCGGACCCGGCCCCTGCTGCAGACCCGACGCGACGACGTCCGGCATCGCCTGGCCGACGGCGTGAGGCCGCTGTGCGCGGCGCGTCCGCAGGCGCGTGGGGGAGTTCCGGTGGCGGTCGCGGTCGCCGGTCGCCGGGGGAGTCGCCGGTCGTTCGTTGCCCGTGACGCCGAGCGGTGGTGTCGTTGCGTGGCGGCAATGGTCGTCGGTGGCGTGAAGTCGCTGTGCCGATGGGTCCGGGGGCGGCCGGCGGCTGTCCGCCGTCGGTTGGCGGGGCGTGGCGCCGGTGGTCCGTCGGGGCGGGCGGCGGAGTCGGCGTGGCACGCGTCCCGGGCGGCTTTCGACGTCCTCGGAGCCCTCCTACGCCGTGCGCCGGATCGCCACAACTCCGGCCCGTACCTTCTCTTCCCTCCTCATCGCCCCGGGCGTACCTTGACGGCTCAATCTGATGCCTCGTCAGTAAGGCGGGGCGGTGGGAGTGAGGGGACGGGACCGTGTCGAACCGGAAGCGAACCGCCGTGCTCGCGACTGCCGCGGCCCTGGCCGGCTCGGCGGTGCTGACGGCCGCCCCGGCGGCCGTGGCCGAGGTCGTGAACGTCAACTACGGCTGCAAGACGCCCATCGGCGACAAGAGCGCCGTCTCGCCGATCGACATCAAGGGCGTCAAGAGCGGCAGCGGCTACAAGATCACGATGTCCTGGCAGAAGGGCGTCTCCTCCAGCCCCGTCGAACTCGGGGCGGGCTCCATGAAGCCGAGCGCCACCATCGAGCTGGGCGGCGCCGACAGCGGCGCCCTGACGGTCACCGGGCCGGCCAACCAGGCCGCGATCCCCGAGAACACGCCCATCAAGATCAACGACCTGAGCGGCACCTACACCCCGAAGAAGACCGGAAAGGTCACCTTCACGGCCGGCGTGCTGACCATCAAGGCGCTCGGCACGACCACCACGTGCACGCCCGCCGGCAACCCCGGGCCCTCCCTCACCCTCGACGTGACCGCGGCGGGCGGCGGCACGTCCGGCGGCGGCACGACGGGCGGTTCGACCGGCGGCACCGCCGGCGACGGCGGCTCCGGCGGCGGACTCCCGCAGACCGGCCCCCAGGACTCCGCGATCGCCCTCGGCACCCTCGGCGGCACCGTCCTGCTCGCGGGCGCGGCGGGCGCCCTGTGGCTGACCAGGCGCAACCAGCCGGCCCGCGCCCGCCGCTGACCGCACCGCACCCGTACGAGCGCTGGAGCCGCCGATGCCGTACGCCACCGCCCGCGTCCTGCTGCTGTCCCTGCCGCTGCTGCTCGCCGCCGTGCCGGCCGCCGGCCCGGGCGGCTGGTCGGCGTCCCCCGCCGGCCCGGGACGGCCGTCGTTCTACGCCGAGGGCACGCCCGGGGCGGCGCTGCGGGACACGGTCGCCGTGACCAACCCTGGCGCCCGGCCGCTCTCCGTACGGCTGCGCGCCACCGCTCCCGGTCTGCGCGCCACCGCTCCCGGCCTGCGCGTCGCCTTCGCCGAGGCCGCCCTCGACATCCCCGCCCGCACCCGCGCCGAGGTGCCGTTCACGGTGACGGTCCCGGCGGACGCGAGCCCCGGCGACCGCGCCGGCGAGATCGTCGTACGGGACACCGCCGGGCGGGAGAGTCACGTCCGGCTGCTGATCCGGGTCGGCGGTCCCGAACTGGCCGCGCTGACCGTCGAGCACGTGGCCGTGCGCGGCGACCGCATCACCTACGAGCTGGTCAACCGCGGCACCACGGAACTCGTCCCACGGCTCGCCGTGCACGCCGACGGCGTCCTGGGCGCCGTCCTGGACCGCGCCCCGCGCACCCTGCCCGTGCGGCTGCCACCGGGCCGCCGCCTCACGCTCCACGAACCCTGGTCCGACCGCCCCGCCCTGGACGCCGTCACCGTGCGCCTGACGGTCACCGCCCCCGGCGCGGCGCAGGCCACCGGGCGGGCGTCGGCGCGGTTCGTGCCCCGGGGCGCGGCGGCGGCCACGGCGGCCGGTGCGCTCTCGCTGACGGCGACCGCCGTCCTCGTACGACGACGCCGGCGCCGCCCGGCCGCCGCGGAAGCCGAGCCGAGGGGAGCGCTGACGTGAGAGGCACGCTGCGGATCACGGCGACGGCGACGGCGCCGGTCCTGCTCCTGCTGCTGCTCCTGGTCCCGTCGGCGGGCCGGGCCGCCGCAGCCGACAAGCCGGTGGTCGAACTCTCCACGGCGCAGGCGGGCGCGGGCGGCTCGATCACCGTCACCGGCAGCGGCTGGCGGCCGCGCACGCTGCTGATGCTGCTGGTCTGCGGCCGGGCCACGCCGGCCCGGGGCGTGATCGGCGGCACCAACTCCTGTGCCAACGCCGACGGACGGGCCGTCACCACCGACGCCGACGGCCGCTTCAGCCGGGGGCTGCCGGTGGCCGAGCCGCCGGCGCCCTGCCCCTGCGTGGTCCACGTGGCCACCGCGACCGGCGCGAAGGCGCAGGCCGACGCGGTGTTGCAGGTGGCCGGGCATCCGGTCGAACCGCTTCCCGCGCGGACGGGGGGCGGACGTCTGTCCGTGCTCACCGACACCAGGCTCGACGGCTCCGGCGGCCTGCTGACCTGGTTCGGGGCGCCGCCCGCCCGGACCCTGGTGTTCACCGTCGGCAACGTCGGCACCGCGGCCGTCGAGAACCCGGTGTTCCAGGTCGGCACCGCCCACGGGGTGTTCGCCCCGCAGTGGGACGAGCGGCAGTGGCGCGGCACGATCCGCCCCGGTGGGAAGGCCCGTGTCGAACTGCCCGTCGAACTCGCGGCCGGCGCCCACGGCGACTACACCGTCTCCCTGAAGTACGGCGGGAAGGTGCTCGCCGAGCAGCCCTGGGGGGTGGGCCGCCCCTGGGGCGTGACCCTGTTCTGGGTCCTGCTCTGTCTGGTGGCGCCGGCGGCGGTGTTCCGCATCGGGCTGGCGGTGGTGGACCGGGTGCGCCCGCGCCACCCGGGCCGCGGGCCCGGCCGTGCCCCACGACGCGGGCGTGGCACGGCCGTCCGGGCTCCGGAGCCCGCCCCCACCGCGAACACGACCCTGCCGTGGTTCACCCCGGACACCGGTCTTCCGGGCCCGGCGGGCCGGCTCGTGACACCGCACGAAGCCGGCCCCACGAGCCCTCCGAGTCCCCCACCCCCCTCAAGCCCCCCACCCTCCTCAAGTCCCCCACCCTCCTCAAGCCCCCAGGCCCGCCAGGCCCGCCAGGCCTCCCAAGGCGCCCCGAGTCCGACGACTCCCTCCACCACCACCCCCACCACTCCCACGACTCCGGCAGGAAGGGATCCACGTGAGTGAGAGAGCCATGCCACCCGACCGTCCCCCCGCGCGCAGGCGCGCCACGGCCGCGGCCGCCGCCGTCATGCTCACCGGCGCGGCCGTCCTGCTCGGCGTGACCGCAGGGCAGGCGCAGGCCGCCGAGGTCTCCTACGCCACCAAGTGCGTCCCGCCCTCGGGCATCGGCCTGCCCGACGTCAACGGCACCACCAAGGTCGAGATCACCGCCCCGGCCACGGCGAAGGTCGGCGACACCGTCGACGTCGTCTGGAAGTTCACGCAGGCCGCGTCGAAGAACCCCGACATCATCGACCTGCCCGCGAACTCGGTGCAGCCGTCCGGCACCCTGAAGGCGGCCGGCGCGCAGACCGCCGACATCGCGATGCAGGGGCCGCGCGAGAACCCGGCCATCCCCAAGGGCGGCGCGATGACGCTGTCCGACATGAAGGGCACGCTGAAGCTGACGGCGGCGGGGCAGGTGACGCTGACGCCGGACGCGTACGTGGTCAACGCGCTGTCGACGGACACCAAGTGCGCGCCGACCGAGGCCGTCCAGCCCGCGGCGACCATCATGGTGACGGCCGGGGGAGAGAGTTCGGGCTCGGGTTCGTCGAGCGGCAGCCCCTCCCAGAGCGGGTCGTCGACTCCCACCGCGTCGGGCACGCCCAGCGGTTCCGGGTCGCCGTCGTCGTCCGCCACGCCCACCCCGACCTCGTCCGCGACCGGCGGCGGTCGGACCGACTTCACCGGCAAGGTCGTCGACATCCCCTACACCTGCGCCTCGCCCATCGGGCAGAAGAAGGCGACCTCACCGATCCAGATCAACGCCAGGAAGAACGGCGGGAGTTACGACCTCACCGTGCAGTTCAAGAAGTCGGTGATGGACAGCCCGATCGACATCCCGGCCGGCAAGGTGAAGCCGACCATGCAGGTCGTTCTCGGCGGCTCGGACTCGGGCTCGGTGAAGGTGGAGGGCCCGCTGAACTCCGCGGCGATCCCGCAGAACTCCCCGATCGAGATCCCCGACCTGAAGGGCACGTACAAGCCCGGCGCGACCGGCGAGTCCACGCTCTCTCCCGGCGTCCTGGTGATCGAGGCCATGGGTACGACCACCACGTGCACCCCGGACAGCACGGCGGTCTCGCTGACCCTGGACACCGAGGAACAGGCCGGCGGCGCGTCGGGCGCCGGCGGTTCGTCGTCGTCCTCCGGTGGCAGCGCGTCCAGCGGCGGTCTCGCGGAGACGGGTTCCGGCGACCACGGCGCCCTGAAGGCGCTGGGCCTGGTGGCGGGCACCGCGGTCCTGCTGGGCGCGGCGGTGTTCACGTTCCTGCCGGGACGGCGACGGATGCGGTGAGGCGCGGCGACCTCAGATCTTGCTCAGAACCGCGCAGATCGTTTGCTTTCAAGATCACTTCTGGAATAACTTCCCCGAAGTTCGCGCAAGCAAGCGAGCAATTGCACTGCCCGCGAGGCAAAGATGCAGTTGAAAGATTGACCATTGCGTTCGATGTCTCGCGAAGGAAAGAGGAGCAAATGATCTGGGGGAAGAAGGTGGCGGGCGGGGCGCTCGCCGCCGTCCTCATCGCGACGGGAACCGGTCTGGCGACGGCGGCGCCGGCCGAAGCGGCGGGGGCCAAGTACAAGTGCAAGGCCGAGGTGCACCTCGACCTCGGCCGGCCGAAGGCGACGTCCTCGTGCAAGAAGTCCGCCTCCGGCAAGAAGGTGACCAAGCACCGCGTCAAGCTGGTGTGCGACGTGGTCCGCGGCCGCGGCACCCCGCACGAGATCCCGTGGATCCTGTTCGGGCCGTGGGTGAAGCCGGGGCAGAAGTCGACCGTGATGTGCGGGTTCAGCAGCTTCACCCGGTCCTGGTCGGTCGAGACCAAGTCCTGAGGCCGGGCCTCACGGTTCCCTGAGGCCGTACGCGAAGGGCCGCCACACCGTGCAGGTGTGGCGGCCCTTCGCACAAGGCGGCGACGGGGACGTCAGTGGACGTCGCCCATCAGCGACTTCACCTTCCGGCGGTACATCCACACCGCGACGCCCGCGAGGGCGGCGAGGGCGGCCTCGCCCAGGACGGCGGGCGTGCCGCCGAGGTCGACGCCCGCGATGGCCGGGTTGGACAGCAGGCTGGTGACGGAGTCGCCCGCGGTGACCGCGAGGAACCACACGCCCATCATCTGGCTGGCGTACTTGGCCGGCGCCATCTTCGTGGTCACCGACAGTCCGACCGGCGACAGGCACAGCTCGCCCACGGTCTGGATGAAGTAGATGCCCACCAGCCACATCGGGCTCACCGCGGTGCCGTTCGCCGACATCGCCAGCGGAATCAGGAAGAAGAAGAACGACACACCGATGAGGACCAGCGCCATCGCGAACTTCACGATGGTGCTCGGCTCCTTGCCGCTCCGGTTCAGCCACAGCCACACCCACGCGAAGACCGGGGCCAGCGCCATGATGAACAGCGGGTTCAGCGACTGGTACCAGGACGACGGGAAGTCGAAGCCGAGCAGCGAGCCCGCGGCCTTGCCCTCGCCGAAGGCCTGGACCGTGGACGCGCCCTGGTCGTAGATCATCCAGAACACGGCGGCGGCGACGAAGAACCAGATGTAGCCGGTCATCTTCGACTGCTCGGTGGCCGAGAGCTCCTTGTCGCGCTTGATGCGCAGCAGCACGCCCGCCGGGATCACCAGACCGATGACCGTGAGCGGGATCATCGCCCAGTTCAGCGTGAAGTGACCGGTGGCGCCGACGACGCCGTAGAAGACGGTCGCGGCGATCAGCCAGAGCAGGCCCTTGCGCAGCCAGGCCGCGCGCTCCTCGGCCGCCAGCGGCTTGGGGACGACGCTGCTGCGCGGGCTCAGGTTGCGCGTGCCGAGCAGGAACGAGACGAGCCCGATCGCCATGCCGACGGCGGCCATGCCGAAGCCGAGGTGCCAGTTGACCTCCTGGCCGACGGTGCCGATGACCAGCGGGGCGAAGAAGGCGCCCGCGTTGATGCCCATGTAGAAGATGGTGAAGCCGCCGTCGCGGCGCGGGTCCTCCGGGCCGTCGTAGAGGTGGCCCACCATGGTGGAGATGTTGGCCTTGAGCAGACCGGAGCCGGCCGCGACCAGCGCCAGACCCGCGAAGAACGGCGCCTGGCCGCCGGGCAGCGCCAGCACGAGGTGACCGGCCATGATCGTCACGGCTGCGATGGTCACGGTCTTGCGCGGGCCCCAGACGCGGTCGCCGAGCCAGCCGCCCGGCATCGCGAGCAGGTACACCATCGCCGAGTAGACGGAGACGATCACCGTGGTGGTGGCCACGTCCATCGCCAGACCGCCGCCCATGCTCCCCTTGCCGGCGCCGGGGCCGCCGGAGAGCAGGTAGACGGTGAGCAGGGCCTTCATGCCGTAGTAGGAGAATCGCTCCCACATCTCGGTCATGAAGAGAGTGGCCAGTCCGCGGGGGTGGCCGAAGAAGGTCTTCTCGGGGCCGGGGGTGCCCGGGCGGACCGAATCCTTCGTCAGGCTGGACGCCATGTCGTTCCTTGCTGCTCGGGACGCGCTGCACTTCGGCGGTGCGCGCCCGGTGGGGGGCGGCCGGCACCGGCGGACCGCGTCGTCCACCCCTACGCCCGGAGGGAGTCCGCTCCGGGTCTCGAAGCGGTGGACGGCGATCACCGGGATCCACGCCCCCTCGCTTCGGGGGCCCGGCCACAGGTCGTTCCTTTCGAGGGCCGGCGCGAACCGGCCCGCACACAAAAGAGACCCCCGGCGTCAAGTCGACCGCCAAAGGTCCCTGTGTACTACAGGCGTTCTTTCACCATACGGCAGCACAATGCCGGATATGGAAGGACTTGAGACGCGGATCACAGGTGATCATGGAACCGTGGCGGCATTCCGAAGGTCTGCACCATCCTGTCATCCACCGACCGCAGGTCCGTACCAAGATCGACGACGTGCGGGCCCGTCCGGCACACCCCCTGTCCGGCATGTCCCTGGGTAAGAAACAGCGTGGGCGATCACACTTCGGCCCCTGCCCGGCGCGGACTACCATCAGCTCATGACCCGTGTACTGCTCGCCGAGGACGACGCGTCCATCTCGGAGCCGCTGGCCCGCGCCCTGCGCCGGGAAGGCTACGAGGTCGAGGTGCGCGAGGACGGCCCCACCGCGCTCGACGCCGGCATACAGGGCGGCGTCGACCTGGTCGTGCTGGACCTCGGTCTGCCCGGCATGGACGGCCTGGAGGTGGCCCGCCGGCTGCGCTCCGAGGGTCACGCCATTCCGATCCTCATCCTCACCGCGCGCGCCGACGAGGTGGACACCGTCGTCGGTCTGGACGCGGGCGCCGACGACTACGTCACCAAGCCGTTCCGGCTGGCCGAGCTGCTCGCCCGGGTCCGGGCCCTGCTGCGGCGCGGCGCCACGGAACCGCAGCAGCCGCCCGCCACCCACGGCGTGCGCATCGACGTCGAGTCGCACCGCGCCTGGATGGGCGACGAGGAACTCCAGCTCACCGCCAAGGAGTTCGACCTGCTGCGGGTCCTCGTGCGCGACGCGGGCCGGGTCGTCACCCGCGACCAGCTGATGCGCGAGGTCTGGGACACCACCTGGTGGTCGTCGACCAAGACCCTCGACATGCACATCTCCTGGCTGCGAAAGAAACTCGGCGACGACGCGGCCAACCCCCGCTACATCGCCACGGTGCGGGGTGTGGGCTTCCGCTTCGAGAAGAGTTGACCCCCTCCACTTCCGGCACATCCGGCCGGCTCTAGCAGGTTGCCGAGGACATGCGTCGCCGTCTGATCCAGTCCACCCTCGCCGTCGTGCTCGTCGTCATCGCCGTGTTCGGGGTGTCCCTCGTCATCGTCGAGACCCGCACGATCAGCAACAGCGCCCAGGAACGGGTGGACTCCGAGGCGCTGCGACTGGCCAGCATCGTCGACAGCCGGCTGGTGGGCTCGGAGGACATCACCGCCGACATACTGCGCGACCAGGTCACGCAGGACCGGTACGCCGAAATCAGGATCCCCGGCCGGACGGTCATCCAGGTCGGCGCCAAGCCCGAGGGCGACGTCATCAAAGCGACGGCCCAGGGCGAGGAGGGCGAGACCGTCCTCGTCCAGGAGCCGCGCTCCACGGTGACCCGGGAGGTCGGCCGTACCCTGCTGATCATCGCGCTGGTGGCGCTGCTCGCGGTGATCGCCGCGGTGCTGCTCGCCATCCGCCAGGCCAATCGCCTCGCCTCGCCCCTCACCGACCTCGCGGAGACCGCGGAACGCCTCGGTTCGGGCGATCCGAGGCCCCGTCACAAGCGGTACGCCGTCCCCGAACTGGACCGGGTGGCCGACGTCCTCGACTCCTCCGCGGAACGCATCGCCCGCATGCTCACCGCCGAACGCCGACTGGCCGCGGACGCCTCCCACCAGCTGCGCACCCCCCTGACCGCCCTGTCGATGCGCCTGGAGGAGATCACCCTCACCGACGACCCGGACACGGTGAAGGAGGAGGCGACGATCGCGCTGACGCAGGTGGAGCGGCTGACGGACGTCGTGGAACGCCTGCTGACCAATGCCAGGGACCCGCGCACCGGCTCGGCGGTCACCTTCGACCTCGACGAGGTCATCCAGCAGCAGCTCGCCGAGTGGCGGCCCGCCTACCGGGGCGTGGGCCGCGCCATCGTCAGCTCCGGCAAGCGTCATCTGCGCGCGGTGGGCACACCCGGCGCGGTCGCCCAGGTGCTGGCCGCCCTGATCGAGAACTCGCTCATGCACGGCGGCGGCACGGTCGCGCTGCGCACCCGTGTCACCGGCAACCAGGCCGTGGTCGAGGTCACGGACGAGGGCCCCGGCGTCCCCGCCGACCTGGGAGCCCGCATCTTCGAGCGGACGATCAGCGGCCGCAACTCCACGGGCATCGGTCTGGCCGTGGCCCGCGACCTGGCGGAGGCCGACGGCGGCCGTCTGGAGATGCTCCAGGCCCAGCCCCCGGTCTTCGGCCTGTTCCTGTCCCGCACGGCGCCGCAGAAGCGCGTGACGGAGGACGACGAGCCGACGGTCCGGTAGGGCCGCGCGGGCCCTGGCAGGCCCCGGCCGTTCCCCGGGGAGGGTCAGCCGACCCGTTCCCTGCTCTTCGGCTCCGGCCGACGGGCCTGCTCGGCCACCGTCAGGAACGACTCCGGACCGGCCACGGCCTGCTGCGCCGGCAGGGCCTTGAAGACCCACGTGCGGTACGACCAGAACCGGAACAGCGTCGCGATCCCGATGCCGACGAACTTGAACACGTTGTTCTGCAGCGGGCTGTCCCAGCCGAAGCCGTACGTCGCCACGAACAGCAGCCCGTTCTCGATCACCAGGCCCACCGCGCTGAACAGCAGGAACAGCGTCAGTTCCTTCGTTCGGCCGCTCTTGTCGCGGTCACGGTAGGTGAAATAGCGGAACCCGACGTAGTTGAAGACGATCGACACGACGGTCGCGAGCACGCTGGCCCGCACCACCTGCAGATCGGTGAGATGACGGACGAGGTTGAACACGCCGAGGTTGACCAGCAGCCCCGCGCCGCCCACGGCTCCGAACTTGGCCAGCTCGCGGACGAGCCTCTTCAGCCCCGAGGAACCATGCGCCATGGTCGTACAGGCCCCCGTCCGGGTTCGGTTTCGTCAACCCAGCCATGCTAACCACCACTCTTGTCGGTTTCCTGTGGTCCGGCTCACGGGTCGCCGACCAGCGGGGAAGATGCGCGGAAACAGCGGGTATGAGGCAGTCAAGGAGCCGGTAAGAGGCGCGGGATCCGGCCGCGCCCGCGTGGCCGATACTCTGGGGTGGTGACGTTCCCGGTAGTCGGCATGGTCGGCGGGGGCCAGCTCGCTCGTATGACACACGAGGCGGGCATCCCGCTCGGCATCAGGTTCAAGCTCCTCAGTGACACCCCACAGGATTCCGCGGCGCAGGTCGTGAGCGATGTCGTCATCGGCGACTATCGCGACCTCGACACGCTGCGCGAGTTCGCGCGCGGGTGCGATGTGATCACCTTCGATCACGAACACGTACCCACCGAGCACCTCCGGGCGCTGGAAGCGGACGGCATCCCCGTCCGCCCCGGCCCGGACGCGCTGGTGCACGCCCAGGACAAGGGGGTGATGCGCGCCAGGCTCGACGCGATCGGCGTTCCGTGCCCACGGCACCGGATCGTGTCGGATCCGGCCGACGTGGCCGCGTTCGCCGAAGAGGGCGACGGCTTCCCCGTCGTCCTGAAGACCGTCCGCGGCGGCTACGACGGCAAGGGCGTGTGGGTCGTCGACTCCGCCGAGGAGGCCGAGGACCCCTTCCGGGCCGGCGTCCCCGTCCTGGCGGAGGAGAAGGTCGACTACGTCCGCGAACTCGCCGCCAACGTCGTGCGCTCCCCGCACGGCCAGGCGGTCGCCTACCCGGTCGTGGAGTCGCAGCAGGTCGGCGGCGTCTGCGACACGGTGATAGCGCCGGCCCCCGGACTGGACGAGTCCCTCGCGCTGCAGGCCGAGGAGATGGCCCTCAACATCGCCAAGGAACTGGACGTCGTCGGCCACCTCGCCGTCGAGCTGTTCCAGACCCGCGACGGCCGCATCCTCGTCAACGAACTGGCGATGCGCCCGCACAACTCGGGCCACTGGTCGATGGACGGCGCGATCACCTCGCAGTTCGCCAACCACGTCCGCGCCGTCCTGGACCTCCCGCTCGGCGACCCGCGCCCGCGCGCCCGCTGGACGGTCATGGTCAACGTCCTCGGCGGGGACTACCCGGACATGTACTCCGCGTACCTGCACTGCATGGCCCGCGACCCCCAGCTGAAGATCCACATGTACGGCAAGGACGTGAAGCCCGGCCGCAAGGTCGGCCATGTCAACACCTACGGCGAGGACCTGGACGACGTCCTCGAGCGCGCACGTCACGCAGCCGGTTACCTGAGAGGCACGATCACAGAATGAGCCCTGTCGTAGGCATCGTCATGGGGTCGGACTCCGACTGGCCCGTCATGGAGGCCGCCGCCCAGGCCCTCGACGAGTTCGAGATCGACTACGAGGTCGACGTCGTCTCCGCGCACCGCATGCCGCGCGAGATGATCGCGTACGGCGAGCAGGCGGCCGAGCGCGGGCTCAAGGCGATCATCGCGGGCGCCGGCGGCGCGGCCCACCTGCCCGGCATGCTCGCCTCCGTGACCCCGCTGCCGGTGATCGGCGTGCCCGTGCCGCTGAAGTACCTGGACGGCATGGACAGCCTGCTGTCCATCGTGCAGATGCCGGCCGGCGTCCCCGTCGCGACGGTCTCCGTCGGCGGTGCGCGCAACGCCGGTCTGCTCGCCGCCCGCATCCTCGCCGCCCACGACGAGGACCTGATGGCCCGGATGCGCGAGTTCCAGCAGGAGCTGAACGACCAGGCCACCGAGAAGGGCAAGCGGCTGCGCGCCAAGGTCGAGGGCTCGAACGGCTTCGGCTTCGGGAAGTGACGGCGAAGTGACGGAGCCGACCTCACTGGACGCGGCCCGCGAACTCCTGCGCGAGTTCCCGGTCGCCGACGGTCACAACGACCTGCCCTGGGCGCTGCGCGAGCAGGTCCGCTACGACCTCGACGCCCGCGACATCGCCGGGGACCAGCACGCCCACCTGCACACCGACATCCCCCGGCTGCGCGCGGGCGGCGTCGGCGCGCAGTACTGGTCCGTGTTCGTGCGCGCCGACCTGCCCGACGCGGTCCCGGCGACGCTGGAGCAGATCGACTGCGTGCGGCGGCTCATCGCCCGCCACCCGCGCGACCTGCGCGCCGCGCTGACCGCCGCGGACATGGAGGCGGCGCGCGCGGAGGGCCGTATCGCCTCGCTCATGGGCGCGGAGGGCGGCCACTCCATCGCCAACTCCCTCGGCGTCCTGCGCGGCCTGTACGCGCTCGGCGTGCGGTACATGACGCTCACCCACAACGACAACGTCGACTGGGCGGACTCCGCGACCGACGAGCCCAGGGCCGGCGGACTCACCGCGTTCGGCCGCGCGGTCGTGCGGGAGATGAACCGCGAGGGCATGCTGGTCGACCTCTCGCACGTGGCGGCGACGACGATGCGCGACGCGCTCGACGCCACGGCCGCGCCGGTGATCTTCTCCCACTCCTCCGCGCGGGCGGTGTGCGACCACCCGCGCAACGTCCCGGACGACGTCCTGGAGCGCCTGCCCGCCAACGGCGGCATGGCGATGGTGACGTTCGTGCCGAAGTTCGTCCTCCAGGCGGCGGTCGACTGGACGGCGGCGGCCGACGACAACATGCGTGCCCACGGTTTCCACCACCTGGCCACCACCCCGGAGGCGATGAAGGTCCACCGGGCCTTCGAGGAGACCAACCCGCGTCCGGTCGCCACCGTCGCCACGGTCGCCGACCACCTCGACCACATGCGCGAGGTCGCCGGCGTCGACTGCCTCGGCATCGGCGGCGACTACGACGGCACGGCCTTCACCCCCGACGGCCTCGACGACGTCTCCGGCTACCCCAACCTGATCGCGGAGCTCCTGGACCGGGGCTGGTCGAGGGCCGATCTCGCCAAACTGACCTGGCAGAACGCGGTGCGCGTGCTGGGCGCGGCGCAGGACGTGGCCCGCGATCTGCAGGCGACGCGCGCGCCGTCCAGCGCGACGATCGAGTCGCTGGACGGCTGAGTACGGCCGCCGGGGGCGGGCGGGGCGGCCGGTGCGGCCGACCGCCCCGCCCGTACCCCCGAACGCCCCGTCCACCAGGAAGCCCCTCGCCCGCCGTGCGACGGTGACCGTACTGCTGATCGACGTACGGAGACCGTCATGGCCGACCTCCAGGACGAACTGCACTCCCTCCCCGAGGCCGGCGAGCTCGACGACAAGGCGCGGACAGTCCCCTTCGCCCAGCACCCGCCGACGGCCATGGAAAGCCTTCCGGAGCCGGAGAGCAGCTCGCTGGACCGCGCCCGGGCCCTCCTCGCCGCGCACCCCGTCGCGGACGGCCACAGCGGGCTGCCCCGGGCGCTGCGGCGCCTGCCCTGGTACGAGCTCCAGCTCGGCGAGAGCGCCGTCGACACGCATGTGCGCCGGATGCGCGAGGGCCATGTGGGCGCACTGCTGTGGTCGCTGCAGCTGCCCGAGGACCTCGGCGCCGACCGGGCCGTCGGCGCCACCCTGGAGCAGCTGGACCTCGCCCGGTCGGTGATCGCCGCGCACCCCGAGGGGCTGCGGCTGGCCCGCAGCGCGGGACAGGTCATCGACGCCCGCCACTGCGGGCGGGTGGCCGTCGTCCTGGGCCCGGCCACGGCCGCCGCGCTGGACGACTCCCTGGCCGTCCTGCGCGTGCTGCACTCGCTCGGGCTGCGCGTCCTCGCCCTCCTCGGGACCTCATGGGCCGGCGAGGCGGGTCTGACGCGGTTCGGCGAGGAGGTGGTGCGCGAGATGAACCGGCTCGGTGTGCTCGCCGACCTCTCCGGCGCGTCCGACGCCACGATCGGCCGTACCCTCGCGCTGTCCAGGACGCCCGTCCTGTGCACCCGCTCCGCCGCCCGCGCGTTGCGCCCCCACCCCGACAACCTGTCCGACGGACTGCTCGCCGAGCTGGGTGCGGCCAAGGGGCTGTGCCTGGTGCCGCTGACGGCCGAGCAGACCGGCCCGGACGTGCGCGAGGTCGCCGACCATCTCGACCACGTCCGCGCGCTCGCCGGCCCCGCCTGCGTCGGCCTGTCCGGCGCCTACGACTCCGGCGCCGCCGGGGAGCAGGGTCTCACCGACCCCGACCGCTTTCCGCACCTGATCGCCGAACTGCTCGGCCGCGGCTGGCCGGAGTCCGACATCGCCCTGCTGACCTGGGGCAACATGCAGCGCGTCCTGCGCACGGCCGACTTCGCGGCCCGCGCGGCCACGGAACGCCGCACACAGTCGACGGCCCGCATCACAGAACTGGACCCCCCAGACCGCTGAGCCGCCAGACGGCTGAGCCCCCAGACCGCTGAGCCGCCAGACGGCTGACCCCCCAGACCGCTGACCCCCCAGACCGCTGCGCCGCCAGACGGCTGAGCCGCCAGACGGCTGAGACGACCGCCCCGGCCGCGCGCGGGGGCCGGACTCGGCCCCCGGTCAGGCGCCGCCCCCGGGTCGGGCGTCGGCGTTGAGGTCGGACTTCGGTGCGGGTCAGGGGGTGGGCTGGTCGATGCGGCACAGGCAGAACGGGTGGCCCGCCGGGTCGGCGTACACCTGGAAGTCCTTCTTCTCCCGGTCCTCCAGGTCCAGCGGGCGCGCGCCCAGCTCCAGCACCCGCTCGTGGGCGGCGTCCATCTCCTCCCAGGTGGCGCCGCCGTCGAGGTCGAGGTGGAACTGCTGCGGGTTGCGGTCGGCGCGCGGCCACTCCGGCGGGGTGTAGCCCTCCACCTGCTGGAAGGCGATCCGGGGCCCGCCGGGGACGTGCAGGACGTACCAGTCGTCCTCCCCGTCCTCGGCCTCGGGCGTGCCGCCCAGGAGCGCCGCGTAGAAGCCGGCGAGCGCGCGCGGATCGGGACAGTCGAGCACGACGGAGCGGAAACGGGCGACGGGCGGCATGGAACCCTCCTGATCAGAACGGTGCGGACGTGGCAGCACGTGGATCACGTCTCGGCCGCCGGGTGGAGCTCAGCAGCGGCAGAGGCAGAACGGGTGCCCAGCGGGGTCTGCGTACACACGCCAGCCGCGTGAGCGGTCCTCCGCGTCCAGCGGCTTCGCACCCAGCGCGAGCACGCCCCGCTCGGCCGCGTCCAGGTCGTCGACCGTCAGGTCCAGATGGAACTGCTGGGACTGTTCGGGCGCGGGCCACGCGGGCGGGACGAACCCGGGGGCGGCCTGGAAGGACAGCGTCCGACCGCCGGGCGTCCTGACGTCCACCCAGTCCCCGTCGCCCTCGACGGTGCCGCCCAGCACCTCGGCGTAGAAACCGGCCAGCGCACGCGGGTCGGGACAGTCCAGGACGACGGCGCCCAGCTCGGCGAGAGCCATGACTTTCCTCCTCGGAGTCGGTGATCCCTGCTTCTCGGTCGCCTGCTTCTCTGTTACTGGTAGAAGCCGGTAACCGGTAACGGTTACTGCATGCTCCCGCATTGGCGGTAACGTCGCAAGCATGAGTGACAGATCGGCCGCCCCCGGCGAGCTCGCCCTGGTCGAGTCCCTGGTCAACACGCTGGACGTCGAGTCGGGCGCCGACGCGCTGGACACGCAGGAGGGCCGGGCGCGGTTCGGGCTGGCCGACGACGAGGTGGAGCAGGCCCGCGAGCTGCGGGAGTCCCTGCGGGCCGCCCTGTTGGCCCACGCGGGTCACGCGCCGCACCGCGCGGTGACCCCGCTGGGCGAGCTGCTGGCGTCCGCGCCCCTGGTGGTGACGGTCGACGAGCACGACGGCTCGGCCGGTCTCGCTCCCACGGCGCCCGCCGCCGGCGGGGCACCGCTGCTCTCCCGCACGGCCGCCGCCGTGGCGCAGGCGCTCGTCGCCGGCACCTGGAGCCGGCTGAAGGCCTGCGAGGCCGTGACGTGCCACTGGGCGTACTACGACCGCAGCCCGGCCGGCCGGGGCCGCTGGTGCTCGATGCAGGTGTGCGGGGCGCGCGCCAAGATGCGCCGGTACCGGGCGAAGTAGTTCACCGGCACCGGCACAGGCCGGTGGTGCAGAATGCAGGAAGACGCCGGTTCGGCCGACTGAGCCTCGGCCGAACCGGCGTCGTCCGTCGCCGCGGCTAGGCGGTCGGGCGGCCCATGCCCCGGTAGGTCCACCCGGCCTTGCGCCACAGCTGCGGGTCCAGCGCGTTGCGTCCGTCGAGGATCAGCCGGGTCGTCGCGACCTCGCCGAGCGCCGCCGGGTCCAGCTCGCGGAACTCCCGCCACTCGGTCAGGTGCAGGACGGCGTCGGCGCCCCGTACGGCATCGAGCGCCGAGTCGGCGTAGCCGAGGGTCGGGAAGAGCCGGCGGGCGTTGTCCATGCCCTTCGGGTCGTACACCGTGACCTGGCCGCCCTGCAGGTGGATCTGCCCGGCCACGTTGAGCGCGGGCGAGTCCCGGACGTCGTCCGAGTCGGGCTTGAAGGTGGCGCCGAGCACGGCGATCCGCCGGCCCAGGAACGATCCGCCGCCCAGCTCCTGCCGCGCCAGCTCGACCATCCGCCCGCGCTGACGCATGTTGATGGAGTCGATCTCGCGCAGGAAGGTGAGCGCCTGGTCGGCCCCCAGCTCGCCCGCGCGGGCCATGAAGGCGCGGATGTCCTTGGGCAGACAGCCGCCCCCGAACCCGATCCCCGCCCGCAGGAACTTCTTGCCGATCCGGTCGTCGTACCCGATGGCCTCGGCGAGCTTGGCGACGTCGCCGTCGGCGGCCTCGCACACCTCCGCCATCGCGTTGATGAAGGAGATCTTGGTGGCGAGGAAGGAGTTGGCGGAGGTCTTCACCAGCTCGGCCGTGGGGAAGTCGGTCACGACGAACGGGGAGCCCTCCCCGACCGGCGTCTCGTACACCTGCCGCAGCAGCGCCTCGGCCCGCTCGCTGCGCACCCCGACGACGATCCGGTCCGGGTGCAGCGTGTCCTGCACCGCGAAGCCCTCCCGCAGGAACTCCGGGTTCCAGGCCAGCTCGGCGTCCTCGCCGGCGGGCGCGAGCTCGGCGATCATGCGCGCCAGCCGGTCGGCCGAGCCCACGGGCACGGTCGACTTGCCGACCACGAGGGCGGGCCGCGTCAGATGCGGGGCGAGGGACGCGACGGCGGACTCCACGTACGACATGTCGCAGGCGTACTCGCCGTGCTTCTGCGGGGTGTTGACGCAGACGAAGTGGACGTCGCCGAAGGCCCCCACCTCGGCCCAGTCCTGGGTGAACCGCAACCGCCCGCTGGACCCCTCGAACCCGGCGACGTGCCGGCGCAGCAGTTCCTCCAGTCCCGGCTCGTACATGGGCGTCTCGCCGCGCTCGAGCATCTCGATCTTCTCTCGCACGACGTCGAGAGCCAGCACCTCGAAGCCCAGCTCGGCCATGGCCGCGGCGTGCGTGGCGCCGAGATAGCCGGTGCCGATCACGGTGATCTTGAGGGCCATGGGTGCTCCAGGTGGGGGATGTCGTCGCTGCGCGCCCGAGCATAGTCGGGGCATGTCGGCGCTCTTGACCGGGCAGATCACCGATGAGATCCACCCTGTCGCCAAGCTCACGTATCACTCGGTCGGGCGGACCTTTAAAATTTGAGTTACTTAACGGTAATTAGCGTCGGTAACCGCAGCGTCTCTGGAGTGTGAGGACACCTTGGCCGGATCGGCTGACTTCGACCTGTACCGCCCGTCCGAGGAGCACGACATGCTCCGCGACGCCATCCGCTCCCTGTCCGAGGCGAAGATCGCGCCGTACGCGGCCGTGGTGGACGAGGAGGCCCGCTTCCCGCAGGAGGCGCTGGACGCGCTGGTGGCGAGCGACCTGCACGCGGTGCACGTGCCCGAGGAGTACGGCGGCGCGGGCGCGGACGCCCTGGCGACGGTCATCGTCATCGAGGAGGTGGCCCGCGTCTGCGTGTCCTCCTCCCTGATTCCCGCGGTGAACAAGCTGGGCTCCCTCCCGGTGATCCTCTCCGGCTCCGAGGACCTGAAGAAGAAGTACCTGTCGCCGCTGGCCAAGGGCGACGCGATGTTCTCGTACGCCCTCTCCGAGCCGGACGCCGGCTCGGACGCGGCCGGTATGAAGACCAAGGCGGTCCGCGACGGCGACCACTGGATCCTCAACGGCGTCAAGCGCTGGATCACCAACGCCGGCGTGAGCGAGTACTACACGGTCATGGCCGTCACGGACCCGACGAAGCGCAGCAAGGGCATCTCCGCGTTCGTCGTCGAGAAGTCCGACCCGGGAGTCTCCTTCGGCGCCCCGGAGAAGAAGCTGGGCATCAAGGGCTCGCCGACCCGCGAGGTCTACTTCGACAACGTCCGCATCCCGGCCGACCGCATGATCGGCGAGGAGGGCACGGGCTTCGCGACCGCGATGAAGACCCTGGACCACACCCGCATCACGATCGCC
The DNA here is from genome assembly GCF_055606485.1 of Streptomyces sp. NPDC037083. Classification (NCBI taxonomy): domain Bacteria; kingdom Bacillati; phylum Actinomycetota; class Actinomycetes; order Kitasatosporales; family Streptomycetaceae; genus Streptomyces; species Streptomyces sp. NPDC037083. The sequence goes on along the minus strand of NZ_JBVJSQ010000005.1, from coordinate 38,991 downwards.
GCGCAGGCCCTCGGCGTCGCCCAGGGCGCCTTCGACTACGCCAAGGGCTACGTCCAGGAGCGCAAGCAGTTCGGCAAGCCGATCGCCGACTTCCAGGGCATCCAGTTCATGCTCGCCGACATGGCCATGAAGATCGAGGCGGCCCGCCAGCTGACGTACGCGGCGGCGGCCAAGTCCGAGCGCCTGGACTCCGACCTCACCTTCCAGGGCGCGGCGGCCAAGTGCTTCGCCTCGGACGTGGCGATGGAGGTCACCACGGACGCGGTCCAGCTCCTGGGCGGCTACGGCTACACCCGCGACTACCCGGTCGAGCGGATGATGCGCGACGCGAAGATCACGCAGATCTACGAAGGCACGAACCAGGTCCAGCGCATCGTCATGGCGAGGAACCTCCCCTAGCAGGACGCGCACAGGTCAGCGACTGTCTCGGTGACACCGCCCGGCTGCCTCGGCGGCCGCCACGGGCGACCGGGCAGCCGCTGACCGGACCCTGTGTCTCTCCCGCCCGCCCTCCGTCCGTCTCCCGGCCGGAGGGCGGCTGCGTGTGGTGGCCCCTCCGCCTCCGGTCCACGATGGGAAGACGGGGAGACAGGGAGACGGGGGCGGAGGAGGTGCGTGATGCCGCGTGACGACGGGCTGACCCTGCGCCTGCGACGCGTGCTGCCCGCCGCGCCGTCGGCCGTGTTCCGGGCCCTGACCGATCCGGCGGAGCTGGCCCGCTGGTGGGGCCCCGACGGGTTCACGATCCCGGACGTGCGCAGCGACCTGAGAGCCGGCGGCGCCTACCGCATCGCGATGCGGCCCCCCGACGGCCCGCCGTTCCACCTGGCGGGGGAGTTCCTCGCCGTGGAGCCCCCGCGGCTGCTGCGCTACACCTTCCGGTGGGAGGAGCCCGACCCCGAGGACGGGGAGACGGTGGTCACGCTGACGCTGCGCGACCTGGCGGGCCCCTCGACCGAGCTGGCCCTCACCCAGGAGGGCTTCGCCACCGAGCGGCGGCGCTCCCTGCACGAGGAGGGCTGGAGCCAGGGGTTCGGCAAGCTCGAGGCGCTGTTCGCGCCGCCCTGAGCACGGACGGCGGGCCCGGACGGCAGCCTGGACGGCGGGTTCAGTCCTCGAGACCCTCGGCCACCCGGCGCTCCCGCAGCTCCCTGATCGCCCGGCGCCGGGCCAGCCGGTGCGTGCGCCGGATCTGGGCCTCCTGGTAGCGGCGCTCGTCGCGCTCGGTCTCCGGGAGGACCGGCGGGACGACGCGGGGCTTGCCGTCGGCGTCGACGGCGGCGAAGACCAGGTAGGCCGAGCCCACCTGGGTGGCCGGGGCGGACTCGTTCCAGCGCTCGGCCAGCACCCGCACGCCGACCTCCATCGAGGTCCGGCCGGTCCAGTTGACCTGGGCCTTCACATGGACGAGGTCGCCCACGCGGACCGGCTCCAGGAACGCCATCTCGTCCATGGACGCGGTGACGGCGGGACCGCCGGAGTGCCGCCCGGCCACGGCGCCCGCCGCGTCGTCGACGAGCTTCATGATCACGCCGCCGTGCACCGTCCCCAGCAGGTTGGTGTCGGCGTGGGTCATGATGTGGCTGAGGGTGGTGCGGGACGCCGACGTGGGCTTGCCCGGGATGTCCGGGGTGCTGCCCGAGTCCGCCGCGGTGACCTGGTCTGTCATGTCCTCCACCTTATGGCCGAGGCGGACAACCCGGGACTTTGTGTCAGCTTGGCAACAGCGCGGCCCTGATTCTCCGACGACCCTTGTACGGCACACGGCCCTGCCCTGCACACTGGTCCGCATGAACGATTGGCCCGAGGGATGGTCCGACAGCGACCGCGGCAACCGGTACGGAAGCGGCAGCGCGAGCGCACAGCCGGAGAGCGCGCGTGTCATGCGGCAGGTCCGCCGCGGCCGGGCCGCCCCTTCGCAGGGCGCCGCCGTCCCGCCCCAGCCGTCGTACGTCAACGGCCAGGGATACGGGGACTACACCAACGCCCGGCAGACCGGGTACGACAGCGGCTACAGCTCGGGGCAGGTCTACGGCGGCGGGGGCGACTCCGGCGGTCCCGGCGGCCATGACGCCCGTGCCCCGCGCCCCGCGCCGGACTGGCGCCGCCGCATCAAGTGGACGGCGATCTCCGTCGTCACCGTGGTGGTCGTGACGGCCGTCGGCACGTACTTCTGGGCCGACGGCAAGCTCAACCGCGAGGTCGACCTGTCGAAGGTCATCGACCGGCCCGAGGCGGGCGAGGGCACGAACTACCTGATCGTCGGCTCCGACAGCCGTGAGGGCATGTCCGCCGAGGAGAAGAAGGAACTGCACACCGGTTCCGCCGAGGGCAAGCGCACGGACTCGATGATGATCCTGCACACCGGGTCCAACGGCGACACGCTGATCTCGCTGCCGCGCGACTCCGACGTGGAGATCCCCTCGTTCGTGGGCTCCGAGTCCGGCAAGACGTACAAGGGCACCGGGCGGCACGTGAAGCTGAACGCGGCGTACGCCGAGGACGGGCCGGAGCTGCTGGTGCGCACGGTCGAGTTCAACACCGGTCTGCGCATCGACCACTACGTGGAGATCGGCTTCGCCGGCTTCGCGAACATCGTCGACTCGGTCGGCGGCGTCGAGATCGACATCCCGCAGGACATCAAGGACACCAAGTCCGGCGCCGACTTCAAGAAGGGCAAGCAGACCCTGAACGGCGAGGAGGCCCTCGCGTTCGTCCGCACCCGGTACGCGCTCGCCGGCTCCGACCTGGACCGCACGAAGAACCAGCAGAAGTTCCTCGCGGCCCTGGCCAACCAGGTGGCCACGCCGGGCACGATCCTGAACCCGTTCAAGCTCTACCCGACCATGGGCGCCGGTCTGGACTCGCTGATCGTCGACCAGGACATGGGTCTGTACGACCTGGGGTCCATGTTCTTCGCGATGAAGGGCGTCAACAGCGGCGACGGCAAGTCGATGAACATGCCGATCTCCGGCTCCACCGGCGGCAACCTCGTCTGGGACAAGGCGAAGGTGAAGACGCTGGTCGAGCAGTTGAAGAACGACGAGAAGGTCACCGTCTCCGGCAACTGACTGCTGCCGGGGACACAGTCAGGGGCGCCCACGGGGGGGCGCCCCTGAACCCGTTCCGGCGACGGTCACATCGTGGCGCCCGCCATCGTGCGGCACATCTCGGCGCAGCGACGACAGGAGTCCGCGCAGCGCATCATCTGGGGATCGTCCGGCATGGCCATACACGCCTCGGCGCACATGTCGCAGGCCCGCGCGCACATCGCGCACATCTCGGCCGCCATGGGCGAGCGCCGCATCATCATGTCGGCGCACATGCGGGTCATCTCCGAGCAGTCCATCAGCGCGCGCATGATCTGCATCTGGGCCTGGCCGCCCATCTGCAGGCAGGAGCTCATGGTCTCCTCGCACATGCTGTGGCAGGACATGCACGCCTCGACGCAGTCCTGCATCTGCTTGCTCATCGTGGGCATGGTTCCGTGCTGGGTCATGGCTCCTCCTGTGGGTGCGGGGGCCCGGCGGGCCCCGGAGTCCGCCCTTCCGTCGTACGCCCCTCAGCCGTCCGGCGCCATCGGGACGAGCACAACCGTTTCGCACGGTTCGCACCAGAAACCTACGAGAGGTTCCTGGGAACACCTACGAGAGCTCCTGGGAACACCCGACCTCGTCGCCGCGGACGACCCCGAACTCGCCCTGCTCCGCATCCGCCGCACGCACCTTGCGCACCTGCCGGAAGTCCGTGCCCGCGATCACCTTCAGGGTCGGCCCGAGTCCCGGGACGGCGCGCAGTTCGCTGCCCGGCAGGGCCGCCGCCAGGGACTTCGCGGAGCGGTCCCAGCGCGGGTCGTATGCGACGACCGTGCGTCCCACGGCGGGGCCCGCCGCGCTGACAGGCTGCCGCGTCGTGCGGAAGCCCACCGCCGCCAGCGCCGCGTCCACCCGCCGTCCCAGGCCCGGTGTGCGGGTGCCGTTCTCGACCTGGACCCGGATCTGCCCGGGGGCCACCGGCACCCGCACGATCCGGCTGGCGACCGCCCGGGCGGCCCCCGCGAGGGGCTTGTCGTCGCGCAGGGACCGGAACAGGCGCTGGGACCTCACCGGGTCCCATTGCAGCGTCGAGCCGATGCCCTTCACCACGTATCCCATGCGGCCGATGGGGACGGTGGCGAACTCCGAGGAGGCGGGGGAGAAGGTGCGCATCGCCCTGCCCAGGTCGAGCAGCTCGTCGGCGCCGAAGCCCCGGTCCGCCCGTACCGAGCCGAGCACCGCCCGGGTCACGTCCCGGAACCTCAGCGGGTTCAGCAGGACCCCGGAGGAGGTGGCCCGGTCCATCAGGGCCGCCATGAAGCGTTGCTGGCGCTTCATCCTGCCCAGGTCGGAGGAGGCGTCCGCGTGCCGTGAGCGCACGTACTGCAGCGCAGCGCCGCCCTCGAGCGTGTGCCGCCCGGGCGCCAGGTCCAGGCCCGTGTACGTGTCCTTCAGGGGCTCCGCCGTGCAGATCTGCACCCCGCCCAGGACGTCCACCGTCTTCATGAAGCTGGTGAAGTCGACCTCCAGGTAGTGGTCGATCTTCACGTGTGTCATGTTCTCGACCGTGCGCACGGTGAGCTGCGGTCCGCCCTCCGCGTACGCCGCGTTGATCCTGAGCGGGTGGCCGCGGTGCTCCTTGCCGGTCACCTGGTCGGTGTGCGGGGGCGTCAGCGCGTACGAGTCGCGCGGGAGGCTGACCACGCTGGCCCGTTCCCGGTCCTCCGAGATGTGCACGATCATGATCGTGTCGGTGCAGTGGCAGGGGGCCCCGCCCAGGCGGTACCGGAGGCGCTCGGCCGGTGTGATCCGGTCGCGGCCGTCGGTGCCGACCAGCAGGACGTTCATGCCGTGACCGGCCCGCGGACGGTTCTTCATGTCCTTGAAGGGGTCGACCCGGGCGATGCCCGCGTCCAGGCTGCTGATCACCGAGTGACCGATCCCGGCGGCGGCGAGACACACCACGGACAGCGTGGTCACCGCCCGTACGGCCCACCGGGGGCGTCTGCGTCGGACGGGGGGACGCGGCACACGGGGCTGCCCGTGGGGGCGGCGCGGGAACCGGGACGGCGTGGTGGGCATACGGGGCACCTCCGGGCGGCGGCCGTAGGGCGGTGGTAGCCGTTGGAACGGTAGGCCCATACGATCTGCCGACCGGGGCAGCGCACCCGGCGGGGCGGGCCGTGTCCCCCGTTCGCGGTAACGTGAGCCCCCTATGAACGCCAAGCCCGACGTGCAGCTCCCCGCAGTGTCCGTCATCATGCCCGTCCTCAACGAGGAGCGGCATCTGCGCGGAGCCGTCCAAGCGATCCTCGCGCAGGAGTACGCCGGCGAGATGGAGGTCGTGATCGCCATCGGTCCGTCCACGGACCGTACGGACGAGATCGCGGCCCAGCTCGTAGCCGAAGACCCGCGCGTGCACACGGTCCCCAACCCCACCGGGCGCACGCCCGCCGCGCTCAACGCCGCGATCAAGGCCTCCCGCCATCCGATCGTCGTCCGCGTCGACGGGCACGGCATGCTCTCGCCGAACTACATCGCCACCGCCGTGCGGCTCCTGGAGGAGACCGGCGCGCAGAACGTCGGCGGCATCATGCACGCCGAGGGCGAGAACGACTGGGAGCACGCGGTCGCCGCGGCCATGACCTCGAAGATCGGGGTCGGCAACGCCGCCTTCCACACGGGGGGACAGGCCGGCCCGGCGGAGACCGTGTACCTCGGGGTCTTCCGGCGCGAGGCGCTGGAGCAACAGGGCGGCTACAACGAGGAGTTCATCCGCGCCCAGGACTGGGAGCTGAACTTCCGGATCCGGGAGGCCGGCGGGCTGATCTGGTTCTCGCCCGAGCTGAAGGTGTCCTACCGGCCCCGCCCCAGCGTCAGGGCGCTCGCCAAGCAGTACAAGGACTACGGCCGTTGGCGGCACGTCGTCGCCCGCTACCACGAGGGCTCCATCAACCTGCGCTATCTCGCCCCGCCGACCGCGGTGTGCGCGATCGCGGCCGGGATCGTGGTGGGCGCGACACTGACCCCGCTGGGCTTCGTGATCCCCGGCGGCTACCTCGCCGCGATAGCCGTCGGCTCGCTGCCGGCCGGCCGGGGGCTCCCGGCGAAGGCCCGGCTGCAGATCCCCGTCGCCCTCGCCACCATGCACATGTCCTGGGGCCTCGGCTTCCTGACCAGTCCGAAGGCGCTGGCCAGGAAGGTCATCGCGTCGCGGCGGCCCGCGGTCCTCAGCGACTCGCACTGAGCACCGCAAGACGTCCACCGGACCCGGACTACCAGGTGTAGTCCGGGTCCACGTGCATGCACTGCGTGGTGTCGGACGCGTTGATCGCGCCGGCCGTGTCGGGCGTCCTGTCGTTCCTCGCCGGCGCCTTGTACGTCGTCCCCGACCGCCAGTCGGCGCCCACGACGAGCGTGACCCCTGAGACCTCGGTGGACTTCTTCACCTGGCTCGCCGGGACGCCCAGCGCCTTGGCGACCGCCAGGGCGTCGCCCTGCAGGTCGGCGCTCGGGTAGTTGACCACCGTCCTGGCCACGGCCGTGGCCGCCGAGGTGTCGGCGACCGCCCTGGCGAAGCCCTTGCCGGTCAGCGCCTGCGTCACCTCCTTCGCCCGCCCGCGGACCGCCGCCTGGGTGTCCGTGGACGTGCCGTTGTGGACCTGCACCGCGATCTGGCCGTTCGCGGCCGCCGGGTCCGCGGGCGCCGTCGGCGAGGGGCTGGCGGTGGCCTTCTTCGCGTCCTTGCCGTCCAGGGCGACGTCCTCGCGCACCAGACGGAACAACTGCTTGGCGTCGTCCGTCGGCACCACCCGGCTGCCCTGGTAGCGGTTGGGCATCGTCGTCATCGTGATGCGCTCGGTGGGCACCTTCTGCAGCTCGCCCGCCAGGTCGTACATCTTGGTGATGGTGTCCAGGCCGTCGTCCACGGTGATCGCCTTGGTGGCCGCCTCGGCGAGCTTGCGCAGCTTGTTGGGGTTGGTCAGCTTGGCGTTGGCGCGCAGCTCGCGGACCATCGAGTTCATGTACTGGTGCTGTGCCTTGGCGCGGGCCAGGTCGGTGTCGTCCTCGAAGCCGTAGCGGGTGCGCAGCCACTGCAGGGCCTGCTCGCCCTTGACGGAGTGGGTGCCCCGCGTCAGCTTCAGTCCGGAGCCCTTGCCGGTGCTGGTGTGCGAGTACACGTTGGCGTCCACGCAGACCGGGACGCCGCCTATCGCGTCCGCCATCGAGACGACACCCGCGAAGTCGATCATCATGAAGTGGTCGATGTGGATGTCGGTGAGCTTCTCCCAGGTGGCCACCGTGCAGCCCGGTCCGCCCCGGCTGAGCGACGCGTTCGTCATCTCGCCGTAGAGCGCCGGGTACGTCTTCCCGTCGTCCGGGTCGATGCACTTGGGGATGTCCAGCAGGGTGTCGCGGGGCATGCTCACGACCGACATGTTGCTGCGGTCCGCCGAGACGTGCAGCAGCATCTGGACGTCCGCGAGCGGAGGGCCGCCGAAGTCGTACTTGGCGCCGCCGAGCTTCTGGTTCGCCGCGGTGTCACGGGCGTCCGAGCCGATCAGCAGGATGTTCAGCGCCGTCTGACCCTCGGCGTTGGCCTTGGTGTCGGCCGCCCGGTCCTTGGCGTCACCGATGTTCAGGTCGTCGTGCTTGATGTTCGAGTTGAGGTGCTCGTAGTAGAGGTATCCGGCCCCCGCGCCGCCGAGTATGACCACCGCCAGCACGCTCGCCGACCAGCGCAACGCGCGTCGACGTCGGCGTTTGCGGTCCGTCCCCCGGGCGTCCCGGCGCCCGCCGCCGCGTCTGCCGTCGGTGTCGGACGCGTTCTGCCCCTGCTCGTCCTGCCCGGCCGATGACGTCGTGTCCTCGACCGAGGGAACGTCCCCCCGCACCCCGCTGGTCCCCGCCATTCCCCTGCCCCTCCCCGCCGTGCGCCTGACACGGGCCCGTCCCGCGTCCAGTCAGACGCACGACGGGCCCGAAGGGTTACCTACTTGGCGCACTGGACCTTGTCCGCCGTGGACTTCTGGACCGTGTCCGGCACCTTCGTCGGCGCTGTGAGCGAGACGCCGGCGCCCTTGAAGTCCTTGCCCAGCGTCAACGTCATCGTCGGCAGACCCTGGGAGTTCTCGACGCTCTTGCCCGGCTTCAGCGCGGTGCCGGGCAGCCCCATGACGGCGGCCAGCTTGCGGGCCTGCGCGGCCTGGTCGGGCGCGTACTCGAGCGTCGTACGGGCCAGTTGCGCGGGCGCGTTGCCGGCGTTCTCGGATTTCGTCACGCCCTCATCATTCTGCAGCCAGTTAAGAGTCTCCTGTGCGCTGCCGGGGGGAGCCCCGCCGTTCATGACCTGCACCCGCACCTCGGAGGCGGCGGACTGGGCGCCCTTGAGGCGGGCCGCCGCGGCCGCGGCCGCAGCGTCCTTCGAGGCCGCCGCCTTCTCCTTCACCTCGGTGAAGGAGACGTCGTCCCTGATCATCTGGAAGACCGTGGGCGCCGACGTCTTGTCGAGGACGACCGTGGCCTTGACCTTCTCGGCCGGGTTGTCGATGACCGGCACGGTGGTGAAGGTCAGGTTCTTGATGTTGAGCTTGCCCAGCTCCAGGCCCAGGTCCTTCAGCTTGTTGATGCTGTCGAGCTGGGAGTCGACGGTCAGCGCCTTCGTGCCCGCCTCCGCCAGTTTGATCATCTTGGTGGGGCTGGTGAGCGTGTCGTTCGACTTCAGCTTGCGCATCAGGGCGCTGAGGAACTGCTGCTGGATCTGGATCCGGCTCAGGTCGCCGCCGAAGCCGACCGAGTGCCGGGTGCGCACGAAGGCCAGCGCCTGCTCGCCCTCGATGAGGTGGGTGCCCTTCGACAGCTTCAGATGCGAGTCGTCGTCGTCGATGTCCTTGGCCAGACACACCTCCACCCCGCCCACCGCGGTGGTCAGCGTCTTCACCGCGTTGAAGTCGGCGACCATGAAGTTGTCCGCCTGGATCCCGGTCAGCTCGGTGACCGTGCGCACGGTGCAGCTCGGCGTGCGCTCGTCCTGCCCGAGACTGGTGTTGAAGCGGACGTTGTCCGTGCCCTTGATGACCTTGGTGGAACCGTCCTCCTGCTGGGTCTGGCAGTCCGGGACGTCGACGATCAGGTCGCGCGGGATGCTGAGCGCCGTCGCGTTCGTGCGGTCCTTGGAGACGTGCAGCAGGATCGTGGTGTCCGCGTGGCCCACGCTGTTGGCGTCGCCGTAGCCCTCGTTGCCCGAGCCGGTGCGCTTGTCGGTGCCGATCACCAGCAGGTTGATCGCCTTGTCCTTGCTGAAGCCACCGGTGCTCGCGCCGTCGTCGGAGACCGACGTGATGTTGTCGTTGAGGTGCTCGAGATAGAGGTAGGCCGCACCGGCCGTGGCCACCACCACGAAGGCCATGATCCCGCCGGTCCACACCAGGACCTTCTTCGCCTTCGACTTCTGCTTCACCGGCCGGCGTCCGCGCCGGCTCACCGGTTCCTCCGCGGGTACGCCCCGCCGCCGACGCGGACCGGGCACGTCCGCGCCCGCCGCCTTCTCGGGCGACGACGGTGACGGCGACGGCGACTGCCGGTCCCGCTCCGCGGCACGCCCGCGCGCCGAACCCGCCTGACCGCCGCCGGTCCTGCCGGAGGCGGATCTACGAGGTCCGGGCACCGGCGATTGCGGTGCGGAAGGACTCAGTCGCAGTTCGTATTCGCCAGTGTCCGGATTGAGTACCCACTGGTCTGCGGGGTCGATGTTGTCCGCCCGCCCACGGCCTTGCGCGTCCACGGTTGTCCGAATCCTCCGTCGGGGCCACGCGGCGCCTTTCCCCCTCAAAGGCGCTCGGGTCTCGGTCACACGGTGCGCGACCCCAGGAAGGACCTCGCGGCCAGGTGCACCGGATCGCTCACACTATCCGCCCAGTTCAGCGTCGAGCGACGGCCGTGACAAATTCCACGCCCCTACAACCGGGCAATTCGCCCTATTTCTTTGAACTACTGTTCGCGGGAACGGGTCTGCTTGGCAAGCGCTTTACCCGCAGCCCTCCTCGGCGGCCGTGTTGCCGCGGAAAGTGGGAGCGGGCGGGCTGGGCGAATCCGCCTCATAAGCCGCCCCGTTCGCCCGGCCGGACCGATCCGCGGACCGGGCCGCCCCCGGGCCGCCCGGCCTCGAGGAGGGAGACCGCGTGGGAATCTCCCTGGAGACCACCACCGGCGTGTCCGTCCGCAGTCGCTGGAAGAGTCTCTCCGCCTCGGGCTCCACGAGTTGGTCACGATTGGTGTCGTGGACGTACGACTCCCGCGGAACTGTCAGGAATTGCACATGTTCGGTGGGAATGTCCCGCAGGCCGCGCACGAGTTCGTACAGCCCGCGCAGACTCGCCAGGTCCGGGTCGGTGGTGAGGGCGGACGTGGCCGCGTCCAGCACCGGATACAGCTTCACCGGGTTCAGCAGGACGTCATTGCTCTGCACCTTGTTGACCAGCGCCCCGAGGAACCGCTGCTGCCGTTCCATCCGCTCGGTGTCGCTCCCGTCCCCGAGGGACTTGCGGGCCCGCACGTAACCGAGTGCCTGCTCTCCGTCGAGCGTGACCTTTCCGGCGGGCAGGCGCAGCTTGGCGGCCTTGTCGCTGATCGGCTCCTTCAGGCAGACCTCCACGCCGTCCACGGCGTCGACCATGTTCTTGAACCCGCTGAAGTCGACGACGACGTGGTGATCGATCCGCACCCCGGTCAGCTTCTCCACCGTGCGGATGGTGCAGGCCGAACCACCGTTCTGGAAGGCGTAGTTGAACATCGCGAACATCGGCTCGGTACGCGACCCGTCCGGCCGTCGGCACCCCGGCACGTGCACCATCAGGTCACGCGGCAGGGAGACGGCGGTGGCGCTGCGCCGCCCCGCGGCCAGATGCAACAGGATCGTCGTGTCGGACCGCTCGGTCCCGGAGTCCCGCCCGTACTTCTCGTTGCCGTCCCCCGACCGTGAGTCCGATCCGATCAGCAGGACGTTCTGCGCGTCCTTCACCAACGAGGTGGGCCGCTCCTTCGCATACCGCTGGAGCTCCGCCGCCGCGGCGTCGTCGGGCGTGATGTTCCCGTCGAGCTTCGCGTACAGGGCCCACCCGGCCACCCCGACCCCCAGGGCGGCGACGGCCACGGCCCCCGCCCCGTAGCGCACCCACCGCCGCCGACGCCGTCGCACGAGCCCCCGCCCGTCGGCGGACGCCCCGACCCCCGGCCCGAGTGGCCCATCGCCCCGACCCGCGGAGTACGTCACGTCCGATCCACCCCTCCCGCTTCCGGTCCAGCCTCGGCCGCACGAGCGCGTAGAGCTGCTCCTACGACGATGGCGCGAACCGGGGCCCGGGGGTGCCTGGGGATAGACCGAACAGGTGAGGGGGCGAGCGGGGCGGCACCCTTGCCGGCGAGGGTGCCTCGATCCAGCCCGCCCGGCGTTTGAGGCGGAGGCCCGTTCACGGCCGAAGTGGGGCCTGGGGGCAGGGCAGAAGCGGGGCCTGGGGGTGGCAGCCCCCAGGGGCTGGTGGTGGCGGCCCTCGGCGTGGGCCCGCGCCGACGCCGGGTGCCCGTGCGGGGCTGGTGGTGGCGGCCCTCGGGGTGGGCCCGCGCCGATGCCGGGTGCCCGACCGGGGCCGGGGCTGGCGGCCCCAGCGTGGGCCCGCAGCGACGCCGGGTGCTCGTTGTCACCGCCCGCAGCGACGCCGGGTGCCCGCCGTCATCGCCCGCACAGCCCCCTATCGAGCCGTCGCGGACACCCGCTCACTCTCGATCCGCTGGGCCACGGCACCCTCGTCCAGGTTCCGGCACAGCACCACGGACCCCCCGCTCGCCAGCGGCGCGAACAGGCCGGCGCTCAGCCCCTCCCATGTGTCGTACGGCAGGCCCGACAGCAGCCGGGACCCGGGTCCCGTCAGCCCCAGCCCGGACGCGTCCGCCCGCGCCCGCTCCACGATCTCGGCGCCGGTGTACTCGGCCCCGGCCACGATCAGCGCGGGCTCGTCGGGGTCGACGGGGACGTACGGCACGAAGCGGTCCCCGAAGCTCGGCACGTTCACGGCGTAGTCGTCGTACCCCTCCGGGGGGCCCGGCACGAACCGTCGCCCGAGCGGAGCAAGCGACAACGCGTACCGCTCGCCCCGGCACGCCAGCCCCTGCTCGAAGTGCCCGGGCCCGGCCACGACGAAGTCCGCCCGTGACGGGTCGCCGGCCACGTCCGCGACGACACCGGTGGAGGAGCACGCCAGCAGCCACACCGCCGTCTGCCAGTGCGCGGGCAGCAGCAGCGCGACGCGGTCGCCGGGCTCGGCGGACAGCCCGTCCTGGAGGAGGTTCGCGGTCTTGGCCACCCAGTTGGCGAAGGTGGCCACGGACAATTCGACCCGCTCGCCCGTGGCGTCGTCGTAGAAGGTCACCAGGGGGCGTGCGGCATCCGCGGCCAGCGCGGAACGCAGCAGGTCGGCAGGGGTGCGATCGGTGGCAGTCACCCGCAGAAGCGTACGCGCCGCCCACCCGTTCCCACCGGCCGACGGACCTTTGCGGAGCCACCGGTTCGGCGGAACGCAGACCGACAGCCCGTCAACTCCCCGATGGACAGAAATGTATGACCATGTCCAGGATCGGTGGCATGCGTGGATTGCTTGCTACCTCGATCGGTGTCACCTGCGCGGCGGCTCTCGCCCTCCCGCTGACGCCGCCCGCCGACGCGGCGACGGTGCGACCGGCACCGGCCGCGGCGGCGGCGTCCGCCGGGACGGCCAGGGCCACGAGCCCCGACACCCGGACCACTCCAACCCGCCCCGGCCTTCGCGGCCTTCCCGACCTCCCGGGCAGCACCCAGTCGCTGCCCCTCACCCCTCTCACCGACCACCGCGTTCTCGGCGGCGCCGTCCAGGGCCTGCTCCGCCGTGAGGTGGGCCACTTCTCCCTCCTCGGCGTCATCTGGGACGACCCGTCCGCCGAACTCCACGGCCGAGTCCAGGTCCGCACCCGCCCGGCCGGCGCCGACGCCTGGTCCGGCTGGCAGGACGTCGAGACCCACAACGCCGACCACGGCGCCGACCCCGACACCACCGAGAGCGCCTCGGACCGGGTCCGCGGCGCGACGGCCCCGCTCTGGGTCGGTGACTCCGACGGCGTCGAGGTCCGCGTCCGCGCGGAGACCGAACGCCGCACGGAGGACACGGGCCGCGGCGCCCGTACCCTCTCCACCACCGCCCCACTCCCCTCCGGCCTGCGGGTGGAACTGGTCGACCCGGGGGAGGCCGCCCCCGAGCAGGTCTCGGCGGGCCCCCGGCACAGCCGGGCGCTGCTCCCCAGGACCGGCCCCGCCGACGCAGCGAAGGCCCCGGCCGCGACGATCGCGAAGACGACCGGGACGAACGCCGAGGCGATCGGAACGAACGCCGGGACGATCGGAACGAACGCCGGGACGACCGAAGCGGCGGGAACGTCCGCGGTAGCCGGAACGGCCGAGGCTCCGGCCGGGGTCACGGAGGCCTCCGCCGCCAACGCCCCGCTCGCCGCGCCCGGCGCCACGGAGATCCCCGCCCTGGACCGCCCGGCCACCGAACGCGAGCTCTTCGCCCTGCGCGCCGACGAGTTGACGCAGGCACAGCGGGCCAAGCCGTACATCGGCCCGCGTCCGAGCATCGTCACGCGCCGCGGCTGGGGCGCCGACGAGAGCCTGCGGGAGAGCGGCTTCCGGTACACGACGACGGTCAAGGCCGCCTTCGTGCACCACACGGCGTCGGGCAACAGCTACACCTGCTCGCAGGCCCCGTCCGTCATCCGCGGTATCTACCGCTATCACGTCAAGAGCATGGGCTGGCGCGACATCGGCTACAACTTCCTCGTCGACAAGTGCGGAAAGATCTACGAGGGCCGTGCCGGGGGCGTCGCCAAGGCGATTCTCGGCGCCCACACCCTCGGGTTCAACACCAACAGCATGGGGATCGCCGTCATCGGCACGTACAGCAGCACCAAGCCCAACTCCGCCACGGTCAACGCCATCGCCGGTCTGACGGCGTGGAAGCTCGGCCTCTTCGGGGCGAACCCGAAGGGCAAGACATACCTGAGGTCCGGGGGTGGCAACCTCTACGCGAAGGGAAAGAACGTACGACTGAACGTGATCTCGGGCCACCGGGACGGGTTCGCCACGGAGTGCCCGGGCAAACAGCTCTACGGCAAGCTCGGCTCCGCCCGCACGACCGCTGCGCGCTACCAGGGGCGCTGAGACGGGCGGTCACGTTCGGCAGGTCCGGGGCCCGGGGGGCCCCGGAGGCCGTCCATCCCCCGAACGGCCGGAGCACGCATCCAGATGGGGGCACATTCAGCAGCCGTCGGGGGGACAGTCTCCTGAGACTGGGACGGAACGCCAACGGCCTGGAAGTCGCCACACAAGGGTCTGCATACACTGGCCGGCCGAATGACAGTTCGGCCGGTCCCGGCAGGAAGCAGAGACGAAGGTGACAGAAGCGATCCTCCTGGTCGGCGGCAAGGGCACCCGGCTGCGCCCACTCACGGTGCACACGCCCAAACCCATGGTCAGGGCGGCGGGGGTGCCGTTCCTCACACACCAGCTGGCGCGGGCGAGAGCGGCGGGCGTGGACCACATCGTCCTCGCGACGAGCTACCTGGCCGAGGTGTTCGAACCGTACTTCGGCGACGGCTCGGCCCTGGGCCTGCACATCGAGTACGTGACCGAGGACGAACCCCTCGGCACGGGCGGCGCGATCCGCAACGTGGCGTCCCGTCTCAACTCGGCCCCGGACGACCCGGTGCTGGTGTTCAACGGCGACATCCTCACCGGCCTGGACATCGCACGCCTGGTGGCCACCCACGAGACGACGGGAGCGGACGTCTCCCTCCACCTCACCAAGGTGACGGACCCGAGGGCCTACGGCCTGGTCCCCACGGACGAGACGGGCAGGGTCCTGGCGTTCCTCGAGAAGCCCCAGACCCCCGAGGAGATCGTCACCGACCAGATCAACGCGGGCGCGTACGTCTTCCGCCGCTCGCTCATCGACACGATCCCGCGGGGCCGCCCTGTCTCGGTGGAACGCGAGACGTTTCCCGGTCTCCTGTCGGCCGGAGCCCACCTCCAGGGCATGGTCGACTCGACGTACTGGCTGGACCTGGGCACCCCGGCGGCGTTCGTCCGCGGCTCGGCGGACCTGGTCCTCGGCAGAGCTCCCTCTCCCGCGGTCCCCGGCCGCTGCGGCGACCGCCTGATCCTCCCGACGGCGCAGGTCGCGGCCGACGCGAAGCTGACGGGCGGCACGGTGGTGGGGGAGGGCGCGTTCGTCGCGGAGGGCGCGAGGGTCTTCGGCTCGACGATCCTCCCCGGCGCGGTCATCGAACCCGGCGCCGTCATCACCGACTCCCTCATCGGCGCCCGGGCCCGCGTCGGCGAGCGCTCCGTCCTCACCGGCACGGTGGTCGGCGACGGCGCGATCGTCGGCCCCGACAACGAACTCCGCGAGGGCGCGAGGGTGTGGTGCGACGCGAGGATCCCGGCGGGCGCGGTCCGCTTCTCGTCGGACCAGTAGACGGTCAGGAACTGGAGCTGCAACTGGGCAGTGGCCGGAGCCGGAGCAGCAGGAACCGGACCCGGACCCGGCTCCGGAGCTCTGGCAGAGCCGGTCGGGGCAGGGGCGGCGGGGGGCGAAACCCCTCGCACACCTCTCGCCCCGGCTCTCCCGGCCGGAGCACCTCACAGCTTCCCGATGTCCCCCCGAGGCATGCGCGGCGCCCGCCGGGGCGGCACCCGTCCGCTCAGCAGGATCAACCGAGTCGCCCGATGCCGCTGCCCCTCCTGCCCGTCCTCCCGTCCCGCATACGGCTCCAACAACTCCAGCATCACCGAGTCGTCGGCCTCCCGGTCACCGGCCAACGCCCATCCCACGATCCCCGGCAGATGCAGATCGCCCACGGTCACCGCGTCCGCCGCGCCATGACTGCGCTGCACGGTCTCCGCCGACGTCCAGGGTCCGATCCCGGGCACCAGCTCCAGCCGGGTCCGAGCCTCGGCCGGGGGCATCCTCATCGCCTCCTCCAAGCGCCTCGCCACCCGGACCGCCCGCAGAATCGTCGACGCCCGCTTGTTGTCGACTCCCGCCCGGTGCCACTCCCACGACGGGATCAACGCCCATGTCCGAGGC
Organism: Streptomyces sp. NPDC037083; assembly: GCF_055606485.1. NCBI lineage: Bacteria > Bacillati > Actinomycetota > Actinomycetes > Kitasatosporales > Streptomycetaceae > Streptomyces > Streptomyces sp. NPDC037083. Next base: position 22,784 of record NZ_JBVJSQ010000005.1, on the reverse strand, counting down.
GCCGGCATCACCCACAGCCGTCCGCCCGCCGCGGGTCCCGGCGCCGGCTCGCCGAACTTGCGCACCAGCAGCCGCCACGCCCGATAGGCCTCGTCGGCGGTGACCTTCTGTTCCAGCACCGACGGAATCAACGACTCCAGCACCAGCCCGGTCCGCGTCAGCCTGAGCCCCGGCCGCCGGTGCCGGGCCATCGCCACCACCCGGTGCCGAGGCACGAACGCCTCCGGAGTGTCCGCGGCCCCGAGCATCTCCGGCAACTGCTCCAGCAGCCACTCGGCGCCCGGTCCCCATGCCTCGCCCTGCACCACTCCGTCCCATGCGGTGACGCGCAGGGTGCCCGGCCCGGCCGGCGTCAGGCTGGCCCGCCACACGGACCCGTCCGGCATCGCCCGGAACGTCGGATCGCCCGGCCCTCGCCGCAGCGGCCCCAGCACGAGCCCCAGGTCGAGCGGCCACTTCGGCGCCCAGGTGCGCACCCGCCCGGCCACCGACGCCTGCCGCGGCACGCCGGCGGGCACACCGACATGCCCACCGCGCACGGTCGTGCGGGTGGGCCGAGGAGAGAACCGTCCTGCCACGTTCGACGTCCCGGGCTATACGAAAAAGGGCTGCTACGAGAGTAGGCGCACCCACACGTACATCACCCCACCACGCCCCTACTCCTGTCCCACTCGCCCTCAGGCCCACCGGCAGCCCCGCCGCCACGGGCATCCCGCCCTCACCCGCCCGAAGCCGCGGCCTCACCGCACCTCGACGAAGTCCTCCACCTCTCGCTCCGCCCGTGTCCGAGGCTCCTCGGCCGCATGTCCGACCGCCACCGCTCCCATGGGATCCCATTCCTCCGGCAGCGCGAGCACCTCCCGGACCACGTCCCGGCAGAACATCGTCGACGACACCCACGCGGACCCCAGCCGCTCCCCGGCCAGCGCGACCAGGAAGTTCTGCACGCCTGCCCCCGCCGCGACCACGAACATCTCCCGCTCGGCCGCGTCCCGCCGCTCGTCCCCGTACGTGTGCGACCCGTCCATCACGAGGCACGGAACCACCAGGTACGGCGCGTTGCGCAGCACGTCCCCGCGCCGCACCCGCTTGGCGATGGACTCCTCGGACTTCCCGTCCTCGCGCAGGTCCGCGATCCACGCGTCCCGCATCGCGTCCAGCAGCCGGGTCCGCGCCTCCTGCGACTCCAGCAGCACGAACCGCCAAGGCGTCGTGTGATGCGGCGCCGGCGCGGTGACGGCCGCCGCCACCGCCCGCCGTACCGCCCCGGGGTCGACCGGTTCGTCGGTGAAGGACCGCACGGTCCGCCGCTGCGTGACCGCCAGCCGCACCGCCTCCGACGTCCCGAGCCGGAACATGTCGTCCCGCGCGCCCCGCACGAGCGCCCGAGCCCCCTCCTCGGCGCCCTCGCCCGTGACCAGGTGCCCCAGCCCCCGCACCACGGCCACGGGCAGCCCGGCGGCCTTTCCCTTCACGAGGTCCCCGGCGGCGGCCAGCTCGTCCGCCGTCGCGACGACGGTCGCGCTCAGCGGATTGCCGTACGCGTCCGTGCCCCCGCGCAGATCGTCCAGCACCCGCACCCCGGCGGCCCCGATCGCCACGTCCGTGAGCCCCGCGCGCCAGGGACGCCCGAAGGTGTCGGTGACGACGACCCCGACGTCGACGCCGAGTGCGTCCCGCAGCCCCTCCCGTATCGCCCGCGCCGACGCGTCCGGGTCCTCGGGCAGCAACAACACGGTCCCCGCAGGGGTGTTGGACGCGTCGACCCCGGCTGCGGCCATGATCAGACCCTGCCGGTTCTCGACGATCCGCAGCGTCCCGCGCCGGGCCACCACCCGTACCGTCTCGGCGTCGATCGCGGCCTCACGGTCGTCCGCCCGGACGATACGCCCCTCCGCCTTGGACACGATCTTCGACGTGACCAGCAGGACGTCCCCGTCGGCGAGTCCCGGCCCGGCGGCGGAGATCAGCTTGGCGAGGTCGTCGCCCGCCCGCACCTCGGGCAGCCCGGTCACGGCCCAGACCCGGTAGCCGCTCTCGCTGGACCCGCTCACGCGCCCCGCACCTCCTCCGCCAGCTTCAACGCCTCCCGCGCCATCTGCGCGGTCGCGTCGAGGTCGTTCATCATCAGCGGCACGGCCCGGCAGCGGATCCCGGCGGCCTCCACCCGCTCCACCGCGCCCGAGTCCACGGTGTCGACGAGCCAGCCGTCGAGCAGCCCCGAACCGTAGTGCTCGGCCACCGCCGCGGCCGTCGACTCCACGCCGACCGCCGCGAGCACCTTGTCGGCCATGCCGCGCACGGGCGCGTCCCCGACGATGGGGGACAGGCCCACCACCGGCACCCCGGCCTCGGCGATCGCCTCGCGGATACCGGGCACCGCGAGGATCGTGCCGACGGAGACGACCGGGTTGGACGGCGGGAAGAGCACCACGTCCGCCTCCGCGATCGCCTCCAGCACTCCCGGCGCCGGCTTCGCCTGCTCCGCGCCGACGGGCACGACTGCCTCCGCCGGCACCGACGCCCGCAGCCGCACCCAGTACTCCTGGAAGTGCACGGCCTTGCGCTCACCGTCGACCTCGACGGCCACATGCGTCTCGACCCGATCGTCCGTCATGGGGATCAGCCGCACGCCCGGCTTCCACCGGTCGCACAGCGCCTCGGTCACCGCGCTCAGCGGATAACCGGCGCCGATCATCTGCGTCCGCACGATGTGCGTGGCGAAGTCCCGGTCGCCCAGCCCGAACCAGCCGGGCCCGGCGCCGTACGCCGCGAGCTCCTCCTTCAGGTGGAAGGTCTCCTCGGCCCGCCCCCAGCCCTGTTCCTCGTTGATGCCGCCGCCGAGCGTGTACATCACCGTGTCGAGGTCCGGGCAGACCTTCAGCCCGAAGAGGTGGATGTCGTCGCCGGTGTTGCCGATGACCGTGATGTCCGCGTCCGGCACGGCCTGCTTCAGACCGCGCAGGAACCGGGCACCGCCGATGCCGCCTGCCAGAACCACAATGCGCATGGAGGCAAGTCTTGCAGGCGGCCGCGACAGCGCGACGGGCGGTTGTGGACAACCGCCCGCCTGTGGATATCCCGCCCGCCCACCCGAGCGAACCGCATCCGCCCGCCCGGGCGGACCACCTCCGCCCATCCCGGTGGACCGCGTCCGCCTGTTCGCGTGAGCGGGCCCGCCTGCGCCCACGCGCGCGTGCAGACCGCCTCCGCCTCCCACCCGTGCGCTCGGCCCGCCTCCGCCTCCCACCCGTGCGCGCGGCCCGCCTCCGTCCCTACGCGCCGAACGGCCCTCCACGCCTACGCGCCGAACGGCCCTCCGCCTACGCGCTGACGGCGTCGGCGTCCGCCTGTCCGGGTGTCTCCACGGCCGTGCACGCCATCGGGGTGCTGCCGGTCGCACCGAGGTGTGCGTCGGGGTGCATCGGCATGTCCGTCAGTCCCGGGAAGTAGATGTGCAGGCTCACCGCCGGCTCCAGCGCGTCGTTGACGACGTCGTGCACGTACCCCGGCGCGAACACCCTCTGCGCCCCGGAACCGAGCACCCGCCGGCCGCGTTCGGTGCGCTCGGTCAGCTCCCCCTCGAGCACGGTGAGCACACCGCAGGAGCGGCCGTGGTCGTGCGGCCCGCTGCCCTGGCCGGGCACCCAGGACAGCAGCCACACCTCGTAGCCGGGGCCGGTGCGCAGCCGGTGGTACCAGCGGGACGTCGCGTCGTACCGCACCAGGTGCTCCCACTGGGCGCGGTCGGCGGCGACGGAGCGGGCCAGGCCGACGAACTCGGCGACGGTGGCCGGGTGCTCGCGCGGTGCCTGCAGGAGGTGGGGGACTTCGAGGATGTCTCCGGCGATCTGGAGGTCGCTGTCGCTGTTCATGGGTGCGGTGGTTCCTCGGCGGGAGAGGCGGAAGGAGTGGGGGACCGGCTGGGTGTCGCGGACCGTCCGCCCGGATCACGGGCGAAACAGGGGCGCCCTGGTGTGGGCCGGAGGGAAACAGCAGCCGAGTCGCGGTGGACTCAACGGGTACAGCCGGAGCGCGTTGGGCTCAACAGCTGGAACGACGACAACAGCTACAGCGAGCGCGGGCAGCACCGTGGGACCCGGCGGAGCCGGTCGAGGTGAGTGCCAAGTTCGCGAGCATGCCCACTAGGACACCGGTTCACACCCGGACTGTCAACTCGACACCCGGTATGTGGGACGCGCTTCACCTCATCCGGTTCATCTCGGAGGTGAAAGGTTTGTGCAGGGGGTGACCGGGACACATGGCGCACAAGCCGGGCGCGCGAGCCCGTGGCGATCCCGTGATCCGACTGTGATCCGGTTCGCTTCCGCACGCGCGCCGCAACGGGAGCGGACCTCCGGGCGTCCTCCCTCGTGCAAGCGCTGTGCGGGGCCGTGGCCCTCCGGGGCTCCATCTGCGTGTCGAGGTTTATGGCGATTTGAACACTAAACGCATGGCCTTGGTTCCGCAGAGTGAATAAGGGGCCCAATAGCAGATCTCGGCTTGACTCGCCCGGAGCAGCACACTTGTAATTTCACTCGTGTCGTTCAGCCGAAATCGGTAACGGCCACGTCACGGGGACGCGAAAGACAGAGCGAGGGGCGCACATGACCGAGCTGGTGCAGCAACTGCTGGTCGACGTCGACGACGCGGACGAGGAACTCGGCTGGCAGGAGCGCGCGCTGTGCGCCCAGACCGATCCCGAGTCCTTCTTCCCCGAGAAGGGCGGCTCCACCCGCGAGGCCAAGAAGGTCTGCCTCGCCTGCGAGGTCCGCTCCGAATGTCTTGAGTACGCCCTCGCCAACGACGAGAGATTCGGCATCTGGGGCGGCCTGTCGGAGCGGGAACGCCGCAGGCTGAAGAAGGCGGCGGTCTGAGGACCGTCCGGGCCCGGCGGGCGCGACGGCGGGCGTCAGGACGGCACGACACCTCGATAGCACCGCGCGGCGCCTCGACAGCGCGGCACGACATTTCGACAGCACGGCACAAGGGTCCGAACGGCCCGTCGCAGGTGGGTTGTCCCCAGGCGGCGGGCCGTCGTCCTGCCCAGCCGATAGTGTGGGCGCTCGTCCGAGACACCCCGCCGCCCCCATGCGGCGCAGGCGTCCACCGCAGTCCAGCGAACCGGGGCCCGTACCTCGATGTCCGTGCACAGCCACACGGCAGCCCACCAAGGCAGCGCTGCCACACCTGAGTTCCCGCGTCATGTCGTGACCGCGGTGATCGTCTCCCACGACGGCGCCCGCTGGCTGCCCGACGCGCTCGCCGGGCTGCGCGGCCAGGAGCGCCCCGTCCAGTCCGTCATGGCCGCCGACACCGGCAGCTCGGACGACTCCGCGCGGCTGCTCACCGACGCCCTCGGCGACGACCGTGTCCTGCACCTCGCCCGCCGCACCGGCTTCGGCCAGGCCGTCGAGGAGGCCAACCGCACGGCCCCCGTCCTGACCCCCGAGGAACTGCCGTACCTCAAGCGCCCCAGCGGCTGGGACCCCGTCACGCGCACGTGGCGCGACGACGCCTACGACCTGCCGGAGCTCCCGCACGGAGAGCCCGTCCAGTGGCTGTGGCTGCTGCACGACGACTGCGCCCCCGAGCCGGCCGCGCTGGCCGAACTGCTGCGCGTGGTGGACAACGAGCTCGAGCTGGGCCGTGACGACGTGGCCGTCGTCGGCCCCAAGCTCCGCGGCTGGTACGACCGCCGCCAGCTCCTCGAGGTCGGTGTCACCATCGCCCACTCCGGCCGCCGCTGGACCGGTCTGGACCGCCGCGAACAGGACCAGGGCCAGCACGACCACGTCCGGTCCGTGCTGTCCGTGTCCACCGCCGGCATGCTGATCCGCCGCGACGTCTTCGAGCGGCTCGGCGGCTTCGACCGCCGGCTCCCCCTGATGCGGGACGACGTCGACCTGTGCTGGCGTGCGCACGCCGCCGGCCACCGCGTCCTCATCGCCCCCGAGTCCGTCGTACGGCACGCCGAGGCCGCCTCCCGCGAACGCCGCACCGTCGACTGCGCGGGCCGCACCACCGCCTCCCCGCACAAGGTCGACAAGGCCGGCGCCGTCTACACCCTCCTCGTCAACAGCCGTACGGCGCTGCTGCCGTGGATCCTGGTGCGCCTGGTGCTCGGCACACTGCTGCGGACCGTCGCCTACCTCGTCGGCAAGGTCCCCGGACAGGCCCTCGACGAAATCCGCGGCCTGCTGAGCACCCTGCTGCGCCCCGAGCGGATCATCGCCGGGCGACGCAGGCGCGGAAAGCCGGCGGTCGACAAGGACGAACTGCGCCCCCTGTTCCCGCCGCCCGGCGCGACCGTACGGGCCACCGTCGAGCAGGCGGCCGGTGACTTCTTCGGCTCCTCCGACCCCGACGCCGTCTCCGGAGCGGGCCGACACGGCGGCGCCGTCGAGTCCGGACCCGGCGGCGACGACGCCGACTTCCTGGACATCGAGCAGTTCGCCCGCCTCAAGCGCATCGCCCGCAAACCGGGCCCGGTGCTCTTCCTGATCCTCCTGCTCGTCTCCCTCGTCGCCTGCCGCAACCTCGTCGGCGGCGGCGCCCTCGCGGGGGGCGCCCTGCTGCCCGCCCCGGCCGACGCCTCCGAGCTGTGGTCGCGCTACGCCGACGCCTGGCATCCGGTCGGCGTGGGCGGCGCCCCCGCCGCCCCGCCCTACCTCGCGGTCATCGCGACCCTGGCCACCCTGCTGCTCGGCTCCACCGGCCTCGCCCTCACCCTGCTGCTCGTCTGCTCGGTCCCGCTGGCCGGTCTCACCGCCTACTTCGCCTCCCGGCCGCTGGTCGAGTCGCGCCTCCTGCGCGCGTGGGCGGCCGTCGTCTACGCCTTCCTGCCCGCCGCGACCGGCGCCCTCGCGGGCGGCCGCGTCGGCACCGCCGTCCTGGCCGTCCTGCTGCCGCTCATCGCCCGCGCGGGCGTGGCCGCGAGCGGTCTGACGCAGCGCTCCGGCGGCCGCGGCAGCTGGCGCGCCACCTGGGCGTACACCCTGCTGCTGACGATCACCACCGCGTTCACGCCGATCGTCTGGCCCATCGCCCTCGTCCTCGGCCTCGCGGTCCTGGCCGTGCGCCGCCGCGACATCACCGCCTACGGCCTGCGCTTCCTGGCCCAGCTGGGCACCCCCCTGCTGATCCTCGCGCCCTGGTCGCTGTCCCTGCTGCCGTTCGGCTTCTTCACCCAGGCCGGCCTCGACTACGGCCCGTCGGCCGCCACCGCGCTGGACCTGCTCGGCGCCAGCCCCGGCGGCCCCGGCACCGTCGACGGCCTGATGCTCATCGGCATCGTGCTGGCCGCGCTGGCCGGCCTGCTGCGCTCCGAACGCCACTTCGGCGTCTGGGCGGCCTGGGCCGTCGCCCTGGTGGGCCTCGTCTTCGCGGTCCTGTCCAACAACTCCACCTGGGCCGGCCCCGCCACCCTCGTCTACGGCATCGCGCTCCTCGCCGCCGCCGTCATCGGCGCCGACGGGGCACGCACGCGTGTCGCCGAACAGAGCTTCGGCTGGCGCCAGCCGGTCGCCGCGCTCATCGCCTTCGCCTCGGCAGCGGGCCCGCTGCTCGTCGCCGCCGGCTGGATGATCGGCGGCGCCGACGGCCCGCTGGAGCGCCGCGACCCCGTCCAGGTGCCCGCGTTCGTCGCCGAGGAGGCCGGCGACCGGGACCAGGCCCGCACCCTCGTCCTCGACAGCGACTCCACCGCCCACGTCGGCTACATGCTGGTCCGCGGATCCGGCGCCCGCCTCGGCGACGCCGAACTCAGCGCCGCCAACGGCGAGAACGCGCAACTCGACAAGGTCGTCGCCAACCTCGTCGCCGGCTCCGGCGCCGACCAGGCGGACCAGCTCGGCAAGTTCGCCGTGGGCTACGTCCTCGTCCACAAGGGCGCGCCCCGCGAGACCACCCGCGTCCTGGACGCCACGCCCGGCCTGAAGCGGCTCAGCCAGCAGGACGGCAGCGCCCTGTGGCGGGTCGACCAGGAAGTGTCCCGCGCGGCCGTCGTCGCCGGCTCCGGCAAGGGCACGGCGACCCCCGTCGCCGCGGGCCCCGTCGACATCCACACCACCGTCCCCGGCGGCTCCGGCGAACGCGTCCTGCGCCTGGCCGACGCCGCCGACGACGGCTGGACGGCGACCCTCGACGGCAAGCCCCTCACCCCCACCACCGTCGACGGCTGGGCCCAGGGCTTCGAACTCCCCGCCTCCGGCGGAAAGCTGGACGTCACCTACGACGACCCGTTCACCCACACCGCCTGGCTGTGGGCGCAGGGCCTGCTCGCCGTCGTCCTCGTCGTGCTGGCCCTGCCAGGCCGCCGCCGCGACGTCGACGACGACCTCCCCGAGGAGGAGCCGGTGCCCGCCCAGGCCGCCGACGGGGAGGGCCGCCGCGCGCGCCGTCTGCGCGCCCAGGCCGAAGCCGAGGCGGACGCCGAGACCCAGGAGAGCGGCCAGGACGAGGAGTTCCCCGCCCCCGCGCAGGAGCAGCCCCCCGCCGCGGTCCCGCAGCAGCAGTCCTACGGCGACTGGGACCGGCCGACCTACGCCGGCGCCGAGTACGGCGGCTACCCGAACGAGCAGTACCAGGGAGCCCAGCAGCACCAGCAGGGCGGCTACGACCAGCAGTCCTACGACCCCTACCAGGCCGGCCAGTACGACCCGTACGCCTACGACGGCCAGGCGCAGCAGGGGGCGTACGACCAGACCTACCAGCAGCAGGGCTACGACCCGTCGGCCTACGGCCAGGGCGGATACGACCCCGCCTACGACCCGGACGGGCGCCCCCACGGCACCGGCAACGAGCGTCCCGACGGGAGCCAGCAGTGAACCGCACGACCCTGTCCCTGATCGCCGGCACGACGGCGCTCGCCGCCGTCACCGGCTTCGCGACGCTCAGCGGTCCGGACGCCTCGGGCCCGGAGACCGCCAAGGCGGCCGCCGAACTGCCCGTGGAGCGCACGAGCCTGCTGTGCCCCTCGCCCAGCGCCTCCGACCTCGCCGAGACGGCGTACACGTCCTTCACGCCCGTCACCAAGGGCACCCACGGCGACGGCAGGGCCGAACTCGCCCCCGCCACCGAGGAGTCGGCGGACACGGCGGGAGGCAAGGCGAGCGGCAAGACGGGGGACAAGACAGGCGGCAAGGCGGGTGACAAGGCGAGCGGGAAGAAGGCGGTCACGAAGCCCGTCCTCAGCCCCAAGGCGCCCGGCACGCCGGCCGTCGGCGCCACCACGGGCGGCGACGCGCCCGCGCTCCTGGGCACCGCCGAGGGCAGGTTCGCGCCCGGCTGGACCGTCCAGCAGACCACCGAGGTCGCCGCCGGCGGCGGCCGCGGACTGCAGGGCCTCACCTGCACCGCCCCCGACACGGAGTTCTGGTTCCCGGGCGCCAGCACGGCCCCCGACCGCACGGACTACGTCCACCTCACCAACCCCGACGACTCCGCCGCCGTGGTCGACATCGAGCTCTACGGCAAGGACGGCGCCCTCGCGACCACGGTGGGGGAGGACATCACGGTCCCCGGCCGCACCAGCGAGCCGATCCTGCTGTCCACGCTCACCGGCGAGAAGCAGGAGGACCTCACCGTCCACGTCAACGTCCGCAGCGGCCGCCTGGGCGCCGCCGTGCAGGCCCTGGACGACAAGCTCGGCGGCGACTGGCTGCCCGCGGCCACCGACCCGGCGGCCACCCAGGTCATCCCGGGCATCCCCAAGGACGCCACGGCCGTCCGACTCGTCGCCTACGCCCCGGGCGACGCGGACGCCGACCTCAAGGTGCAACTCGCCTCCCCCTCGGGTCTGATCAGCCCCGCCGGGCACGAGACGATCCACGTCAAGGCGGGCATGACGACCTCGGTCGACCTGGGTGACGTCACCCGCGGGGAGGCCGGCTCCCTGCTGCTGACCCCGACGGACCAGTCGGCGCCCGTCGTCGCCGCCGTACGGGTCCTGCGCGGCAAGGGCGCCGACCAGGAGTCGGCGTTCATCCCCGCCACCGCGCCCGTCGGCACGCGCGCGTCCGCCGTCGGCAACAGCGCCAAGGGCACCACCCTCTCCCTGACCGCGCCCAAGGGTGCCGCGAAGGTCAAGGTCACCGCGTCCCCGGGCAGCGGCGGCGGCACGGCCGTCTCCCGGACATACACGGTCAAGGCCGGCACCACCCAGGACGTCGAACTCCCCGTCCCCACCGGCCTGAAGGGCAGCTACGCCCTGACCGTGGAACCCCTCACGGCCACTCCCGTCTACGCCTCGCGCACCCTGACGTCCACTCAGGAGGGCGTCCCGGGCTTCACGATCCAGACCCTGCCGGACGACCGGGGGACGGTGGCGGTGCCGCAGGCCGACGAGGACGTCGCGGTGCTGCAGAAGTAACCCGAAAGGGCCGTCGAGGTCCCCCGAAAGAGGGGCGTGAGGGAGGCGGGGCTCAGTCCTCGCCGTAGCGCGGGTCCACCGTCTCCGGGGTCAGCCCCAGCACCTCCGCGACCTGCTCCACGACCACCTCGTGCACCAATGCGGCCCGCTCGTCGCGCCCCTTGGTGCGGATCTCGACGGGCCGCCGGTACACGACGACCCGGGCCCGCCGTCCCTCGCGCGCGGGGATCGTCCCGCCCAGGGGGACCGCCTCGTCGTTCCACGGCTCGGAGGCCGCGTCCAGCCGCGGCACCTCGAGCACCATGAAGTCGATGTCGGCGAGCTGCGGCCACCGCCGCTCCAGCCGTTCCACGGAGTCCTGCACGAGATCCGCGAACACGTCGGCTCGGCTGGCGGCCAACGGCACCTGCGGCGGCGCGATCGGCCCCCGCATGCCCCGGCCGTGGCGATCACGACGACGGGGGCCTGGGCCTGCGGCGGGGGGCGGTACGGGGCTGTCCATCACTACTGAAGCGTAATCCCCGTCCCGCCCCGCCGCCCGGCCCCCACACGCCTTCCCGGCCACCGACGGCCCTCGCTCACCGCGTGTCGCAGGATGACCATTCCAGCCAAGGTTGGGCTCGATTCCGTATCTCTACGAGACCGGCGAACTCATGGCAATTGATGCCGTTTGTGCCGAGTGATGACCGTGGCTCGATGGCTTCTTCCGCTGAAGGTCTGGTGTTCGCGCAGGTCAGCGGGGTATGACTGGAGTGGCCCGAGGGGCGTTTCACAACACGACACGGTGGAGTGACCTGGTGGAGAGTCGTCGCGGCCCGCTCAAGAGTGCGGTACCGTCCAACGTCGTGAGCCCTGTACGTCGCTGTTCGCGCACCGCCTGCGGCCGACCCGCCGTCGCGACGCTGACGTACGTCTACGCCGACTCGACCGCGGTCCTCGGCCCGCTCGCCACCTACGCCGAGCCCCACTGCTACGACCTGTGCGCCGAGCACTCCGAGCGCCTCACCGCCCCGCGCGGCTGGGAAGTCGTCCGGCTCCTCGACGGTTCGGCGCCCGCCCGCCCGAGCGGGGATGACCTGGAAGCGCTTGCCAACGCCGTCCGCGAGGCGGCCCGCCCGCAGGAACGTGCGGCCGGGGCCGGCGGCGGCGGACGTGGGGCGGATCCGATGGAGGTCGCGCGCCGCGGCCACCTGCGCGTTCTGCGCTCACCGGACAACTGAGCCGGTTCCCGCCCCCGGCTCTCCCGTCCGGCGTTCACTCGTCGGCTCACTCGCAGCCGCACGCGATGTTCCGTCCGTCACGGCGATCGGGAAATCCCTTTCCGGTCACGTGCCCGCTCGGACACGCGAGTTCCGCACCCGGCCCGCGAACCGTCCGCGGCCGCCGACCGGTTCGCCGCCTCACCGCACCTGCGCCCGCCGCCCTCCCCCCACTCCGCAACTCACCGTCGTCAGCGTCGCCTTGACGAGCGCCCCCGGACCCGGCCGCCGTCCCGCACGCGCGCGTGCCCGACGCGAGGGTCCCGGCGCCCCTGCCGCCCGACCCGATGGCGCGCCGACCTCTGCGGTTCCGCTCGGCGGCCCCACAGCGAACCGGGAACCGACCCGGGTAGTTTGTGGTGACCTACAGAACTTCAGGAAGGTTGGCCGTGGCTGCTGATCTGTCACAGATCGTGAAGGCGTACGACGTACGCGGGGTGGTCCCGGACCAGTGGGACGAGTCACTGGCCGCACTCTTCGGGGCGGCCTTCGCCCGGGTCACCGGCGCCGAGGCGATCGTCGTCGGCCACGACATGCGCCCCTCCTCGCCGGGCCTCAGCGGCGCCTTCGCACGCGGCGCGGCGGCACTCGGCGTCCACGTCACCCAGATCGGCCTGTGCTCGACGGACCAGCTGTACTACGCCTCCGGCGCGCTGGACCTGCCCGGAGCGATGTTCACCGCCTCGCACAACCCGGCCCGGTACAACGGCATCAAGCTGTGCCGCGCGGGAGCGGCCCCGGTAGGCCAGGACACCGGCCTGACGGAGATCCGCGAACTGGTCGAGCGATGGACACGGACGGGCGCACCCGACGCCGCCCCCGAGCCGGGAACGATCTCGCGGACCGACACGTTGAACGACTACGCGGCGCACCTGCGCGCACTCGTCGACCTGACCTCCATCCGCCCCCTGAAGGTCGTGGTCGACGCGGGCAACGGCATGGGCGGGCACACCGTCCCCACGGTCTTCGAGGGCCTCCCCCTGACCGTCGTCCCCCTGTACTTCGAACTGGACGGCACCTTCCCCAACCACGAGGCCAACCCGCTGGACCCGGCGAACCTCGTGGACCTCCAGAAGCGGGTCCGCGAAGAGGGCGCCGACCTCGGCCTCGCCTTCGACGGCGACGCCGACCGCTGCTTCGTCGTCGACGAGCGCGGCGAGCCGGTGTCCCCGTCCGCGATCACCGCCCTGGTGGCCGTCCGCGAACTCGCGCGCAACGGCGGCAACGGCACGGTCATCCACAACCTGATCACCTCCTGGAGCGTCCCGGAGGTCGTGCGGGAGAACGGCGGCACCGCCGTCCGCACCCGCGTCGGCCACTCCTTCATCAAGGCGGAGATGGCCCGCTCCGGCGCGATCTTCGGAGGCGAGCACTCCGCGCACTACTACTTCAAGGACTTCTGGAACGCCGACACCGGCATGCTCGCCGCCCTCCACGTCCTGGCGGCCCTGGGCGGTCAGCAGGGCCCCCTGTCGGGCCTCGTCGCGGAGTACGACCGCTACACCGGCTCCGGTGAGATCAACTCCACGGTCGCCGACCAGGCCGACCGCATCGCCGCGATCAAGGCGGCCTACGGCGACCGCGAGGACGTCACCCTGGACGAACTCGACGGCCTCACCGTCTCGTCCGCCGACTGGTGGTTCAACGTCCGCCCCTCCAACACCGAACCCCTCCTGCGTCTCAACGCGGAAGCCCGAGACGAACCGACGATGATCAAGATCCGCGACGAGGCGCTAGCGATCATCCGAGCCTGAACGCCCCGAGCAGCCCCGCAGGGCAAGCCCCGAGGAGCGTGAAGGCGCAGGCGCGCCGGGGTGTGCGGCGGGGGCGCGGCCCGCGACGCCCCACCCCGACGCGACCCCGACGCGCCGACCGCCGGCCCCCGCCCCGCCCGACCCCACGGCGTCCCTCCCAACCCCCCGCGCCCCACCCCCACCAGCGGTACCCTGACCAGGCACAACCGCACACCCCACGACAACCCGCTCCGCACACCCCGGACGCACACCGGCCCACCCCGAAGGGACACCCCATGCCGCTCGAAGCCGGCCTCCTGGAGATCCTCGCCTGCCCCGCCTGCCACGCCCCCCTCAAGGAGCAGGACGCCGAGCTGATCTGCACGGGTCAGGACTGCGGCCTGGCGTACCCCGTCCGCGACGGCATCCCCGTCCTCCTCGTCGACGAGGCCCGCCACCCCGCGTAGCCGCGCAGCCGCCCCCGGCATCGGCCCCGGGCCCCCGGCCCCACCCGCCCGATGCCAGCACCACCGTCAGGCACCACCCCACCCGGGCGACCACGCACCGCAGGGAGCAGCAGGAACGGCCCCCCCCAGGCCCCCGCCCCACCCCGCAGCCTCCCCGCACGCGCCCCACCCCCGGCCCCGCACACCGACGACGCCCCCGGGGCGATCGGAGACTGCCGCCATGCTCGACGACTCGCTGCTCGACACGCCGGAAGCCCTCGCCGAGGCCGACCACCGAGCACTCCTGCGCGGCGCGGCCGAAGCCGGCGCCCGCGTCCGCACCGCCGCCCGGCACGCCGCCGAGGCCGGCGTCCACGACCTCAAACCGGACGGCCGCCCCCGCGCGATCCTCATCGCGGGCCCCGGCGCCGCCGCCGTCTGCGTCGCCGACCTCCTCGGCACCCTCGCCGGCGCCGCCTGCCCCGTCATCCGCCTGGCGCCCACCGGCGTCGCCCCCGCCGCGGGCGCCCTGCGCTGGGAACTCCCCGGCTGGGCCGGCTCCGTCGACCTCCTCCTCATCGCCACCCCCGACGGCAGCGAACCCGGCCTCTCCCTCCTCGCCGAGCAGGCCTACCGCCGCGGCTGCTCCGTCGCCGCCGTCGCCCCCGCCCGCTCCCCGCTCACCGAAGCGGCCGACGCTGCCCACGGCCTGTTCGTCCCCCTGGCGACCGCCCCCTACGAACAGGACGAGCAGCCCCCCGTCGCCGCCTCCGCCCCCGGCGTCCTGTGGGCCCTGCTGACCCCCTTCCTCGCCCTCCTGGACCGCGTCGCCCTGCTCTCCGCCCCGCCCGAGGCGATCGAGAAGGTCGCCGACCGGCTCGACCAGGTCGCCGAACGCTGCGGCCCCGCCGTCGCCACCTACAGCAACCCGGCGAAGACCCTGGCCGGCGAACTCGCCGACGCCCTCCCCGTGATCTGGACCGAAGGCACCTCCGCCGGCCCCGCCGGCCGCCGTTTCGCCGCCGCCCTCGCCGAACTCGCAGGCCGCCCCGCCCTCGTCGCCGAACTCCCCGAGGCCCTCGCCGAACACAGCGCCCTCCTCGCCGGCCCCCTGGCCGCCGGCGCCGACCCGGACGACTTCTTCCGCGACCGCGTCGAGGAAGCCCCCGCCCTGCACGCGCGCGTGGTGCTGCTGCGCGACCGTCCCATCGGCGGCCTCACCGCCGCCCCGGCCGCCCGCGAGCTGGCCCTCGGCCACGACACGCCGATCAGCGAACTCGAGCCCGAAGAGGGCGACGAACTCGTCACCCTCGCCGAACTGATCGCCACCACGGACTTCGCCGCCGTCTACCTGGCGCTCGCCTCAGGGACCTGATCCGACCACCGACCGCCCGCCGACCGAGGCCGAGCGCCCGACGACCGACACCAGGGCAGGCAGAGAGAACCGCATGGACCGCCTCGACAACACCGTCCGCCCCTACGCCTGGGGTTCCCCCACCGCGATCCCGCACCTGCTCGGCACCCCGCCCACCGGCGAGCCGCAGGCCGAGATGTGGATGGGCGCCCACCCCGGAGCCCCCTCACGCACCGGCCGCGGCACCCTCGTCGAGGTGATCGACGCCGACCCGCGACGCGAACTCGGCGAACGCACCGTCGCCAGGTTCGGACCCCGCCTGCCCTTCCTCCTCAAACTCCTCGCCGCCGGCGCCCCCCTCTCCCTCCAGGTCCACCCCGACCTGGCACAGGCCGAACAGGGTTACGAGGACGAAGAGCGCCGCGGCGTCCCCGCCGACGCCCCGCACCGCAACTACAAGGACGCCAACCACAAGCCCGAACTCATCTGCGCCCTCACCGAGTTCGACGGCCTCTGCGGCTTCCGCGCCCCGGCCCACGCCGCCGACCTCCTCGACGGCCTCGGCGTCGACTCGCTCAAGCCGTACGTCGACCTCCTGCACGCCCGCCCGGAGGACGCCGCCCTGCGCGAGGTCCTCACCGCGATCCTCACCGCCGACCGCGAGGAGACCGCCCACACCGTCGCCGAGGCCGCGGCCGCCTGCGACCGCCTCGGCGGCGACTACGCCCCCTACGCCGGCATCGCCCACCACTACCCCGGCGACCCCGGCGTCATCGCCGCCATGCTGCTGAACCACATCCGACTCCAGCCCGGCGAAGCGCTGTTCCTCGGCGCCGGCATCCCCCACGCCTACCTCAGCGGCCTCGGCGTCGAGATCATGGCCAACTCCGACAACGTCCTGCGCTGCGGCCTGACCCCCAAACACGTCGACGTCCCCGAACTCCTGCGCGTCGTCCGCTTCGAACCCGGCGACCCCGCAGTCCTGCGCCCCGAGGCCTCACCCGACGGCGAAGAGGTCTACGAGACCCCCATCGACGAGTTCCGCCTGTCCCGCTACGTCCTCCCGGAGGGCGGCGCCGCCCACGACCTCACCAGCGACACCCCGCAGATCCTGCTCTGCACGGCGGGCACGGTCCGCGCGGGCGAACACGAACTCACCCCCGGCCAATCGGTGTTCGTCCCCGCCTCCGACAAGGCCGAGGCGTCCGGCGCCGGCACGCTCTTCCGGGCCACGGTGATTGTCTGACCACGCTTGTGGATACCTGAAACGCCGTCGCCGGAACGGGCTGCAAGAATGACCCACCGGCAAAGTACGGGCAAAGCCCTGCACGGCGAACCGGTCGTACGAAGGCGAAGGGACAACGCGAACACATGAGCGCGTCAGGCGGCACCAGGGCGATCGTGGCGGCACTCGGCGCCAATCTCGCGATCGCGGCATCTAAGTTCGTGGCGTTCGCGTTCAGCGGCTCGTCGTCCATGCTCGCCGAGGGCGTGCACTCCCTCGCCGACTCCGGAAACCAGGCCCTGCTCCTCATCGGCGGCAAGAAGGCCCAGCGCGACGCGACCCCGCAACACCCCTTCGGCTACGGCCGTGAGCGCTACATCTACGCCTTCCTCGTCTCCATCGTCCTGTTCTCGGTCGGCGGCATGTTCGCCATCTACGAGGGCTACGAGAAGATCAAGCACCCGCACGAGCTGGAGCACTGGTACTGGCCGGTCGGCGTCCTCGTCTTCGCGATCATCGCCGAGGGCTACTCCTTCCGCACCGCCATCAAGGAGTCCAACGAACTGCGCGGCAAGCTCTCCTGGTCGCAGTTCATCCGCCGCGCCAAGGCCCCCGAGCTGCCCGTCGTCCTCCTCGAGGACTTCGGCGCGCTGATCGGTCTCGTCCTCGCCCTCGGCGGCGTCGGCCTGGCCATCCTCACCGGCGACGGCATCTGGGACGGCATCGGCACCGTCTGCATCGGCATCCTCCTCGTCCTCATCGCCCTCGTCCTCGCCTCCGAGACCAAGTCCCTGCTCCTCGGCGAGGCCGCCGGCGTGGAAGAGGTCAAGAAGATCGAGACGGCCATCGTCGACGGCGACACCGTCACCGGCGTCATCCACATGCGCACCCTCCACCTCGGCCCCGAGGAACTCCTCGTCGCCGCCAAGATCGCCGTCGAGCACGACGACACGGCCGCCCAGGTCGCCACCGCCATCAACGCCGCCGAGGCCCGCATCCGCGCCGCCGTCCCGATCGCCCGCGTGATCTACCTCGAGCCCGACATCTACAGCGAGGCCGAGGCCGCCAAGGGCCCGGACCGCGAGGCCACCCCGGGCGGCCCCTCCCAGCACCCGGCCGAGCACTGAGGCCACTGAGGCCCACACCCCCCGGCCCACCCGACAGGACCCGCCGCACACCGACGACGGGTCCTGCCGCCGTTCCGTGCCCTCCACGATCGGCGCGATCCGATCGGACGCGGACTGGGGCCGCCCGCGCCCGCGGTGTAGCTTGGAACGGAGCCAGACGTCGCTGCTGATGGCGGTCGGGCGGTCCCGGTGTGGGCCGACCGAGGGAGAGAGGGCCTCCGACGGACTGCGCTGCGCGCACGCGGGCATGCCTGTGTCCTCCTTGGGGCACCCCTGTGTCCGCCGCCGCGCAGACCAGCCGTATCCACTCTCTCGAACCAACCCCCGAGGAGCAGCTCACCATGACGACTGTCGACAACCGACAGGACTTCAAGGTCGCCGACCTCTCCCTGGCCGATTTCGGCCGCAAGGAGATCACTCTCGCCGAGCACGAGATGCCGGGCCTGATGGCGATCCGCAGGGAGTACGCCGAAGCGCAGCCGCTGGCCGGCGCGCGGGTCACCGGCTCCCTGCACATGACGGTGCAGACGGCCGTGCTGATCGAGACGCTGGTCGCGCTGGGCGCCCGTGTCCGCTGGGCGTCCTGCAACATCTTCTCCACCCAGGACCACGCGGCCGCCGCCATCGCCGTCGGCCCGAACGGCACCGTCGACAACCCCCAGGGCGTCCCCGTCTTCGCTTGGAAGGGCGAGACGCTGGAGGAGTACTGGTGGTGCACCGAGCAGGCGCTGACCTGGCCGGACAGCCCCACCGGCGGCCCGAACATGATCCTGGACGACGGCGGTGACGCCACCCTCCTCGTCCACAAGGGCGTCGAGTACGAGAAGGACGGCAAGGTCCCCTCGGTCGACACCGCCGAGAACGACGAGCACCGCGTCATCCTCGAACTCCTCAACCGCACCATCACCGACGGCTCGCAGAAGTGGACCCAGCTCGCCTCGGAGATCCGCGGCGTGACCGAGGAGACCACGACCGGCGTGCACCGTCTGTACGAGATGCAGCGCGACGGCGTCCTGCTGTTCCCGGCGATCAACGTCAACGACGCCGTCACCAAGTCGAAGTTCGACAACAAGTACGGCTGCCGCCACTCCCTGATCGACGGCATCAACCGGGCCACCGACGTCCTGATCGGCGGCAAGACCGCCGTCGTGTGCGGCTACGGCGACGTGGGCAAGGGCTGCGCGGAGTCGCTGCGCGGCCAGGGCGCCCGCGTGATCGTCACCGAGATCGACCCGATCTGCGCACTGCAGGCGGCGATGGACGGCTACCAGGTCACGACCCTCGACGAGGTCGTCGACAAGGCGGACATCTTCATCACCACGACCGGCAACAAGGACATCATCATGGCCTCGGACATGGCCAGGATGAAGCACCAGGCCATCGTCGGGAACATCGGTCACTTCGACAACGAGATCGACATGCTCGGCCTCGCGAAGATCCCCGGCATCGTCAAGGACGAGGTCAAGCCGCAGGTCCACACCTGGAAGTTCCCCGACGGCAAGGTCATCATCGTGCTGTCCGAGGGCCGCCTGCTGAACCTGGGCAACGCCACCGGCCACCCCTCGTTCGTGATGTCGAACTCGTTCGCCGACCAGACCCTGGCCCAGATCGAGCTCTTCACCAAGCCCGACGAGTACCCGACCGGCGTCTACACGCTGCCCAAGCACCTCGACGAGAAGGTCGCCCGCCTCCACCTCGACGCGCTCGGCGTCAAGCTGACCACGCTGCGCCCCGAGCAGGCCGCCTACATCGGCGTCGAGGTCGACGGCCCCTACAAGTCGGACCACTACCGCTACTGAGTCCGCAGCCCACCCGCTGAGGAGCACGTCCGTCCACTGACGCGCCGCCCCTCAGCAGCAGGCAGGTCCTCCGAGGCAGGCCCCCGCACCCCCGTGCCGGGGGCCTGCCCCTTCGGCCCACGGCCGGAACCGGCCGCCATCCCACCCGCCGAGACGACGGAACGGACGGGACCGGACCGGATCAGATCGGACCAGCCGGCCCGTCACACCCCAGGACCCCGATGCCCCGCGGCCGCTATTCGCTCCACGATCCGCACGATCACACCCCCTTCGCCCACGAGCACTTCCAGTGCGCCCCCGGGCCCGCCGGCTGGCGATACGTCTCCCAGCTGACCACCCCCACCGGCGATCACACCGGTTCCGTCGACCTCACCCTCGACGATCTCGGCCGCCCCCTCCGCCTCGAACTCCACGCGAGCAGCTGGCAGGTACGCGGCGCAGCCCTGGACGGCGTCACCTGGGTCCGCACCGACCCCACCGGCGCCGAGGCCACGGAAGGCAACGTCCCCGCCCATTCCTTCACCGGCACATCCCCCGCCTTCCTCATCGCGACCACCCGGCTCCTACGCCTGACCCCCTCCTCTTCGGCAACCCGCGTCCGCCTCGTCGCCTTCACGGATCCGGTCCTCGCCCCCCGCACCGTGGACCAGTCCTGGGCCTTGCGGAAAAGAGAAGCACACGCCACTGACAACGGCCCCCTGACCGTGGACGAATACCAGGTCACAGCCCTGGACACCGGCGAACAGCACACCGTCCACATCGCCGGAGACGTCGTCCTCGCGGCCCCCGGCATCGAGCTGGAGGACCTCGAGACACCCCCGTCGACGTTCGACCGACCCGCCCCCGGCCAGGCCTAAGCCGGCGGCACGAACCCCGTGGCAGCCCCCTCGGACCGATCACCGGCCTCTTGCCCACCAGCGGACCCGGACGAGGCCGTCGGCGCGGCCGGCGCAGGGGGCCCGGACGAAGCCGACGGTCCGGAGGCCGCGGCCGGTCCATGGGACGCCGGCTGTCCGGAGGGCGCCGGCTGTCCGTACGGCGACGGCGGTTCGTAGGCCGTCGTCGGCGCATACGGCGCCGGCGGTCGGTACGAGCCCTGCGGGCCGTAGGGTCCAGCCGCCAGGCCCCCAGTCCCGCTTCCTCCGTCACCCGCCGCCCGTCCGACCCCCGGGCCGCCGCCTGCGAAGACCCGCCGCGCCTCCCGGACCTGCCGCTCCTGCACCACCGCCGCCAGGAACGCGGCCGGCGGCACTCCCTGCGGAACCGGAGCCCCCGTACACGCCGCCAGATCACCGGCCAGCCGTTCCGCCATCGCCCAGCCGACCTGCGGATCCAGCTGATTCATCCGCCCCAGGTACTGCCGGACCGCCAACCACAGCCCGTCCGGCACCCCGGAAAGATCGAGCCCCTGAAACCGTCCCGCCAGCCAAGGCGGAGGCGGCGGCACGAAACCGGACCGCACCGCGGGAACCCGCTCGCGCACCACCAACGTCCCGGCGAAGACATCACCGAGCCGTCGCCCCCGGGCCGACACCAGCGAGGCGATACAGGCCACCACCCCGATCGTCAGCAGAATCTCGACCACACCTATCGCCCCCCGCACCAGCGCATGCCGGAACCGGATCGGCCCACCGTCGTCCCGCACCACCCGCAGCCCGCACGCCGACTTGCCCAGCGACCTTCCGTGACTGAGCGTCTCCACCGCGATCGGACCACCCACCAGCACCAGCAGGAACGTGGCGATCGACAGCGCGACCTGCGCCGCCTCGTCCAAGGACGCCGTCGCCGCCAACACGGCAATGCTCACCACGAGGTAGACCACGACCGCCACGAGCAGATCCAGCAGCGTGGCCAAAGCCCGGCTGGGCAGCCTGGCAGGCCGCAGCTCCAACGCCACCGCCTCACCCGTCACCAGCTCACTCACGCGTGTCGTCCCTTCCCTGGCCTGCCCCGAGAACGGCCAGTCTGCCAAGCTGAGGGCACATCGCGCCGCAGTAGGACAAGCTGACATCCACCACCGGCCGCTGACGAACAGCCGAGGAGCAGGCACACCGATGGACCTGGACGTCTTCGTCTCCGCCCACCGAGCCGAGTGGGACCGCCTCGACGCCCTGGTACGCCGCCAGCGCCACCTCAACGGCGCCGAGACAGACGAACTCGTCACCCTCTACCAGCGCACCGCCACCCATCTCTCCCTGATCCAGTCCAGCGCCCCCGACCCGCAGCTCACCGGCCGCCTCACCCAACTCGTGGCACGCGCGCGCAGTGCGGTGACAGGCACACGCCGCGCCTCCTGGCGCGACGTGACGAGGTTCCTGACGCAGGGCTTCCCGGCCGCGGTCTACAGGTCACGGCACTGGTGGGTACCGACCGCGTTGCTCTCCACGACCGTCGCCGCTCTCCTGGGGTGGTGGATCGGAACACACCCGGCAGTCCAGTCCTCGATAGCCGCTCCCGACGAACTGCGTGAGCTCACCCGGCCCGGCGGCCTCTACGAGACGTACTACTCGAGCCACCAGGCAGCGGCGTTCGCCGCCCAGGTGTGGACGAACAACGCGCAGGCCGCCGCGATGTGCCTGGTCCTGGGCGTCTTCCTGGGCCTGCCGGTCCTCTGGATCCTCTTCCAGAACATGCTCAATCTCGGCATTGGCGCCGGCCTGATGTCCTCGGCAGGCAGACTCGACACGTTCCTCGGGCTCGTCCTTCCCCACGGCCTGCTCGAGCTGACGGCCGTCTTCGTCGCCGCGGGCACCGGACTCCGCCTGGGCTGGACCGTCATCGACCCGGGCCCCCGCTCCCGCCGCACCGCCCTGGCCGAAGAGGGCCGAGCCGCTGTGGGCATGGCGATCGGCCTCGCCCTGGTGCTCTTCGTCTCCGGTGCCATCGAAGGCTTCGTCACCCCCTCGGGCCTGCCCACTTGGGCCCGCATCACCGTCGGCATCACCGCCGAACTGGCCTTCCTCGCCTACATCTACGTCCTCGGCGGCAGGGCCGCCCGGGCAGGGGACACAGGGGACGTCGAAGCGGCCGAACGCAGCGCCACGGTGCCCACCGCCGCCTGATGTGCGATCGGCCCCGATCAACTGCTAGTCTCCTCTTCGCCCCGCAAAAGCCGTTGACACGGAGCGCGTGGGGAGGTAGATTCGAACAGTTGCCTGGAACTGGACGCAGTCCGGTCGGCAGCGGTTAGGATCTAGTCGGCCTCTCGAATCACAGATTCCATCGAGGCCCCCCGATAAGTCGGAAAGTGAATGGCCGGTCAAACCGGCCGGAGACTTCTGATAAAGTCGGAACCGCCGGAAAGGGAACCGCAGAAAAAGCGGGAACCTGGAAAGCACCGAGGAAATCGGATCGGAAAAGGATCTGATAGAGTCGGAAACGCAAGACCGAAGGGAAGCGCCCGGAGGAAAGCCCGAAGAAGTTCGGGTGAGTACAAAGGAAGCGTCCGTTCCTTGAGAACTCAACAGCG